>JAZQLZ010000011.1:0-6672 GCA_045543075.1 Acutalibacteraceae bacterium
AAGTATGAAGACTTTACATACTATTCGCCCAACGGTATCAAGCCCGACCTGGCTCTTTATATGGGTAATGATTTACTCACTGAGGGCGTGGATTACGAAATAATCGGTCTTGATAAAATAAACGGTGTAGGTACTTACAACATTGCTGTTAAAGGTAAGGGTAACTTAATCGGAACACAGAATTTCACCCTTGATGTTTTACCGCGTGATATTAAAGAAACCCGGATAATTACAATGGGTGGTCTGAAAATAAGCGATTCAGGCTATGCTTTGGTTGAGGGCATAGACTATAAAGTCGAAGAACGCATCAAGGATGATGGCGGAAAAGAAACCTTCGTTGTAGGTATAGGTAATTACAGCGACGAAAAGCGCATAAGCACAACAGAAGGTTCTTCTGAAACAAGAATTGTTTTTAAAATATTTGAATTAATTAGAAATTTCTTTTCAAAGCTTTTCGGGGTGTTTGAATAATTAACAGAAAAAATGGAAATCCCCTAACGGTTTGGGCTCGCCTGAACCGTTAGGATAACTGTCTGTATCCACCAAGCCATAGGGATTGCATCCCGAAGAACAAAAAAGCAGATGTTAATTCTACCTCTCTTAAACCAGAGAGGTAGACCAAACCGCAACCTTTTTTAACATACAAACAATTTTTGGGAGGTAAACGAAATGAAGAAAATAATAAGCTTTGTTTTATGTGTTTCTCTATTCGCATCAATATTCTGTGTTCCCGTATCGGCAACGGACGATGTCATTGTAACGGAAAACACAGCGGAATTCTGCGAGGATGTAACTGCTTTAGTAGAGAAATATGATGATGCTGAATATATAACTCCCGAAGAATCTGTCCTTGAAGAAGAAGAGGCGGCAGATGTTTCTGATTGGGATATAAATTATTGCAGTCGCCTTATTGTTCAATCCGATAAACCGATTGAAAAATACGGAGCCATTGATATTGTAAGCGGTTTTTCGAATTTCTACATAGTTCAGTTTGAAAATGAGGAAGACACTAATTATGCTTATGAGAAATATTCTGCAGATAAAGATATTTTGTCTGTAAAATATGATGTTTCATATAATGCTCTGCAAAATATTGAAGAGGAAGCCGAAGAAAATACAGCTTTAACCTATGACGGTTACAGAAAAGCCTGGTACATAGAATCAACGGGTATGAATTTTGTGCTTGATAAATACAAGGATGCTGATTTGCCGGAAATAATTATTGGCGTAGTTGATTCGGGCTACGATTTTAACAACAACTATTTTGTAGACAGAATAATTAAAACGGGCTTTAATAATTCAGGTGAACATGATCCCAATTCGGAACAGGATTATAATGGTCACGGAACAATGGTTACAAGCATGATATATAACTGCACTACTGATAATATTAAAATCGCTCATTTCCGTTGCATTAAAGAAAACGGCTCAGCTGACAGTGCAACTTTAACGACAGCGGCAATTTTAGCAGCGGTCGATTTTGGGGTTGATGCTATTAATTGTAGCTTCTCTGCTTTTGGTGCAGATGAGTTGTTCGAAGCCGTTGTTGATTATGCTTATGAAAAAAATTGTATGATTTTTAACTCTGCAGGTAACAAAGGTGGCGATTTGGAAAGACTTTTGGCACACCCATTGAATGCATCAGAAAAAACAGTTACGGTTGGTGCAAATAATATTTATGATATACCATCAAACTTTTCTTGCTGGGGTAAGCCTGTAAATGTATTTGCACCGGGACAGAATGTTCCTGTTTGTAACCTTAACAATGTTTTTGACTATGCTGACGGCACATCTTTTTCTTCTCCTCTTATGGCAGCAATTTATGCAATGTTTTATGCCACCCATCAATCAATGTCCTTTACAGAAAGAATGAGAGCTATAAAGGGGTGCGGCAATGAGGTTTACGAACCGTATACAGAAGGTTGGTTCGGCAGCGGTGTTGTAAATGCCGTTGAGTTGTTTGATTTTCCGACAGTAACTGAACCAACATTCAGCCATAACGAAAGGCAATATGATGGTAAGGTCTCCCTTGAATTCTATGCCGAAGAGGGAGCAGAAATATATTATACAACTGACGGAACATATCCCTCACCAAGTAACGGAACTCTTTATAAAGAAGCGTTTGAATTTGAAAATGCTGAAATAAGATTTCGTGCAGTGGCATATAAAAACGGTTCAAGAAGCAGATGTGTAACTAAAAATATAATATCTATGTTTATTGGTACAGACGATATGTTTACGGTAACCGAGGATGGTGTTATAACCTCTTATACAGGAAATGTAGAATATCTTAAAATACCCGAATATATCAATGGTATCAAAATTGTTGATTTAAAATACGGAGCATTTCAGAGTGAGGAGTTAAAAGGTGTTGTAATGCCTGATACTGTGGAGTATTTAGGTTGGACAGATGATGATTATGATAGACCATTAACATTTGATGACCAAATCAGTTGTTTTTGTGATTGCCCAAATTTAGAATATATTTGGGGATATAATGTTAAAGCAATAGGGTACTATGCAGTTACATCACTATTTAATATTAGAGAAATCTTCTTTCCAAATTGCGAAGAAATATATCCGTGGGCATTTTATTGGAGTTCTTTTGTTGGGGCGAATTTCCCTAAAGTTAAGCGAATAGGAGAAAATGCATTTAAAATGGTTTACAAACTCAGGGCAGTATATTTACCTGAATGTGAAAAAATAAGCTATGCTGCATTTGATATGAGAGCACACAGTGGCGGTTTTTCCAGTGATTTGCGAGTTTTTTATGCACCTAAAGCAACTTTTATGGATGAATATAACTTTGATGGTATAACCGAAACTTTTTCGGTTGACTCTGCAGACGCCACTGCTGATATGTTTAACTGTTCTTTAATGGGTGTTGAGCTCGATTTACCTTCAATGGAAACTTTGGGACAAACATCTTTACATCATACAGCAATAAAACACCTATATTTATCTAACATTCAGTATTTATACAGCCTACCCAATATTATTGCTATAGAAGATAATGCAACATTTTATTGTGCCTATTATCGCCCTGTAACAGTTGACCTTTGTTTACCTGCAACATTGCAATATTGCGTTCCTGCAGCGGATTATGTCCACGATCAGATGAGCTATGCGGTTTATGGCACAGCAGGTATCAACAGTTATGCAGAGCAATGGGCAAAAGACAATGATATTCAATTTATAGACATATCGCAAGAAACTGCAATTGTAGAGGACATTGAACCCCTGTGGGATAAATATTCATACAAGCCCCTTGAATTTGAAGCAAGAGGATTTAATAGAACGTATCAATGGTATGGCTCAAACGATGCAAAGCAGGGGAACTACGACGATAAAGCTATCAGCGATGCTACCGCAAAAACCTTTGACCCGGGAGAAAATGCGCAGTATCAGTATTATTATTGCAAAATGACAAGTACAGATAAAAACATAAAGGGTGAGGTTGTAAGCACGGTAACTGTCAACAGCTCAATGTGTCACAACCGCTTCCACCTTATGTACGCTAAAGAGGATACATATATAGATTTCACAAATAAATATATCTTTACCCTCAAACAGGGCTGTAAGGATGTGCTGGATATTGTGGGGGTGCCCTCAACAACAGATTACCGTTATCTTCCGTCACACGGAGTACTTAAAGAATTTTATTACGGCACGAGCGCTGTGATGGTGATTTACACAAACGGCACACAGCAGACACGCTACACAATAGTTGTTCAGGGTGACACAAACGGTGACAGCGTAGTGGATGCTCTGGATGTTGCGGATGTAGAAAAAACGGTTAACGGAAATTATGCGCTTTATGATGAATTTTACCTTGCGGCAGACCTTGACTGCGACGAAGGTATAAGTATGACGGACTATCAACAGGTTGTGAACCTGGCGCTGGCGTGAATTTAATTCGTAATGCGAAATGCGAAGTGCGAAATGAAGTTTTGGCATTGTAGCTTTTTCATCCCTATGCTTGCGCACAGGGATGATAGGTTGTCGCACCACCGGAAATATCCCGAGGAGGAAGCTATGAAAAACATATTTAAAAAATCAATATCAATATTTTTAACGGTGTTGATGCTGTTATCAATAGCACCAACAAGTGTCATAACGTACGTAAGTGCAGCGGATGCAATAGAGTGGGCATTTGACGGTGAGAATCTGATTGTAAGCGGTTCGGGTGAATTATCATCCACATACACCTCAACTGAAGAGTGGAAAAATATGCAGGATAAATGCGTGAACGCCCGTATCGAGGGTGATGTTACAATCATTGGTGACAACTCATTCAGGAATTTTACCGCACTTAAAAATGTTGAGGTCTTGTGTGAGATAATAACCGTTGGCGCATACGCATTTTCGGGTTGTGCTGCCCTTGAAGAGATTGACTTACCGGACTCTGTTACTAAAATTGATGCATACGCTTTTTCAGGCTGTACAGCACTTAAGGATTTCAGATTTCCACAGAAGCTGGTTAAAATTAACCAATGGGCTTTTAAAGGCTGTAATTGCTTTGACGGGAAAGCGTTGGTTTTGCCCGATACATTGCAAAAGGTTGCTTTAGGTGCTTTCAGCGGAGCTGATATAACAAGCCTTACAGCTCCCTTTGTAGGTCTCGGACCTATTGATTGGGAAGGCTGTGGTGGCACCGGTACCGACCACATCGGCTTTATGTTCGGTAACATTCAGCTTGAGAATACTTATTGGTGCAGTGAAAGCACTCACAGACAAAGCTATTATGTGCCTACATCTTTAACTGAGGTTACAATTACAAAACGGCTTGGGTCAAACAACTTTGAAAATGTAACAAAAATAGAAAAAATAGTTGTTAAAGATACGGTTGAAACAAACAGCTATCCCGGTTTTTTTGTAACTAATTGTACCTCTCTTAAATATTTAATAAACGAAAACCCCGATGCTGTTACATGGATCGGGTCATCTGCGTTTAGATCCTGTGGCTTGTTGTTGGAGAATTTTGAAATACCCAAAAATGTTACCTACATTGGCGATAAGGCTTTTGCTTACGGTACATTTGATTACATAGAAATACCGGATAAGGTTGAAACAATCGGTCAGTATGCGTTTATGAATTGTAAAAATCTTCAAAGCATTGTAATCCCCGACGGCGTAAAAACCATGTTCGATTATGTTTTTAAAGATTGTTCAAATCTTAAATATGTGGAGCTCCCTGATAACATTGAGCGTATGGGAAAGGGTGTTTTTGAGGGGACTCCGTATATTGAGGGTATAACAGATGAATTTATCATTACCGAGGGCGGTGTTCTTATTGAATATCTGGGAACGGACACGGATGTGGTTGTTCCGGCAGGTGTTAAGCGAATCGGATCGGCTTTTGCCGGTAAAAGTTTTATTAAAAGCATAACTCTGCCTGATGGGTTATTATATATTTCCAATGAAGCTTTCAGAGGGTGTTGCGGTATTACCGAGCTTGTTGTTCCCGACAGCGTCATTGAAATACGGGCAAGAGCCTTTGCAGGTATGTGTAATTTAGAAAAACTTACAGTCCCGTTTATTGGTGAAAATCGTGAGGCAGTGACCGATACGGAAGAGTCACTTATTAGCTATTGGTTTGATACAGAAGTCACCCATAAATCTTGCAATACTTGTTCAGGTTTTTACACTTATGTAAAGCAAATTTATAACAACACAAATTATGCTCGTAGGGCGTACAAGCCCACAAGCTTAAAAGAAATTACCGTTACAGATTCGGTTATAAAATCAGCCGCTTTAAGTAATTTTGAAATTGATGTTTTAACCTTGGGTGAAAATGTTGATGGTCTTGAAAAATATGCTGCCGATAAATCAGGAATTAAAGAATTAAATATACATCCAAATATAAATATTCCGGAAATTCCCGATTATGCTTTCAGTAACAACAACCTTACAAGCATAACAATTCCCGGTGGCATAAAAAGAATAGGCAAGGCTTTTGTTTGCGATAAATATTGGAATAATCAAATTACTGAAATTAATCTGAATGAGGGTCTGGAAATTATTGAAGGGTCTTTTGTAGGTGCAAAAATCACTTCAATAGATTTGCCTGATAGTTTGATAAAAATCCGCAGTGAATCCTTCAAATGTTGCGGTGGACTGAAAGCAATTGAATTTCCATCAAAATTAACGCTGATTGGTAGGCGTGCATTTGAAGATTCGGGCGTTGAAACAATTGTTTTTTCCGATAGCATTACAGATATAGATTATGGTGCGTTCTGGGGTTGTCCTGTCCAAAAAATTGTTGCACCCGAAAGCCTTAAAGGTATTGTTGAAGAAACATTTAAGTATTGTGAAAATCTTGAGATAGTAGTAATAGGCGGTAGCGTTACGGAAATCGGCTCCTGTGCATTTGAAAACTGCTCCTCTTTAGAAACGGTTGTCATCCCTGATAGCGTTGTTTCCATAAGTGAAGATGCCTTTGCAAATGCAAGTGAAAATATGGTTATTTATTGCAACGAGGGCTCTTATGCACAAGAATATGCAATTCAGAATAATATTAAATACACAACCCTTGTTCTTGATTCCATTCCGAATCAGACCTACACGGGTAATGAAATCGAGCCCGTTGTAAACGCAAAAGCCAACAACAGACCACTGACCTTAAATACCGAGTATAAGCTGAGCTACAGTGATAATATCAATGTGGGTGTT
>JAZQLZ010000012.1:0-89409 GCA_045543075.1 Acutalibacteraceae bacterium
ATTTCGAAGATAAACAGGAGTATCAATATCGACATCTATAATATAGCTTGTATTTTTGTATTGCTCATAAGCTACTTGTGTATCTTGTTCATTTTCAAACTGAATTATATAGTAATCTTTATATCCGCTTACTATTTCAACAGAATTGAATTTTTCAGGATATTTATCACTTTTCACAACTAAGCGACAAGTTTGAAAATTAAGTTCAGATTCATCTACGTTTTCACTATCAGAAACTGATGCTTCGGAAAAATAAGTTGGAGCATCTTCTGAAAAACTTTCAGAAGGTATGTTTTCGGAGGTAACCTCGAAATCTTTATCTGCATCGTAAGTTTGCGCAAGATATGTAACTCCATTTATGAAGTCATTTATATTCGCTTCTTCCGTGTTTTTTGATGTAGCCGATACAGGAACACAAATTATTGATATAAGTAATGAAATACATAAAATTGTGCTCATTATTTTCTTCATATATTTTACCTCCGTATGTTTATTTTCGTAAAGCGAAGCCTTATCATCCCTGTGCGTAGCATAGGGAGGGGGACCGCCCTGAAATAACTTTATTGTAAAAATTAATTTAAAACGTGTGAATTTGTTTTGTTTTTATTATGTTTAATCGGAGCGGTGGTGGGTAGTTCACTTACGGTTAGTCTTCGTTTGTTTAGAACAACAAACCACTGTAAGGGACGGATCCATCCGTCCCGCGAGCAAGGAAAGCAAGTTTTACTATACAACACACTGCAAAGATGAGCTTTATCTTTTGCGGTACGCATAGATGCGTACCTTACGGATCTTCTAACCAACAGGCAACTAAAGGTCAGAGAACTACTACCACCACCATCGCCTACAAACAAGAAATAGTCTCGTTTGGAACTTTATTTTAAAAACCAACTGTTGTGAAGTCCTCTTGTGGTACCCAAAATTGTTTGCTCGTTATTCACTTCGCACAATTTTGACCACTGCGCCAACTCACACTCCCTGCATCGCCCACAGGGCGCGGTCGTGTTCCTTGCCCCATCCCTTTTTTGCCGAAGGCAAAAATGGGATGATATGCTGTCGCTTTATGCTAATGCTCGGTTCACTACCTGTTGGTAGTCGGTTATACTTAACCCTTCGTCACAGTCAAGGTCTGCCGCAAGGTAATATTCATCATAAAGAATGTAGTTTCCGTTGACGGCTTTTTCAACATCGGCAACGTCAAGAGCATCTACAATACTGTCGCCATTGGTATCACCCTGTACCACTATCATATATCTGGTCTGCTGAGTTCCGTTTGTATAAATTATAAAAGCAGAGCCTGTGCCGTAGAAAAACTGTTTAAGTATTCCGTGTGATGGGAAATAATAGTAATCGGTCGTTGAGGGTACACCCACAATATCCAACACATTCATACGTCCTTGTTGTGTGGTAAAGATATATTTATTAGTAAAATCTATATATGTATCGTCTTTAGCGTACATAAGATGGAATCGGTTCTGACACATAGAGCTATCGACGGTAAAGGTGCTTAAGGTATTACCCGAACCGTCAATATCCGTACTCGTCATTTTGCAGTAATAATACTGGTATTTGGCATCTTCGCCCGGGTCAAATGTCTTTGCGGTTGCTCCGCTTATTGCTTTATCATCGCTATCCCCCTGAACCTCATCCTTTGAGCCGTACCATTGATAGGTTCGGTTAAATCCTCTTGCATCAAATTCAAGGGGCTTGTATGAGTACTCGTCCCAAATAAGCTCGATATCCTCAGCAATAGAAGTTTCGGGTGTCAGCTCCACAAACTCAACCTCATTAGTTGTCGCCCAGCTTTCGGCATAAGTCCCCTTTGTGCCGTAAACTACATAATTAATGTACTCATTTTTGTAGTCTGTTGCAGGGACGCAATATTGCAGAGTTGAGGGTAGACATAATTCTACAGAAATCGGTCGATAGTATGGACTGTACCAACAGTATTTACCACTTAATGTATCAGGTAAATCAAAAATGTATTCAACATTAGATAATGAAACGTTTTTTATAGGTGTTTCATCAAAAAAACTGTTACCAATGCTTGTCATTTGAGGTAAATCAATTTTTGAAAAATGGGAACTCTTGTAAAACATATTGCGTGTAGATTCAGGATTATCAACTGTAAAAACCCCGTCAACTAAATCATATTTATCTAAAAAATCCGCTTTGGGAGCATATACAATCCTTAAATAAGTATTAATTGAAAATGCATCGTTACCGATAGTTTCACATTCAGGTAAATATATTTCCCGCACCTTTGCAACATTGTAAAAGGCTTCATTGCCAACTTTTTTGGCTTTAGGGAATACCGCCCCCAAAAAGCTCGATTGATAAAAACCTGCCTGCATTATTTCCTCACAGTTTGGAAATTGTACCTCATATAAATTGGGTAAAAACGAAACGCCGTAATAACCAATGGTTTTAATACCGTTACCAATTATAAAATCCAAGGTCTCATTTTCATTAAATGCTCCATACTGCTCATCAAGTGTCATAGGGCGTTCATATCGGTCTAAAGTATCTCCCAAAACCTCAACTGTATCAGGAAGTATAACACCATATAACTCTGCTTTATAAAATCCGCTATTCCACGAAATTTCTTTTACTGTTATTCCGTTTATTACTTCAGGGATTTTAAGATATTTAACATTGCCTGTATATCCTGTTAAAACCCCTTTTTCGTTTACCGTGAACATATCATCAGTACCTAAAACCAATGAACAAAACTTACCAAAAACATAATTACTTTTATTGCCGTTTTTGTAAGCAACAGCACGTATTTTTGCTGAATCATCATATATTGTAATTGGTTCGGTATATAAAAATCCATTTGTGGGCGATGGATATGAATAGTCGGTTGTATAATATATATTTGAACCTGATTCGGCTGAAAGCTCTAATGTGATTTCACCAACATATTTACCCGGTTCGATACTGAATTGAGGTGCGGATAATGAATCTAAACCAAATAATTTTAAGGGATTTACAATACCGCTACCGAAAAAGTTGGTAACGTATTCTTCATCAGTTCCCGAACCGCAATTCATCACAGCTCTCATTCGTTGTTCAAAAGGAATTGTTTGATTTACAGATAAATACATTGCATACACACTTACCATAAATGGTGAAGCAAAAGACGTTCCGGAGCTTAAAGAAATTTTGTCATTTAATGTCAACAAAGCCATATCTTTGCTGGGTGCCAATATGTCTATAGGTTTTCCGTAATTTGCAAAACTAGCAGGTGCATTATATTTAGTACTCCCACCAACACTCACCATAAATTCAGAAGAAGTTAACACAGATCCTGCACTGAACTGAACGTCACTACCGTAATTTCCTGAGCTTGTAAAAACAGCACAGGAAGATGACCAAGCAAACTCGAGAATTTCATCCAATAATTTAAAGTCAGATGGAGCACCTAAACTAAGGTTGATTGCTTTAACACCATCATCGATGGCTTGAAGAATAGCTGTACATACAAGTGTGAAACTTTCTATCTCACCAAACCTGTTCACGCAACGATAATTGGCTATTTTGACATTTGGGGTTGTACAGTTGGCAATTACACTTGTTACCTTTGTTCCGTGTCCTTCGTAATCTTGTTCAGAGTTTTCGTCACCGTCACCGGCAGTATTATAATTTGTTTTTATAATTCTGTCTTGTAAATATGCACTATTCAAATTGACACCCGTGTCTATAACAGCAACACGAATTTCAGGGAGATTTTTGTCTTTGTATTTCTCTAAGACTTTATCGATCCCGGTTGATGATAAATACCAATCGTTTTCGTAGTCGCTATAGGTTAAAGCTTTGTTATTGGCAGTTTCTTCTGTTGATAAAGTCACTGCATTATATGAAATGTCATATTCAACTGAAATAATTTCATCGTTATTTGAATACTTTTCGTATGCGTAATTGATATCTTCTTCATTTTTAAATTGTACTATATAAAAATTCGAAAAACCGCTGACTATATCCACTGCGTTATATGTATCAATAGGTTTGTCGGACTGAACAATAAGGCGGGGGCAGTAGTTCATTTCTAATTCTTCGTCAATATTGACTGTTGTTTGTTCTTCCTCAATAAATTCGGGAGTAACAAACTCAGATTCACTATATTCGTTTACCATTTCATTTACATCTTCGCAGAATTCTTCTATGTTTTCTGAAACAACAACGTCTTCCGTTGCTGAAACAGGAATGCAGATTATTGATGCTAGTAAAGATATACATAGAATAGTGCTTATTATTTTCTTCATTTGTTTTACCTCCTCAAATTTGTTTGTATATTTTTAAAAAGTTGCGGTTTGGTCCTACCTCTCTGGCCTAAGAGAGGGGGACCGCCTTTTGATTAATTTGCCTATTGAATTTTGTAGTAAGCGAGCCTAAAATTATATTATAAAATATAGTATGACGGAGCGGTGGAGAGTTCCCAACGCGTCAGCGTTGTTGAATCGTTAGATTCAATTGTAATATACTGAATAATTGGGTTCATAATATACGAAACAGTAATACTGTTGTTCGCAAATAACATTACACTTCAGTCAGTTAACAAACAATGGAAGCGTTGCTTCCACGATGCTGACGCATCGGGAACTCTCCACCATTCGCCCCAACTTTATTTTAATATTTAATAACCGCCCGGATTTCAGTTTTTCAAAACAACAGTTGATTGCGCAATGGTCCCCCTCTCTTAAACCAGAGAGGTTGAACTGACAACAACTTTTTTTGTTCTAATTTAATTATACTTTCAAATAAAAAATTTTCTTTAAAGATGACGAAATGCAGGAAAAACCACTACGAAACGCAGAAAAATCACTCCACCCAATTTTCCAACCGCAAAATCTTCTTCCAAAAACATTTTAGCGGTTTTTCCGCTAAAAGTCAATAGCGTATATCCCGCTAAAACTATAATGTAGGCACATACTATACTTATGTGATACAGGCGGTGACGATTTGCTTTACAGAAGAATACGGGATTTACGAGAAGATAAAGACTTGACCCAAAAGGAAATGGGTCAGATACTTATGTGCAGTCAACGGGTTTACAGTAACTATGAACGTGGTGACCTGGATATACCCACAGAAATTTTAATTAAACTGGCATTGTTTCACGATGTAAGTATAGATTACATTTTAGGTATTACCGACACTAAAAGGTCTTACAAATAAAAACCAACATAGTTCATCCCATTTTTATAACCTTCAACTCATAAAAAACAACCTCTGTTATATAGTGTCAAAACAAGCAGTTTTTGACATAAAAATTTTTAAAAACATAAAAAGTCACTTACCTCGACTTGAGGCAAGTGACTTTTTCTTATACACCAATTGTTATAATCTCAAATGGCTTATATTCGATTGTATCTGTTTCGCCCTCAATATCCTCAAGCATATTAAGAAGCTTGACTTTTTGGGGTAATTTTATCCGACCGCGTTTGCCGTCCTGCTCCGAAAGTCTTACAACTGTCAATTTGCCGTCCTCACTTCGTTTTACCGCTTGTAGATAAAGGGGCTCGAATGTGGGCAAATTCCACTGACAGTCCGCTTTTACAAGGGGTGTATTATACTGATGAGCGAGACGGTTTATATCAGCCGTTACCGCGTCACCTTCGTGGGGAACAATCATATAACAGAATGAGTGTTCACCTATATCCGATGTAACGTCGGGACGCTCCGTAGCGCGAAGGAGTGAAAGGCTCATTGAGTTTTCTAAGAAGCCAACGCCGTATTTTCCATCATTAACAAGGGCAATACCGCCACCCGATTCTGACATATCGCACCATTTATGGTGGCAGGTTTCGAATCTTGCCTGTTGCCAGGTTGTGTTGCGGTGAGTTTCCCTCTCGATAAATCCTGCGGAAGTATCGCAAAGAGCTTTTCTCGTAAGAATATTGCACCGGAAATCCATTTTTGCAAGCTTATGCTTCTCGTTCCAGTTTACATTACTTTCAACTTCAATTCCCCTACTTCTTCTGAAAAATCTGATTTTCAGAATCCACTCTGATTTTTCTGTTGCAAGAGTCACGATAAATGTAACGCTTTCCCCGTCACTTTCGCAAATTGAAACGGGGGACTTCACCTCTAATTCAACCTGTTTTTCACGGTAATTGGGAAGGATGTCCCACGCATCGTAGTTACCGGGGCAATCCACGTAGAGTTTAAGTTTATTAAACTCACCATTCACCCATTCTCTTGAAAGCTCCTTATCATAAAGGGAGTCAAAAGACCCGTCGGGGTTCAGTTTTGCAATATAGAACGGCGTTTCTATTGTGTCGCCCTCGACATTAAACCATTCGCCCTTAAAATCGGTTTTACGAAGGCTTGCGGATGAAAGAGGCTTCATATTGGGGATAATCCAGTTACCCTTTTCACCGTAACGTGTTGCAGTACCGTTTTTATTTTTTATAAAAGTAACAGCATCGCGGGTTATATTAAGAGTATTAAAATATCTACCACCCGTTCCGATAATTTCATCTAGAGCCTTTTCAACCTCGACATAATCCCTCATAGCATCCTCGTAAACGGGGTGAATATGGGAGCCGGGTAAAATATCGTGGAATTGATTTATAAGGAACTTTTTATAAAGGGCGGTTATTTCCTCGGTTTTGTCTTCGCCCCTCATGACGCAGAGCATTTCCGCCGTTCTGAATTTGTTTTCAATTCGGCGGTTTGCACGTTTCATAAGGCTTTTAGTTGTAAATGTACCTCGATGCATTTCAAGGTATAGCTCTCCGTCCCATACTTGGAGATTCTTATTATCCTTAAGGTTCTTTTCAAGGAATTCTGCTCCGCTTGTGTGGGTACATTTTGGCATTACGGAAATTTTTTCGAACCTGTTCATAAGTTCAATCATTTCTTCAGTACAACCTGAGCCACCGTCGCCGTAGCCGAACATATTAAGAGTCTGTCCACCACTGTCTTTATCAATGTATGCTTCCCAGTTTTCCTGAATCTGGCTTGGCATATTCCAGGTTATAAAGTGCGTTGGCGGAACACAGGCATAAACATCACTGCCGTCAATACCCCTCCATACAAAGTTATTATGGGGGAATCTGTTGGTATCGTTCCAGGTTGACATTTTGTTTGAAACAAAGTAGTCAACACCGCTTTTCTTGAGTATCTGGGGTAAAATCCAGCTATTACCGAAAACATCGGGAAGCCACGCATTATTTACTCTTTTACCGAACATTCTCTCGTAGGTTTTCTGACCGTAGAGGCATTGCCTTATAAGACTTTCAGCACCGGGAACATTACAGTCGGGCTCAACATACATAGCTCCGACGGGCTCAAACTGACCGTTTTTAACCTTTTCTTTTAACTCTTCAAAAACCTCAGGATAATATTTTTCAAGAGTTTCATATGTATAGGGCTGGGTATGAGCATACTTGAAATTCGGGTATCTGTCCATAAGGCGAAGCTGAATAAGAACTGTTCTTAAATTTTTCTGTACAGAGTGTATCCTTCGCCAATAATAAGCAATATCAAGGTGGGAATGTGCTACAAGCGCTACATCTCCCGTGCCTTTATAGGTATCATTACTGAAAATCACATCTTCAATATACTGTTTTGCTTCCTTAACACCCGTAAGCTCATCGCCGTCAAAATCAATGCAATTCATAGCGTTATTAAGCTCTTTATTAAGGAAATTTCTGTAATCCTCGTTAAAAAGCTCGCTCTTCGCAATGTCAAGAAGCAATTCAAAGTCATAAACAAGGCTCTGAACATCGTCATTTATGGTGCAGATATACGCGCCCTCAAAAATCTGACGGCAGCCACGCACCGAAAGGCTCTCGGGGTTTCGCTCGTCGTCGGGCTTACTGCGGTTATAACCCATCATTTCAAAATGCAATGTTTCATTAACGTCAACATAAGGTGACAAAAGCATTCTTTCCCGGTTGGGGTCAACTCCGCCTATATATTTGCCGTTGACCTTAACGCATATTTCAGCCGCAGTTTTAAGGGAAAACCACAGCTCCTTTTTCTTTAATTCGTCGGGGATATCAACATCCGCTTTAATAAAGGCAGTACCGTCGGGAGTAAAATACATATCACCCTTTTTAAGGGGTCTGTAATCCTCGGAATAATATTGGAACTGCATTTCGTCTGTCTGACGGGCATCCCTTATTTCAAGGTTTTCTATTTCCCACTTTTTATCATAAATATGGCGTTTAAGCCAACCGAAACGTAAATCCGTCCATTCCTCGGGACGCATAGAGCGTCTGACAACTTTAATATGTGCCACACTTTACACCTCACACATCCTGAAAATACGGTCTTTTGCGTATTGCATTAACTTTAACCGTTTTCTTTAAATCACGCTTAATCTCCTGCTCAATCCACTCTGTGCAACGGTGGAGAATAAGGCATTTTGAACATTCTCCTCTGAATAAAAGAGTAATCTCGTTATTTTCCAGTGAAACAAATTCCACCCAGCCACCATCGCCCTGAAGCTTAGGCGCGAGAACATCGTTTATATATTTTTCCATATATGTCGCCTCTTTCGGCATTATTTTACCATATAAAATGGTAACACAGGCAAATTTGTTTTGTCAATATTTTTATACTTGACAAATACCCCCAAGGGGTATATCATAATACCAGATACCCCCAAAGGGTATATGGAGGTGTTCCGATGAACGAAAATAATTGTTGCTGTTCTAAAACAAAACAGCGTTCTCCCGAAGAAGTAAAAAAACTTACAAACAGACTCAGCAGAATTGAAGGTCAGGTGCGCGGTTTAAAAAAGATGGTGGAAGAAAACGCCTACTGTACCGACATTCTGATTCAGGTAAGCGCAGTAAATGCCGCTTTGAACGGTTTTAACAAAGAATTATTGGCTGACCACATAAGAACTTGTGTTTCAGAAGATATAAAAAGCGGAAAAGATGAAACCGTTGACGAGCTTGTTATCACACTTCAGAAGCTGATGAAATAAAGAGGCGAAATAATGAAAACTTCAAAATTTCAGGTGACAGGTATGACATGCGCCGCGTGTCAGGCAAATGTAACAAAGGTCACCCTCAAAACCCAAGGCGTACTAAGTGCAGAGGTTAATTTACTCTCAGGACAAATGACTGCGGTTTTTGACGAAAATCTTACAAATGAAAATGAAATTATAAAAGCTGTAAATAATATCGGCTATGGTATTAAAGTATTTGATACCAACAGTAAAAACAACTCATTAAAAAACCAATGGCAGAAAAGAAAAGAAGACGAAGAAAAAGAAGTACGCAATATGAAAAAGCGACTTTTCAGCTCCGTTATTATACTCGCTTTTCTTATGTATATTGCAATGGGCAATATGCTGGGACTTCCCCTGCCCTCGTTTATTACAGGCGTTGAAAATGCGCTTTTAAACAGCGTTATTCAAATTATTCTTACTGTCCCTGTGCTGATTATAAACCGCAAATTCTTTATTCAGGGATTCAAGGGACTCATAAAAAGAGCCGCAAATATGGATTCTCTTGTGGCTTTAGGTTCTTCCGCCGCCTTTCTGTACGGCATTTTCGCGGTAATTATGATATTAAAAGCCACATCCGATGGGGATTCTCAGTCTTTAGCCCATTATTCACATCAGTTATATTTTGAATCAAGTGCAATGATTCTTACCCTTGTTACAGTGGGAAAATTTCTTGAAAGCCGTTCCAAAAGCAAAACCGGTGATGCTTTAGGTAAACTTGTGGAATTATCACCCAAAACCGCAAATGTAATACGAGACGGAAATGAAATAACAATTGAAGCTGAGGACATAGTTGTTGGTGATGAAATAATCATCCGCCCCGGTGAGAGAATCGCCGTTGACGGAGTAATTACAAAGGGCTCGGGCTCAGTTGACCAATCCGCTGTTACGGGCGAAAGCCTCCCCGTTGAAAAAGGTCAGGGTGATAAAGTTATTTCTGCAACGCTGAATAAAAGCGGTACCTTCTATATGACCGCATCAAAGGTTGGCGAAAACACAACCATTTCACAAATTATAAAGCTTGTTGAAAATGCCTCTGTTTCCAAGGCACCCATCGCCCGTCTTGCGGATAAGGTAAGCGGTGTTTTTGTTCCCGTGGTTATGGGAATCTCTTTACTGACATTTTTAGTATGGTTGATTTTCGGTTCTGCTTTTGAAAATGCCCTTTCCTTCGGAATAACGGTGCTTGTTATCTCCTGCCCATGTGCTCTGGGCCTTGCCACACCCGTTGCAATTATGGTAGGTACAGGAAAAGCCGCTGAAAACGGAATACTTATAAAATCAGCCGTTACTCTGGAAACTCTCGGCAAAGCGGACACTGTCGTACTTGATAAAACGGGAACGCTCACAAGCGGTCAGATGAGTGTCAGTGACATTATTGTTATTGATAACACTCTTTCGCAGAATGAATTTATTGCCTTGTGCGGTGCGGTAGAAAAAGGAAGCGAACACCCACTCGGTGATGCCGTAAGAAGAAAAGCCGAAGAAATGAAATTATCTCTTCCCGAGGTTTCGGAATTTAAAGCTTTTCAGGGAAAAGGTGTTACGGCAACAATAAACGGCGATAAATTTATTGCGGGTAACAAAAGATTTTTAACAGAAAATAAAATTAATTGTAATGCTGTTGAAAAGTATATAGATGACCTTTCGGCAGTCGGAAAAACCCCTCTTGTTTTCGTAAAGAATAATGCTATAATCGGTGTTATCGCAGTAGCGGACACAATACGCGAGGACAGTATAAAAGCTATTGAAGGCTTTAAAAAGTCAGGCAAAAAAACCGTTATGCTCACAGGTGACAACAGCGGAGCAGCAAAATATGTGGGAGAAAAAACAGGAATTGACCTTGTTATTTCAGATTTACTTCCTGCCGACAAAGAAAAACAAATACTCCTCTTGCAGGAAAAAGGTGAAAGGGTTGTATTTATAGGTGACGGCATAAACGATGCCCCTGCCCTCACAACGGCTGATATCGGTATTGCTATAGGCGCAGGATCCGATATTGCGATTGACTGCGCAGATATTGTCCTTATTAAAAACTCACTTTCCGATGCAGTTAAAGCAATAGAGCTGAGTAATGCGGTTATGCGCAACATAAAAATGAATTTGTTCTGGGCATTTTTCTATAACTGTCTGGGTATTCCCCTTGCTGCAGGATTGTTTTACCCCCTGTGGGGAATAAAGCTCAGCCCCATGATCGGCTCTGCAGCTATGAGCCTGAGTTCACTCTGTGTCGTTACAAACGCCCTGAGATTAAAATTCTTCAAGTCAAAGCTTATTAAAACCGAAACACAGAATTCAGATAATAATGATAACACAATAAATAAACCGAAAGGATTTGATAATATGGAAAAAACAATTAAAGTCGAAGGTATGATGTGTCCAAGATGCGAAGCCCACGTTGTAAAGGCTCTCACGGCAATCGAGGGTGTTGAAAGCGCCACTGCAAGCCACGAAGAAAATATCGCGAAAGTAACACTTTTAAAAGATGTTGCAGACGATATTCTTATTAAAGCCATAATCGACGAAGGCTACGAAGCAAGTATATAAAAGTTAAACCATCACAAACCCGTTAAAGGTTTGTGATGGTTTTTGTTTTACATATCAACTAATATAATTGCTTTAAGCGTTCCGTCTGCAAATAAGAGCATCATTTCGTCCTCTGTATCTTTAGCAACATACTCATATATCGTTATGTCTCCATCGACTAAACCGCTAAGATCAAGCCCGCTTTCTTTTAATATCAAGCGTACTGATTCATCTATATCGAGTTTTATTGTAGTGGAATCATCAGGTACAGAATAAATAATTTCGGCATCATGGGGTTCTATACCTACAGCAAGTCCTGCAGCATTACACACTCCATCACCGGTTATAACCTCCATTACCACCTTGTTGCTTTCATCAAGGAAATACATTGCACCACTTGAGTAATATTTAACCGAACCATATGACTCCTCTTCAAGGTCAATGTCCAACTGTGATAAAACCAACCCTAATTCATTTTCCAGTGTTTGCATTACCGCATTTCCGACACCATCTTTAAAATCCGAAAGCAGACTGTCTATACCCTGGTCTTTTTCGAATTGCTTGAAGATTGCATCCATCTCTGTTGAAGTGTAAGTCTCACCCACAAAGATGTTTCCGAAGCCACATTGTGAATAATCAAAATCGATAGGATTGGGATATTGATAATGAACTTTATCATAAAGAACCTTTTCAAAACCAAAAGCAGCTACCGGAGCTTTTACATCAGTATCAAAAATTTTGGTATCAATTTCTGCACCTATATGAAGTTTTAATGCAATATTACTTTTTGCTGTAAAAAATTGCGAACCCTTTAAAACCACAAAATTATCCGAACCGGAAAAATCAATATCGCCGGTTTCAAGCGAGCCATCAAGCTTAATATCGCTCTCGATCATATTCCAAGCGAATTTTGCCGGAACAAAACCCAGAATACATATACCAAAATCCACACCCGTTGCAGCGTTAAAATAAACCTCACCTTCAAAGCTGACTTTACATGAAGGTTTGCTGTCCTGTTGCGCCTGTGAATACTCACCTGTATATAATGCCGGTGAATAATAGTCATATGCTTTACTTTGACCGGAATAACCCGTCATTGAATCATATTCTGCACTATAAAATCCAGAATGTTCAATAGAGAACTTGCCCTCTATCTCGCCACTGGCAGTTACAAAAACCTGGAAAATCAACCCGGCAGATAAATAACTTATCTGATTAACCTGATTTTCCAAGCCGGGAATTGCGACATTATAACCAAGAACATATGAACCTAATACTAATTTGCCTTTTTCGTTTTCGGTAACATCTTTGATATTTATGACATTATTATTTTCGCTCTTTTTTCTGAGGAAATTATGTTCGGTGGCTAATTTTTGAAAATCAGTACCGATGGTACCACTATATTCGATTTCGGTCTTAACGTTTGCCATAAAACCAACATCAAATTCTTCTAATTGCATATCACCATTTTCATCTTCATGCATTTCGATATTGGCTTTTGTTGCAAGGTCCTCCATTTCAACCGTACCGGAGATTGAATTTTTAATAGGAGATCCATCTTTATCTTCTTCAACCTCTAATTTGAGTTTAAGACTGTCGCAGAACATTGAATAATCCGGCAACACACTTTGTTGACTTGGTCCAATATATGAAAATTCAGGTTTAATCGTGTAGTCGCCTATTTCAAGTTCTGTATCATAACTCGTCTCTTTGGCTAAGGAAACATTAGGCATCGTAGCGGCAAGAGGCGTGAAACTGCTTTTTGTAATGGGTCTGTTTTCAACAACTCTTACACCTGCAGCAGGTACAAACTCGGCAGATTCTGCTATATCACCCTGTAAATGGAAGCTGAAATCGCTGAAAACCTCTTCCATAGATGGCACTTTAAACGTAATTGAATCCGATGTGCTTGATATAACTTCACCGCAGAAGCCCATTGCAAAGCAATTTACATCTGCATCCATTATTGATGGCACACAGAAAATTTCACCCTGTGACAAAGACGATAATTCTTGGGGTAAAATTGAGCCATAGTTTAAAGTGTATTCATCACCTTCTATTATAACTTCCTCAAAACCTTCCTGCACTTGTTGAGTATCAGAAATTATGACTATATTATCTCTAAAAGTGACATCGGCAACTGCACCGGTCTCAACAGTGGCGCTATTTCCGCTTACAGTGGTATCACCACCGGAATTTCCGCCCCCGATACCGCCTAACAAAACAACTGCCCCTATACCAACAGCTCCCACAACAATGGCGAAAACTACAGCTAAAGCTAATATTGCTTTTGCGCCTTTTTTCGCACCATTGCCTGAATTCATCTTTTGGATTTTTCTGTCCATTTTTGCCTGTTTTCTGTTCGCAACAGGCTTAACAGGCTTGGTCCCTGTTTGATAACCGATTTGTTGAGGTGTCTGTTGATTATAGTTTTGTTGCACCGGTTGCTGAGGTCTCGGTTGATTATAATTCTGCTGTACCGGCTGCTGAGGTCTCGGTTGATTATAATTCTGCTGCACCGGCTGCTGAGGCCTCGGTTGATTATAATTCTGCTGTACCGACTGCTGAGGTCTTGGTTGATTATAATTCTGCTGTACCGGCTGCTGAGGTCTCGGTTGATTATAATTCTGCCGCACCGGTTGCTGAGGTCTCGGTTGATTATGACTTTGTCTTACCGGTTGCTGAGGCTTAGGTGGTGTCGGACTTTGCCATACCGATTGTTGTGGTCTCGGCGGAGTCGGACTCTGTCGCCTCGGTTGTCCCGGTTTCGGTGGAGTCGGACTTTGTCGCATCGGTTGTCCCGGTCTTTTATCTTGATTATCCATTACACAAACTCCTTTTAAAAGCTTTCAGTAGTAATTTATTTAATTATAATATCCTTTTTCACTCTTTGTCAATAATCCCCAATAGTACAATAATAAAAAACAATCGGGATATCCTGAATATCCCGATTGCAAATTATTTATTAATTAATAACCTTTTCGTCAACTTCCTTCTGAGCCATTTCAACAAAAGCCTCAACGCTCATTGTGCCCATATCACCGGCTTTTCTGCCGCGGACTGCAACTTCGCCGTTTTCGATTTCCTTGTCACCAAGAACAAGCATATAGGGAATCTTCTGAAGCTGTGCTTCCCGGATTTTGTAGCCTGTCTTTTCTGCTCTGTCATCAACAGTTACGCGGAAGCCGTTTGCTTCGAGCTTATTCTTAAGCTCATAACAAGCATCGTGATGTCTTTCGGAAATGGGAAGAATACGGAACTGCTCAGGAGCAAGCCACAAGGGGAATGCACCTGCATACTTTTCAATAAGAAGTGCCAGTGTTCTTTCGTAACAACCGATAGAAGTTCTGTGAATAATATAGGGATTCTTCTTTGTGCCGTCACGGTCAACATATTCCATACCGAATTTTTCAGCAAGCATCTGGTCAATCTGGATTGTAATAAGAGTATCCTCTTTGCCGTAAACATTCTTAATCTGAATATCGAGCTTGGGACCGTAGAATGCGGCTTCACCTATACCAACCTTATAGTTAAGACCGATATCATCAAGAATTTCTTTCATTACACCCTGAGCTTCATCCCACTGTTCTTTTGTACCGATATATTTTTCGGTATCTTCAGGATCCCACTGTGAGAAACGGTATGAAACATCCTCATAAAGACCGAGTGTTTTAAGCATAAATATACAAAGATCAAGGCAACGCTTGAATTCATCAGCAAGCTGTTCGGGAAGGCACATCAGGTGACCCTCTGAAATTGTGAACTGACGGACACGGATAAGTCCGTGCATTTCGCCCGATGCCTCGTTTCTGAAAAGTGTTGATGTTTCAGCCAATCTCATGGGCAAATCACGGTATGAGCGGGCTCTGTTAAGGTATGCCTGATACTGGAAGGGACAAGTCATGGGACGAAGTGCAAATACTTCATCATCCTTCTCCTCGTCACCTAAAACGAACATACCGTCCTTGTAGTGATCCCAGTGACCTGAAATTTTGTAAAGGTCGCTTTTTGCCATAAGGGGTGTTTTAGTACGCACCCAACCTCTTCTTGCTTCTTCGTCTTCAACGAAACGCTGAAGAGTCTGGACAATAAATGTACCCTTTGGAAGAAGTATGGGAAGTCCCTGACCGATACAATCAACAGTTGTGAAGATTTCAAGCTCTCTGCCCAATTTATTATGGTCGCGCTTTTTCGCTTCTTCAACTCTCTGAAGGTGCTCCTCAAGCTCAGCATTTTTCGGGAAGGCTGTACCGTAAATACGCTGAAGCATCTTATTATTCTGGTCACCACGCCAGTATGCACCTGTGCAGGCTGTAAGCTTAAAAGCCTTTACTCTGCCTGTTGAAGGAATGTGGGGACCCGCACAAACATCGGTAAATTCACCCTGTTTATAGAAGCTTATGGGTTCGTTTTTGCCTGCGTGCTCTTCAATAAGTTCAACCTTGTAAATTTCACCCTTGGCTTTCATTTCTTCAATGGCAGCCTGAGGCTCCATCTGGAATTTTTCAAGAGCAAGGTCTTCTTTAACAATTTTCTTCATTTCAGCTTCGATTTTTGTGAGAATCTCGGGAGTAAATGAAGTACCACAGTCTATATCATAATAGAAGCCGTTGTCAATGGCGGGACCTATCGCAAGTTTAGCATCAGGATAAAGGCGTTTTACTGCCTGAGCAAGGATATGTGATGCGGTATGCCAGAAAGCATGCTTACCCTCATCACTTTCGAAAGTAAGAAATTCAAGCTCACAATCCTCATTAATAGGGGTACGGATATCCGCACTCTCACCGTTTATAAGACAAGCGCAGAGGTTTCTGAAAAGACCCATACTTATATCCTTACAAACATCAATAGGAGTAACGCCGTTATCGTACTCTCTGACATCGTCACGAAGTTTAATCTTTACCATATATATCATCCTTTCGTTTAATAACATAATTAATAAAAAACAGACTTCATCCCAACTAAATGGGATGAAGTCTTAATTAACTCCACGGTTCCACCCAAATTACGTAACGACTTAATGCTACGTCACTCGAGAAGCCTTAACGCGGCTTATACGGCGGCACTTATCTTTCGCTTCGCACCACACTCGGGAGTGGTCTTGGGGAAATACCTCTGATATCTTGCACCAACCGATATCTCTCTGAAAAAGGTTAAATCCTTAATTTCTCCGTCTTGGATTTACTGTTATTGAGTTAATGATAACCCTATTTCAACAAAAAGTCAACAGGATTATTCTTCTACTGCTTCTTCAACCTTCTTTTTTGGCTGAATTTTGCCGTAAAGTGAAGATGAAGCAGCATCAATTTTCTTTTCACGGGGCTCCTTGGGAGTTTCGGGAACATAGGGAGCGCGTCTTTCACGGCTACCGCGACGGTCATTTCTGTAATTACCGCGTTTTTCGCCGCCTTCGGGAGTAATAACAACTCTACGTCTGTCACCCTCGCCTACTGAGTGGGAAGTTACGCCTTCAATTTCCTGAATAGCGGTATGGATAATTCTGCGCTCATAGGGATTCATGGGTTCAAGAGCTGTGCTTCTGCCATATTTTGAAACCTTGGAAGCCTGACGCTTAGCAAGACTTCTGAGTGTTTCTTCACGGCGTTTTCTGTAATCGCCGACATTAAGAGCTACACGCTTGTTATTATCCTCAGAACGGTTTACGAAAAGTCTTGTAAGATACTGCAATGCATCAAGAGTTTCGCCGCGTCTGCCGATAATATTACCGTAATCTTCACTGCTTACGATTTCAAAATAGATATCTTCTTCAGTTTCTTTAGCGGTAACTGTTACATCGTTAAAGCCCATACCGTTAAGGATGGATTTAAGATACTCTGTTGCCGCAGTTTCCTTTGCCTCAACGGCTGAAAGGTCAACCTCGGGAGTTTTTTCCTTCTTAGGAGCTTCTTTCTTGGTTTCTTTTTTTGGCGCCGGCTCTTTTTTAACTTCCTTCTTAGGAGCTTCTTTTTTGGGCTGGGGTTTTGACTCAGCCTTTTTCTTGGGAGCCTGCTCCTTTTTAACTTCTTTTACGGGTGATTCTTTAACACCGTCGTCATAAGATGCTTTAACCTGAGCATCTGCACCGCCGAAAATGCCAAGAATTTTCTTTTTGGGGAATGTTACGATCTCGACTTTTACATCTGCATCAATAGGTGCATGTAAATTGTCGATAGCCATTTTTCTGGCTTCTTCAATAGTAGGCGCAACGCCTATTGCTTCTTTTATCATATTACTACACCTTATTTCTTCTCAATGTCAACGCGACGCTTTGTATTGTTCTCTTTAGAGCGTCTGACAACAGTTTCATCAACCATCTGTTGAGCAATAACCTTTCTGGGACTGTAAAAATAAGTAAGGAAAACCTGCTGAACAAATGCAAAAATGTTTGAAATAATCCAATAAACACCGATACCGGCAGGGAACATAAATGTAAATACAAGTGACATAACAGGCGACATGAATGTCATACAACCCATGGTGGGATTCTTTGCCATTTCGGGATTCTGCTTACGCTGCTTAATGTACATAAATACAGATGAAAGCATAGCTGTAAGGAAAGCAAGAATCGGAATCACCCAAAGGATGCTGAGATCCTTAAAATCGGGCTTTGCAGTCAAATCAAGAGTCAAACTGCCTATGTTAATCATGAAATCGTCTTTAAGTCCAACCAAAGCAGCGATATCACCATCGGTGACACCTGCAATACCTGCTAAACCTTCTGTAACTTCATGAAGTATATCAAGCTCAAGTCCTCTTGAGTTTTTCTTTGATTCAACGGCAATCTCGAAGAAGTTCTGTAAAGCTGTGATTTTGTTATCAGTGAAACGTAAAACGTGAGTAATGGGTGAATAAATAACTTCGTAAAGACCGAGCATAACAAGCAACTGTGCAATCATAGGAAGACAACCCATATTAGCGGCGCCGAAGCCCTCACGCTGATAAAGAGCCTGAGTTTCCTCCTGGATTTTCTGCTGGTTACCTGCATATTTCTGTTTGATTTTATTTACTTTTGTGTTAAGGCGCACCTGTTTTGCGCTGTTTTTCTGTTGGCTGATTGAGGCAGGCAAAAGTACAAGCTTAACAAAAAGCGTTACCAAAAGAATCGCTAAAATATAGCTGCCTGTAAGGTCATATAAACCACTGAGCGCCCAACCGAAAGGTATTGCGAGTATTTCTCTCATAGGATTTTATTCCTTTCATTTTTATGAGGGGTTATTTCTTTTTTTCCTTTTTAGGGGGGACGGGGTCAACTCCGCCGGGAAAGAGAATATTACAACGCATCAATCTTAATATCGCGAGAATTGAGCCTTTAAAGACACCGTGAATCTGAAGACACTGCAAGGCATATTCAGAGCAAGTGGGATAAAAACGACAACGAGGACCGAATAGGGGGGATATACGGCGTTGGTAAAACCTTATGAGTGCAATAAGAGCTTTTTTCATAAGGTTACACTCCCGCTACCAAGCATACCTTGTTCCTCAAAAATTCTGTGCATTATTTCAGCAAGACGGGTGCTTTTGACATACTTCGTTTTGGAACGAGCCACTATTACAATATCATAACAGGGCATAACCTCACCGCAAACACTCCTGAAAGCCTCTCTGAGAAGCCTTCTGGAACGATTACGCTCAACCGCATTACCGATTTTTTTACTCGTAGTTATACCAATACGGCAAATTCCCGCGTGGTTCTTTGAGTAATAAACAACCAACGCAGGATCAGTAACTGTTTTGCCCCTATTATATAACCGACGAAAATCGGTGTTGCTTTTCAGCGTGACGAAGTCTGACACATTATTCTCCTTCGGGTGTTAACCCGACAGGTCAATAGACCTTAGTATGTGAGCTGCTTTCTGCCTTTTTTGCGGCGACGAGCAAGCACCTTACGGCCATTTCTGTCTGCCATTCTTTTGCGGAAACCATGTTCCATTTTTCTGTGTCTTTTTTTGGGCTGATAAGTTCTTTTCATTTTTAGTTACTCCATTCTATATATTCAGGTAGTATTTACGAGGAAGTAGTAGAAGTAGTAGTAAATTTAAAACCTGTATTTTATTAATTCACAACAAGACAGTTGCACATTGCATTATATAAAAAATCAGATAAAAAGTCAATACTATTACTAAAACAAAAAAATTCGTTTTTTACAAGCAAATAATAAGCATATTGCACATTACCGACAAATATTTTCGTGCAATAAGCCAATTTAATTATCGTTTCAAAAGTTGTATATTAATTATATAAATATTCAGGAGGTTGTTTTATGAAACGTTTTTTGAAAATCGTATCTGTAACTGTGGCATTTATTATGACTGTTTTACCAACCTTTGTTTTTGCAGCAAGCTCTCTTGAAGGCAAAAACTATGTTATGGACAGTTGTTACGAAAATGTTGATTGGGACAACTGGAAAGCATACAAAGTACAGCTTCATTGTCATACCAACGCAAGTGACGGTTATCTTACAGTAAAAGAAGTGGTACAAAAAAGCTACGACCTGGGTTATGATGCGGTTGCCATAACAGACCACGGCACAATCAACAAAGGTTGGAACGAAGAACCCGACCTTATTCCAATTGTACGTCTTGTAAAATATGAACGTACCGAGCTTGCCGACATTATTCCCCTCACAGAAGATGAGTACAGCTCATACATTAACGGCACAGCACCCACAACAAACGGTTATGTCCGCGAAAACGGTATGATTGACGTACCTCAAGGCATTGAGCTCAACGCGGCTACCCCTGTTGCCGACTGTCACCTTACAGGTTATTACTGTGACTACGGTCAGGGTTTGCTTGGTGTCTATGGCGACTACGAAACACCGTCAAAGGGTGTTAAAGATGCAGGCGGTATCTCAATGCTATCCCACGTAGGTGAATATGTTTACCCCGATAAGGATTCAGAAAATTATGTAGGCCAGCCCGTTGACGAGTATTATGTAAATAAATTCTCAAGACTCTTCATTGATAACGCAGGTTCATCAGTGGGTATGGGAATTAACAGTGCAACCGATGCACATACCCGTTGCGACAGAATCCTTTATGACAGTATTCTTCAAAAGACCATTCCCTATGGTGTTGTTCCCTGGGGTTTCACATTCTCCGACTCCCACGATGAACAATCGCTCAATAACGCATATACAATGCACTATATGCCCGAACTCTCCAACAATGATTTAAGATACAGTATGGAAACCGGTACATTTTTCGCCGTATCACATTTCTCAAACGGTGTTGAGCTTAACGGTATGAGAGAAATGCCAGAATACATTGAAGAAGAAGTAGATGCATATTCCAACGAAACGCCCCTTGTAACAAGAATTGAAATTGACGAGGAATTAGATACAATCAGTATTGAGGGCGAAAATTTTGATACAATTACATGGGTTTCAGACGGTCAGGTACTCAAACGCGGCGGCTTAGAGGCTACTACTATAGACCTGGATGATTTTGATAATGTAGGTTCTTACATTCGTTTTTACATCACCGGTGAACACGGCATCTGCTATTCACAGCCCATTGTTATTCACGAGGAAAACGTTATCCTTGAAAGCGAGGATGTTCCCTACACTAACGATATATCAACATTCCTTCGTAAGCTTGTAACTTTCCTTGATGTTCTTTTCTTCCAGAACAGCGAATTCATTGATATTTTCAAAGAAGTAGCTCTCGGTTATTAATTCCCCAAAAGTCAAAGGCGATGCCTCAGTGCATCGCCTTTTTTATGTTGTGAAATAACAAAAAACAGGAACCTGCTTTCACAAGTTCCTGTGTTGTATTTTTTGAGGTAGTGTGCTTTAGATTTTCGTTTTACGAACCCGTAGCATATCTAAAAATAAAAGAGTGCCGATATTTCGACACTCTGATACCCGAAAGATTTTTTCGAGATGTATGCAGATTTCTGATTTTACGAGCCCGTAGCGTATCAAAATAAATAAAAAGCAGGAACCTGCTTTCACAAGTTCCTGTGTTGTATTTTTTGAGGTAGTGTGCTTTAGATTTTCGTTTTACGAACCCGTAGCGTATGGAGATACGTAAGGGTGAGTAAAGCGGAAAGATAAAGTGCAATACGCAAAAAATTAGTCTGCTGTGTAGGGAAGAAGTGCAATCATTCTTGCTCTCTTAATAGCAGTTGTGAGCTCTCTCTGATGGTATGCACATGTACCTGTTACACGGCGGGGAAGGATTTTTGCTCTGTCGGATGTATAACGACGAAGTTTAGCAGCATCCTTATAGTCAATTTTCTCTACCTTCTCAACGCAGAAAGCGCAAACTTTTTTGCGGCCTTTTTTGTTGGGACGGCGATCGCTTTTATCGTATGCCATAATATATTTTCCTCCTGTTAGAATCAGAACGGCAGGTCATCGTCATCAGCAACTGTGGCGAAATCATCTATGCTGCCGTTAGAGAAAGATGTAGCAGCTGTCTCGGTAGCTCTGGGAGCTGCACCTGTTGAAGACTCATTTTTAGAACCGCAAAAACTTACGTTATCAGCAATAATCTCAAATGTTGAGCGTTTAACGCCGTCTTTCTCATAGGAACCGGTCTGAATAGCGCCCTGAACGGCAATCATAGAACCTTTTGAGAAATATCTTGTTACAAACTCAGCAGTCTGACGCCATGCAACAACGTTAATAAAGTCAGCTTTTCTTTCTTCGCCGGCTTTAACATAGCCACGGTCAACCGCAACAGTAAATCTTGTAACTGAAACACCTGAGGGAGTCTGGCGAAGTTCGGGGTCGGCAGTAAGTCTGCCCATAATAACTGCGCAATTAAGCATCTTTCACACCTCTTATTTTTTAATTACCATTGAACGAAGAACGCCGTCGGTGATACCGAGAACACGTTCAAGTTCTGCAGGGAAACCAGCTTCGCAAGTGTGGTTATAGAGAACATAGTAGCCGTCTTCTTCATCGTTGATGAGATATGCAAGTCTGCGCTTACCCCACTCGTCAACGCTGTCGACAGTACCGTTCTTTTCCATCATTGCTTTGAACTTTTCAGCGAGAGTTTTAGCTGCCTCTTCACCGTTTGCTAAAGAGAAAACAATGATTGTTTCGTAACTGTTTGACATCGTTCGCACCTCCTTATGGACTCCGGCTCTTATAGATATCGATTTAAGAGCAAGGAAACAATCGCCGCGGACATACCGCGACGATTACGAATTATAACACTATTCACACAATAAGTCAATAGGTTTTACCATTTATTTTCATTTCAGGAGTAACCCTATACCCAACTGGTCAAGCAGAGCCATAAACCATTCATAGATGAAGCTGACAACACCTGAAACGCCTGTATTTATGAGTATCTGGTTTGTGTCCTCCCCTACCACTTTATCAAAGCCTGTAACCAAGTCCGCATCGGTAAAGGGCTCTGACTCATCATAAACTGCGGGTGCGCCATTCATAATTTTAAATTTGCAAATTCGCTCACCTATAAGGGATGTGGTATTATCAACCATTTCGTAGTTGACTTTGACCTGCATAAGAGCATTGCTCACTTCGGGAAGCTTACCGGTAAGCTGCACTTTTATCTCCTCACCGGGAGCTATGGTTTTAGCGTTCATAGTGTGAGCCACAAGGTCAGCACCTTCAAAAACCACCGAGGTAATTTTAACAGGATAATTTAACGAGAGATTTTTGATAACGATATGTTTATCCCTCGAGCTTACAAGACCCTCACTGCTCTTATCGAACCTCACAAAAACTCCATAGTTAGTGTTTGTGGATTCATGGAACTGAGGATAATCGGGATCAGAATGAACATTTACAATTTCATCAGTAAGGAGATTTTTGAGAGCAAGAGTTCTGGAGTATGGATCATGGAAGGTCATACCATGGAAAAGCCCGTCAACATACCAGGTGTTTTCAGGAAGATATGCTGTTGATGCGTCAACCTCAAACGAGGGTGAAATATGGTCATGTGTAGGATCGTCGCACATTGTTCGGGCGCCGGTATAACCATCATTAAAACGTTGCTCGTAAGGTGCGCAAAGTGCGCCTGTGGAGTCGATTGTTCTGATAAGTGCATCTGCATTTGTTCTTAAACCGGTAACACAGGGAATACCCGTACCCGCAATAATACTTATATTGATACCGTAATCGTTAACGCATTTCTGAAGATTTCCGTGGAAGTTAGCCATAATCTCATAATGTACCATATCGGTTTTCGCGATTATAGCAGCATTTTCAACAGGGTCAAGGCGCTGAGCCTTTAAATCATCATAATATTCAAGAGGAATAAAATCCCAGATGCTGCCCCAATAGCCTATTACATTGTGTATATACGGAACGGCAGCTTTTACAACATTGTCAAGGAAGCCTAATTGCTGGGCCTCAACAAGCCACTCATACTTACCGTCTGTATCAAAGCCATGCTGCAGATAATAAACAAGCATATATTCATCCACAGCAACATCACCTGTAAGGGCATCGTAAGCCAAACCCGCACCGCCTATCGCAGGAACTGTAAGGACTGCATTGTCAACATCCTGCTTATAACCGAAAAGAGAAAGGTATGTTGCGGAAACCTGTCCGCCATGGGAAACAGCAATAATATTAACCTTGTCTTTACCCGTATATTCTTTAACCTTCTGAATATATTCATCAAGGCCTACGGCACAGTCATATACACTCATACGCCAGTCGTTGGTATAGAAAAACATATTTTCTTTGCCCACATATTCGGCTATTTCGTAGGAAATTTTATCTTCATTAATATACTCAAGGGGAAGTCCGTTATCAAGAATATATTTCATATTTGTTTCTTCAATAGCCGTATTTTCAACCTGAATATTATATTTGCTTGTGCCGTCGGGATTAAGCTTCATATATTCGAGTTCGGCTTCAATTTCCTGACCCACTGTTTTACCGAGATATTCGGCATCACCTTTTGCAGTGAGCACAAGACCTTTACCCAAATCGTATATACGGTTTATTACCCTATTTAAAACAGAGTCCATATTAACGCCCCAAATGCGTGTTCTTTCGCCGTTTTCCCCTACAAGAACGAGCTCTGAGCTGCTGTAACCTGCAACCATAATAACCGGATAGTCGCTGATTTCCTCTTCAAACTGCACTGCCGCACCTACTGTTGTAAATAAAACAGAACACAAAAGAACTATGCTGAGAATTAAAGCTAAACTTTTTTTAAACATACTGTGCACTCCTTTTTAAGTACTGTATATCCTGATTATAGCACCCATTTTTTTATTTTTCAACGAAAACAATAATTAATGGTTACAAAAAGCAAGTCACCCCTTTAGTAAAAACATATAAAAAACAGTCACAAGGTGTATTTTAACCTTGTGACCGTAAAACTAATCTTCGAATTTTGAAATAAAGGCTTTTGTTCTTTCGGATTTAGGATTATCGAAAACCTCCTCGGGAGTACCCGATTCTTCTATAACACCATTATCCATAAAAATAACCTTTGAAGAAACTGCCTTTGCAAAGGACATTTCGTGGGTAACGATTACCATAGTAACATTTTCTTCTGCAAGACCTTTAATAACTTTAAGAATCTCACCCGTAAGCTCGGGATCAAGAGCGGATGTAGGCTCATCAAAGAATAAGACCTTGGGCTCCATAATCAATGCTCTGGCAATGGAAACACGCTGTTTCTGACCGCCTGAAAGCTCACAGGGATAGTTGTTTATTTTTTCTAAAAGACCAACTTTACCCAAAAGAACTTTAGCTTTTTCCTCAATTTCAGCAATAATCTGCTTTTTGTTGTGCTTGTAATCTTCACGCTCTTTAGCAAGGAGCTTTGCCGCGAGAGTTACGTTATCAAGAACGTTATACTGTGGAAAAAGGTGGAAATCCTGGAAAACAAGACCAACAAGGAGCTGTCTTTTTCGTTTTTCTGCAGCGGATTCCTTTTTTACTCCTCCGTCAAAAAATACGTTACCTGCAACGTTTATATATCCGCTATCCGCCGTTTCAAGCTGATTTATACAGCGAAGAATGGTTGTTTTACCGCTACCGGATGAACCGATAATGCTTAAAACCTCACCCTCTTCAAGATTGAAGCTTACACCCTTCAAAACCTCGGTTTTTCCGAAGCTCTTTTTTAAATCTTTTACTTCAAGTACTGACATATAAAAAGCTCCTTTCAACCTTAGTTTTTATAATAACTGAACTTCTTTTCGATTTTTCCGAAAATGAACGTAAGCAAACCGCTGAAGGCAAGATAGAACACGGCGGTTGTCATAAGGGGCCATAAGAGACCGTCGGACTTGATAAAAGCCTGACCAGCCCAGATAAGCTCGTACACGGAAATAACACGGGCAAGCGAGGTGTCCTTAACAAGTGTAATTATTTCATTACTCATAGGAGGAATGATGCTCTTCACAACCTGAAGAAGCACAATTTTAAAGAAAACCTGTGTCTTGGTCATACCAAGCACCTGTCCCGCTTCATACTGTCCCTTGGGGATACCTTCAATACCGCCTCGGAAAATTTCAGAGAAATAGCAGGCATAGTTAATAACGAAGGATATTATAACCGCTGTGAAACGCTCAATAACCGTCCAGGTTGCAAGCCACATAATAACAGGATTTGTACTTCCAGTATTTGCAGCCCAGGTTGCAATAAGACCGGGGCCGTAGAAAATAACAATAAGCTGAAGCATAAGAGGGGTTCCTCTTATTACCCATATAAAAAATTTAACAACATATTTCAAGGGCTTGAATTTGCTCATAGACCCGAAGCTTATAACAAGACCCAAGGGAATGGCAAAAAGAAGCGTGAGAACAAATATCTCAACAGATACTGTAAAGCCCTCAAATAAGGAACGAAAAACCTCAGAAACAGTAACCATATGTACCTCTCATAAAAATCATTCAAACAACACTCAAGGCAGAGTGCCCGCAAGAGCGCTCTGCCAGTAGAGTAAAAACCACAAAAATTATTTTACAAGTGTAAGCTCGTATTTTTCTGCAAGGGCATCAAGTGTGCCATCTGCTTTAAGCTCAGCCATAATCTTGTTGATTTCTGTACAGGTATCTGAGCCGAGACGGCAACCGATACCGTACTCTTCTTCTGTAAGAGAACCTGTTTTTGTAAGCATTTCATAGCTTGTGCCTGCACCTGTCATAGCTTCTGCCATTGTGATGTCGATAACACAAACATCTGCAGCACCTGATTTAACCTCAAGAAGAGCATCTGTCTGAGCAGCAACTGCTGTTACGTTTGCACATTCTGCTACACACTCTTCACCTGCTGAACCTGTTTCAACTGCAATCTTTGCATCCTTGATTGATTCAAGGTCTGTGTACTTATCAGCATTTTCAGCTTTTGTTACGATAACCTGTGCGTTGATAACGTAGGGATCAGTAATACTCATTGAAGTTTTAAGATCTTCTCTGATTGTCATACCATTCCAAACAACGTCGATTGTTTTTGCATTAAGCTCGTTAACCTTCTGATCCCAGTCTGAAAGAACGAAGAACTCTGCTTTAACGCCAAGCTTTGCACAAACTGCTTCAGCAAATTCTGTGTCGAAACCTGTCCACTCGCCATTATCATCCTTATAGTTCATGGGAGCGTAGTCTGTGATACCGATAATCATTGTACCTTTTTCCTTGATGTATGCAAGGTCGGATGCTGCTGCGGGTGTATTCGTTGTATCCTCGGGCTTATCGCCATCCTTACCGCAAGCTGCGAAAGCGCAAACAACACCGCAAACAAGAACGATGCTCATTACGATAGCTAAAATTTTCTTACTCATAATAGTTTCCTCCATAGCGGAAAACATCCGCTTTTTTATTTTGTGGTGGTATTTTAGCACTTTAACGCGCTAAAGTAAAGAGTTTTTTTGAAAAATGTTGATGTTTGTGGATTATGCTATATACACATTCAACAATAGCCATGTTGTTTGTGTAATTACACCAATCAACATCACATTAATCAACACCATATTGTTTATAGCTTGCATAATATTATATACGTTCGCATAAAGCAACTAACCACGTAAGGGACGGATCTATCCGTCCCGATAGTAAGGAAGGCAGATTTTTCTGAACAACAGTTTCAAAGGATGTACTTTATCTCAACGGTACGCATAGATGCGTACCTTACTGTTGTTCTATCCAACCGAAGAATAATGGTAAGAGAACTACCCACTATCCATCACCAAAAGAGAAGAAAAAATCAGCAAAAAGCGATAGCAAACCTTCCTGCGTAAGGAGGAAGGGGGACCACCTTTTATTTAATTTGCTATTACAATTCACTTTCTCTATAATCGCCGACCGCAGGTCCCGATAATTTTGCATTCTGCATTCTGCATTTTGCATTTAAAAAAACGCCTGAGCCATTGCTCAGACGTTTTTAAGGATTCCGTAAAAATGAATAACATTCATATCCTCTTCCATATCAAGGCCGTGTCCACCGCAGTCACCGTCGATTTCGTGGCAACCATGGTCGGGCATAAAGCCGTAAAGGATATTGTGTTTTGTCCATTTTTCTTTTATTGTATCAACCATTTTACAATAAAAATCAAGGTTCATATCCAGTGCCGCCATAGCCTCTGGTGCTTCGGGGCCTGTTTTATGCATTGTGCCGTCATAATTACCATTATAAATTACTATTAAATCATAGTTATCCTCATCAATAAGGCTCATTGCTTTTTCGTTAACCTCTTCGGGGGTATCGTAAATAAAATAATCCATTTCTCTTTCCAGAAAGATTTTTGAAATACTGTCGCCCGAGGTTGAAACAATAGCACACTTTTTACCCGCATTAATGAAACTGTCAAATATAGTTTCGGTGGTAAGCACGGGCTTTTCGTAGCGTTTGATGCCGTGAACATCGGGCATTACACCCGTGTACATTGAAGCGAAGCAAACAGGGGTAACGCTTGGCATTACCGAAAGCATGGGTACTGATAAATCCGAATGAAGCATAGCATCCGTAAATTTATCGGTATATTTCTGATAAAGCCACAAAGCAACCGCATCGGGATTGTAAAAAATCACTCTGTCGCATTTTGTGCCATTTAATTTTTTATTTGCAAGGGCATCCACTATCGGGTTTACCTTTTCGCAACTTGGGTTTTCTTCAATACCAAAAAGCTTTAAGGCTGTATTTTTAACTGATGATATACAAATTGAATTATAAAGCTCGGACATATTACTCACCCTTATTGTAAATATTAGTTTTCGGTACTCTCAACCGTCCTGTATATTCTATCCAACTGAAGAAAAGCCGATAGCGAACTACCCACCACCGCTCCGCGGTCCCCCTCCCTTTTTGCTACGCAAAATGGGATGATAAGCTATCGCGCTACAACTACTTTATCTATAATCGGCAGGTCGTGCCCCTATAATTACGCATTACGAATTATGAATTACGAATTAAATATGGTACTCCGTGTCCTTTAATTTTACTTATTAAAGCATCGCCTTACGCAATTCTTCTCCGCTTTTATCCGAAAGGTATGCAGAAGGAATATCAAAAACAGTTTTGCAACCGCTGAAGCCCTCTTTGTTAAGTCTGTATGCGGCTCTGGCATAAGCAACAATAACGCAGGATGTAAATTCGGGATTGGAGTCAAGCTTAAGGCTGTATTCAATAACATTGTTGTGCTCGAGATTCTGTCCTGTTTTGCCTGTTCTTATAACGAAACCACCGTGGGGAATACCCTTGTGGTCACGGTCAAGCTCCTCCTGAGAAATGAAATGAACAGTTGTATCGTATTCGTCGAAATAGTTTTTCATTGTAACTATATCGTTCTCAATTCTTTTAAGGTCCGCACCCTCTTGGGCTACAACAAAACACTCGCGTGTGTGCTTCTGTCTTGTGGTAAGCTCGGGCTGAGAACCGCTTCTTACAGCTTCAAGAGCCTCTTCAACGGGAATAGTATATTGTCTTGCATCAATAACACCCTCAACACGTCTTATAGCATCCGAATGACCCTGGCTTACGCCCTTGCCCCAGAAAGTATAGTCCGCGCCGTCTTTAAGAATGCAACTGCCGTAAAGTCTGTTGAGTGAGAACATACCCGGGTCCCAACCCACGGAAATAATGCCGATTTTACCACTTTCCTTTGCAGCAGCATCAACATTGGCGAAATGCTCGGGAATTTTCTTGTGGGTATCAAAGCTGTCAACAACATTGAAATACTTTGCCATTGCAGGGGTCTGCTCGGGCAAATCCGTAGCACTACCGCCACACATAATAAGCACGTCAACGTCATCCTTATGGTTCAAAATATCGTCTGTTTTATATACGGGTGCACCCGAAATTGTTTTAACAGTGGCGGGGTCACGCCTTGTAAACACACAGGACACTACCATATCATCGTTTTGCTTAACGGCACATTCTACACCCTTTGCGATGTTGCCGTAGCCGTAAAGACCTATTTTAATCATATATATCACTCCATTCGGAAAATACAAAAAATACGATAATTATTTTATTACTATGATTTTTCACAGTCAAGATTTTTTTATTAAATACCAAGATTTTTTAATGCGTATACGCAAATCATGCGGTATCATCCGCAATTCATGAATTGAAAATTCAAATCATACCTAAGGCAAATCATTTTACAAGTAGTGCCACCGTCTCGACTGTTGTTTCACTGTCCCAACGGATATGTGTCACATTCTCATCCCCGTCATAAAAGACGGGGAATTTGAAATTGATACACTTTAACAGTCTGCCGTTGGGCTGCTCCTCTTTGAATATTTCAATGCTTTCAATAAAGGTGTTAAGAAACCTCTTTTTCTCAGCATCAGTAAACTCTTTATACATTGTACCATAATAATGCAGAAAAAGATAGACATTTTCGCCTGATATTTTTTCTTCTTTGATATTTGCTATTCGGGAATGCAATTCTGTTATTTGTTCCTCTACAACCTCTATCTCATCATAGAAATCATAAAGTCTGTTTTGCATGTCTTGATACTTCTTATCGTAATGCCTGTCTGTAACATCAAGAGCATCTATCTGAGAAGCAAGCTTTCTCTTTGACATAACAAGCTGATTGAGTTGTTTCTTGAATACGACAAGCTCTTCTTCAAGACCCTCTGTGCTTACCCTCGTATTAATCTTTTCACACAGAGCTTTTTCAAATGCAGGATTAGACACAAGCCTTTCAATTACCTCTTCAACAGCACCGTTTACAACAGTCTGATTCCATTGTCTATGATAATCGCACTTGTGTCCGTCAACCCTCATTCTGTGTTTACAGGCATAATAAAAGTGGTCTTTATAGATTGTGCCATCAGGCTTTTTCTTACGGTTAATATTACCGTACATTGCCGCACCACAAACAGGACAGCGAAGCAAACCGGATAATAAATGCTCGTGGTCAAGGTTGTAAATCTTCTCTCGTTTAACACCTAATTTCTTTCGTTTCTGTTGAGCCAGCTCCCAATCTTCAACAGATACAATAGCTTCGTGAATACCATCATAAACAGGATAAGTATCCTGCTTAACTATATGATATTCATTTCGGGTGCCGTTAATCTTTTCAGTCTTTCGTCTGCCAAAAGCTATCTTTCCGCAATACACAGGATTCTGTATAACCAGCTTTATAAAATGTGCGGAAAAGGTATCTAATGTGCCGTTCTGCCTTGGCTTTTTAGCAATGCCGTGTTGGTTGAGATATTTAGCTATACCGTTTGCTCCTAAATTGGTATTTATATATTTATCAAAAATTATTCGTATAGTTTCAGCTTCATCTTCCGCAATCTTTAATTCACCTTTTTCAAGATAATATCCGTAAGGTGCAAAACCACCGTTCCACTTACCTTCTCTTGCTTTTTGTTTTCTGCCTTCCATAGTCTGAACAAGAATGTTTTCTCGCTCAATTTCGGCGACTGCAGACAAAACAGAAATCATCAGTTTACCGCTGTCCTTTGAACTGTCTATACCATCCTCAACACAAATAAGATTTGCACCGTAGTCCTGCATAATCTGTAAAGAGGATAGAACATCGGCAGCATTTCTACCGAAACGGGACAACTTGAAAACTAGCACATAATCTATATTGTCTTTACCGCTTGCGACATCGGATAACATCCTCTGAAATTCAAGTCTTCCGCCAATATTTTTACCTGATTTACCTTCATCACTGTATTCACCCGCAATATGCATTTCCTGATACTCGGCATATTTACGGAGTTTTTCTCTCTGTGCATCAAGGCTGAAGCCCTCAACCTGCATTGATGTTGAAACACGGGTATAGAGATAGCAATTTAATCGTTTCATATTTTTTCAACTCCTTATAATTTTTCATTTTGATTATATTTTTCTTTCGCATATTCGACAAATGTGTTAGGCAGGATAACCCTGCCTAACCCTGCCTCACAACACTTTTAAGCTGTCTTCTTGTTTCTGATTTCTGTATCACTTTTTGGTATCTTATCACCGTATTTCTCAATCATATCTGCAAGGAAATCAATCATCTGGTCAAATGCTATTTTCTGTTCTTTGGTGAAGGTTGAAACATCAGGAATATTAAACGTACATTCACCTTTTATGTCGCTGATAATTTTTACAAAACCATCCTTTATGCTCTCATATAAAACTATAATTCTACTAATCAATACTCATCACCTCGCATCCCTGTCACGGCTTCGCATCAAATGTCTGTAGTAATACTCACAAGATTTTAATATAAAGTCTTCCAAATCTTTTTCCTTTATTTTGGGTGCAATTTTCTGTATCTTTTCTGCTGGCATCTTTATCATAGGTTTTTGATTTGCCTTTTCTTCTGCCAAGATTTCAGATATATTCTCAGGTGTTAAACCTTCCTCTCTGCTTATTGCACGAAGCCTTTGTGCCTGAGATAAATTTGGAGTAGCATCACAGACACGGATTTCATCAACCAAGTCTGCCTGTTCCACCTCATTCAGATAAGAGAGCTCTACTGCAGGTGTGAGTGCTATCTTACCTTCATCAACGAGGTCAAGTAGTTCGGGGATAAGATTAGTTAATCGAATATATCTCTGAACCTGACTTCTACTATCGGGTGAGTCTTCCGCAACCTGCTCAACTGACCACTTCTGCCCAAGTTGGGCAGAAGTTTGACCTTGGTGTTTAAGTGCATCAAGCTTCATCTTGTAAGCCTTTGCTTTTTCACTTGGTAATATATGCTCTCTCTGTAAGTTAGCATCTACCATTGCAATGACGGCTTCTTCATAGGTGAGTTCATAAATGAAGGCAGGTATCAATTCAAAACCTAACTTCTTTGCAGCATAAAATCTTCGGTGACCTGAAATGATTTCATATTCCGTGCCGGATATTTTGCGTACAGTAAGAGGCGTAAGAATACCTCGCTCATTGATACTGTCCACAAGGTTTTGCATTTCCTCATTGTCAATCTCCTTGTAAGGATGATTTTCAAAGGGACGAAAATACTCAATGGGTATTTTATTAGCCCGCACATATTCTGCGCGGGCTTTCTGTACTTTGTCGTATAAGGTTTCTTTTGTTGGATTGTTTTCTTCAATCTCACGGGGATAAACTTTTGATTTTTGCTTAATAGCCATATTATCGGCTCCTTTCTATTTTTCTAATTTTATTAATTTCTGCCTGATGCTCTTTCTGTAAGAGCTCATATAGGTGCGGTGATTTATCAAGAATGTCTTCCGCCTGTTTGAGTTTCTTTCGCAACGGCGTTATTTCTTGTGTAATTTCTTTACGCATAGCCTTGTACCTTTCCTTATCTTCGGTAGTATTTGCTCTGCGTTTTTTGTTGTCTGCCTTGCTTCGCTTTTCCTCAAGCTCAGCAATTTTTAGCTTCGTTTCTTCAATGCTCTGTGACAGGTCATCAGTAGTCTGAATCTGATTGTCAGTTAAGAAATGATAGTCAGCTACATACTGCTTAATGTCCTTTGCGGCATGTCTCATTTCAGGAGAAATGAGCATTGCATCTGCAACTTCCTTTAATAACTGAAACACCAAGATTATTAATAGGAACATAGTGTTTACATAAATAACCTCAGGTCGTTTGCCGTGCTCAATACCGAACTCTAATTTCTTTCTGACAGATTCAAGAGGAAAGTATCTGCGCCTTGCATAGAAGAAGGTGTTCCAATCAGCAAGGTGATGTCCGCTGTAATAGGTTTCGTTGAATCTCTTTTCAATGCCTTCTACTGTGTATCCAAGGCTCTCAACCCTTACGCCTCTTTCCCAATCCTTTGCCTTGATAGTGAACCGCCTATAATCGACCTCATATCCCATAGTGAAAAGAACTCTTCTGAATTCGTCCCAGTTTGTTGCAACGGTAAGACAAATCTCAATATCTTCTCTGAGCATATCTCTGTGCGTTTTCTTGCCTTGCTTATGAAGCCAATAGGCTGCTTTCTCACCACCGTAAAACGGTGCATTTTCAAGAACGGATTTGCTTCGCTCTTTACAGATAGCATCGGATATTTTTCTCAGCTCATAATGGTCACCAATTTTGTTTCGAAATTTAAGACCGTCTTTGAAGGATGTGCTGTTAATAACGAAATGATTATGCAGGTGATGCTGTTTATCAAGGTGAGTGGTAACTATCACCTGATATTTGTCACCCCACATTTTTCTTGCAGTTTCAATGCCTATTTCATGGCATTCTTCAGGGGTAACTTCATTTTCCTTAAAGCTCTGATAACCGTGATAGGCTACAACCGAGCCTCTTTCACCAAACTTCTTTTTGACCGCTACCATTTGTGCATAAGCGTTATGCTTCGAGCAGTTGATACCACTGACGAAAAGTTCTTGGTCAGTTTTATTGCTGTTCTCGGCATACTGCAAGGTAGCATACAAATCCGAGTCAAAGAATTTGGGATTCATAGTTTTGTCGGAATTTTCAGCGTAAACAATAACAGACTTTAATTTGCCTTTTACGGGCCAGAATCCGGTGGTTGCCAATCTTCAATTTGCTCCTTTCTTGGCTTAATTAGTACATCGCTGATTTCAGCAAGAAGATTAAAAGCCTCTGCTTCAACATCTTTTGAAACACCCATATCAATAAGCGCATCAAACTTTTCACAGAAATGAAAAAAGGCATCAGGCGGAACCGCTTTCGGTTCGAAGCCCAATGCTCTTTGTTTGACATATTCACTTGTTGACAATCCGCATTTTGAAGCATTACGCTCAATCCTCTTTTTCTCTTTTTCTGTAACTCTTGCTACAATTCTGATGTCTTTGATAAGTTTTCACCTCTCTTTCTTCATAGGGGATATTAAGGGCGCTCCCTTAACGGGTGGCATTTGGCACACAAATGCCCTGCTCGCTACGGTGTAGGACAGACATCCATAGGATAGTTAAGTGCTTCGTCTGTCTTCATTCACCGCAGATAAGGGCGCCCTTAATCAAGTGTTTCGTGTGGCACCGTAAGTGGTGTCATATTTTTCTTTGTTCATAAAAGTGGCACCGTTTTTGAGCCATTGTGGCTCAGTTTAAATTTGTATTGAGCCAATTTTGGCTCAGAGTATGGTTGTGCTAAGTCATTTGAAAAGCTCCTTTCTAAAATTATTTTTTGATGTTTGTATGTTCAACTGCGAAAAATGTGACGCAGTATTTATATACTGGATTTTAGGATTTTGGGTATAAAAAAACACCTGCTACTTTTTAAGTAACAAGTGTGTATGTGATTATGTATTTTATATAAATTTGTAAAGTTGATTTAAATCGTTTATTACCTTGTATCCTTTGCCGATACTTTTGATTTTCTCCGAAATATATGCTTGCTTGTTCCTACAAAGGAGAACGGTGTTTACACCAACCGCCATGGCACCCATACAGTTTTTTAAGCTGTCGTCAATAAATATTGCTTCTTCGGGTTTTATGTTTAATTCTTGAAGAGCAGTGTTATACATTTTACTGTCAGGTTTTGATGCACCAAGAAAAGAAGATATAATGATCGAATCAAAATATGATGTCATATTATTTTCATTGTAAACATCTAAAAGTGATGGCCAAGCATCTGACACGATTGCTAATTTATATTTGTTCTTTAGTTTTGGAACTACCTCAAGTGCATCATCATAGAATGAATACTTTGTAGGATTGAAAACCAAATCTTTAGCAATGTTTTCTATTGCATCAATAGTGAGTTTCAGTTCGGGTAACTGAGATGAAAATATTTCATAAAACTTTATGAAATGCTGATACTCTTCATCTTTGGTTGTCATAAACTTTTGAGCAACTATATATTTATCAGCTTCGGCAAAGGCAGAAGCAATTTTGTTTTTATCAACAGAATCAAAAATGCTCTTATCAACATATTCCCAAAAGTTAGGCGTTATGAACCAATGACCTGTAACAGGTCCATTAAGAACTCTGCCGGAATCAAAAAGAACTGCTTTGATATTTTTCAACTTTATCACTTCCTATCTTTTTGAATTATATCATTCAATCAAAATATTATCAACAGTCTGTCCTTATTTTTCCGTGAAGGCAGTTTTTCTTTGCCGCTTTACCCGAAACGGTTCCTACAGGCATTACTACATATCTCCATGGCGCTGTGCAGTCAACTCATATTTAAATAAATTGCGCTCGCTTTCTTCAAAAAAAGGTCGTGGCGGTTTGTTCCGTTCGGACGGTCATTCACTTGTCGGTGAGAAGAAAGTTTTTTCTCCTCATAGATACCCCGACATAAGAAAGCAAAAATGTTCCTGATTTTTGAAAAAAGTTGAAAAAATTTTTCAGGCATAAAAAAAGCACCCGTCAAAAATTGACGAGTGTTGTGTAAATTATTCCTCTATATAGTAATAGGATTTATATGTATGAAATTGTTCCTGCTTTTGAAAAAAATATTGGTGGGGGCAGTTATTATAATAACGGAAATGTCCCTCTATTATATATAATAGGGCGCTTTTTCAAAATCGCCCATTATATAGTAACATGTGGAAATCAAAATGCGTAACAGGGATTTCCACTTGCATATCTACTATACTTAATACGGCAAAAGTGTGATTTTTAACGGAATGCAGTAACAATCATAAAATGATAAACGCAACAAGGATATAGAGCCTTGAAATCAAGGGGAAATGAGCAATTCAACTAATTTGTAAAAATTATTCGTAACTGAAACTTTTTAAAAGTGGGGGGCAGTATTCATATTGTAAATTTACTTGTTTATCTGTTGCTTATTTTGATTTGTAACTACCCGCATAACACTAAAGTGTTTATTTTTTCAGAGTGTTATTGAATTATTACATTCTTCCTTAAACAAAAAAGCCCCGTTAGGAAAGCAGAAATCTGCAATCTTAACGGAGCAAACTTTTTCATATTATTGATTATTTAAAAACAAAAAATTAAATTTCCTTTTGAATATTGTAATCGTCTTGATTATCTTGTAATGAATATGCTTTATCAATATATTTTTCCATATCATTAACAAAATCTGACCATTTAACACAGTACATGTAACTAGGGTCTCCATGATAAACAGTTGCACCCGTATCACACGAATTGCAGTTAGGTGTTTTTTGGTTAAATAAATTCCCCTTCATAATATCAAAAATGTAAGTGGAATTGCTTTCATAAAAAGTACAACCACTCGTACAGCAGTTTTTTTTATATGTAAAATAGTCATATGAACCATTAACATCTGGTAAAACAACAGCTAACAAAGCATTGGTTCTACTTGTAACAGGATTACCATTTTTGTCTTTTCTAGACATTTCTTTTAATGAATATGATATTTCCTGAGGAATCCACTGATGCTTTTCTTCTTTATATTTATCTTTCATTCCTTTCGATAGCATAACAATTGTTAATGTGCTATCATAAATTCTATCTTTAAGTTTATTCCAAATTGTAGAAGAGGCCAATTGGGATAAATCTTCTCCGTCAGATTCACCTTTATAAATATGGTCGGTTTTATCTTTAAGGATATTTTCAATTTCATCTACATAGTTTCTAACAGTACATGACCCCCAAAAACTTTTGTTATCAGTAATGTTCTCAACGTTGTTATCAGCATATTTGTATGAAATAAATATTTTCTTTCCCATTTACTTTAATCTCCAAAATTTATTTTGTATCTGTGGTTCTAATAGTGATATTAAAAAGTGGTAATTATAATAACTCCTGCGCAGATAATTGCTAATGGTAAATAAAAACATATTTCAGTCTTTGAAAAAAGGCAATTAAAATAGCAGTTTCTTTCGTTCCCAAATTCTTCTGTGGTAGCTTTCAAAGAAAAATCTATATCATTCTCTTTTGTGGTTGATACTTTTTCATATAACGAGCGATATAGACGTTCTTGAAGCAAATAATATGAGTCTAATCCCCAAAAAACAAAAATTGGAATATAGGCAACTATAAAATAAAACTTATCTGTTTCCTTTGCCGATAAAGCAAATATACCAGCTACTAAAGTAACCCCCCAACCTTTTAACAAAAATGAGTTACTGGCCATTCTAGAAATTACACCTTGTATCATCTCTAAATGATGAATTTTTTTGTCCATAATAAAACTCCTTTACAAAAAATATATTATTACTTTATGCAAATTACCTCAAATCAAAATAAAGATTATTTTGAAACTATCACGAAACTGAGTCCATTTCAATCAGTCTCGCAAAAATGCTCCTTTTTTCGACAAAAACGCTTATTTTTCAAACTCCGCCACAGCCTTCTTAAACGCTCCTATCTTCCTCATGGAAGTATAAACCTTATATTCATCCTCCCCACATCTGAGTATAACGAAATCCTTTGTAACCTCAACAACATAATTTAGATTGACTATGTAACTATAGTGAGGTTGGGCGAAGGATTTTTCGTCGAGAACTTCTTTCCAATGCTCCATTGAGTAATGCGTTTCTATTTTTCTGTCCGTCAGATACAGTACGGATTTCCTGTCCTCGATGGCGATGTATATAATTTCGTGTGGGTACACTCTACAAATGTCCTTGTTGCACTTGGCTACGACTATGCCAGGGTAGGTACCATTATCTGTCGGCATAAAAACACCCTTACATCCGTGATATGTTACCTGATAATGTGCTAAGCTGTTGCTGTTCAGGAATTCCGTGATTTCCTCTTTTGTTTTGATGTGTCCGATTTCTTTTGTTTTCATAAGCATTTTCCTTAAAATATAATCTGTCTTATATTTATAAAGTGCTGTATAAAGGAAAAAGTAACACCATTTTCTCAGAAAATATCGAACTTTGTAGAAATCAACAATTCACACCCACACGATTTGTACAACTATACTAATAAAACCAACCGCCTTACCTGCAAAACACAAGTAAGGCGGTTGTTTCATGTTCACTTTTTGATTTCATCTAAACTGTAAATATACCTGAACTCAATTTTATCAGAAGACTCACTTTCCTGACCTTCAAGCTCATCTTTTAATGAGTTGTTTTCGTCAATGATAAAATATATGATTTTACAACCGTATCCAACGGCGGTTGGTATGAAAACATCTGCAACCCATTTTGTATCATCAGGGTGATTTTCAAAGCCTGTTCTAGTATCTGCTACATAGTTACAATAACTATGATTTTTGATAATATCCAAAGCGTATTCCAACGGTTTGCGATAATCGTCAAAACAACAAAATTCTTTCCATTTCACAAAAACTACATTGTAATTTTCTTCATAATGAACTTCGCAATATTTTGTGTTATACATAAGCAATCCTCCTTATAAATTTTTAAGACATCCCAAAATCTCAGCCCTGACGTCGTGATAATAAACTATATGTTCCATAGTTTCACGGACTTCTGAAATGCCCATTTCAATTTCATCTTCACCACAATCAATACCTAAAGCACGCTTGACATTATACTCAAGCCACTCTAAACGTCCATAACTGCTGTAATAGATTGTTTCCCAATTATCAGGCAGTTCACCACCGTTATCAGCATAGGACTTGATAAGTGCTTTGAAAAGATTGAAATCAATGTTGCAGTTTTCATAACCTGACCAACATAAAGCCATTTCGTACAGTTCAACAAACGGGCTTGAATAGCAAAGGCACTCCAAATCAATAATGCGGCAATCAGCACCATTCCACATAACATTTTTGCTATCCATATCATTGTGGCAGATTGTAAGTATAGACGGCATCTTCTTTACAGCAAGATTACCTTTTTGCTGACTTTTATAAAGAATATTACGGTTGACGCTTAAAAGATTATATAACTCAGTATTACTTGCTGACAATTTTTCAATCAGCATATCCCAATCAACATTTATTTCACTGCGATTATAAGGCTGTGCTTTTTTCTCAATGTTATGTATTTTGGCAAGAAATTCGCCAATCTTTTGGCAGTGTTCAATAGTGATTTCTTCACTCTTGAGAGATTTGCCCTCATAAAAATCAAACAAATAGAAATACTGTCCGTCGATTTCTTGCATCTTCTTACCATTAAAAGTCAAAGCCGGAAGTATTGGAATATCTGTGTCCTCTAGCTTTGCTTCAAGATCTTCTGCAATACGGTAATTTTCAAAAACAGTATCACGCTTCATAACATAAGGATTTAACAGCTTTATTGCATATTTACCCTTTGTTGTGAAAAGTGAATACATCTTGTGCATAAAGCCTCCTTTAAGCTGAGTCAGATCTGCTATTATTTCGCCTAAATCTAACTGTAGGCAAATTTTATTAAATATGTCCATATTGTTTATCTCCATTAATTTCTTTTTAGCAACAAATCATATTCATAACTGTCGCCCTGATAGCTTTCTTTTATTCTTGCAATAGGTTCCGTAAAGCCGTTCTTTTCGTACATATAACGAGCTCTTGCATTATCATCTTCAACACCAACAGTAAATTCACGGTATCCTTTTTCTGCAAGAATAGTCAATACATTTTCAAGCAATGAATTTCCTAATCCTTTGCCTTGATATTTCTGATGAACACGAAAAGCATATAGATATGCTCGTTTGCCTTTTTCAGCAAAGCGGTTGTCATCACTAATGTATTTAGCTCTTAATTCGCCGATAATTTTATCATCGTCAAACAAAGCGAAAATATCAATAACACCGTTTTTAATATCTCTTATGTTTTCGGCAATCATTTTATCAACATTTTTATAATTAAAGAGTTGTATCAGAAGTGGTAATTCTGTTGTTTTTAATTTTCTTACAATGTGCATTTTTGCATCTCCAAATGTTTTACTCTGAACTTAAAATAATTTGATTAAATTGACTTTCAGAAAGCAGATTTTCTAATGTTTTTATGGCTTTTTTATACTGATTCTCATAGCGTGAGAAAGTATCAGTTTTCTGAATTTTGAATCCAAGTTTTATATATAGCAATATGGCTTTATAACTCCACGGTTGCGTATGAATATATACGGAAGTTTCACCACATTCATTGAATATCTCCATCACCTTTTGACAAAGAGCTAAGCCTATATGTTTGCCTTGATGTTCAGGTGAAACAACGAGCCAATGAAGGGAAGCGACAGTATCATTGCCTTTTAAATCGTGCCAAGCGATACACGAACCTACAACATCGCCATAAGTATCAGCAACAAACACACAACGTTTTTTCAGTTCATCAAATTGATTGCAATAATTTGTTTTGAAATACATTTCAGCTTCTTCAACGGATGAAAAATCTCCGATTTCATATTCAAGTTTTGCCCAATACTTTTCATCACCAACATCATACATTTTGAAGCTATATCCTTCGGGTAACAAAACAGGTTTAGGGCATATTTTATTGCATTTTAATATCAAATTGTAATAAGGAATACTTCTGTCTATCATTTTTTCACCTAATTCCATTTATATTACATCAACAAACAACAGCAATCTCATCTTCGCTCGGAGTTTCAAATATCGAATTGAATTTATCCAATAGATTTTCATCAACATAATAAGCACTCGTTTTATCTGTAAGCACAGCTTTATTACTTTTCTCAATGCGTGCTTTACATACATCATCACTTATATCGATATAATGAAGCTCACAATCGATACCACGTGATTTATAAAAGTCTTTGGCAAACTCTCTTTCTTTTCTTGTCCAGAAGCCCCAATCAAGAACGACATTTATGTTTTTATCAATAAGATCTAATGATTTGTTCAATAAATATTTCTTTGCATTCAGCACATATTCATCGTGCTTTTCGCCGCAATTCTGACCGAAAACAGTAAGTGTCATTTCGTCAACAGAGAGCAAAACAGCATCGTTTTCTGCGCAAAGCTTCTGTGAATATGTAGTTTTACCGCAACAAAGCTTGCCGCAAATCAAATATACTTTTGCCATAGCTACTCCTTAATCAGTATAATTCTTAATTACTCCCCACGCCTCAACAAGTCTATCCACACTCCAACCGGCATTCGCAGGTGAGGTTGAAGGCAGGCAAATTGCTTCTCTGCAGATAGTGTCACGGATGTACTTGTTATAATACTTTTCGGCGGTTTTGCCGTTGACGAAAATCTGCTTTATATCTGCATTTTCGAGTATCTCCGTCAGGTCATTTGCGACCACATTTTTAATTGAACTGTCAGAACTGCCTGTTATATCGCAAGAGGCAATCACATCCCATAAGGCAATATGGTTCGAGTGCAGAAAGGCACTTTTCTCTTCGATAGTTACAGGTGTGTAAGTACCCATAACGGCAGAAATAACCTTCCAGAATCTGTTCTGCGGATAACCGTAGAAAAACATCTGCTCACGGGACTTTACCGACGGAAAGCTACCGAGTATAAGCACTTTTGAGTTTTTGTCGTATAGGGGTGGGAATGGGTGTTTCGGCATATTACATACTCCTCATAAATTCTTCAACCTGTCGTTTCGTTTTCAAAACAACAGTTTTATCGCTGTACTTCTCTGCAATTTCAGCATAATAGCTTCGTCTTTCCTTGTTCCTGCAACCGAATAATGTAAACTTCATAAACCACCAATTCATATCGTTGGCATACCCGTCTTGTCTGCGGCTCTTTGTTCGTTTAACTGCACGGAAAAAGCAAGTCATTCGCGGAAGCTGAAGCAAAACTATTTTGTCTGCCTTTTGCAGTCGATCATCTATCATCAGGTATGTATAATAGCCGTCAATAATCCAATCTTCTTTCGCCATAAAGTCTGCTACCTTGGGCAGTACGACAGAATCGTCAATCGGCTTCCATTCCTTGTCCCACTTGACATCATCAAGGTGAAGGACGGGGATATTTTTCTTTTCTGCTATGTAATCAGACAGATATGTTTTACCGCTTCCGGCATAGCCTAAAACTGCGATTTTCATTTCCTTCACCTCTCAATTATCTTACTTGAAAAATGTTGTAGTCCATATTTTAAAGCCGTTCTTTTCATAAAATCTGCGTACTGATTCTGCATCTATTGTGGCAGATGAAAGAAAAATATGTTCAACGCCATTTGTCTTTGACTTTTCCTCAACGATCGTTAAAAGCTCTGCTCCAATACTCTTGCTTCTATATGCAAGGGCAATGTATAAATCATTAACCTGAAGATATTTTGCATTCATCGGAAACACATTCATATAGTTATCTTTATCGTTTACTTTCACTTCTCCCGTTACGTAACCAATAACATTTTCACCGTCAAGAGCAATATAAAAATACTCTTTGTTATAAGTTGAAATTTCATCTTCTCCATCAGCAATAAAGCCATAGGTTATTGCTTCGGCTTCCCATTGCTTTTGAAGATTGGCAACAGCTTTTGCGTAGCAATCTTCAAATTGTTTGTATGTAATATTCATCATTCTTCACCTTTGGTTTTTAAGTTCTCTAACACCTCAATCATTTCATACCATTCGTGAATATACAAATGATCACATTGAGGTTGTTTTTCGTTTGCTCTGTCTATGTAATCCTTATCAATAGAGTTATCATACCAAATGGGGTAAATACCAACCTGCGCTGCACCCTCAACATCATTCTGAGGATTATCCCCGCAATACCACACATCTTTTGCAGAAAGCCCTGCTTTTTGAAGTGCAATATCAAACAGTATGTGATTTGGCTTGCAAATAAAATAATCACTTGATGTCATCACGAACTGAAACTTGTTGTTTGGAAGAAGTCTGTTAAGTCTCTTTGCAAGTGCATCACCCGACCATAACAGATTACTGATAACCGCCGTTCTGATACCGTTTTCATTAAGATAATCAAGCGTCTTATCAGCACCGGGCATAATTGCACCTGATGATGCATTATCCCAAAATACAGTTTCCATTTCAACAGGCGATAGCGAAAATCCTATGCCAAGATAGTCATAAAGCGTTCGGTTTGCAATTTGTCCGCTGATGTCATAACCCTGCTTACGCACCTTTGCAACATGCTCACCAAAAATAAGCTCTGCACCCTTAGTTATATCTTCAACTGTACAGTTGTTCGGGTTCTTTACAGCATATTTTAAAAGGGCTTCGTTACCTCGGTCAGTATTCCAATCAGGCTCATATAAAAGAGTATGACCGTAGTCAAATACTATCATTTTGGGGTAGTTCATAGTTTATTCCTCTTAAATATTTTTCTCATATATGTATAGATTATTTTCAGGTGATTTTTCTCCTGTATTTGTAAAACCAACCGCACTCCAAAACGGCACACCCGTAATAGGGTCGGCAGTCAGCCAAATATTACTGACACCATTTGATTTGAAAATATTTTCAAGATGTTTGTATATCTCTCCACCGTAGCCATTTCGTCTATATTCTAGTTTGACATAAAACTCCATAACATAACCCCAACCGGGTCTTACATAACCTCTGTGCCCCTCGCAGTCAATCTTGCCGTAAGCGAAGCCGATTAAATCTTCACCAAGATAGCAAAGTTCTACAAATCTGTCTTTATCTTCAGATATGCTGACGATACTTGCAATAAATCTTTTTAGGGTTACTTCGGGTGTTTCTCTGCCCACATTACTGTCAAGCTCCTGACAATAGAGAAGCATAATGCTTTCAAGGAGTTTGTGATGTTTTCTGTTGTTTTTTACTGTTACAAATTTTAATTCGCTCATTACTGTACCTCTTTCATAAAATTAAAAATGCGTCTCTGACTATGAAATCAGAAACGCATAAATCCGTATAAAAGAAGTATTATTTGCAAACGGACAAAACGGTAGCTGACTTCACTATGTAAATTCTTTTCATCATTTTGTCCACCTGCCTTTCAAATGTTTTTATCAGTATAGCACTGACATTATAAAAAGTCAATATTTTACAGTGTTGTCAGGTGTAAAGAATAGATTCAAAAACAACTTCTTCAGCACAGTGACGGTAGTTATTCATAAGACCTCCCATTTCATTTGGTCGGTTGCCTTTAAGTTCTCATTCGTACCGTCAGCTTCTGCCATATGCGACACTATATGGTTGAACATTTCTTCCGCCTGGTCATTGATGCTGCAAAGGTAATCGTGAAGTGTGTCGTTTGCAATATAGGCGTAGTAGGTTGATTTACAATGTTTCTTTAGATGGTTGAGGTGTAACTGTCCCCATTTGCCGATAGGGTGGTTGTCTTTGGTTTCGGGTAATTTAAGGTCGGGTAAGTAGTAGTCACCGTGAAGGGTGTACTGGATGCCGGTTTGTTGGTTGGTAATGTATTTGGGTAAGTTCATATAAAAATCCTCCTTGTATTTGGTAAGACCATTTTACAAGGAGGTGTGAGTTTTGTCGAATGTGTGAACCGTAAAGAGTCGAAAAGAAAGCGTTTTTGTCGAAAAACAAAACATTTTTGTATTACCCATTGATGATTTCTATAAGTTAATTTATATTAGACTAAAGCATATTATCTGTTAAATCTAATTTTAATTATAACAACATAGCGAACTAATAAAATACAAAAAACCTTCCAAGGTTCAACTTTTATGTAAAAAATACTATGAGGTGAGTTAAATGCCACAAAAACCCACATGTTATATTTCATATTCATGGGATTCTGGAATACTAAACTTTTTACTTAGATTAAAACATGAAATTGAAAAAACTTCTCAAAATAGAGTTGATGTAATTTTAGACAGAGCAAACTTTCATATAGGCGAAGATTTTAAAAAAAGAGAAAAACAAATTCTTGACTCGGATCTTATTGTAACTTTTTTTACTCCCGATTATAAGAAAAAAGTTGATACACCACATACCGATACAGGATGTTATAGAGAATTTGAATTAATTCTAAAAAGGTGGAAAGAAGATGAAAGATTAGTATATCCCGTACTATTTGCTGGAAACAAAGAACACTCAATTCCTAAAGATATGAGCAACGCTGTATATAATCTAGATGCAGGTTCAATAAATTATGCGGAAAACCAAAAGACAGGATATATAACTATAAAACAACATTCTATAGGTAAATTTAATCGTTTTGTTAATGAAATTATACATAAAACCGAAACTAATAGCACACTAAATGATATTAGATATTTAGATTCAACCGAGAAATACCAATCTCTTTTGAAAAACACAGCAGCAGACGGCACGCTAAAGAGAGAGTGTATGATAAAGATGCCAGCATATACCTCTATACTTAATCAAAATTCTTATTTTGTAATTGGTAGAAAAGGAAGTGGAAAGACAACTCTAATTGAAACTTTAGAAAATCTTGAACCTACAGAATTCATGAAAAGATACAAAACACTCTGTCCTGTTAAAGCAGAAGATATTAATTTAAGTGCAATATATAGTTGCGTAGAATTATTTGAAAAAGATCGTGAATATATTCAGGTAAAAGACGTTACAGATTTATATTGGGAAACATTCTTTGTTATTCAGTCTATGTATATATTGGGAATAGAAGTTGAAAAGGGTAATATCAATTCATCAGATTTTAGATACAAAACATTTAAAAACACAAAGGATTTTCTAAGACAAAAACTTGGAATAACAAATAATGTTTATTTGAATGACAATATTGCTAAAAAACAGATACCATCTTTAGTTCTTGACGTTTTAAATAACTATTTTGAAAATCATATTTTAGATAAAGCAGACGATATAACATTTATGAGCTCTATCAAAACAAATATGAATGTTCAGTCCGTTCTAGAATTGTTTGTCGGAAAGCGTTTGTTTCATAGTTTTTTGTCAGCATTAGGAGCCTGCAAAAAAAAGACATTGATTTCACTTGATGGATTTGATACACATTCAGAGGACTTCAGACGAACAACAAGATCTATGCAACATACTAATGTTGATGATTTTATTAAACGAAATGAATTTGAAAGCATCTTTTACAGAAGCATTGTAAATGTTGTAATGCGCTTTAAATCTAACGATTATAGTTTAACAATGAATTCTGTAACAAATAAAATAGATTTTTGTATTGTGTTACCTCAAGACAGACTTGACCAAATAAAAGAAATAGACCGTGATGCCTCTAAAATTAAATGTTGTGCATTAGCCTGGGATGCTTTTGATTTGTTAAAGATGCTTGTTTTGAGGCTAGAATCATATTATGAAATAGAACCAATATCTTCTAAACAAACTATGTTAGAAAGATTCCATAGAGTATTAAAAGAAAAAATCCCCAAAATTCCAAGTTCAATAAAAATCCATATCGATGGTAGAGAACACGATTTCGACCTTTTTAATTATATATTAAGATTATCTTTTTGGAGACCACGAGATATTTTGTTGCATTTCATAAGCTTACTTGAACTAGTAGAAAACAGTAATAATGTGGGGTTGGAAATCGATGATCGTATGATAAAAGATGCATTAGCCCAAAGTGCAAGAAAAATAATAGATGAAGAATTTATACAAGAATATAGAAATGTATTTTACAATTTGAAAGATGTTCTCAACAATTTTAGAAATAGTGAAAACATATTATCTTTGTCTGATTTTTTTAATATAATTGACAAAGTTAGGTTTGATACTTCTTTTTATTATGATTGTACCGACAAAAAAAATAAGACCTTGGTTTTATATCAACTAGGGGTAATAGGGTTACGTTTCGAAAAAGACTCTATAAAGAATCGTGGTTATTCTCATCATCTCTGTTTCTACTTTAATGAAGGTCTTAGCCCCATTTATGACACAATAATTGATAGGAATACATTAAATAATGATGTTGAAATAGTTATAAATCCATTGTTTTGTAAAAAGTTTAATATTTCAATCAATGCTCACGAATTAATTGGTAACTATGATTGGGAATACATACAAACGCTATCTGTTGAAAAAGCCTCAAAAAGAAGATTTTAATTCAATGCAAAAAACAACGTCTAGAAATTTCTAGACGTTGTTTTTCTATATGTATGCATCTTGATGCTACTGCTTTTTTACGTTTCATTTTTTATAAAAGCTTATTTTCATCATATTTTATCAAATTTTAAACAAAAATTGAAGCTGAATTAAATGTATTATTGAATTATTTCTTACATTAATTCAAATATTTTTCAAATTATATTTGTGGTTTTTAATATAATCACTGTTATTAATATTAAAAACAGCATTGGATAAAAAAGATATATGCTTGGGGATTTTATACAATCCCAAATGCGTGCTTTTGCACTAATTATTTCTAATGGATCGTTTGTGAGTTTCATTGAAAAATCTATATCATGTTTGTTTAACCGAACCTGTTCATACAGGAAACGAAATTTTCTTTCCAACTTTAGATAATAAACATCCATAATTGCAAAAGCAAATACAGGTATAAATGAAAGAATTAAAATCAATATATTTGTACTATCATATGGAATTATGGAAACACCAGCAACTATTGTTGCTGCAAATCCTTTGAATATTGCTGAAATTGTTGACATTCTACAAATCGGTTCTTGTAACATTTGTAAATACTCTTTTTTATCTTCCATTATAATTATTCTCCTTTTTAATTTTATTATGCTTTAATATTATATCCTTCTAATAACGCTAAGTTTTTGTAGTTTGAATCAATAAACCAATTTGAATTTAAAGGATTTAAAATAAAAGAATGATTTTCTATGCACTCTTTCTTTATTACATAAATAGATTTACCTAATTCAGAAAAATAGTTCAATTCATATTTGCACCAAATGGACTTCAAAGAATTGTCAGATTCAACAAAAATTAGTGCTTTAGATTGCTCCATCCTTTTCTCCAAAACTTTTAAAGTTGCATCGCATATTAAATGTCGTTTCAAATAATCAACATCATTAATCCAATCGCAAAATACATTCTTATTCCTTTGGTTTTCATATATAATTAAAGATTGTACAGCCTCACGATCTTTACTACTATGCGATATAAAATAATCATATTGTTTCAATTTCTGATATTTTGAATTTTCTATACGATATTCTAATTCTTCTGGATTTAATGGAATTGTGTATATTTCTTCAGGATAAACATATTTAAGAAAGTGTTTTCGTTTAGCATTCTTAGTATGGATTTGCATATATTTTTGTTTTCTGGCTCTCGGCCGATAATTAAAACTCTGCAAATGATAAAACGCTTCCCATCTTAATTGCTTATTTAACTCAGTATCATTCAATTTAAAAAAGAATTGAATGATTTTTGGACTATAATATTTTTTAAGTTCAAGCAAAATATACATTCTATCTTTCTGACTTGTATTTTTTCTTTCATATAATCCAATTAATTGATCAACAAATTCTGGTGTTATTTGCTGAGTTTTTTCTAATGCTTTTTCTATTTTTTTATTAACCTTATCTATTTTAGATTTTCTTTTATTCCATAATGAGGTTTTATTTAAATCACATTTTTCATCAGAATATTTAATATACCACTCCTTTTTGTATTCAACAGAAAGAATAGTGTTAAATATTGATACTTTTTTTAATAAATTTTTAGGTTCTGGCATATTGTACCGATTTTTACCAAAGTGTTTCTTTATATGTTCATCTTTTTTCTTGTAATACACATGTTTTATTTCAACAGAATTCCATTCATGCGGGTAAAACTGCTTAAGCAAAGTTATTATTTCTTCTGCATCATATTCTTTTGGCAAAAGATTTTGTATAGATTTTATTTGTTTAGACCACATAGATATAATATCCTTTATATCATGGTCGTAAATATGTTTTGTTACTCCTGACATACAATTTGACACTCTTTCTTCCGCGCTTATTGTTGAATTCTCAAGTTTTAAAATTACTCTTTATTTTATACTATAATTAGATCATCCTGAAATACTTCAACGCATCCATAATGGCATCTTCTTTGTCTCTTGGACACTGCGGTACTCGACTTTTGCCGTCACCCTTATTATAACATTCTCGTTCAATAATGCCACACTTAGCCTTAACCTGCGAAATATACAGCGTTGACACCTTTAAGCCAAACTTATCAAGCACATAATCCTTGATTTCCTGATACGTTGCTTTTGTTTCTGCGGCAGTAACATCAAGCTCTGAAAGGTCAAGTTTTATGTCGATATGTGTGTCAGGTCTGCGTTGGGACAAAAGAACAACCGTCTCCACGTGATTCGTGTAAGGAAACATATCCACAGGCTGAATTTTCTTGACTTTATATCCGTTTTTAATAAGAAAAAACAAATCTCTTTGCTGTGTTTCGGGATTGCAGGAAATATAGACTATTTTTTCGGGAGCAAGTGACAGAGCGCAAGAAAGGAATTTCTTATCACTTCCTGCTCTTGGTGGGTCCATAAAAAGAACATCACATTTTTCGCCCTGTTCCTTCATTGAAACCATAAACTCCCCTGCATCCGCACAGTAAAAGCTGATGTTTTCAATATCATTTATTTTAGTATTCACCTTTGCATCTCTTACTGCATCGGGGTTAACCTCAACGCCGATTACTTCCCCTGCACTTTTTGATGCAACAATGCCGATTGTACCTATTCCGCAATAGGCATCAATAACTCTTTCTTTGCCCGTAAGCCCTGCGAACTCCACCGCTTTACCGTAAAGCACCTCGGTCTGCACGGGGTTTATCTGATAAAAGGATTTTGGGGATATTCTGAAACGGCAACCGCATAGTATATCTTCAATATAGCCCTTACCGTAGAGAACTGTTTCTTTATCACCCAGCACCATACTTGTGAATTTATTATTTATGTTCTGTACTATGGTTGTTATATCGGGATGAAGTTTTAAAAGCTCTTTTACAAAAGCATTTTTAGAGGGAAATACGGATGTACCCGTAACGAGCACAACCATAATTTCATTAGTTGAAAAACCACGCTTTACAAGGACGTGGCGAAGAAAGCCCCTCCCATTTTTCTCATCATACACCGTAAGTTTGAAGCCTTTAACAAGCTTTCGGATTGTTAAAATAATTTCATCCGCCTTTTCATCTTCTATAAGGCAGGAGTCGGTTTTTACAATATTATGGGTACTTGACTGATACACACCCGATATTATTTCACCTCCACGGGTTCTGCCGAATGCCGCCTGAACCTTGTTGCGATAGTGAAAGGGTATTTCCATACCGATTATGGGTGAAACCTTATGAAATCCCGACAGGAGCTTATTGACCTTTGCCTGCTTATATCGAAGCTGCTCCTCATAGGTCATATTCATAAGCTGACAACCGCCGCATTTACGGGAAACGGGACAGATTCTTGTGTTGTTAATGTTTTTCTGTGTCATTTTTCTATCCTTATTTATTTTTTGCAGAACTGTTGGTATTCATACTGTCTTTATAAACCACAAAACGGCAGAACAGGAATTCCGAAATCATATTTATAATCATAGTAACACCAAGAACAATATATTCACCGAATTCCCACGGGATTTTGGGCGTTACAATCTCACCTAAAATTGTTGAAACGGGAGTGAACACACAATAAAATCCGAAAACCTTAAGCATTGCTATAGGGATATTGGTAGCAGACTTGAAGGTGAATTTTCGGTTCACGGTAAAGTTCCAGAGAATGGACAAAATCAATGCAACAAGATAATATGCACCGTACTCACTTTTTAAAAACCATTTAAGGAAAGCATTATCGCCCTGAAAATCCGGCATAAGTTCATTTAAAAGAGTGAAGGTTACCACTTGGATTATACCTGCCGAAGCTGAAAACAAAGCGAATTTAATTGCTTGTAAAGCGTTTTCTTTTTTACTTAATTTATTATCTGCCATAAGAACACCCCTCGTTTATTTATAGGCAAATTATATCACAGATATATAAAAAAATAAAGCGTTGCAGATAAATTACCTGCAACGCCTTTGGCTTTTTAGCCTACATTAAATATATCAAGCTGTTTCTGTGTAGCTTTATCAAATGATACGATAAGGTTTCCTACATCTGAATAACCGAAGACTACGTTTCCGATATAGGTTGTTCGTTCAAAGCCAAGGTTCATACTGTAATCGTCAGAAACGTTGGTATAATTCTCGGATTTTTCAAGAGTTTTTGAATTTTCATTAACTTTAACCGCGAGAATTCCCGACACGTTTTCAAACGTATATGATGAATCGTCCGTTGCATACCAGGTTTCATTTCGTTTGCTGTAAGGAATATACATAGTTTTTGTAGCATCATCCCAGCAAAGAGCCTTGTGTGTGAAATAAGCCTGTGAATCCACATGGCTATATGCATACGAATCGCTTGTAGCAGGTATTGTTACCTTGTAGCTTTCCACGGGATTAGTGGGGTCGGATACGTCAAAGAGAGATACCTTCAAGCCGTTGGTCTGTCCGTTTTCGTCACCGTCAACACCCACACCTAAAACAAGGTTTTTACCTACGGGGTGAAGATATGTTGAGAAGCCCGGTATTTTAAGCTCGCCCTTGATTACGGGGTTTTTCGGATCAGAAAAATCAATTACGAAAAGCGGGTCAGTCTGCTCAAAGGTTACAACATAGCCCGTATCACCCGTAAAGCGCACCGATTTTATTGTTTCGCCCGGTGCAATACCCTCAATTTTACCCACTACATTTAAATCGGAGTCAAGAACATAAACCTTGTTTAAGATATCTACACCCCAACTGCCCGTGGAGGTAGCAATACGAAGATAGCCGTTATATTCATCAATACTGAACTGATTGAGGGTGAAGCCCTCTACCTCACCGCAACCAAGGTAACTGATATTATAATTTCGGATATCAAATTTATAGATTTTCGTAGTATAGGTTGTTACGCCGAAAACCTCACCAACGATGCCTTCGTTTTTATACCTTGTACTTACTGCGTAAAGGTTTTCTGTTGTGCAGTAAACATCACTGCCCGCACCTAAAACAGCCTGATTTTTAACGCTGTTTTTATCATTAATATCAAGAGTTGTTGCAAAAAGGTAACTTGTGTCGGTTATTTCTTCCATTACGCACACATCGTTTACAGCAATTCTTTTCATTTCATCATTACCGCAAGCGAATGTGGGAATACAATCGCTTACTACTTCTTCCTCGTCACGGGTAATATCAACATAATAGCTTGAAAGTAATACAAACTGATTACCTATAAGACGGGATGAAATATAATCGCCATCCTGATAGAAGCGCCATTTTTCAACCGGTGCAGTCTTGTCGGATATATCGAAACAAGCCGCCATTGTCAGATCCGTATCATATGAGCCGAAGTAATACGAATCATAGTAACGGTAATGATTTTCTTCTTCCTCGCCGTATTCATTACAGTTTGCAATTATTATAAGGTCATTACCCTTTACATACATTTCGGTAATTTCCATATAATAAATATCTTCATTATCGGGCTTTGCCACATTAATTGAAGCAACCTTTTTCATTTTACCGTTGGCATCGGGCTCAATAACCGCAATTGCACAATCGTACGGAAGAATGGGACGACCCTGACTGTCTTTTTCCAAAACAACCTGCTCGGTGTTTTCTGTTATAACTTCCTCGTTGGTTTTTTCTTCGGGGTTGTAACCCGGGGTACTCTGAGCATCGTTACCTGCGGTGGTTTCCTCCAGATCATCCTTGGTTTCTTCGTTTACAGCATCCCAGAAGGCTCCCCAATCAGCATCGGAAGGCTCAACCACATATAAATATTTGCCGTCATTTTTTATAATGTCGGCTTCGCTTACACCCGCTACTTGTTCGTTGGTTTTGCCGTATTCTTTATTGGTTGTTGTGGTGCTCTGAACTACTGTATTGGCAGATGCCCCGGGTGCTGCAGAACCATTTACTGCACCATCCATAGCATCCTCCAGAATTATTTCTGAGTCTGCTTTATACCCGAAAAATCCGCCTGTAAAAAAGTCTATCACATCATCTTTTCTTTGCTCTGCAATATATTTCTGATACTTAACAGAATAATCAGAGAAAACAGCTTCAATTTCCGTGTAATCCTCCACAGTTGCTTCGGGAGTTGCAGGTACTACGGGTTTTACAGGCTCTTTTTCCCAGGGTTTCACTATCATAACCGAGGTTACTGCTATCAGAAATGCTGCGGCAGCTGCCACTGAACTTATTATATATTTTTTTATTTTACGCTTATTCCTCTTTTTTGCAACCTTCGGAACACCTGTCTGAGCCATTCCCTCTAATTTTTCTGCCATGCTTTCGGGACTGAGGCTTTCGGGTAATGTAATATTCTCTTTTTCTTTGAGTTTTTCGTTTATTTTTTCAAATTCTTCTTTTAAAAGGTTTTCTTTATTTTCACCGTTATTCATATTGACACTCCTTTCAGGAAAGTATTGCCCTGAGTTTTTCTAAGGCGCGTTTCTGCCGTGAACGAACCGTTGCAGGGGTCATTCCGTAAATATCCCCTATTTCGTCACTTTTAAAGCCACCGATTACAGACAGTAAAATTATATGTCCGTCGGGCGGGGTCAAAGCCCCGAGCGCCTCTTTAAGCTCAGCACTGTCAAAAGAAAAATCTTCGCCCTCAATCATAAACTGATATTCCTCAACGGGTAATATGTCGGGAGCTTTATTTTTCTTCATAAGGTCGGTTTTACATCTGTTGGAGAGTATTTTAAAAATCCACGATTTAAAAAGAGATGCATCCTTTAAACTATGTATATTGCGCCAGGCGGAAAAAACCGCTTCCTGCACCGCATCCTCCGCATCCTGACAGTTACCCATCATATACACGGAAAAACGGAACATATCATCGGCATAGAAAGAATATAACTGAGAAAAAGCCTTGGTGTCACCTTGTTTTGAACGTTCAACGAGTAAGGCATTATCAATTTCCATTTCATCACCATCCTGTGTGAATGCAAAATTCAAAAACAGAATGCAAAATAAAGGGACCTGCAGTCGGCATTATAATCGGCTTCGCCCCGAACTTTTGCATTTTGCATTTTTAATTTTGCATTTCTTTTTACTCTCCGCTTATAAGAGTGTCAAAATCTTCATTTTGTTGCAAGAAATTTTATTATTTTCATTTTTATGGTAACAACTTTAAATGCAAATGTAAACAAAAAATTAAATATAGACTAAAACATATAATTTATTTGCATTGATAAAATAGTTATGATATAATGTAATTTGTATATGTATAATTTTCCATTATGAAAGGAAAGAAACATAAAATGTCTTTACTAAAAAAACTTTTCGGAGATTATTCCACCAAAGAGATTAAAAGAATCAACGGCATCAAAGACAAGGTGCTCGCTCTCGACGGTGAATATTCAAAGCTTTCCGACGAACAATTACAGGCGAAGACCCCCGAGTTCAAAGCCCGTCTTGAAAAAGGTGAAACTCTTGATGATATCCTCCCCGAGGCTTTTGCTGCTTGCCGTGAGGCTGCGTGGCGTGTTCTCGGTATGAAACACTACCCCGTTCAGATTTTAGGCGGTATTATTCTCCACCAGGGTCGTATTGCCGAAATGAAAACAGGTGAAGGTAAAACCCTTGTGGCTACCCTCCCCGCTTACCTTAATGCACTTTCGGGTAATGGTGTTCACATTGTTACTGTAAACGATTACCTTGCAAAGCGTGACTCTGAGTGGATGGGTAAAATCTACCGTTTTATGGGTCTTACAGTTGGTCTTATTATCCACGAAAAAAACAATACCGAAAGAAAAGAAGCATACAATGCTGATATTACCTTCGGTACAAATAACGAAATGGGATTCGACTATCTTCGTGACAATATGGTTATGTATGCTGAGCAGCGCGTTCAGCGCGGACATTCCTTCGCAATTGTTGACGAGGTTGACTCCATCCTTATTGACGAAGCCAGAACACCCCTTATTATTTCGGGTATCGGCGATGCTTCAACCGATTTATACAGGATGACAAATGAATTTGTCAGACGCCTTAAAATGGTCAAGGTTAAAGAGCTTGACTCCAAAATGAACGCTGAGGATGTTGTTGCGGAAGCAGGCGGTGATTACCTTGTTGACGAAAAGGCAAAAACCGCAACTCTTACCAAAACAGGTATTGCTAAGGCTGAAGCCGCATTCAATATCGAAAACCTTATGGATGCAGAAAACCTTACTCTGCAGCACCACATCAACCAGGCACTTAAGGCTCACGGCACCATGCACCGTGATGTTGATTATGTTGTTAAAGACGGCCAGGTTCTTATTGTTGACGAGTTTACAGGCCGTATTATGATGGGCAGGCGTTACAGCGAGGGACTCCATCAGGCCATTGAAGCAAAGGAAGGCGTAAAGGTTGAGCACGAAAGCAAAACCCTTGCCACAATTACATTCCAGAACTACTTCCGTCTTTACAAGAAGCTTTCCGGTATGACAGGTACTGCAATGACAGAAAGTTCTGAATTCCAGGAAATTTATTCACTCGACGTTGTTGAAATTCCCACAAACAAGCCTCTTGCCCGTCGTGATAATGATGATGTTCTTTACAAAACCGAGGAAGCAAAGTTCAACGCGATTGTTGAGACAATTGTTGAATGTCACGAAAAAGGCCAGCCCGTGCTTGTGGGTACAGTAAATATTGAAAAGAGTGAAAAGCTCTCAAAATATCTTAAGAAGCGCGGTATAAAGCACGAGGTTCTCAACGCTAAATTCCACGAAAAAGAAGCAGAAATCGTTGCTCAGGCAGGTAAATACGGCGCAGTTACAATCGCCACAAACATGGCAGGTCGTGGTACTGATATTATCCTCGGCGGTAACCCTGAATTTATGGCAAAAACCCAGATGAAGAAAATGGAGTTCGACGATGAACTCATTGCCGAAGCAACAGGCTTTGCAGAAACCGATAATGAGGATATTCTCAACGCCCGTAAAACCTTCCGCGAACTTGAAGCTGAATACAAGAAGCAGACAAGTGAGGAAGCCGAGAAAGTAAGAGCCGCAGGCGGTCTTTACATCATCGGCACCGAGCGCCACGAATCAAGACGAATCGACAACCAGCTCCGCGGTCGTTCAGGCCGTCAGGGTGACCCGGGTGAAAGCCGTTTCTATCTTTCAGCAGAAGATGACCTTTTAAGACTTTTTGCAGGTGACCGTTTCTATAACACCCTCAATGCATTCAAGAGTATCGGTGATATGCCCGTTGAAGCAAAGCTCTTCACTTCAACTATTGAAAATGCACAGAAAAAGGTTGAGGGCAACAACTTTGCTATCCGTCGTAATGTTCTTAAGTACGACGACGTTATGAACAAACAGCGTGAGGTTATTTACGGTCAGCGTAATCAGGTTCTTGACGGTAAGGATATCAGCTCACTCATTCAGAAAATGATTGTTGACACCATTTCCGAAGCTGTTGATTTTTACTGTCCTGCTCATGTTAAAAAAGACGAGTGGAATATGACAGGTCTTGTTACCAGATACTCCTGGTTAATTGAAGAAAACGAAATACAGAACCTTGATAAAACTGAAGATATTGCCGAAGTGCTTCTCAACAAAGCACAGGTTATTTACGACGAAAGAAAAGAAGAGTACGGCGAAGAAGCCATTAAGGAAATTGAGCGCGTAGGTCTCCTCAGAAACGTTGACATCCGTTGGATGGACCATATAGATGCCATGGACCAGCTCAAACGCAGTATGGGTCTTATGGGCTACGGTCAGAAGGAGCCCGTTATAGTTTTCCGTGACCAGAGCCTTGATATGTTTGAGGAAATGACCGACAGTATCCGTGAAGGCACTGTTGACTTTGTTCTCAAAGCCCGTATAAGAAAAGAAGAGCCCGTTGAAAGAAAACAGACTGTAAAAATCACTTCAACATCCGGTTCTGATGACGGAACAGTTAAAAAAGAGCCTAAAAAGGCAGATAAAAAACCCGGCAGAAATGACCCTTGCCCCTGTGGCAGCGGTAAAAAATACAAAAAATGCTGTGGTATGAATGCGTAAATAAAGAATCCGTAGGGCGGTTGTCCTACGGATTCTTCTTTTTATTTACTTCTTCTTTTTACAAACCACACTATACCGATTATCATCAATATTGATATTACCGCCACAATGCCTGCAGATTTTAATTTATCCAGTTTACTTTCAATCTGTTCCTCGTGAATTACAATGGATGCAAAAACATCGTCGGCATTGTCCAGCTTCTCTTTTTCGTCAGTGGAATAATTAAAGGTAATTAAGTGTTCTTCTCCTGAAAACACACGGAGCTTTTTATAAGACACAACCTCTGCACCGTCTTGCACAAAGCTTGTTTCAAGAACTATCACAAGGGCGTATATTCCCTTATTATGTTTTATTTTTTCCGCAGATATAAGCTTTATTGAAGCATCAACCTTTTGGCTTTCTAAAAGTTTTTTGCCTTCAGACAATGTTGCATCAACATATTCCCTTACATCCTTGTCACTCATATCAGCGACGCAGACCTTTTCTTCCTTGTTATCTGTAAAGGTAACATAAAAATCAGAATTATCCTCGGTAACAAAGCTATTTTCTCCGACTTCCGTAAAGTTATCGGGAATATCAATTTCATAGCGGGAATCCTTGTTATAAACATCGGCTCCTGCAAAAATTGTAATCTGTAAAAATATTACGAGACTTAAAAACAATGTTAAAAACTTTTTCATAACACCACTTCAAAAAACTGCACCGAAAGGAAAAACTTTCGGTGCATTTCCGTTATTAGTAAATATTAGTTTCCTCTGTAAATATCCTCATTAGGATTTACGGGCTGAGGATTTACAGGCTGAGGATTTACAGGCTGGGGATTTACATACTGAGGGTTTACAGGCTGGGGATTTGCATACTGAGGGTTTACAGGCTGAGGATTTACGGGCTGATAGGGATCATTTGCCGCGTTCATCTGTGCTGCTTCCTGTTCTGCTTTTTTCTTCTTTGATTTTTTAACAGATACAACGATAATTACAATAACTGCAACCACAACTACAATCAAGGGAAGACCGCAGCAAAGTAAACCTATGATTATAAGTGTACCTGCACTCAGACCAAGTGCGCCAAGAGTTGCAGCCGCTTCGTCATCATAATAGTCATCTTCGTAGTAGTAATCATCATAATAATCGTCTTCATAGTAGTAATCATCATAATAATCATCTTCATAATAGTAATCATCATAATAATCATCTTCGTAGTAATAATCATCATAATAATCGTCTTCGTAGTAATAATCATCATAATAATCGTCGTAATATGCCGCTATGTTTGCCGCACCGACGCTTACCGCAAGGCTTACACACATAATAAGTGCGAGAGCAATTGCCAAAATCTTTTTCATAAAAACACCCCTAAATTTATTTATCTTTTTCTTCGTCGTCACCGTCATCTTCAGGTTCCGGGAAGATTTCGACCTTGATTTTTTCTATTCGCCTGTCCTCAACGCTGAGAACGGTGAATTTTACATTTTCAAAGACAACCTCGTTCATTTCCCCATCCTTAGGAATAAACTGAAGTTCGTCCATTATATATCCTGCAAGGGTTTCATAGTCGCCCTCGGGAAGCTCCTTGCCGATGAGCTCATCTATTTCGCCGATATCAATAGTACCGTCAACGGTAAATGTATTGTCGTCGATTTTAGAGATTTCCTCATCCTCGTGGTCATATTCGTCCTGAATATTACCCATAACCGCTTCAACAATGTCTTCGATTGTAACGATACCCGCCGTTCCGCCGTATTCGTCAACAACCACTGCCATTTGCAATCGTCTTGCTCTCATTTCCTTAAACAGCTCGCCGCAAGACTTGGTTTCGGGAATAAAGTAAGGCTCACGCATAATGTCGCGAAGAAGCTTTTTTGCAGGCATCTGCTTACCGATATATTTGAGAAGGTCTTTTACATAAACAATGCCTACGATGTTATCTATTTCTTCCTCATACAAGGGAATTCTTGACCTGCCGTTGTCTATTGCAAGCTGAATAAATTCATCAACTGTAATATCATTTACATCTGCTGCTACAACATCTGTACGGTGAGTCATAACGTCACCTGCATCAATATCGTCAAACTCAAAGATATTGTTAATCATTTCCTTCTGGTCGTCTTCAATAACACCCTTTTCGCCGCCCACATCAACCATCATACGAATTTCTTCCTCGGTAACGCTTTCTTCGTTGGCGTTAGGGTCGAAGCCGAGAATTTTAACAATCAGGTTTGTTGAGAAGGACAAAAATCTTACGAAGGGGCCTGTAACCTTTGAGATAAACAGCAAAGGCTTAGCTACCATAAAGGCAACCTTTTCCGGTATCTGCATACCGATACGCTTTGGTACAAGCTCACCTAAAACCAGTGAGAAATACGACATTATCAGCGTGATAAGCACAACCGCGATAGGCGAAATGATATTTTCGGGAACGTCAAACTTTGAGGTAACCGCATCGGTGAGAAGCTCGGCAAATGAAGTTGCCGCAGAAGCCGATGTCAGGAATCCTGCAAGAGTAATACCGATTTGAATGGTGGATAAAAAGCGTGTGGGATTCTTAGTAAGCTTTAAAACCAGGCGGGCTTTCTTGTTGCCCTCCTCCGCCATTTTTTCCATCTTTGCATCGTTGAGTGAAATTACCGCAATTTCAGCCATTGCGAAATACGCGTTTACGAGAATAAGCACTAAAAGCAAAACCACTTTTAAAGCTACATCACCGATAACACTGCCGATGCTTGCTTCGGTCTGAGTAATGTTTTGTACTACTTGGGCCAAAATAAAATTAGGTCCGGGGTCATCCATGGTTGGGATTTGCTCCTTTCAAAAAAGAAAATAACTATGGCATATTACACCATAACATTTTTAATTATACATAATTTATGTATGATTTGTCAATACAATTAGTACAATACTTCTTTGTATAACAAACGCTATCCTCATATTAAAGTTAAAATTTTAACAAAACATTCTTTATTTTGGCTAAATAACCATAATTTCGTCGCAAATTTGTGAAATTTTTATCTTTTAACAGTTTACAACCGTCAAAAATAGTGTTAATATAATTGTTGGTGTTTTTATAATACTTATAATTAATTTACTATATTATTCACAGGAGGAAAAACTATGGCTAGAAAAATGAAAACCATGGACGGTAACAACGCTGCCGCATATGTATCATATGCGTTCACAGAAGTTGCCGGTATCTACCCCATCACACCTTCCAGCCCCATGGCTGACTACGTTGACCAGTGGTCTGCTCAGGGTCAGAAGAACATCTTCGGCACAACCGTAAAGGTTTCCGAAATGCAGTCTGAGGCAGGTGCCGCAGGTACTGTTCACGGTTCACTCGCAGCCGGTGCACTCACAACAACCTACACAGCTTCACAGGGTCTTCTTCTTATGATCCCCAACATGTACAAAATCGCAGGTGAGCTTCTTCCCAGCGTTTTCCATGTATCAGCTCGTTGTGTAGCTTCACACGCTCTTAACATTTTCGGTGACCATTCCGACGTTTACGCTTGCCGTCAGACAGGTTTCGCTATGCTCGCTGAAACAAACACTCAGGAGGTTATGGACCTCGGTGCAGTTGCTCACCTTGCAACTATCAAGAGCCGCGTTCCCTTCATCAACTTCTTCGATGGTTTCCGTACATCTCACGAGCTTCAGAAAATCCAGATCTGGGATTATGAAGATCTTAAAGAAATGTGCGATATGGATGCTGTTAATGCTTTCAGAAAGAGAGCTCTTAACCCCGAGCATCCCGTAATGCGCGGTTCTCACGAAAACGGCGACATTTTCTTCCAGCACAGAGAAGCATGTAACACTTACTATGATGCAGTTCCCGCAATCGTTGAGGAATACATGGGTAAGGTTAACGCAAAGCTCGGTACTGATTATCAGCTCTTCAACTACTACGGTGCTGCTGATGCAGAAAACGTAATCGTTGCTATGGGTTCAATCTGTGACGTTGCTGAAGAAGTTATCGATTACCTTCTTGCTAAAGGCGAAAAGGTTGGTCTTCTTAAAGTTCGTCTTTACAGACCCTTCGCATCTGAAAAATTCGTTGCTGCTCTTCCCGCAACAGTTAAAAAGATTGCTGTTCTTGACAGAACAAAAGAACCCGGTTCAATCGGTGAACCTCTTTATCTTGATGTTGTTGCTGCTCTTGATGCTTGCGGCAAAGACGGTATCTTCGTATCAGGCGGCCGTTACGGTCTCGGTTCAAAGGATACTCCTCCCTCATCAATCTTCGCTGTATATGCTGACCTTGCAAAGGCTGACAGCAAGAAACACTTCACACTCGGTATCAACGACGACGTTACTTACCTTTCACTCCCCGAAGAAGAAGCTCCCAACACAGCTGCTGAAGGTACAATCGAGTGTAAATTCTGGGGTCTCGGCGGTGACGGTACAGTTGGTGCTAACAAAGACTCCATCAAAATCATCGGTGACCACACTGACAAATATGTTCAGGCATACTTCCAGTATGACTCAAAGAAAACAGGTGGCGTAACAATTTCTCACCTTCGTTTCGGCGACAAGGCTATCAAGAGCCCCTACTACGTAAACAAGGCTGACTTCGTTGCTTGCCATACACCTGCATATATCGAAAAAGGCTTCAAGATTGTTAACGACGTTAAACCCGGCGGTGTATTCCTTATCAACTGCCAGTGGGACGAAGCTGAGCTCGCTGAAAAGCTCAATGCTGAAACAAAGCAGTACATTGCTAAGAACAACATTCAGCTTTACACAGTTAACGCTATTGACCTTGCTGCAGAAATCGGTCTCGGCAAGAGAACAAACACAATCCTTCAGGCTTCCTTCTTTGCTCTTGCAAACGTTCTTCCCAAGGACGAAGCAATCGGCTATATGAAGAACGCTGCCCTTAAGTTCCTTAAAAAGGGTCAGGATATCGTTGATATGAACCACAAAGCTATTGACGCAGGTTTCGGCGCATTCAAGAAGGTTGAAGTTCCTGCTGACTGGGCAAACGCAGTTGATGCTGCTGAAGCAGTTGCTTCCGAAGGTCCCGCAAAGCTTGTTAAGATGGTTGACAGCATTATGAAGCCCGTTGGTGCTATGAACGGTGACTCTCTTCCCGTTTCTGCATTTACAGACCACGCTGACGGTACATTCGAGCAGGGTGCATCCGCATACGAAAAACGCGGTGTTGCAGTTATGGTTCCCGAATGGAACAACGAAACCTGTATCGGTTGTAACAAGTGTGCTTATGTATGTCCTCACGCTACAATCCGTCCCTTCGCTCTCAGTGATGAAGAAGCTGCAAATGCTCCTGAAGTAACTAAGTTCGGCGAAAAGGTTAAAGCAGTTACAAACAAGGGCTACAAATATACTCTTGCTGTATCTCCCATGGATTGTATGGGTTGCGGCGTATGTATCGGCGTATGTCCCACAAATTCACTTAAAATGGTTTCCCGTGAGAGCCAGGATGTTCAGCAGGCAGCATTTGATTACTGCGTAGCTAACGTTACGGAAAAAGAAGGCATTGCTTCTTCTGCAAACCTTATCTCCAGCCAGTTCAAGAAACCCCTTCTTGAGTTCTCAGGCTCTTGTGCAGGTTGTGCTGAAACAGCTTATGCTCGTCTCGTAACACAGCTCTTCGGTGACAGAATGTATATTTCTAACGCAACAGGTTGTTCATCAATCTGGGGTGGTCCCGCTGCTACATCTCCCTATACAACAAACGCAAAGGGTCAGGGTCCTGCATGGGGTAACTCACTCTTTGAAGATAACGCAGAACACGGCTTCGGTATGCTCCTTGGTCAGGCAGCTCTTCGTAACAGCCTTATCGCTAAGGTTGAAGAAATCGCTGCTTCCGACAAAGCAAGCGACGAAGTTAAGGCTGCTGCTAAGGCTTACCTTGACACTGTTAACGACGGTGAAAAGAACGGCGCTGCTACAGAAGCTCTCGTTGCTGCTATCGGCGACGGTGCTTGCTGCGACACATGCAAAGCAATCATCGACAACAAAGAATTCCTTTCAAAGAAATCCGTATGGATCTTTGGTGGTGACGGTTGGGCATACGACATCGGCTTCGGCGGTGTTGACCACGTTCTTGCTTCCGGTGAAGACGTAAACATCATGGTATTTGATACCGAAGTTTACTCCAACACAGGCGGACAGGCTTCTAAGGCTTCTAACATCGGTCAGGTTGCTCAGTTCGCAGCTGCAGGTAAGGCAATCGCTAAGAAGAGCCTTGCTGAAATCGCAATGAGCTACGGCTATGTTTACGTTGCACAGATCGCTATGGGTGCTGACCAGAATCAGACACTTAAGGCTATCAAGGAAGCTGAAGCTTACAACGGTCCTTCACTTATCATTGCTTACTCACCCTGCGAAATGCACTCAATTAAGGGTGGTATGGTTAACTGCCAGAACGAAATGAAGAAAGCTGTTGAATGCGGTTACTGGAATATGTTCCGTTACAACCCCGCACTCAAGGCAGAAGGCAAGAACCCCTTCACAATCGACTCTAAACCCGCAACAGGCGATTACAAGGCATTCCTTCTTAACGAAGCTCGTTATTCTTCTCTTACACGTTCATTCCCCGAAAGAGCAGAAGCACTCTTCGCACAGTCCGAGCAGACAGCTCTCGAAAGATATGAGCACCTCCTCAGACTTCAGGCTCTCTACGCTCCCAAGGCAGAATAAGAATAATAAAATAAAACCGCTTGACCGAAAGGTCAGGCGGTTTTTGTTGTTACTCGGAAAGTGCTTTATTTACTGCGCTTTGGTAGTCTCTTGTATCAATCTTATTGTTGTTATTCATATCTGCCGCTGAAAAATAACTTCCGTTTAAGGTAATTTGTTTGTTAGCGGCTTTTTCGATTTCAGCGCAGTCAAGCACGTCGCACACACTGTCGCCGTTTAAATCTCCATATACCGCAAGATTGAAAACAGAGTCAGGTTCACCATTAAGGTAAACCACAACCGACGAGCCGGTCCCGAAGAAATCCTCTTTGCCGTTGGAGTATGAGGGCAACGCGTAATGGGTAGCGTTGTTGCTTACCTTTATTAAATCGGTTATGCTATTAGCTCCGGTTACGGTGGTTTTAATTGAAAGCTTTGCTAAATCCACGGTGGTTGCGGAAAGTAATGATGTAATAACCGGGATAAATGTACACACACCGCTTGTTATTGTCATAAGCGGGTTACTGCCGTCCTGACAAACAACAACACAATAATAGTAGTCGTAAATTTTGGTATGACTTGAAGGTGTAAATTCGCTTGTGGTGGCATCCTTTATAAATTTACCGCCCGTATTACTGTTTTTGGTATTTCCGTACCATTGATATATTCTGTTAAGTCCCATAACATCAAAACTCAAAGTCTGTTTTGTGCTTTCGCAGTATAAGGGAACATCTCCGAATATTGCGTTATCGGTAGTTATTTCAATAAATGTCTGGCTGTTTTCATTTGCCCAGGTTTCTCCAAAACTGCCCTTTGAGCCGTAGATTATAACATTTTCAAAATCCGTATCTTCAATGCTTGTAACGGATAATGGTAATGCCGTCGGGATATTTTCGGGTAAATCCTTAATTGATATGGCGTTATCAAGAATGACCTTGTTTGCGGTAAAGTCAGTTTCAAAAGCACCATCATTAACGGTTACGTCACCCTTAATCCAGACCTCATTAAGTGAAGGGCAACCTGCAAAAGCATCTTTGCCCAAGCTTTCAAGAGTAGGAAGATTAACATTTTTCAAAGCTGTACAACCCTTGAAAGCATAGTCTGAAAGATGTGTAAGGTATTGGTAATTTACATTTTCAAGACTTGTGCAGTTTTCAAAAGCATTTTCATATATTTTATCAATATATGGCGAGTTAAAGTCTTTTAGTGCGTTACAGTTGTAGAAGCTGTGAGAATTAACGTATTTAAGAACAGGTAGCTTTGCGGTAGTAAGGTTTATACAGTTATAAAAAGCATTCATAGCTACAGACGTTGCCTTTTCCGCATTTATTTCTTTTAATGAGGTGCATTCGCTGAAAGCATATTGACGAATGTGTGTTGCATTAGGAACAATTATCGTTTCAAGATTTCTGCACTTTTCAAATGCATTTTCTCCAACTACGGTTATCAAGGGTAATTCAACATTTCTTATGGAGCTTCCTTGAAATGCGGTTTCGCCTATAGAGGTTAGGGTGTCCGAAGCAATTCGTTGTATTCCTGTACAGCCTTGGAAAGAGCTTTTACCAATATAAGTAACATTTTGGAAATTTATGTAAGGTATGGAAGATGCTTTAAATGCATAATTGCCTATTTCCGTAACGTTATTGCCGATAAATTCCTTAATATTACTGCACTTGTAAAAAGATTCTTGCCCAAGTTGGGTTACGCCCCGTGCTGTTATATATTCAAGTGAGGTGCAGTTACGAAAAGCTCTATCCTTGATTTTTGTTACTGTATCAGGAAGTATAATGTTTTTAATATAAGTAAACCCACTGAAAACGGATGCTCCTATGGCAGTAGGCGTGATGCCGTTTATGGTGTCGGGGATAATAATGTATGTATTATTTTCTGTGTTTTCTCCGTAATATTTCGTTATGGTTCCTTCGGAATCTATAGCATATTTATCTTCTTCATTAAGAAAAAGTCTTTTATAATTTACGGTTATTGCTTCACTTCGCTTTTTACCCTTTCTTTGGGCATACGCTGTAATAACCGTATCATATTTAATTTGTATTGGTTCTTCATAGTCATATACAGATGAATTGCTGGTTGTGGTTGAAAATGTATATAATATGTATGCATCAGGGTCGGAACAAGTCATTTCCAGATAGAATTCTTCATCAAATTCACAGGAATCCACGCTTAATACGGGAGTCGGAACTTGTGGTATATGGTCATCAAGGATAAATTCAAGATACATACCCTCACGGTATTCAAATTCATCGATTTTTTTGACAATTTCATCATAGGTTATTGAGGGCTTATCAAGAATAAGGTAGGTTACCGCTGCACTTACAAATGGTGCCGCCATTGAGGTTCCATCTGCATATGCGAAGCTATTATTAAGAAAAGTGCTCGTAACTGCTTCACCAATTGCGGCAGTTTCGCATGCTGAGCCATAATTAGAAAAGCCTGTTTTTCGTTGCATCCAATGATCATATGCCATAACAGTAATAACATTATCGCAACAGGCAGGAGTATAGAACTGATAATCCAAATATGAACAATCGTTTCCCGCAGCGGCAACAAGTATTATGCCAAAATTATGCGCCTTGGCTAAAGCATCACTTATTGCCGGACTCTTACCATCCATACCCAAGCTCATATTTATAACATCAACACCATCTGCTACTGCAGCTTCGATGCCCATAACCACCTGTGAAACCGTTCCCTCGCCCTTCGAATTAAGAACCTTATACGGCTTAATTGTAACGTTTTCAAGTGTATTAACAGCAATAATACCCGAAACGTGAGTTCCGTGTCCGTTGTCGTCATAACAAGAGGCTGTACTGTCAATTGCATTAAAACCGTTGGGGTCAACCCTATCCTTTAACAAGTCGTGGTCGTATGCAATTCCAGTATCAACAACTGCAACTGTAAGTTTCTGTGTGTAGTTCACACCTGAATCCTTAATTTTCTGACGAAGCTGAGTAAAGCCAAGAGTATCACCATCATCCGTCATTACTTCCATAATTTCGGAATTCGGGAGATTTTCGATAATTGTAAAATCTGTAAATCTGTTTACCTCATCCTCTTCTACATATTCAACATCCTTACAGTTTTCGTAATATTCGAGGGCTTCCGTAGCAGATTTATTGTCATCAAACTGCAGAATATGCAAATCGTTATAGCCCTCTATACAAGCCACGGCGTCAAGAGTATCAATATCACCCTCAGCTTTAACTATAAGTCGGTCTGTTGAATAACTTGCAGGTTCTTCGGTTTCGTCTTCTTCGTCCGCACAAACAGAAAAAGACTCCACTGAATTTACGGCATACTCCTCGGGTATAGGTGTATTGTCGTCATATTTATCAATCATCTCACTTAACTGATTGGTGAAATCTTCAAGACTGACTTCATTTTCCTTATTTTCGGTTGCCTGAGCGAAAACGGGCAATCCCCCTATTAACAAAACACCACATAAAATAAAGCATACAAATTTTTTCATAAACTGACCTCCCGCCTGCTATTTGGGTAATTTATTTTACCATCTGTTATATAGTGTAAAAAAAGTCAGTTTTTGACATAAAATTTTTCAAAAATTTAACCGACCTTCTCAAAAGGTCGGTTAATTACGCATTACGAATTCTTTCGGACTTACCCCATACTCTGCTTTAAACGCCCTGTAAAAGTTGGCGTAGTCCTGAAACCCGCATTTGTGGTAAACTACACCGGGTGCAACACCCTGGGACAAAAGCTCTTTGGCGTTTAAAAGTCTTTTAAGCATTATATATCGGTAAACGCTTGTACCTACGGAGCGGGTAAATTCGTGGGAAAGGTGATACTTACTCACAAAAAATTTACGGGCAATACTCTCCAATGACAAATCCTCGTTATAATTTTCATTTATAAAGCTAAGCACCTTTGTTACAAGTAATGTATCCTTCACAGGCTCGGCAATTTTTTCTTTTTGCAATGCAAGTCTGTTAATCTCAACCATAAACTGCAAAAAAGCGCCTGTGGAACTCAGGTCATTTGCGTAACCTTCACCGTAACATTCATTTATCATATTTTCAAGAAGGTCGGTGATGTTGGTACGTTGAATGCCCGTGGGTCTTAATATATTAGTATGCGTCGGGGACTGTATATCAAAGCATTTTGTAAGTGTATTTTCACCATTACCGAAGCTTTCGATATAACCTTTATCAATCCACAAAACGATTCTCTCATAGACGCAACCGGGTTTTACTATGGGTTGGTGCAATTCACGGGGGTTTATAAGGAGCAAATCACCGGGCTTTAATAAATAGGTTTTACCCTCCACCCTGTACTCAACCTCACCGCTTAAGAAAAAGTATATTTCATAAAAATCGTGGTGGTGCACCGCAACACCCTCGGGCTTCGGGTCGCGGTAACGAAAAACTTCAAAGGTGCTTTTCTCCATATTCTGACGAGTCTGAAAACTTTGAGTCTTGGACTGCATAATTTCACCTACAATGCCAAAAATTTAATAACTAATCATTTATATATTACCGCAACTATTACAATATGTCAAACAATATACACAATTTATATTGTAAAAATGCCGTGTTATACTTATAATGTAATAGAATGCAAATATAATTTTTACAGGGAGGTTTCCTCTTATGAAAATGTCATTCCGTTGGTATGGCGATACCGACCCCATTTCACTTCAGTATATAAGCCAGATTCCCAATATGCGCAGCGTTGTAAGTGCAGTTTACGATGTTAAGCCCGGTGAAGTATGGCCCGAGGAAAGCATTGCAAAAATGAAAAAGCAGTGCGAGGACAACAACCTTATCTTTGATATTGTTGAGTCCATTCCCGTTCACGAAAACATTAAGCTGGGCAGAGATAATGTTGATGAGCTTATAGATGTTTACTGTGAGAACATCCGCCGTTGTGCAAAATACGGTATTAAATGCGTAACATATAACTTTATGCCCGTTTTTGACTGGACACGCACCCAGCTTGACAAGGAAGCGCCCGATGGCTCCACAAGTCTTGTTATGTATTGGGAGCAGATGAAGGGTCTTGACCCCCTTAAGGATGATATTCACCTTCCCGGTTGGGATTCAAGCTATACTCAGGAAGAAGTACGCGAGCTTATTTCCGCTTACGGTGAGCTTGGTGAAGAAGGTCTTTGGGCTAACCTTGAAAAATTCCTTAAAAAGGTTATTCCCGTTGCAGAGGAATGCGGCGTAAGAATGGCTATACACCCTGACGATCCGCCCTATCCCATTTTCGGTATTCCGAGAATTATCACTTGCGAAGAAAATCTTGACAGAATGCTCGCAATTGTTGACAGTCCCGCAAACTCCCTTTGCCTTTGCACAGGCTCCCTCGGTTGCGCCGCAACAAATGATGTTGTTAAAATGGTACGTAAATACAGTGCTATGGACAGAATCGCATTTATGCACATCCGTCAGGTGCTTGTTCTTCCCGACGGAAGCTTTGAAGAACAGGGGCACCTTTCAAAATGCGGTAGCCTTGATATGTATGAAATTGTTAAAGCACTTGTTGAAACAGGCTTTGACGGTTATGTAAGACCCGACCACGGCAGAATGATATGGGGCGAAACAGGCAAGCCCGGCTATGGTCTTTACGACCGTGCTTTAGGTGCAACCTATATCAATGGTCTTTTTGAAGCTTGTGAAAAAGCACTCAACAAATAAATGGGAGGATATAAAAATGAACGCTATTTCTGAAAAAATTATGTCAATCGGCGTAGTTCCGGTTATTAAACTTAACAATCCCGAAAGAGATTCCGTTGCTCTTGCCGAAGCTCTTGTAAAGGGCGGTGTTCCGGTTGCCGAAGTAACATTCCGTGCGGCAGGTGCTGCAACCGCAATTAAGCTTATGAGCGAAAATGTTCCCGAAATGCTCGTTGGTGCAGGTACTGTACTTACAACAGCTCAGGTTGATGAAGCTATTGAAGCCGGTGCAAAATTCATTGTTACACCCGGTCTTGACGAATACATCGTTAAATACTGTCAGGAAAAGAATATTCCCATTTATGCAGGCTGCACTACCCCCACAGATTATCATACAGCTTACAGACTCGGTCTTGATGTTCTTAAATTCTTCCCTGCTGAGCAGTCAGGCGGTCTTGCAAAAATCAAGGCTATGAGCGCACCCTTCCCCATGTTTAAGGTAATGCCCACGGGCGGTATCGGTCTTAATAATCTTAAGGATTATCTTTCCTGCCCCGTAATCGCCGCTTGTGGCGGTTCATATATGGTTACCGCAGACCTTATTGACAACCAGAAATGGGACGAAATTATTGACCTTTGTAAAAAATCAGTTGAAATTGTTAAGGAGGCTCGTTCATAATGGCTAAAGTTGTTACATTCGGCGAAATTATGCTTCGCCTTGCACCTAACGGATATTATCGTTTCTTCCAGGATGACCAGCTTCAGGCTACCTTCGGCGGCGGTGAGGCTAACGTTGCAGTTTCTCTTGCAAACTACGGTATGGAATCCGTTTATGTTACAAAGCTCCCCACTCACGCTATCGGTCAGGCAGCTGTAAATTCACTCCGTTATTTTGGTGTTGATACATCAAAAATCGCCCGTGGCGGTGACAGAGTAGGTATCTATTTCCTCGAAAAAGGTGCTTCTCAGCGCGGTAGCGTTTGTATTTATGACCGTGCTCATTCAGCTATTCAGGAGGCTTCAGCCTCTGACTTTAACTGGGATGAAATATTTGAAGGCGCAGACTGGTTCCACTTTACGGGTATTACTCCCGCTTTGGGTGCAAACCTTGTGGAAATCTGCAAAGAGGCTTGTATTGCCGCAAAGGCAAAGGGCGTTAAAATCTCCTGCGACCTTAACTATCGCGGTAAGCTTTGGACAAGAGCAGAGGCTCGTGAGGCAATGACCGAGCTTTGCAAATATGTTGATGTTTGCATTTCTAACGAAGAGGATGCAAAGGATGTTTTCGGCATCGAGGCAGAAAACACCGACATTTACGGCGGTAAGCTCAACAAAGAGGGCTACAAATCCGTTGCAAAACAGCTCGCAGATAAATTCGGCTTTGAAAAGGTTGCCATCACATTAAGAAGCTCAATTTCAGCTAACGACAATGACTGGGCAGCAATGCTCTTTGACGGCGAAAACTACTGCTTTTCAAAGGAATATCACCTTCACATTGTTGACCGTGTAGGCGGTGGTGACAGCTTCGGCGGTGGTCTTATCTATGCGCTTCTCAGCGGCAAAGATACACAGTCCGCTATCGAATTTGCAGTTGCTGCATCCGCACTTAAGCATTCAATCGAAGGCGACTTCAACAGAATCGGTGTCGGCGAGGTTGAAAAACTTGCCGGTGGCGACGGTTCAGGCAGAGTACAGAGATGATTATTTGATTTTCAAACCTCATCCTCCATTCGGATGAGGTTTATTTTTATTGACATAACCTCTAAAAAATGGTAGATTTATAATATATTATATGTTAGTAGGTGTTTTTATGAAAAAAACAATCGCGATTATACTTTCTCTTGCCGTTCTTATGTCGGCTTGCGTAGTTGGCGCAAGTGCCGCTTCAAGCGATGTTGATATCTCTTACGCTGTAGCATCCGACCTTCACTATAACATCCCGGACGAAGAATTAGAGTGGTTCTCCGAAGACCCCATCTATGGCTACGCCAACAGACGTGCCGCTATGGAAAACGAGAGCGGTCTTATTATTGATGAAATGCTCCGTCAGGTTGCAGAAGATGATAATATTGAATTTCTTCTTGTATCCGGTGACCTGGCAGATAACGGAAGAAGACTTATTGAAGAACATCTGGCTGTTGCCGAAAAATTCAAAAACTTTGAAGAAACTTCAGGCAAACAGATCTATGTTATCCCCGGTAATCACGACTATGGTAACCTCGGCGAATACTGCGTTACAGATGCCTCTAAATTCAAAGAAGTTTACGCTGATTTCGGTTATGATCAGGCTATCACTACTGACGGTTTATCATACACTGCAAACCTTGGTGATAAATACCGACTTATCGCACTCGACAGCAACGACCCCGATAAATCAACCGAAGACGGTATGACTGACCATAAGGTCAACTGGGTTATCGACGAAGCTCAGAAGGCCTACGATGACGGCAGATACCCCATCCTTATGTTACACCATAACCTTCTTAACCATATGCCCTTACAGAGAATACTCAGCCACGATTTCATTATAAGAAATCACACCGCAACTGCTAACAAATGGGCAGATGCAGGTATCAAGCTTGTTTTCTCAGGTCACGAGCATTGCAGTGATGCTACTACTCACACCTCTCCCGAGGGCAACACTATTTCTGACTTTGCTACAACATCACTCACCATGTATCCCCTTCAGTACAGATACATTGAAATGAGCGAAGACACCATCACCTACGAAGCAAAAACAGTTGACTCAATTGACACAGATGCTCTTGTAGAGATGGTTGACGGCTATTCGGATGAACAGATTGCCGAAATGAACAAAGGTCTTAACGCCTTTGCTAAAGAATACCTTAAAAACGGTGTTGAATACAGACTTGAACGCGGCTTCAACGACGAACAATTAGGCATTAAACCCGGTGATATTTACTACACACTTGTAAGAGATGTTGTTGATACCTTCAGCGATGTTCTCAATATGCCCCTTTACGGCGAAGGCAGTGCCCAGGAGTTGGCTAAGCAGTACAACATCGACATCCCTGACAGCGATTACAAGGATGGTTGGGATGTTGCAACTGAGCTTGTTTCCGCTCACTATGCCGGCGAGGAAGACTATCCTTTATATGAAAAAGATGTAAAAATACTTTTCCTCATTATGTCACTTGTTATTAAATCCGAATTTGATTACATTGATGATCAGGTATTCTATCAGGCTGCTGCAGGCGTAATTGCAGCACAGAATATTGAATCAATCGATACTATAATAAAAATGATAAGTGCTCAGGAAGAAGGCGTTACCGCAGGCGAATATCTCCTTGTTGCCGTAGCTTCACCCTTGCTTGACTCTTTTGCAAATGATGACGGTGTTGCAGACAATAACGGTGCTATTGACGGCTATGGCAAAACCGATACAGGCGCTAATATAGGTGCCAACATAGGCACAACCGCCCTTGATGTTGCCAACGCTTTCTATACTTTCCTTCGTTATATTGTAAAAATATTAAATCTTTGGTTATAAGTTTAAATAAATTTCTTTAAATGATTCGGAGTGTGAAAACATGATACCCGCAATACCCCAGGAATATCAGCACGATTATGACCGCAGAGCACTTAAAGATCTTAAAGCGATCCCGATTTTTGATAAAATCTGCAGTAAATTCATACAGCTTTTTGATGAAAAAACCAATAATATGATTGATATGGCCAGCAAAATCAGACTCTCCGAAGAACAGGTTCCAAGAGTTTATAATATGTTGCCCGGCATATGTGAAAAATTAGGTATTGATGAAGTTCCGCCGATTTATCTTGAATTGGACAGAGTACCCAATGCATATACATACGGCGACAAACACCCGGCTATAACAGTTACTTCCGGTTTGCTTGAGTGTCTTACAGACGATGAAATTTACGCGGTTCTTGCCCACGAATGCGGACATATAGCTTGTCAACATGTGCTTTATCACACTATGGGTAAGCTTATTATCAACGGCGGACTCGAGCTTATTGGCGGCGGAAACCTTATAACTGCTGCTGTTGCACTTTCTTTAAAGCTTGCTTTTTATCATTGGATGCGTTGCAGTGAATTCAGTGCGGACCGTGCTGCCGTAATTTGTTGCGGAAAAACAGAGCCTGTAGTCAGAACTATGATGAGACTCGCAGGAGGAACCTCACACATAGGTGACGAAATCAATATGGATTTGTTCGTTGAGCAGGCAGCAGATTATCAGGAACTCCGAAACAAATCGAAATTCAATAAATTCATTGAATTCGCTGTTATCAGTACTCAGACTCATCCCTTACTCTCCGTAAGATCTCATGAAGCTATGCTGTGGTTTGAATCAGAACAGTATCAGACCATTCTTAATCATATGTCTGCAGACGAGTATGACGACGATGATTATGATGACGACGATTACAATGAGTACTACAATAACCCGGCAGGAAAGATTTGTCCTTCTTGTAAAACCCCTTTGTCCGACAAAGCTCTTTTCTGTCATGTTTGCGGAACAAAATACGAATGACAAAATTTACGAAGTGATGAAAAGACGAATGTTTTTTCATCACTTTTTATTATTAATATTCTATACCGGGATAATACACCTCAATAAAAAACTGTGACTTTTGTTCAGCTTCGCCGAGGTGGTTCGACCCCTTTTTATTAAGAAACAAAAAAGAGAACTAACACAAAAAGTGAAAGCTCTCTTTTCTGAAAATCACTGTATATGGTGCGTAAATAATCAGATGATTTCAATATTACCGATGATATTACGATTAAACTCCACCAAATCTTCTGCAGGGATCCAAAACTCTTGATGGTAACTTGCCCCTACTGTTTGAACATCAAACTGAGAAATATAGTCATCGTCGATTTCAAATGTTGTAACATATCCTGCATAACCCGAGTCAGCAGATTTCTTATTCCATTTTTCTGCGATTTCACGTGCATACTTCTCGTTCAATACTGGATAGAAAATAGGCTGTTCCGGAAGTCTGGGCGGGTATTCCCTGTAGCCTGTCTTTACTATTAAGTCCAATTCTGCTTGTCCAACGGGTCGATATAATCTCATAAAATCACCTCTTACAATAACAATTATATATCATCAATATCAAAACATGAAGTGAAATATTGCCCTTTCGTCGCAATGTGAAATGAAAAAGCGACTAAAAGTAGTGTGGAAATGGGTAAGAAAGACCAAAAGTAGTGTGGCTGCGCTGTTCGACAAATTGGAATTGGTATGCGTTACCCTTTAGAAACAAAGTGCTTCATAGGTTCATCCAAGTGATAGATTTCGGTCTTTAAAAAATCTGGATAGATGATTGCATTCTGAATTTCCTCAATGGGCATCCATCCAAGTACAACATTGCAATTATCTTTATGTGACGTAAACTCGCCGGTATCGGGAATAGTAGAATTGTCCTCTATGAGATAGTAAAAAGCCAAATTATGTGCCGTCCTGCCGTTCCATTCCCAAAAACATTCTTCGCTCCACAATAACTTCACACAGGAAATATCTGCCCCAGTTTCTTCCTTGTATTCTCTAACGAGTCCGTCTGCCAATGTTTCGCCAATTCTAACATGGCCACCAGGCAAAGCATATTCATTTCCATTGCGGTCTCGTTGCACAAGAATTTTCCCATCACGAACCAAGACACCGACCGTTCGAACATCACAGATGCTGTTATCAACAACAAACATCCAATCTTTATTCATATACTGTTCCCTCCGTCAAAGTCTTATTTATCGAATTGATACTATCACAAATACCGAATCTTTTCAATGATATATTTGCTCCGCAAATATGATATAATATCCGTTCCTTTAATATGCGAAACGTATATCATCTGCGAAGCAGATATCATAGCGTCAGCTATATCATCCGTGACCACAGGGAACGGATATCATTGAAAAAAGTCTCTTTTGTCGATAGACAAAAGAGACTTTTTTCATGGTGCCGGTGACCGGGGTCGAACCGGTACGGTATCGCTACCACTGGATTTTGAGTCCAGCACGTCTGCCAATTCCATCACACCGGCAAATATCACTGATTTATTATATTATATACTTTTAAAAAAATCAATATTAATTTTTATTTATTTGCAGAAAAAGCCTTGAATTAAAATTCAAGGCTTTTTCTGCAATATATAATGCTGATATGAAGGGATAAACTTTAAAGGCTAATCGCAGGACCCATATTGTATCTTTCCTGCACCGAAGCAAATTCATCAAGGAACTGCTGCGCTTTTTTAATTCGTCTTTTACGAACAATGTGTATAATGCCCAAAACAAGTAACGGACAAGCAAACAATGCAACCACTGTAAGGAACATAGCCGCTAAACCGGTTATTATGTCATAGGGGAATGGAATTATGAACCAACCCACAAATCCGATTTTACCTATTATTTTCAAGGTTTCGCCGACACTGCCACCTATTAGGTACGCTACAAGAGTTGTAATCAATGCCAGCAACCATATTCCCAATGCGCTTATCTGAAGAAAATCAACAATCGGTCTGGGAAGCCCGTCTATATCCGATAAACAGCCTAAACCTAAACCTGCCAGCCACATAACCATAGAAATAATTGAGGCTATAATTCCTCTTTTTGATTTTTTGATTTTTGCTGTTTCTGCTTCTATGGTTGCTTCCGCTACCATTACATTGGTAATATCATCATAAAAATAATTGCTTCTCATATCTATATCTCCCGGAATTATATTTAATTAGGTATTGTTAATTCAGCTTTGCTGTCAAAGTCAATATTTTGGTCTTCAAATTCCTCTGCTGTGTCATGTGAAACCATTTCGTTGAATATCCAGTTCCTGAAGGTTTTAACCTCTGTTTCGTCTAACTTGTATATGTTTCCGTTCTGATCCTTTTTCAGCTCTGTAAAGACAGCGCTGTATGTTTTATTATCAACTGTGTAATAGAAGATAAGCAAATCCACATACATTCCCTCACCCTGGGTTTTAAAATATCCGACAGCTTTCAGGAATGTAGGTTTACCTGCGCCAAAGTTATCGTTCATATAATTGTCTGCAAGGTTTTTTAATGTCTTAACTTCTGAGTCCTTGATATTTAATGTTTTTAATCTTGAAATAACCGTCACATCAAATTCTTTTTCTGCCGACTCGAATATAATGCCATCTGCAGCGTACTCGTCCCGAGCTCTGTCAATATAAAGCGTAACCTTCTGTGATTCAGGCTGTAAATCATCTTTGTTCATTTCTATACAAACAGTATAAGCCCAGTTATCATTAACGGATATTCTTAACTGACCATATTCATATGCGACACTTATGCCATTTTCGTAATTTCCCACATATTCATTTTTAGCGTAAATTGTTTTTGAATCACTTACTGTATCATAAACAACCTTTTCAACGGCATCAAAAGCATCAATAACTACCGGCTCACTCAAGCCCGATACAGTGTATTTGAAGGTCCTGGTATCCGAACCTGAAATAGATTTTTTAAAATGAGAATTGTTTTTTATACCCTCTTTATCAATATATACGATGATTTCAATTTCATCCCCGTTTGAAAGTCTTCCGTTGTTCTCGGGATATTCAATACTTATATAATCTCTTACAGTGGCGAAGTCGCCGTAAAACCAATAGTATTCATTGTTCTCTTCATTTTTATTCCTGATTTTTTCATCGAGGGCATCGTAATCTATAAGCTCACTTGCATCCACACTTCCGTAACCATTAACACCCATGTACTGTGGTTCAGCCAGCATATAATCTTCAAGCGATACCCTGGTTACCGAAATTACAATAGCAATTATTGAAACAACCGCAATAACGAAAGCGAGAAATGCGCTCACACCACCAATTATTACACCCTTGATTATCTTATTTTTCTTTGAAGCAGTTTTTTTGCCTGTGTCTTTTTCTGCAACCTTTTTCTGACCATTGTCATTAATAACCTCGACCTTTTTAGTGGTATTTGTTTTTTCCATAATCTGTCTCCCTTTTCTTATCAATTCTGTAACGAATTGTTTATGTTGGCTTCATTATACACTTTGTTGTTAAATCTGTCAATATGTAAAATGAAATATTTTTTTGTAAAGTTTTATTACATCACGCAAAAATAGCTGTAAACTCTTGATATACAAAGGATTTACGGCAATAAAAAATTTTAAAATAGTTAAAAAATTTTTAGCAAATTTATAATTTTTGGTTTCATATATTATGTTTTCATAAAATATACATCCCCCTCTGAAGCTCGGTTCAGAGGGGGATGCATTGAATGGAGATGGTATTTTTTATGAAACAATCTATTGCTTAATTAAACTTTACTAATATGAAATACTGAAAAATCATTTACGAAAATACATTTATATATAAAAGGTTTTTCGGATCAGGCAACCTCTTCGCACCCGTCGTCTGATTTACAACATATGGATATTATCAACACAACTACATCCTTAATAAGTGTTATGGGCAATGCAATCCAGCCGATAATTGTTGCCACTATTAATTTGAAGAAAAAACCTGCAACGGACCAGGCACTTATAAACTTACTCAGGAATCGCCAACCAAAGGGAACACCTGCAAACAGCAAGCCCGTAAAAACTATCGTAAATAAGTCCGGGTCCTGATTTGAAATACTGAATATCGCTGTAACAACTACCGCCACAAGAGATAATAAAACGTCTTTAACCAATCTTAATATTGCATATGACATTACGACTACGCTCCCTTTTTATTATTTGGCTCTTTCAATGGGTAAATCTGAGCCGATTGTTTCCTTGAATTGCGCAAGAGCCTTTTTTACCTTTTTATCAGCTGAAAAGAACCATAAATAGGGCAAGCCATAACCTATAGTTGCATAACGTGTAACACAGGGTTTGTAGGTAAATACGGTTTCGTCATTTAAAATTATATCGTATGTATATGCTGCGCTGAACAAACCCCGGATGTCACCAAGACGTTTTCTGCGATAGGCAATTTTAGTAATATCATTTTTATCAAAAACATTATCAATAGCTGTGACGTTTTCCATTTTAGATATAGCCATATCATAAATCTTTATGTCTCTGGTACGGAAACCTAACTGGAATTCCTCAACAGAAAAACGTCCCTTTTCATCATAATTATAGAAGGCGTAGAATTCAGGGGTTGCTTCGAAAGCCATTTTTTCATTATGCTTATTAATATCGTTTGTATATTTAAGGAAGTAATGGGCAATTTGCCTGTCCGTTAATTTAACCTTAGCCTTCTTCTGATAATTATATATCTTCTTTGCGAAACGCTCGTGATCGTAATAAAGCTCATTGCTGTATTTCTTCTCACATTCTTCACAACAGGTAATCGCTACGTCAAGGCTTAGCGTAAGCTCGGTTGCATCACCACTTAAAAAGCCCTTAGTAATTTGCTTACCACAAAATGCACAATTTGTAACTTTGCTCATAATAAATTTCCTCTTTTCACTTTTATTTCTCTTTTCCTTTTCCGTAACGTTTTGTTTACGTTGGCTTCATTATACATTTTGTTGTTATATCTGTCAATATGTAAATTTGAAATATTTTTTGCAAAGTGAAAATGCAGGCAAGAAAAAATACCGCAAACCCTTGAAACACAAAGGATTTACGGCAATAAAAATTTTTTGAAATTTTAATAAAATTTATTTGAACTTCATCTGAAAATGCGAAAAAACTATTTATTCTGTGTTTAAAGCAAAAACAAAAAAGCACCTGCTCTTGCAAGTGCTTCGTGGTGACCCGGACGAGAATCGCCAAGGCAAGCCTTGTCGATTTGCTACGCAAATATCCTATTTTATGTCCCTTTCGGCTCCGCCCTTGGCGAACCGCCGAAAGATGGACTATTGTGAGTTCGATTCTCTGTTATTCTTTTTTCTTTAATTAACAAAGAAAAAAGCACCTGCTTTTTGCAAGTGCTTTATGGTGACCCGGACGAGAATCGAACTCGTGTTACCGCCGTGAAAGGGCGGTGTCTTAACCGCTTGACCACCGGGCCGTGTATGAGGGGCTCAAGAGCCCTTTTATATAACACCTTTCGTAGGTAGGTGTGTTGAAATTGGTAGCGGCAGTGGGATTCGAACCTACGACCAATCGGGTATGAACCGAGTACTCTAGCCAGCTGAGCTATACCGCCATATATATGAACAACATACATACCTACGCAGGCGATTTGCGCTCTCTTTCGAAAGCCTGTTAATTATAATATGCAGAAAAGGTTTTGTCAATACCTTTTGCATAAAAATTTTTATATTTTTTCAAAAGTATATAAATTTTTTTGTTTATTAACGAAAATAACCCTTGACAACAGTAATATTTATATGTATAATATCTCTTGCATTTGCGGATGTAGCTCATCTGGTAGAGCGCCACCTTGCCAAGGTGGAGGTAGCGAGTTCGAGCCTCGTCATCCGCTCCATATACGCGCCGGTAGCTCAGTTGGATAGAGTGTCTGGCTACGAACCAGAAGGTCAGGGGTTCGAGTCCCTTCCGGCGCGCCATAAAAAGCAGTATAGCATAAGCTATACTGTTTTTTATTTTGCGATGAAAAGCTAAATGGGACTCGAACCCCCACTCGCCGAAGGCGAACATAATCGGGTGTTCGCGTAGCGAACGATGGGCAGAGCCCATCGAGTCCCTTCCGGCGCGCCAAAAACAGAGTAATCACTTTGGTGGTTGCTCTGTTTTTTTGTTGTTTCGAAATTTTGGGACTCGAACCCCACTCGCCGAAGCCGAACACAACAATATTGCAAATCACGCATATTCATGCTATACTGACCTCAAAGGAGGAATGTTAAATGAAAAGATTCGTTTTATTAGTTACATTATTTGCCGTACTGATATCAACCACCTCCTGCGCGTTTCAGCCTAAAATCGGCGATATTATGAATTCCTGTTTTAATGAACCGACCCGCCAGGACAAGGTGTTGGAAACTCTCGGACAATACGACAGTGAAAAAATATGGACTCACGGGAGTCTTCAGGATTATACGGACTACGGCATATATTCCTATTCTTCAGTGAACCTTAATGATAACGAGTACTTTAACCCTGTTACAGAAAGCGATATCGAAAAAATCAACAGTTTCATTGATGATTTTGAAGGTTGGGTTGATGTATTCAAAGAAAATGACCCCAATGATGAGCTTGTTTCAAATTATAACTTTGATCGCTCCATTATAGATACTTCGGATTATTTCTATATATTTGAAAAAGACTCCGATATTGAATTTGCATGCTACGACCTTTGGGTTTTTGACACTCAAACAAACACATTATATTACTTGCACAACAACATCTGATAAAATTTACATAAAAATGCACTTGCTTTCGCAAGTGCATTTCTCATTTACCCAAATACTTATTCAAAATAGTGTATTCCCTAAGGTAAAGGCTCTCGTGGTCGGGGGTCTTTTCTTTGTAGTGGGAGAATATCTCGATAGCTTTTTCAAGCTCCACCCATTTGGGAGTAACACCGTGGTCTATTTCCGTGGGGGTAAGGGCTTGTTTTCCTTCGCCCGTTACTTTACACAAAAAATAGTGCGCAATATACAGTTCATCAAAAACGTACTCATAAATGGTGAAAAGATGTTCACCAACACTGACTGCGAGACCCGCTTCTTCCATAACCTCACGGGCGCAACACTCACTGAAGCTCTCGTCTTTTTCCAAACCGCCACCGGGTGACATATAAACGTCCTTGTTTTTCTCGTAAGTAAGCAGTATTTTCCCGTCTTTTATTGCAAGACACCTACATGCAACACGTGCTTTTCTGATAGGTTCACGGTAGGTTGAACTTACCTGTTTAAGAATTTCTGCCATATCACATACCCCCTGTATTTAATGATACCACAAATCCAAGTTTGTTTCAATCGGAGTTTTGTTGCGAATTATATTTTTCCGCCTGAAGATTGAACATCTCGGCATATTTGCCACCAAGGTGTATCAATTCCTCGTGACTTCCACTTTCAATAATTCTGCCTTTTTCCATCATAAAGATTCTGTCGGCATGTTTTGTTGTAGAAAGCCTGTGAGAAATAAATATTACGGTTTTGTTTTGTGCTCCCGTCATCATCGCTTGGTTGAGCTCGTATTCAGATATAGGGTCAAGGTTTGCCGACGGCTCATCCAGAATGACATATGGACAATCTTTATAAAATGCTCTTGCAATGGCAATTTTCTGTTGCTCACCACCTGAAAGCATTAAGCCCTCCTCATCAAACTCACGAAGAAGAATGGTTTTTAATCCGTCGGGAAGTTCTTTATTGAAACCTGCTAATTCAAGAGCTTTCCAAACTTGCTCTTCGTCATAATCAACACTGAGAGCAACATTTTCGCCAACACTCGCTGAGAATATCTGGAAATCCTGAAATACCGCCGCAAAACGATTTCTGTGTGACGATACGGTTTCCTCTCGGATATCACGCCCACCAATTTCTATCGAACCGTCTTTAACATCATAAAGTCGTAAAAGAAGATTGGTTAAGGTTGTTTTTCCTGCACCATTATATCCCACAAGTGCTATTTTTTCAAAGGGTTTTATTTCAAAAGATATTCCGTCCAGGGTGTTTTTATCATTACCTTCATAAGCGAATGTAACATTGTTAAGTCTGATTGTTTCAGGCTCTGCGCTTTCCGCAATATGCTCTCCATCGGTTATAAGCTCTTTTGTGTTCAAAAATTCTCTGCATTTTTCAATCATTTTTGAGCGCTCGGTAAAACCCCGTATGCTGTAAATGGTCAGAAACAAAACACTTCCGCTTATTAAAAGTGCTCCATTGAAGGTAGCAACATAATCACCTGCAGACATAGTACCGTCAACGATAGTTTTATAGCCTATGTAAAGACCTAAAACAAGAATGAAACCGATGGCACGAATACCTGTGTCCTGAAAGAAAAACAACAAATCAAGATTTTTTACATACTTCTTCTGAGTGTTTACAACATCATCTGCACTTTCGTTGAAGCGTTTACGCAGCAAATTAAAAATACCGCTTGTTCTTATTTCGCCTGCGTAATCCGGCAAATAAAATACCCTTGCAAAATAATCACCCTTACGATGCTTTTCGGTAATTGCTTCGCGACGCTTTGTCTGCAGATTGCCCGTATATCTTCCCAAAGGAATAAATACCACTATAACCAAAAGCACTATAAGTAACGCAACAGGGTCTATTGTCAACACAACACCGGCTATGGTTATAAATGAAACAATTTCACCTATATAACCCTTAACCATACTTAACAGATATCTTATACTGTCGGATGAATTTTCTATAGCAAGTATAAAATCACCGTAATAAGCAGGGTCATCATATTTTTGCAGGTCGAGGGATGCGGCTTTTTTGTAAAACATCGACTGTATGCCGTAGTCAAGCTTTTCTCTTTCACGATGAACAAAAAGCTCAAAGAAAACCGATGTAGAAACCTCACCCAAAACAAGAATACCAACCATTAAAGCAATGCCAAGAACTATTTTTGCACTGCTGCCGCCATTCTGAACCTCATCTATAACAAACTTCAGACCGATTACCGAAACCAATCTGCCCGGTAATACACTGAAAATATGCTGCAGAATTTCACCAATGACAAGAATGGGCGAAATTTTAAACATAACCTTCAGCATATAAAATGTGTTGGAGATAATTCCGTGAGCTGTTTTTATTTTTGTCTTTTTCATTACATCTCAACCTCCTCTCGGGATTTATAGTTGGATGCCTGAAGCGAAAACATCTCGTGATAACCTTTTTTATTCTCCATTAATTGTTCATGTGTTCCTCTTTCTGAAACAGAGCCATCCTGAAAAACATAAATCATATCCGAAAGCACTGCACTGGACAGCCTGTGAGATATATAAATAACGGTTTTATTTTTGGTTGCTTCAATAAGCTTCTCATACATACGGTATTCTGCAATCGGATCAAGAGCGGATGAGGGTTCGTCAAGAATTGCAAGATCAAAATCCTTTGCAAACATTCTTGCAGTGGCAATTTTCTGTTGCTCACCGCCTGAAACACCCGTACCCTTTTCGTCAAACTCGCGGGTAAGAACAGTCTGTGCCTTTTGGGGTAATTTTTCAACACAAGTATCAGCACCGCTGTTTTTTATTGCTTCCTCAAGTTTTTGTCGGTCGTTTTCATCAATAACCTCACGACAAAGAATGTTTTCGCCAATGGAAAGGGCGAACACCTTGTAATCCTGGAAAACCGTCGCAAGTCTTGAACGAAGTGACTCAATATCGTACTCCTTGATATTGATACCGTTGTACAGAATTTCACCGCTGTCAACATCATAAAACCTCAAAAGCAGTTTAACGAAGGTGGTTTTACCCGCTCCGTTTTTACCCACAATCGCAACAGTTTCGCCTTTGTTTATTTTTAAATTAAGGTTACTGAGTGTAGCGGTTTTAGCATCCGGGTATGTAAACGAAACATTTTTAAATTCAATAGTTTCTAATTCTTCGGCAAGTCTTGTTCCGCCTTTAACCTTGGACTCATACTCCATAAATGCCTTTAAATTGCCAAAATATTCTGCTTCACGCCGCACATCCGAAACCGCTTCACCTACATCGTTAAAAACATCCTTAAGATTACTCATAGCGGTCATAATTACAGAAAAATCGGAAACCTTCAGATCTTTTTTTACAGCATAGCGATAGACCGCGTAAACATATGTAGCTGCCACAGGCAAGGCTTTGCCGAAAAAGCCCGACATAGTTTCAAGAAAAGCAATTTTCCAACCGTATTTTTTTATAATTTCTCTGTTTTTGGTAATAGCGGACTTAAACCTTGTATGCATAACATCAAATATATTTGATGTTCTCATATCCTTGGCAAATTCCCGTAAATAAACCGTCCTTTTAACATAGGCCTTCGACCTTTTGTGAATGGTCATTTCTTTATCCTTTTTAACATCAAGCTTGCCCTTGATTGTTCCGAAAGACAGAACAAAAACACTTACCAAAAGAATCAGAAGTATTTTCGGGTCTATGGTAATAACATAAATCACAAGGAAAACGCCCGTCAGACTACCCGCAATTATATTGGAAAACTGCCATGCAAAATACGCAATATGGTCCTCGGTTATAATTTCGGTAGCACGCTTATATTTATTATAAAACTCGGGGTTTTCATAGCACGCCATATCCACGCTGACCGCTTTTTCAAAGATTTTGTCATTAAGATTTTTATAGAATTTTTTCCATTTTACAGAACCATAATAATCGGAAAAGCAGTTTATACCCGTAGCAATAAGCTCAGACGCAACGAGCAATAAAACAAGGATCACATATTCCTTAAAAGTTCCGCCATTGGTTATTAACTCAAGCAGAAGTTTTAAAAACAATACATCTTTTACGAATCCCGTAAAAAACCAGAACGAGGTTTGCATGCTTACTTGTGCAATCATCATCCCGGGAGCGCACTTATGGACTATTTTTAATGCATACAATACATTTTTTAGTCCTTCAAATTTTTCTTTCGTTTTTTTCTTTTTCATTATTTCCTCCGTTTTTAATATATGAAGCGTTAACTACTCGCCTCACACTCTGGCAAACAGGTTAAATAAAACCTGCATATCCCGGAGATTATGTCGTGTCTTAAGAGTGAGAGGAACTCCAAAACAATCAGGGGTCTTTCCCGTTTCGCCTCCCGCAAAAGTATTTTTACAAACAAAAAGCCCCGAAAAGCCGAACACTTTCCGGGGAATAGTACGCGTAAAAATACTATCTGTCAGCAGGAAGCGGACATAATTACCGGATAGTTTACATTTCTTACTGAATAATTCATCATTATGTCCAACTCCTTTCGTAATATATTTGGGTTAATATGCATTTACACGGAATGCTACTATAAATTAACACATATGATAAATTTTGTCAACTGTTATTGTAATTGAACAATCACATCTTGACAGTGTTTTTTGCGTATGATATACTTATAGGGTAAAAAAAGCGGTAACATTACCGAGAATATTATTTTAGGATTGGAGTTTTGAACATGGAAAGAATCAAAACAATCGAAACAAGAGACCTTGTTAAGAGCACAGAAAACGGCGGTTGCGGCGAATGCCAGACATCTTGCCAGTCTGCTTGCAAAACTTCTTGCGGCGTTGCTAACCAGCAGTGCGAAAACAATTGCGAGGAATAATTGCAGTTTAAAAATCAATCGGGGCTGCTGCATATCAATGCAGTAGCCCTCTGTTTTTAGAGGAGTTTCGGTTTAATGGTACACCAATACAAACTTAACGGCTACAATATAGTTCTTGATACCTGCAGTGGTTCCGTTCACACCGTGGACGATGTAGCCTATGACATTATTTCTTTATACAAAGAGAAAAATCCTGATGAAATCTGCGATATTATAATTAAAAAATATCCCGAAGAAAAGCTTTCGGAGCAGGATATTAAAGATTGCCTTGAAGATATTAAATATCTTGAGGATAACAAAAAGTTATTTACTCCCGATACATATGAAAATATGGCATTCGACTTCAAAAACAGAAACACTGTTCTGAAGGCTATGTGCCTTCACGTTGCTCACACTTGCAACCTTAACTGTGAATATTGTTTCGCAAGTCAGGGTAAATATCATGGCGAGCGCGCTCTGATGGATTTTGAAACAGGCAAAAAAGCTTTGGATTTTCTTATTGCTAATTCGGGCACACGCCATAATCTTGAGGTTGACTTTTTCGGCGGCGAACCACTTATGAACTGGGAAGTTGTCAAAAAATTAGTTAAATACGCCCGAGAACAGGAAAAGATTCATAATAAGAATTTCCGCTTTACACTTACCACCAACGGAATGCTCATAGATGATGATGTAATCGACTTTTCTAATAAAGAAATGAGCAATGTAGTTCTTAGCCTTGACGGCAGAAAAGAAATCCACGACAGACTCAGGAAGGACTATTCAGGCAAGGGCAGCTATGACATAATTGTACCTAAGTTCAAAGAGTTTGTAGAGCGTCGCGGTAACAAAAGCTACTATATGCGCGGTACTTTTACACACGCAAACACGGACTTCACCAACGATATTTTCCATATGGCTGATATGGGCTTTACCGAGCTTAGTATGGAACCCGTTGTTTGTGCGCCCACTGACCCTGCCGCACTTACCGAAAGTGATTTACCCGTTCTTTTTGAGCAATATGAAATTCTCGCTAAAGAGATGATTAAACGCCAAAAAGAAGGCAAACCCTTTACCTTTTACCACTATATGCTCGATTTAAAACACGGACCGTGTATTTACAAACGCATTTCAGGTTGCGGTTCGGGTACAGAGTATGTTGCGGTTACACCCTCGGGTGATATTTATCCCTGCCATCAGTTTGTAGGTGATAAAAAATATCTCTTAGGTAATATTTATGACGGTATTACAAACACCGAGGTTCAGAATGAATTTAAGCTTTGTAACGCTTACGCCCGACCCGATTGTAAGGATTGCTGGGCAAAGCTCTATTGCTCAGGCGGTTGTGCCGCCAACTCATACCACGCCACAGGCAAAATTACAGGCATCTATGAATATGGTTGCGAGCTTTTCAAAAAACGTATTGAATGTGCGGTTATGATGAAGGTTGCCGAGGCAGAATAAAGGAAAATTTATGAACACACCCATTATTGATTTTGTAAATGATTATATAAAATCAGATGTGACCCGCTTTCATATGCCGGGTCATAAGGGTGTGTCTTTTTTCGGCTTGGAAAAATACGATATAACCGAAATAAAAGGCGCGGACGACCTTTCCTGCCCGGACGGTATAATAAGACAAAGCGAAGAAAATGCCTCGCATCTTTTCGGCACAAAGGCATCTCTTTACTCAACCGGTGGTTCAAGCCAGTCAATAAACGCTATGCTCCACCTTGCTTATATCAACAGAAAGCATTCAGAAAAAACGCCCTATATTTTAGCAGGCAGAAATGCACATAAAGCCTTTATTTTTGCCGCCGCAAAAATCGGCTTTAATGTTAAATGGTTATATCCCGATACCTGCAACAGTCTTTGCAGTTGCGTAATAACCGCGGATATTTTAGAAACAGAATTGAAAAAAAGCGCACATTTGCCTTTTGCGGTTTATATAACCACACCTGACTATTTAGGAAAGCTCACGGATATACGTGCACTTTCGTCAGTTTGCAGGGAATATAACATTCCTCTTCTGGTAGATAACGCACACGGTGCATATTCTGCGTTTGTGAAAGAGCCTTTTCACCCCATACTTCAGGGTGCCGATATGTGTTGTGACTCTGCCCACAAAACTCTACCTGCACTTACGGGTTGCGCATATCTGCACATTGCAGAAAGTGACAGATACAATTTCTCGGAAAATGCAAAAGAGGCTATGAGTGTTTACGGAACAAGCAGCCCCTCTTACTTATTGCTTCAATCCCTCGATTTATGTAATGAATATATAGAGAGACTCCTGACAAATGATTTGTATCTTTGCTCACAAAAGGTCGAAGAAATAACCGCACTTTTGAATTTAAAAGGAATAAAAAACATTTCAGAAGAACCGATAAAAATTACAGCAGATTTCTCAAGCTTTTATAAAAACGGATTTGATGTTCCCGAACATTTCAGAAAACATAATATCGAATTTGAATACGGGGATAATGATTTTGTGGTTTTTATGGCGACCGCGCAGAATACAGATACTGATTTTTTAAGGCTTAAAGAAGCCATAGAAGCTCTGCCTGAATTGTGTAAGGCTTGCAAGCAACATAAATTCAATTTCATTAAAGGGAAACAAAAAACAAGCGTAAGAAACGCCATTTTTTCAAAAAGTGAAGAGATACCCGTAGAAGAATCCAACGGAAGAATATGCTCAACACCTACGGTTTCCTGTCCGCCTGCCATACCAATAGTTATCAGTGGCGAAGAAATAACCGATGAGCACATTGAGCTTTTAAAATACTACGGCAAAACCCATATAAGCGTAGTGAGTGAAAGCTGATTTTCAATTCAGCAAATAATCTCTCAGCCCTTGACAATGAACCTTAATTTTTATATAATCATTAGGCTGATTATATAATCTGTCTTTCGGGGTGTAGCGCAGTTGGGGACGTTTCCGAGCGCCGCCGGTGGCGGATACAGCGAGGAATGAGGAGTGGCGCAACAAGGAGTATTGCGAAGCGAATAGCGAGCGAGACGACTATGTTGCAACAGGAAGCGCGCCGGACCTCTTTTCAAAAACTTAATTTACTCTATATCGGGGTGTAGCGCAGTTGGTAGCGCGCCTGCTTTGGGAGCAGGATGTCGGGGGTTCGAATCCCTTCACTCCGACCATAAAAAGAGCAATACATTTTGGTGTATTGCTCTTTTTATTTTTGTATTGAATAGATTTTAATCCCCGATATTCTGAACACAAGCAGCCGCCCGCCTGCTTTGGGCAACACACGCGACCGCGTCCTGTGGACGATGAAGGGAGCGTTTGTTGGCGCAGCGGTCGAAATTGTGCGAAGTGAATAACGAGCAAACAATTTCAGGTACCGCAAGAGGCACGAAGTGAGGATGTCGGGGGTTCAAATCCCTTCACTCCGACCACGAAAACCCTTGTAAACTAAAGGTTTACAAGGGTTTTTCACTTTTTATAACACCTTCAAAAATTACAATATGCGATATGTTTCCCACTTCACAAGTGGAAACTTTTT
>JAZQLZ010000013.1:0-38927 GCA_045543075.1 Acutalibacteraceae bacterium
TTTAAATGTTTTCATCTTATTTTGCCCCCTTTGTGATTATGTCAAGAATCTCTTCACTTGTGTAGTAACGAGATGTTGTGTATGTACGGAGTTTATTTGAGTTTGTGATAACTCTGCCCTTTTTAGCTAAGGGGTTGTTCATATACATAAGAGGACAGATATAACTGAGAGTTACGCCTGTTTTAGCAAGTCTCTCGGCATATTCTGTTTTATTAAATTCATCACAAACCGCGGGAGCTGCTGTAAATACTGTGGGAATAGTAACTTTCTTTCTGCCGCTCTTTTTAAGACCTTCGCAAACATTGTCAGTCCATTCTTTAAGCTGCTGAAGTGAAAGATGAGGACAACCTACGAAGCAAAGCTTAGGAGCCTTGTCGGGATTTTTCCACATAACCGGATAAGAGTTCTTGACTCTTTCAAGCTCTGCATCATCAATAACATAAACCTGTGCATCCTCTGCAATAAGGCTCTCGCCCATTTCAACTGCTTCGGGAGTAAGGTTTTCGATATGATAAAGACCAACCGCACCGTTTGAAGCTGTTGCAGCACCGAAGTCTTTAAGGTATGCCTTTGCATCATCGTCAAGTTCAGTACCGATCCAATCGTTAAGACCCTTAACGAAAGGTACATCTTCCATAACCTTCATACCGATTGCAGAACCGAGAACCTGAGCCTCGGGTTTCTTTTTACATTTAACTTCAACAACCCATGTAGCTTTTCTGCCTTCGTCAGTAACAAGACCGAAGTAAGGAACGAAGCCTGCAATTGAACCGAAAAGCTCAATAATACCGGAGTTACGGTTACAACGAGCACCGAGAACGGAGTTAGCATAAACAACCGCACTTGATTCTGCCCATGAAAGAATATCACCCTTCTTGGGAAGGTTACCAACTTCGTTCATATAACAAGTGCAGGTATAAGCCTCATCACTTACAAGACCCAGTTTTCTGAGCTGTTCATCGTAACTATCCTGCTTTGTGTACATAAACTTGTTGAAAACAAGATTTTTTGCAAAGTTTGAAGGTACCTTAGGGTCAACAGGCTTGGGGTCAACAGAGAATTTCTGTTTTGAAGAAAGTCCTGCATCAATAAGCTGCTGCATAAGGTCATAAACAGGTGTCATAACCTTAAGACCGAAGCTTGTAACAAGGTGACCCATTTCGCTTGTAACGGGTATCATTTTGGTTGCACCGAAAGCTTCACCGTACATAACGAGGGTCTTTACAACCTTAGCCATTGTCTCGCCCTGTTCGCCGTTGAGCATGGCAAGTTGTTCAGGGGTTAATTCCATTTTGTAGTCCATTAAATTCATCCTTTCTGAATGCTATATCATACATCTTTTATTGTAGCACAATTACAAGAAAAAGCAAATACTTTTTGTTAAAAAGATAACACATTTAGACATTTTTCGCATACTTTCCCTTTCGGAGTTGTTTTTTGATTACAACAAAAGAAAAAACCAACGAAAGTACCGTTGCAACAGTCCAGCCAATGGGCCAAGACCACCATATGCCCTGATATCCCCACAAAGGTGAAAAAGCAAATGCAAGAACAACTCTCAAAACAAGATCTGTAAAAGTTGCAACCATAAACAGCTTCATCTTTCCTATTCCTCTGAGAATACCGTCACCCACAAGTTTCACACCAATAAAACAGTAGAAAGGCGCTACTGTCTTTAGAAATGCTGTGCCCGAGGTGATAGCTTCAACAGTTCCGGTGCTATCCATAAACGCTTCAATCAGAGGTTCGTTAAGCAACAAATATGAGGCAGCAAAAACGCAACCCGTTATTATAACCATAACAGAGCCGTATTTCATACCGTCTTTAATCCTTGAAAATTTACCCGCACCCACATTCTGTGCGGTAAAACCCGATACACCGTTACCGAATGTACAAAGAGAGTTGATTGTAAAGGTATTCAGTTTAATGGCGGCGGAATATCCTGCAATTACGGATGAACCAAAACCGTTAATAAGTCTTTGTATAAACACATTACCTACGGAAACAAAGCTTTGTTGCAAAACACTGGGTATCGAAACCATCGCAACTTTTTTAAGAAGCTCAAAAGAAAACAGAGGTGCTCTGCTATCCGTTTCAAGTTTTTTTAAATTTTTTAAAAGTGAAAAAAGTGCAAGCAACCCTGCAACCCCCTGAGCAATAAAAGTCGCCCAGGCAACACCCGCAACACCCATACCAAATAATCTGACAAATATGTAATCTAACACCACATTGAAAACGGAAGAAAAAATCAGGAAATACAAGGGTCTTTTTGAATCGCCCAAGGCTGTAAAAACACTGTTTGCAATATTATAAATGAACAGAAAAACAAAACCGCCGATATAAATTTCAAGGTAAAGTGCAGAGTCTTTGAAAATATTTTCGGGGGTATCTATTGCTCGCATAAGCGTAGGTGAAAAAAGTATTCCGAGAATAGCAAGAACACTGCTCAGGACGAAACCGGAAATTAATGATGTAGATGCGGCAGTTTTAACCTTTCTAAACTGTTTAGCACCAAAAAGCTGAGAAATCACCACACTGCAACCGATATTACTACCAATTGCTACCGCATTAAAAATATTGGTAATCGGATATGATGCCCCAACTGCAGCAAGGGCATCCTCCCCTGCAAATTTACCGGCAATCATACTGTCGGCAATACTGTACATCTGTTGGAAAACCACGCTTATAAAAAGCGGTAAGGTAAATTTCAATAAAACCTTACTTGCAGAACCCTTAGTTAAATCATTAGCCATAATAAACTTCTATCTTTCAAAAAAAATCAATATTATTTTATAGTCGTATTTATTATAGTTATTTTTTATAAAATGTAAAGAACGGAGTTAAAAAAATATGCAAAACTTTCTGGATACAATCGGAGCTGTTGTATGGGGTGCGCCCATGCTCATTTTCTTTATATTCACCGCCGTTAGGTTTACTTTTAAAAGCAGTTTTTATCAACTCCACCCATTTAAAATATTAAAAACGACATTAGGTTCAATGTTCAAAAAGAAAAATAATGAAAAAGGCATATCTCAATTCTCAGCCTTCTGTTCAGTGCTCGGAGCCTGCATAGGAACAGGGAATATTGTAGGTGTAGCAACAGCTCTTTTTTCGGGCGGTCCCGGTACGGTTTTCTGGATGATAATATCCGCTTTTTTCAGTATGATGACCGCCTATTCGGAAAACTATCTCGGCATTAAATACACCACCGAGAAGGTCGGCGGCGCATTTTCATATATTGAAAACGGTTTAAAAATGAAAAAGCTTTCTAAAATATATGCCTTTTTTTGTCTTATGTCCGCACTTGGCATGGGAAATATGACTCAGAGCAACTCAGTTTCTGATTCCCTTAACAGCAGCTTTGGGTTGTCACCCTTTATTACATCTGCGGTCTGCGCGCTGCTATGCTTGCTCATAATAACCGGAGGAATGAAACGCATAGCAAAAGTACAGACCTTTGTTGTGCCATTAATGTGTATATTTTATTTAGTGCTATCGGGTATAATTCTTTTTAAATTTAAAGCCCAGATAATTCCTTGCATAAAAATAATTATATCCGAGGCTTTTTCACTCAAAGCACTCGGAGGCTTTGGTATATATAAAGCCGCAAGATACGGAATATCTCGCGGCGTATTTTCAAACGAAGCAGGCCTCGGGTCATCAACCCTAATACACGCTCAGACCCGGGACAAAAATGCTGAAAATCAAGGAACCTGGGCAATGCTCGAGGTGTTTACCGACACAATACTTATGTGCAGTTTAACCGCCGTGGTAATGCTTGTAGCAACCGATTACAACAAAGATGCACTTTTCGGTGCAGAGCTCAGCGCCAAAGCCTATTCCTCCGCGGGATTTTTAGGCAAGGGCGGTATAGGAATACTCACCGCCGTATTTGCCTTTATGTCCCTTACGGGTTGTTCGTTTTACGGTGAAAAGAGTTTTGAATACCTGTTCGGAAATAAGTTTATTAAGTTTTATAAGGTAATATATATAATTCTTGTTTTCGTTGGTGGCGTAAACTCACCAAGAATCATATGGACTTTTGCGGATATATGCAACGGATTAATGGCTTTGCCGAATCTTTTTGCAATAAACTACCTTGCAAAAGAGATTGTTTATCCCAAGTCCAAAACACGCTGTGCACCTAAAAGAACACCGATTTTTGCACTGTGGAAATTAAGTCCACCCTGGAGCCATACGGCAAAAGGTTCTCTTAAAGGTGCATCGGCTGAAAGCTCTATTGAAGAACCGTTTGTAAATGCACCCGCCGCCATAATGACATCAGAATCATAACCGGGCATCGCCCAGGGCTCAGGTACAACATAACTGTCAACTACGGAGCCACTCTGAAGTCCCTGACAAAACGCAACAAGTTTTTCACGGTTTCCGAGCTTGATACTCTGAATTATATCGGCACGGATTTCGTCACTCTTTGGTGAAACCTCGTAGCCCAGCTCCTCAAAAAGAGCTGCTGTGAAAACTGCAACCTTAAGCGCCTCACCCGTAACATGGGGTGCATTGAAAAGCCCCATGAAAATATCGCGGTTATTACCGAGAGTTGCACCAACCTCACGACCTACGCCCGGTGTAGTCATTCTGTAAGTACAAAGCTCAACAAGCTCTCTCTTACCTGCTATGTAGCCACCGCATTTTGCAATACCGCCACCGGGGTTTTTTATAAGTGAACCTGCAAAAAGGTCAACACCAAGACTTGATGGGTCTTCGTATTCCGTAAACTCACCGTAGCAGTTATCGAGCATAATTATTGCCTTACTGTTGCTTTTAACAGCAACAACAATATTTTTAATATCGGCAGAAGTAAGTGTCGGTCTTAAGCTGTAACCACGGGAGCGTTGAACATATACCGCTTTGTAATCTTTTTCAGAAAGTCTTGCTTTTACACTGTCGTAATCAACAGTTCCGTCTTCGAGCAGGTCAACTATATCAAAGGTAACGCCGAAATCTTTAAGTGAACCCATACCCTCACCTGTCAGTCCGATTACTGAATGAATTGTATCATAGGGTGTACCTGTCACACAAAGAACATTATCGCCCGGACGCAAAATACCAAAAAGCATAACACAAAGAGTATGAGTACCGCTTGCAAAGCTATGACGGATTATTGCATCTTCAGCACCAAAAATTTCAGCCGTTACTTCATCGAGCACTTCTCTGCCTCTGTCGCCGTAACCGTAGCCCGTCGAAACTGTGAAGTGAGAATCGCTCACACCGTTATTTATAAAGGCTTTAAGCACCTTCTGCTGATTATATTCCGTAATTTTATCTAACTCCTCAAATTTTGCCTTACATTTGCACATTGCTCTTTCAGACAAATCCTGAAGTTCATCGCTTACATAAAAAAAAGACATTTCTATTTAACCTCACTTAAATATATTACACCGCAAATATCAAAACCGAGTTTTTGGTAAAATGGTATGTTATCTTCTTCGCACCAAAGATATACCTCGCTCACACCCTGATTATACAGTTCATTTACGAGCATTTTTACACAATCCGATGCGTAGCCCTTATCTCTGAACAAGGGATTTGTAAAAACACCCGACAATATTGCTGAATTATCATAAACAGCCGTTACAGTGGCAGTACTCACAACAGTATCATCCGAAACCTTATATACACCCAGAGAAACAGATGAATTTATTTTCTTCGAAAAAGAGGTGTACCAGTCAGAAAAATCACCATCACCCTCATTCAAAAGATTGTACACACCAAGATAATCTTTCATCTTTGAAGATTCGTTCAAAGCCTTGACTTGAGAAACTGCTTCATATCGAGGTTGTGTTTTCATCAAAGAGAGCTTTTTACCCGTCGGCAAAAATCGGCAATCAGACAGCACTTCGACTACACCTGTAAACTCAAAAAACACTGACAATTCCGAAAAATCGGGATTGTCAACTTTAACCAAGGTGACACAACTGTTTTTCAATGAAAAAACCGATGTTAAAATGTCGCCTTCATCATACTGAAAATAAACACCGTTCAAATCCCCGGCAGAAAAATTATAATCACAGTATATTAACGGCAAAAGCGGCGATGAAACGCCGCTTAAATCAATTTTATCCGTTACTTTTTTAATCATATTTCACAGCCGCCGTGGCTTCTGACTTTAAGTATGTAACAGGAATTTTCGCCGAATGTTTTTCGCATTGCACCAACAAAAGAATCGGTATCTTCAACGGGCACAAAAGCCTGGATTGTACCTGCAAAACCGCCGCCGTGAACACGGTATGCACCTTTACCCTTAAGAAGCTCCTCTGCAATACATAACGCAAGTGCAACCGGCTGCTCTGAAGGATTTGAAAGTGTAAAACAGTTCTGATTATACATAAAAGAAGATTTGCCGCTTTCTATTATTATATTTTTGAACTCGTCAAAATCCCCGTCTGACAAAGCCTTTGAAAGTCTTTCAACACGCTTGTTTTCATTATAAAAATGTATTGCTCTTTCTATTGCTCTGTCCCCTGTCTTTTTGCGGATATCGCCGATATTAGCAACCACTTCGCTCTCATCCACCTGACGAAGAACGGGTTTGCCGAAGAATTCTGCAACAGAGTTCATTTCAAGACGGATTGCCGCATAGTCACCTGTAAGGTCTGCATGGTTTCCGCCTGTGTCAATAATGCAAAGATTGTAGCCGTGCTTCGCAATATCAAAATCAACTTTTTCTATTACAGGCGCGTTTGTATCCTCGAAATCAATTTTAACAAATCCACCGACTGAGCATGCAGTCTGGTCCATAAGACCGCAGGGCTTTTTGAAGTAAACATTTTCAGCATACTGTGAAATCTGGGCAATTTCAACCGCACTGATTTTACCGTCATTATAAAGATAATTAAGGATTGTACCTATAAGAACTTCATAAGCGGCAGAAGATGAAAGACCCGAGCCCGAAAGAACACACGAGGTTACACTCGCATTGAATCCGCCGTATTTATAGCCGAGCTGATTAAACCTCGCACATACACCTCTGATAAGAGCATCGGATTTCCCTTCCTCGTCATCAACTACTTCAAGGTTTGCCGTATCAACAGAGATTTTCTCGTAACCCTCGGAATTAACACAAATAATTCCGTCAGTGCGAGCCTCAACAGCTGCAACAGCATCAAGGTTAATTGCCGCCGCAAGAACCTTTCCGTTATTGTGGTCAGTATGATTACCGCCGACCTCGGTTCTGCCCGGAGCAGAGAAAAATCTTAAGTCAGATTCACATCCGAAATCTTTTTCAAAGCTTTCGGCAAGAGAGAAAAAACGTTCCTGTTGAGCACTTGCTTCATCGCCGTAAACTACAGCAAGTCTTTCAAGAAACTCAGAAGTTTTGATTAAATTCTTTTTCATATTAAAATTCCTTTCGGATTATTCTGATAACGCTTTATATATAAGCAGTGCGATACCGCTTATAATCAACAAAATAATAACAGGGACAATAAAAGAAGGCGTAAATGGGTCAAAAATATTGATGCCGACTACGCTCCACAATATAAGTCGCGGTAAAAAACCGACAACCGATAAGCCTATATAAGGCAATATTTTGATTTCCGTAGTGCCGTAAGCTCTGCTTACAAGACCGATGGGAACAAATGGAATAAACCGCAACAAAACAAGCATCCACTTGTTACCCGAACCGTTAAAATCCATGAAATCCGAGACAGTTTCGTGTTTTTTTAATAGATCAATGGCTTTACCGCCGCCAAAACGTTTTCCCCATAAAAATTTGGAGCTTACGAGCAATGCAAAACCCAAAGCATTTACAAAAACCGCAACAGGGGCAGAAAAAACCATACCGCTGCTGATAAATAAAACCGAGAACGGTATAACAGGAACAAAGCTTTTGAACAAAAAAAGAAGCATTATAATCGTAAATGCAATTATTTCGTTAAAACCTGCTATAAATAATTCAAGACCCACAAACCATGCATTTAAATTTTCAAGGCTCTTTTGCACCGATGGAAAAGTCAAAACATAAGAAACAATAATAAGCAAAAAAGCAAGAATGAAACAGATAAATGCGGCGTGCTTCATGCGGATGGATTTTTTGTTTATTTTGAACATATCTTTAATGTGCAAAACCTCACCTCGCTCAAATATATATTTTATACCAATATTACCCGAAGGTCAAGTAAAGAGCGTTATAAAATATAAAAAGTGTTATTGAAAGTACCCATATTATTGTGTATAATAATTTTGGTGATATTATGAATAAAAAGCTTAAAGCCGTAATACTTGACGGTTATACAGAAAACCCCGGTGACATTTCCTGGGACCCTATTGGAAAATTAGTTGATTTAACAGTTTATCCCAGAACCGCACCCGATAAAATAATCGAAAGAGGTAAAGATGCCGACATACTAATTGTGAACAAGGTTTCCCTTACCCGCGAATTATTAAAAGACTTGCCCAAGCTCAAATTTGTTGCGACTCTTGCCACGGGCTACAACCAACTGGATTGTGAGGCATTAAAAGAAAAAGGAATACCTGTATCAAACATCCCTGCTTATTCTACAAACGCTGTAGCGCAGATGGTTTTTGCCTATATTCTTGAACTTATAAACAAAGTAAGCGAATACACCGCTGATGTCAAAAGCGGAACCTGGTCAAAATGCGAGGATTTCTGCTATTGGAACTCACCTCTTTACGAATTAGACGGAAAAACACTCGGCATAATCGGTTTCGGTAAAATCGGCGCAAGAGTTTCGCAGATAGCCACCGCTTTCGGCATGAAAATACTTTGTTATACCCCCTCCGGTAAAAAAGAGGGCTTTCCGAATGTTACATTTACAGATATGGACACAGTTATCGGTAATTCTGATTTTATTACAGTGCACTGTCCCCTTACTCCTGCTACAAACGGACTTATTAATGCAGAATTTATTGGTAAAATGAAGGAAAATTCATATATTATAAATACTGCCCGCGGACCCGTAGCAAACGAAAATGATGTTGCCACGGCTCTCAGAAACGGTACTCTGGCAGGATACGGCACCGATGTACTTTCCACAGAACCACCAAAAGAAGATAACCCTCTTCTGACTGCTCCCAACTGCCTTATAACCCCCCATATTGCATGGGCAGCTTACGAAACAAGACTGCGTCTGATGGGTATTCTTGAAGAAAACATTAAAGCATATCTCAACGGAGCGCCCATTAACGTGGTCAACAATTGAATTTGTATTGAAATTTAACCCATTTTTTACTGTATTAATGAATATTTTTTCGACAATATGACAAAACTTGAAAATATAAGTTAAAATTATGTCAAAGTTCTTGCATTTATTCCTTTTTGTGGTAAAATGTTATAGGTTAAACAATAAAACTAATTAAAATATTTGGAGGTAATTCAAATGTCAGTTAAAGTTGCAATTAACGGTTTCGGCAGAATTGGCCGTCTCGCATTCCGTCAGATGTTCGGTGCTGAAGGCTACGAAGTAGTAGCTATCAACGACCTTACAAAACCCTCAATGCTTGCTAACCTTCTTAAGTATGATACAGCTCAGGGCGGTTACTGCGGCAGAATCGGTGAAGGTCTTCACACTGTTTCAGCTGATGACGAAGCCGGTACAATTACTGTTGACGGCAAAACTCTTAAAATCTATGCTAAAGCTAACGCTGCTGAACTCCCCTGGGGCGAAATCGGTGTTGACGTAGTTCTCGAGTGTACAGGTTTCTACTGGTCAAAAGATAAGAGCCAGGCTCACATTGATGCAGGTGCTAAGAAAGTTGTTATTTCTGCTCCCGCAGGTAATGACCTTAAAACAATTGTTTTCTCAGTTAACGAAGATACACTTACAGCTGATGACACAATCATCTCTGCTGCATCTTGCACAACAAACTGCCTTGCTCCCATGGCAAAAGCTCTTAACGATTACGCTGCAATCCAGAGCGGTATCATGAGCACAATCCACGCTTACACAGGTGACCAGATGATTCTTGACGGTCCCCACAGAAAAGGCGATATGAGAAGAGCTCGTGCAGGTGCTGCTAACATCGTTCCCAACTCAACAGGTGCTGCTAAAGCTATCGGTCTTGTTATCCCCGAACTCAACGGCAAACTTATCGGTTCTGCACAGAGAGTTCCTGTTGCTACAGGTTCTACAACAATCCTTACAGCAGTTGTTAAGGGTGCTGACGTTACAAAAGAAGGCATCAACGCTGCTATGAAGGCTGCTGCTTCTGAGTCTTTCGGCTACAACGAAGATCCCATCGTTTCTTCTGACGTTATCGGTATGAGATACGGTTCACTCTTCGATGCAACACAGACAATGGTTGCTAAGATTGCTGATGATCTTTATGAAGTTCAGGTTGTTTCCTGGTACGACAACGAAAACAGCTACACAAGCCAGATGGTTAGAACAATCAAGTACTTCGCAGAACTTGCTTAATTAACCGCAAAAGTTAAAACTCCTTAAGGCGCAAGCCTTAAGGAGTTTATTTTTATCATTTTAATTTATAAACATTATAGTCGTAAGTTGTATAAATATTGCTGAAAAGATAGTGTTCCGCTCTTTGGTCGGTGCGTTCAACACAGGACATAATAAAATCTGCTTCGCCGCTGTCCAAGGCAACAAACATATCTTCAAACTGAACTGTTTTAATAACCAATCTGTAGCCGAGATAATTACAAACCTCTTGTGCTATGTTTACGTCCACGCCTTTGACTTCTTCCCCAGCCAGGTACACGCGGTTATCAAAAATAGGGTCACACACCATAGTAAGAACTCCGTTTACAGCCTCCGTTTCAGCTACAATATAATCCTCGTTTTTATAAGCTGATGCTTTTATTTCGTCAATTGTACCGTCTTTTTCCAAGGCATTGAACGCTTCATTGAATTTTTCACATAACTCAATATTATCTATGGAAAAACACGCCCTGTATTCAATACTGTAATCACACTTTTCACAGAAACACAGCTCTTTGTTTTGTTCTTCAAAAGTATAACCTGAATATTCGTCTAAAACCACATAATCAGCTTTACCGTTAATAACTGCCATAACTGCATCGGAAGACGAAGCATACTCTATGTAATCACCACCGATGGAATTCGCGTAATCACGAGCCGCCGAAACACACCCTGCTTCGGGAGGCCCGATTACAACAGCTTTATTAAGCAAATCCACATCTTCCTTTTTGCAGGAAACTGACAATACCACAATAACGAAAAGCAGGCAAAGACTTAAAATCCTTCGTTTCATAAACACCCTACTTTATAAAAAGTCGATTTTTGCATAAGCAAAAATCGGCTTTACTCTTATTTTGTTCCGAAAATCCTGTCACCGGCGTCACCGAGACCGGGAACGATATACGCATGGTCGTTGAGTTTCTCATCGAGGGATGCCACAAAGATATCCACATCGGGATGAGCTTTTGCGAGAGCATCAAGACCTTCAGGCGCAGCGATGATACCGAGGAATTTTATATGCTTGGGACCGCGTTTTTTAATCTGAGTAATAGCATCAATAGCAGACCCGCCTGTTGCAAGCATTGGGTCAACTACAAAAACTTCGCGTTCCTCAATGTCTGCGGGAAGTTTGCAATAATATTCAACGGGCATCAATGTTTCGGGGTCACGATACAGACCGATATGACCAACTCTTGCAGAAGGCACCAACGCCAGCATACCGTCAACCATACCTAAGCCCGCTCTTAAAATGGGAACAACAGCAAGTTTTTTACCCGCAAGAACCTTTGTTTTAGCAACACAAATGGGAGTTTCAACCTCAGTCTCTTCAAGAGGTAAATCCCTTGTTGCTTCATAGCATATAAGTGTCGCAATTTCAGAAATAAGAGCTCTGAACTCCTTTGAGCCTGTATTTTTATCTCTCAGAATAGATAACTTATGTTGAATAAGCGGATGGTCCATAATTAATATTTTACCCATAATACACAATCCTTTCCAGACATTCTGCAAAATCATTATAAAACCCTTACTGAAAAATGTCAATAAAAGTCGATTATAATAATTCTTTTATAAGCTTTACACTGTCAAAAACATCATTTTTAAAGTCATCGGTGCGGGCTTCAATCGAGCAGGTATCGCAACCGCATTTATTCAACGCATCAAAGAATTTTTTATAAATACGCTTAATATCCTCATCATCGGAAACTGACGGATAATTGCGACTGACAGGCTGAGCAATATGAGCATGATAAAGCTGACCTTTGTACTTCTCTATATTCTCTATACTGTCATTATTTCCGTAAACATGGTAAAGGTCAGCAAGAGTTTTCACATTTTCTTTATTGGTCATTCTTGCAATTTCCATACCGTCGCTAACTGTATAAATCATTGTAGATTCACAAAACCGCAATGGCTCAATTACAATTATCGCACCTGCTTTCTCGGCTCTGGGTGCTGCATACTCGCTAAGGAAAAAAGCAAGCTGTTCTTTTGCTTTTTCTAAAGCAAAGCTCTCGTCAAAACTGCGGGCTTTACCGCTTCCGAGGACCACCTTTTTAACTCCCAGCTTTTCAGCACGGGAAAAACCTCGGTCAATGTATTCGCTGAGAGCAACATAATCCACATTGTCACCCACAAGTTTCATATCGCCGGGAATAAAGCCGTTTGACGCAATACAATTCAAAGAATAGCATTCGAGAGCATCTTTACACTCTTTAAATTTTTCATCACTGAAGCTTGCGAGGCAACCGAAACCGGTTTCAAAATAGTCAATCCCCGCCTTACTTGCATATCTGATTGCATCAAAATCATCCAGTCCTCTGCAAACACCTATTCTCATACATTAACACCTGCCTTTGCCGCCGATAACATCTCCTCGGCGTTTTTCAACTGAGTATCGGTAATGCTACCGCCTCCTATAATACGGGCAATTTCATTTTTTCTGCCCGTTATATCAAGAGGCGTAACACTCGTGTATGTTTTACCGTTATTTGTTGCTTTTTCAATAAGATAATGCTTGTCCGCATATGACATAAGCTGAGCAAGATGTGTAACACACAAGACCTGTTTACCCATTGAAACTTCCTTTAATTTTGATGCAACCTTAAGTGCCGCTCTACCGCTGACACCTGAATCAATCTCATCAAAAACCATAGTTCCTATTTTATCCTTATTTGCCATTACGGTTTTGAAAGCAAGCATAATTCTTGACAATTCACCGCCGCTCGCAATTTTGGTAATGGGTTTAGGTATTTCGCCAAGGTTTGCTGAAATAAGGAACTCCACTTTATCAATACCATTTTCAGAAAGTTCAATTTCTTTAAAATCAACAACAAATTCCACATTGGGCATATCAAGAAACTCTAATTCCTTGCACACTTTCTTTGAAAAATCCAAAGCAACATTTTTCCGTGTTTCAGAAATCTTACGAGCAAGTTCATATGCCTTATTCTGCTGTTTTTCACAAAGAATTTTAAGTTCTTCAAGTTTTTCGTCAGAAAATGAAATTTCATTATATTCCTCTTTGGCATTCTCAAGAAACTCAAGTATTTCATCTTCGGTTTCACCGTATTTTTTGCTGAGATTATATAATGTATTAATTCTGTTTTCTACATTTTCCAGCTCTTCTCTCGAAAAACCTTCATCGCTCACATAACCTCTTATGGTATCGGCTAAATCTTCCAGATCATAATATAAATTGCCCAACTTTTCGGAAATATTTTCAATATCCTTTGAATATTGCGAAATTCCCGAAAGCTCTCTGTACGCGCCGGACACCATTTCAACGGCACCGTGGAATGAATCATCTCCGGACAATGCACCGTATGCACCATACAAGCCTGCCTGAATTTTCTCAAAGTTCTGTAATTCAGTTCTTCTGTTTTTTAACCTTTCCCACTCACCCGGGATAATTTGGGCATCTTCAATTTCATTAATCTGAAATGAAAGTATATCGGCTTTTCTTGCCTTTTCGCTTTTTTCACCCGAAAGGCGTTTAATTTTACTTTTAGTCCGGATAAGCTCTTCATATGTATTTCTATACTCTGAAATCAATTGTTCTGCTGAGGACATGGAATCAATATATGAAATATGGGTTTCGTCATTAAGCAAATCCCTGTTATCCTGTTGACCGTGAATTGAAATGAGTTCAGTTCCCAATTCGCGCAACGCAGAAACATTTGTAATTGCATTATTTACCCTGCAGACATTTCTGTCGGCACTTATTACCCTTGAAATCAGTACAGTATCATCAGGTGAGATTGGTAAATCCAGGGCTTTGAGTTTGTTGTTCACATTTTCGCCCACACACGAAAACAACGCAGTAACCTGCGCTTCGTTCTCCCCTGTTCTGATAAGCTCACGGGATGTACGAAAACCGAGTACTGCGTTTATAGAATCAAGTATTATGGATTTACCTGCACCCGTTTCACCACTCAAAACATTAAAGCCTTGGGAAAATTCAATTTCTGCACTTTCAATTATAGCAATGTTCTGTATTTTCAAAACGGAAAGCATAGTTTTTCACCTTATCATCATTCTGTTAAGTGCTTCTGCAACACCGTGGGCTTCATCAGTAGTACGACAAAGCATAAAAATCGTATCATCGCCTGCAATAGTACCCACAACCTCGCTTACATTCATAGCATCAATTGTGGCACAGGCAGCACCTGCAAGACCGGGTGAACACTTTATAACGCAAATGTTGCCTGCGTAGTCAACCTTGGTCATAGCAGTCTGGAAAAGAGCATCAAACATATCGGTATAACCTTTATCCTTGGCTTTTTCCACAGTGTATTTATATACACCGTTGGACCCCTGGGTTTTTAAAAGGCGTAGCTCTTTAACATCCCTGGAAACAGTTGCTTGAGTAACATCACAACCCTTTTCTTTTAACATGGCAAGAAGCTCTTCCTGCGTGCCGATATCGTATTGTTCAATTAAATCAAGTATAAGCTTATGTCTTCTTTTTTTCATTTTATACACCTTAACCAGAGATTTTTTTATTTAAAACATCAATAAAAGTATCTTCCTTAATTTTTACAAATGAAACATAATCCTTTGAGCGTTCAACATTCACAACTGCATCGGCAGGGATGATTACCGCCGTCTGACCGTCACATGAAAGAATGGCTTCACCCGTATTATCATGTATCAGTTGAAGCTTGGAATCACCGCCGAGAACTATTGAACGGGAAAACACGCTGTGAGGACAAACGGGAGTTACAAGAATACTCTCAACCGACGGTTGAACAACAGGACCACCCGCAGATAAAGAATAAGCAGTAGAGCCCGTAGGTGTAGCCACAATCGCACCATCTGCCGGAAAATCTATAAGAGGAGCATTATTGCAATAAACTGAAAGATTCATAATACGTATATTACCGCTTCTCGAAACTACTGCATCGTTCACACAATTTGAATGATATAATATTTCACCTGCATTGTCAACAATGGTGACACTCAGCATCATTCTTTTTTCAGTAAGAAAATTACCTTCTGTAACATTGCGTAGTAAATCCAGCTCATCCGCTTCAAGACAAGCAAGATATGCCAGTTTACCTGCATTCACGCAAATTATTGGTTTATTGTTGTTTACAGCAACTTTAGCAGCGTTGATGAAGGTACCGTCACCGCCTACTGCAATAACCATATCACTTTCTGAAATACCCGCATCGCCTTTTGCATAAATAACGCCGTCTTTTGTGCCAAATACACTTTCAAACTCATCTGAAAGACATGCCACACAACCTAAGCTATTTATTTTATTTAAAACCTCAGATGTAACGGCAAATGTATTTGCCCTTGTCATATTAGGTATAACGTAAAAATTCATATTATCACCAATTATTTATCAAGAACTTTATGTGAACGCTCCACAAGCTCCGTTGCGGTATCAATAACCTCTGTCGAATCTTGGGGCTCGTTACACTTTTCAAGATACATAAGGTACTCAATATTACCTTCGGGACCCTTTACGGGTGAATGTTCAAGACCGAGAACACTGAAGCACTGAGCATCGGCAAATTCCGTTATGGTTCTTATAACATTCTCATGCACGGCAGGGTCTCTCACAACACCTTTTTTGCCCACATTTTCACGGCCTGCCTCAAACTGAGGCTTTATAAGACAAACTGCCTGCCCGCCGTCTTTTAACAATGTATGCATTACAGGTAAAATCAGTTTAAGAGAAATAAATGAAACATCCACCGATGCAAAATCTATTTCCTCCGGAATCTGCTCGTGAGTAACATAGCGGAAATTTGTGCGTTCTAAATTTACTACTCTGTCATCGCTGCGCAGCTTCCATGCCAGCTGACCGTAACCCACATCAATTGCATAAACTTTTTCGGCTCCGTTTTGAAGCATACAATCGGTAAAGCCTCCGGTGGAGGCACCGATATCCATACAAATACAACCGTCAAGCTCTATGGGAAAGCTCTCCATAGCTTTTTCGAGCTTAAGACCGCCACGGCTGACATATTTCAATGTGCTTCCGCGCACTTCAATAATATCCTCAGGTTTAATATCACGTCCTGCTTTTATTTCCTTTTGGTCATTAACATATACTATACCCGACATGATAAGCGCCTTTGCCTTTTCGCGGCTTTCTGCAAAACCACGCTCAAACAAAACTATATCGAGTCTTTTTTTATCACTCATAAGGACTCCTTAATGGTGTTATACATACCTTCACAATCAAGATTGTATTTTCTGAGAACACTGTTTATCTTACCCTGACCGACGAAACAATCAGGAAAAGCGGTAAGGTTAAACTCAGTATTAAGATTATTTTCAAGCACAACACTGCCGAAGCTTTCTCCGACACCGCCGCTTCTTACGCCCTCTTCAAAGAAAAAGATTTTCTTAACGTTTCTGAGAGCTTCAACCGCTTCTTCGGGAATGGGGACAATTATATTGAGTTTAATTACCTTTACTTTAACACCTTCAGATTTGAATCTCTCGTAAGTTTTATATGCATCGCTGAAAATCCTGCCGTAAGTTACAATAGCTATTTCAGCATCATCGTCCCCAAACACATCATAAGCGTTACCGCTACATACATAATCCTCGGGCATAAAAGGTTCCGACCCTCTGGGGTATCTTATAACGCTGGGACCCTCACTGTGATACAACGCATTCACAAATGCATTATTAAGGTCTGTGTAGTAAGCAGGCGAATAAACGGTAATATTAGGAATACCGTTAAAGAAAGCCGTATCATAAATACCGTTGTGAGTTTCACCGTCATCACCAACAATACCGGCACGGTCAACAGCAATAATCATCTTTGTATTCTGCAAAGCACAATCGTGCATAAGCTGGTCATAGCAACGCTGTAAAAATGTTGAATATACAACGAAAACAGGAAGCATATTACCCTTTGCAAGTCCGAGAGCAAAGGGAACAGCGTGTTCTTCAGCAATACCCACATCATAAAATCTGTCGGGATACACATCGGAAAAATGCTTAAGACCCGTACCCAAGGACATAGCTGCAGTTATAGCACAAATGCGCTTATCCTTAGCAGCCTGATTGAAAAGAAACTCACCGAACTTTTCTGAGAAATTATTTTTAGACTGAGGAAGCTCACCCTCTTCTACATCAAAGGGCGGTACACCATGGAAAGCAGATGGGTTAACCTCTGCAGGTGAATAACCCTTGCCTTTAATTGTGTTCACATGAACAAGCACCGGACCGTTTATGGTCTTGGCGCCTTCAAGAGCATTGCACAACTGACCTATATTATGACCATCAATGGGCCCCATATAGGTAACGCCGAAATCCTCAAAGAAGTTACTCTGATACATCGCGTTTTTAACTTTTGTTTTTAGCTTGAAGAATTTGTTGGCGAGAGGTTTACCTACAAGCGGTAATTTAGAAACAGCTTTTTCCGCAAAAGCCTTAAGTCTGTAATATCCGGAACGAGAGCGCATTGCCGCAAGGCGTTTTGCAAGGTGACCCACATTTTTGGAAATTGACATTCCGTTGTCGTTAAGAACAATAATGAGTCGCGCATCTTTCATACGACCGGCGTTATTAATTGCCTCATAAATAAGACCGCCGGTAAGAGCACCGTCACCAAGCACCGCCACAGCGTAGTTCTTTTTGCCGTTTACTTTATTAGCTGCGGCAATGCCCAAAGCGGTAGAAATTGAAACACTGCTGTGACCGCTGTAAACTATATCATGTTCACTTTCGTTAGGACGAGAAAAACCGGATATACCACCCTCAGTTCTTAATGTGCCGAAATCTTTGTAGCGACCCGTCAGAAGCTTATGGGTGTAAACCTGATGACCTACGTCCCAGATAATTTTATCATTAGGCGAATCAAAAACCTTATGTAAAGCAACAGTCAACTCAACCGCACCAAGGTTTGAGGCAAGATGTCCGCCTGTTTTAGATACGGTTGAAATTATTGTATCCCTGATTTCATCAGTAAGCTCAAGGGTTTGCTCATAATTAAGGCTTTTTAAATCACTTGGCGATTTAATATTTTCAAGAATATTGTGTTCCATATCAATTCTCTCTATCAGCAAGATATTTTGCGTATTCCTTCAGCGCATCGTTATTTTCGAATTTATCCAGTGCGTTCATTGCTTCGTCGGTGAGTTTATCCACAAGTTTCTGACATTCGCCAACACCGAGAAGCGTTACATAAGTTGATTTGCCGTTCTGAGCATCGCTACCAGCCATTTTACCCAACTTTTCCAAGGTGCTTGTTACATCGAGAATATCGTCTTTAATCTGGAAGGCAAGTCCTATTTTCTGAGCGAACTCAGTAGCAGCGCTGATTTTTTCTTCATCTGCTTCGGCAGCTATACACCCCATAACACAAGCAGCCTCAATCAATGCACCCGTTTTAAGGGTATCCATAAGCCTAAGATTCTCAAAATCGGCAGCACTGTTATTTTCATTTAATAAATCCACTACCTGACCGCCTATCATTCCCCTGCTGCCTGCAAGGTGGGAAAGCGTGTAAATTGCTTTTACTGCAACCTCCGCACTGTAAAGCCCTGCTTTATGGCAATCGGTTATTCTCTCAAAAGCGGCTGTAAGAAGTCCGTCACCCGCCAGAAGAGCAAATGCTTCACCGTAAACTTTATGGTTTGAGGGTTTACCGCGACGGAAATCATCGTTATCCATACAAGGTAAATCATCATGGATGAGTGAGTATGTATGAATGTACTCAACAGCATCTGCTAAGGGCAACGCTTTTTCAACATCACCACCGCAAGCATCACAGAAAAGAAGTGTGAGTAAGGGTCTTACCCTTTTTCCTCCGTTTTCCACACTGTAACGCATCGAGTCAAATATAACTTTGTACTCATCAAGATAAGTATTGAGATACATATAGAGATCTTTATTTATAAGTTGAGCATATAATTCAATTTTATTGTTCATCTTTCTCACCGTTATCCAAAAGTTTTGTTATTTTTTGCTCAGCATCATCCAGATATTTACTGCAGGATGATATAAGCGCGGTCCCCTCTGAAAAAAGCTCCAATGTTTTTTCGAGAGATTGCCCTCCCTCCTCAAGGAGAGAAACTATTTCCTCAAGTCTCTTTAAAGATTTTTCATAACTTTGCTCCATTTTCAACCCTCATTCACATTTAAAACTCTGGCTGTTATAATACCGTCCGATATTTTCAAAGAGATATCGTCATTAACGGAAACGTCACGAACAGTCTGAACTATCTTTCCGTCATTTTCAACTAACGCATACCCTCTGGAAACCACAGCTAAAGGACTCAAAGCATCAAGTTTACCTGCCAAAGCTGCCAGTTTACTCTTATTATCATTTACGAGATTCATCGCAAGATTATCAAGCCGCTCATTTATATAAATAAGCTCTTTCCGATTTTCGTTAAGCCTTGTAACGGGATTTCGCATAACATCCTTTTGTTCTATGGTGCTAAGTACCGCCCGTTCTTTTTCTATTCTGTTTTTTGTAAAAGCGAAAATCTGTTGCTTATACGAAAGCAACTCACCTTTAAGCTCCGTTTTATCGGGAACTGCCAACTCTGCTGCAGCAGAAGGTGTAGGAGCTCTTAAATCCGCTGCGAAATCACATATTGTATAATCCGTTTCGTGTCCGACCGCAGAAATCACAGGTATTTTTGATTCAAAAACCGCTCTGGCGACTATTTCCTCATTGAAAGCCCATAAATCTTCAATTGAGCCTCCGCCCCTGCCCACAATCAGAACATCCGCAGCATTAAACTCATTAAAAGTACGAATGGCATTTGCTATATCCTGCGCAGCACCTTCGCCCTGAACCTTGGCAGGTCTTAACACAACCTCTGCAGAAGGATAGCGCCTGGAAAGAACATTGAATATATCCTGAACCGCCGCACCCGTTGCAGAAGTTACAACACCAACTCTTGCGGGGAAACGCGGTATGGGCTTCTTGTACAAAGGAGAAAAAAGTCCCTCTGCCTCCAATTTCTTTTTCAACTGTTCATAAGCTACGCTTAAAGCTCCAACCCCATCGGGTTGCATATCGCTGATATATAACTGAAAAGAGCCATCGCGAGGAAAGAGCGAAACAGTACCGAAAGCAAGAATTTTCATACCGTTTTCGGGCATAAAACGAAGTTTCGATGCATTACCCGCAAACATTACTGCCTTTATTGCAGCCTTATCATCCTTCAAAGTCAGATACAAGTGGCCGCTGTAATGGGCTTTAAAATTTGATATTTCACCTGTAACAAATATATATTTTAAGTTATCATCGTTATCAAGAATCTGTTTTACATAGTTATTAAGGTCGTTAACGCTGTAAACAGTGGGAGTGGGTGTTATCATCAATTCACCTCATACTTAAAAGCCTGTACACATTAAATAGCTTAAATAAGCAACGCCTGCGGCATTATCACAAGAAAACTCAGGTTCTGCAAAAAATGCCTCATATCGGGAAGAAATAATATCTTTTATTATTTTATCCGACATTACACCACCGGCATAAACCACGGGAATTTCACCATATTTATTAAAAGCATCGCAAGTCATCTCGGATACCGCATCCGCGATATAGCTCAACAAAAACCTTGCGGTATCTTCGGGAGCTTCGCCATTTTCGAGCATTTTAACGCATTTGTTTTCAAGACCCGAAAGTGAACAAAAACCATTCTGAAGCTTGATTTTATTTTTATATGTCTTACATGATTTCTGTGCAAGCCGTTCTACCCCGACACCTGCCGGGAAGGGAATCCCCATCCTTACACCTATACGGTCAATAGCCTGTCCCGCTTTCAGATCCGAAGAAGATGCAACGGGGGTTGCTTTAAAAATATTTTTATCAGGCTCACACAAAACCAGGTCGGTAGTGCCACCCGAAACATGAAAAGCAAGAAACTTTTTTTCTAATAACTCAGTTTTATTAGCCGAATAAAGAGCAGCGGCAATGTGTCCCTGTTGGTGTGAAAACCTGTATAACGGTACACCTAAAGCAGCGCTGATACTGCAAGCGGCACTCTCACCCACCAGAAAACAAGGCATATACGAGCCTTCCTGCGTAGTGGGTGTTACAGAAACACCGAGAGAATGTATATCATTCCCTGTTGCGCCGAGAAGTTCACCTAAAAGTTCAGGATATGCCTTTGTATGATGAAAAACCGCATCACTCTGACGAATACCCCTTTCACCTTCTTTTACAGGCAAAAGGCGTTTTTTCTGCACAAAATTCACACCGTTGAAAAAAGCAACTGAAGTTGTGTAATTACTTGTATCAAGACCAAGTGAATTCATATTATAATCCCTTGACTACCGCACCCAGAACGCCGTTAACATATGATGCATCTTCAGCTGTGCCGTATTTTTTTACAAGTTCAACAGCTTCATTAACAGAAACACCTGAGGGTACTTCATCAATATACTTCATTTCACTGACAGCAAGGCGCAAAACCGCAAGAGAAACCTTCGGTAAACGCTGAATTGACCAACCGCGCAAATTTTCGGTTATGATATTATCAACTTCTTCGGCATTATTCTCCGCGCTTTCAAGCAAAAGTGATGCAAAGGAATTAATCTTAATAAGCCCTGTTTCCTGAGCAGTTGTAACAATCTCATTTATTGCTAAATCTTCAAAAAATGACTTTTCAAACAGAACAAAGAATGCCTGTTCTCTTGCCTCGCTCCTTGTCATATAAATCTCCTCACATTCATTGAACAAGAATTCGGAATACTCTTATCCACTTTAATCAATTAATTATATCATACAACTACTCAATTATCAAGTTATAAAAAACAGGAAGAACAAGTTTTTAACCTGTTCTTCCTGAAAATTTTATTTCAAAAGGGAATTAATAGATGAAGTTGTAGTATTCAGATGTTTCGCTTACTGTACCAGCTGCAGAAATAAAGCCCATTTCTACATCCGCTACATAATTTACCATCTGCTTAAGTGAAACGATTTCACCTGTAGAAGCCTTGTAAATGAGTTCAACCGTACAATCCTTGTATGTAAGGTTAACACCTTCAACATCGTCATTGTCCATACCTAATCTAAAGTCATCTGCGGTAATAACAGGGAACATTTTGCTTGTAAAATTATCAGCTGTTCTGTCATTTACGCCAATGGGTGCGGGGTTGTATTCATCATTAAGAACGATTGTGATTTTAACGGTACCGTCACCGAGATCCTCTTTAGCTGCAGATTTAACTGCCTCTGTAACAGCATTAGCATCAGCATCGTTAAGAATACTTGCATAACTGTTATTGGGAATGCAAAGCTCGGCATTGGTTACACCCTTACTTACAACAACGGGAGAAGCTTTTGCATCGCTCTCGGAAACGAAGTAGGAGGGGTTATTAGCAGCAACATCAGCAAACCAGATTTTACCCCAGAAATCCCATGAAAGACTTCTGTATGTAGCCTTTGTGAATGCGGGCTGAACACCTGTAAGCTTAGCACGGTTAACAACATCATTATAGCTCTTGAGTATTGACTGATTCTGTGCAAGGAGCTGAGCACTACTTGTTGTTGACTCCGTTACGGGAGCTTTTGTGGTCTCGGGAGCTTTTGTGGTCTCGGGAGCCTTTGTGGTCTCAGGAGCCTTTGTTGCCTCGGGAGCTTTTGTGGTCTCGGGAGCCTTTGTAGTCTCAGGAGCCTTTGTAGTGTCAGGCACATTTGAATTGTTATTATTGTTATTATTGTTGTTATTGAAATTGTCGTTGACAAAGTTGTCAAGATGTTCCCCTATAACAGGGATCGACTTAAACTTACCATCTATCAATCGATAGGTTGCAGTAACAAGTCTGACGGTAGAGGTTGTTAAAAGTCCTATAGCAATGCAAGTAGCAACTACCATAGCTACAACACTTGAAAGTCTGCTATTGGATTTTTTATCTGTATTTTTCATCAAAGTATCCCCCTTGATACCATATAACTTCCATAACATTTTACACAATCTGTTTCAAAATGTCAATACAAAAAGTTACGATACTGCAACACTTTTTAGCATTTATATTTTTTTGTGCAAAACACTAAACAATTTGTATAGAATTTAGCAATAATGATAGTTGAAATTTCTATAAATATATTGTAAAATATGGTATCAAATAATGTTGTCATCAAATGGCAATATAAAAGGAGACAGAACTATTATGAAAAAGAGCAGGTTCACAAAACTCATTGCTGTTACCCTCGCCCTTATTTTGGCGTTCTCGGCATTCAGTGCCGTAACAGCAGGAGCATCAAGTGCTTACCCCGTTTTTGACAGTGAAAACCCCGTCGGTATTATCTTCTCAGATATTATTGATACACTTCTGAGATTTATACTCGATATGTTCGCAGGTCTGTTCGGTGACGGTCCGGGATTCACGGACAAAGACAGTGCGCTCGATCTTGCCGCCGAAAACTACTATGAGGGTATCGGCAACGAGTTCGTCAGCGAAGCCGAAGAAGATGCTAAGTGGAACATCGGTTATTCTAACGCAAGCCTTATCCCTGAAGATTACGACAACGGCGAGTACTTCATCGGTGGTTACATTGCTCCCGAAAACGGCTTTACAAACGTTGTTGAAGGCATTGCAAACATCCCCGGTATCGGCAGAGACGATATGAAAGTAAGATGTATCGCTATCAGCGACGGCACAGGCAAAGGCACAGTTCTCTTTGCAACAGTTGACTGTATCGGTATCACAAACGCTGATATCAAAGACATACGTGCTTTACTTGCTGACTTTGCAGCAGCAAACAACATCGTTTCCATTAACGTTTCTTCAACACATACACACAGCTGTATCGATACAGAAGGTCTCTGGACAAGAAACATTGCAAAGCTTGTTTCTAATGGTATAATCAGCGGTACTCAGGCTGACGAAGAGCTTCAGCAGGGCACAAATCCCGAATACATGGCATTCCTTAAAGAGACTGTTGCAGATACACTTATAGATGCTTTCTATAATATGCAACCCGGTGTGCTTACATATTCAACAAAGGATATCGGTCAGGATTATTTCCAGAACAAAAACCGTCCTTCTTCAGGTGAAATGATTTACGAAGAAAATGAGCGCGGTGAAATGGTATTCACAGGTGAAACACAGGTTGCTATGACCGACATCACAAGATTTGTTTTCACTCCTGATGATGAAACTGAAAAGAAAACAATGATCCTTAACATTGCTGCTCACCCCGACGTTGCAGGTCTTCCCACAGAAAGCAACTCCGGTCGTGAAATCAGTGGTGACTATATATTCTACTGTGGTCAGTTCCTTGAGAAATACGGCTACAACTTCATGTTCTTCCAGGGTGCTATTGCAGGTATCTATATGGCTCGTTCAGCAACAGGCGATAATGTTGAAACTCAGCAGCGTGTTGAAGAATCCCAGAGATTCGGTTACGAGCTTGCAAGAATTCTTCTTTCAATGAACCTTACAGAAGAAGAAATCCTTGCTGATGACCTTCTTTCAAACCGCAAGGAAGTTGAAGAAAACACAGAATTAGTTTCAATTTATAACGACGACGGAAGTCTCAAAAAAGAATTCAACGATTATGATTACTCATTCGTTGATTATGTAAAAACAGTACTTTCAATAGAAGGTATGGAAATTGCAATCCATCACATCAATGCCCCCTTCTCAGTTGAAGGCAGTGACGAAGATTTCACAGTTACTGTTAAATGTGATGACAGTGTTGCTTACAAGTATGAATACGACAGCGAAAAGTATGTCGTTACAGCAATGCCGCTTTATGGTCTCGTGGCAGTTACTGATGCTGACGGTAATCCTGTTGAACTCTTTGTTGACGAAACAAAGGCTACTGCAGGCGTGAATGCTGAAACCGATATGTACGAAGTATCATTCAATGGCAGCGCTCTTATCGAAATCCCGATGGAAGGCGTAAGCAAAAAATCTGTTTACACAACATTGGTTAAATCTCCTGAAGGCAAAGTTTATGAAGACGACATGATGCCCATCAATCCCGGATACACAGTATGGTATGAAGATTGGGAAGCTGTTGAAGAGGTTGAAGTTGCACCTTACCTTAACCTTTACCTCAAACAGGTTGAAATTCCGATTTCAAGCTCACTTATTGAAGCAGTTGGTAAGCTCAACATGGCAAACTATGTTGTTATAGCTAACGAAGACGGTTCTTATTCTACAATTACTGAAATCGGTTATATGGAAATCGGTGATCAGTTTAAAACTGTATTCCTTCCCGGCGAAATTTGTCAGGACCTTGTTGCTCCCAACGGCATTTCACTTATCGGATCTTACTCAATCACCGGCAAGGGCTATCAGAGCCAGGCTGCTTGCGCAATATTCGGCAATGATATTCAGTGCTTCGGTCTTATGAATGACGCTATCGGCTATGTTGTTCCCGATAACGATTTCACAATGGGTGACCCCGCAAACCACTACCATGAGCTTATTTCTCTTGGTCAGGGTGTTGCATCAGCACTTACAGACGGTCTCATAGAACTTAACTCAGAAATTGTTCGAGTATAATCCTTTATTAATAAAATCCTCGCTTGTTATAAGCGAGGATTTTTTATGTTGAAGCATATACTATATTATATATAGCATTTTACACTTGTTTTTTCATGATAATGTGATAAAATTAGTTTATCAAAAAAAGTTACCCGGAGGTCATTATGTTGAAAGTTGCTCTTATAGGTGTGGGCGGTATAAGCGGTGCTCACATTCCCGCATGGGATGAAATGGAAAATGCAGAATTGGTAGCGTTGTGTGATATACGCCCTGAGCGTATGGAACAATACGAAACCAAACGCCACTACACTGATTTTGATGAAATGCTCGATAATGAAGAAATTGATATTCTCGATATTTGTCTTCCCACATATTTACATGCGGATTATGCCGTGAAAGCTATGGAGCGCGGTATTAACGTTATTTGCGAAAAACCCATTTCCATGAAGGAAGAAGATATAGACAGAGTTTATAATACAGCTAAAGAAAACAACGTTAAATTTATGGTTGCTCATGTTCTCAGATTCTGGCCCGAATATGAGTTACTCAAAGAAATTTACGATAGTAAAAAATATGGTGAATTGCTTTCTGCTACTATGACACGCCTTGGTTGCTATCCTAAATGGAGCTGGGACGGTTGGCTTATGGATGAAAAACGCAGCGGTCTTGTCCCCTTTGATTTACATATCCATGACCTTGATTTTATGGTATATGCTTTCGGTAAACCCGAAGTTATATATAAATATCGTTCAAAGCGACCCGACCAGGACTTCCTGGCAATTAACTATAATTTCGGAAGCTTTGCAATAAACACCGAAGCATCCTGGTATGCTACCAGCTATCCTTTCACTGCTGAATTCCGTTTCCAGTTTGAAGATGCTCTTGTTGCAAACGAAAACGGAAAGATGATTATTTATCTCAGAGATGATGAAAAAATAGACCTCTCCGAAGACGCAGTGGGCGATACGGGCGACATTAATCTTCCTAAGAGCAATGCTTACGCCAACGAGATTAAATACTTCTTTGATTGTGTAGTTAATGACAAACCCGTTGACATAATTGACCCGGAAGAACTCAGATGTGTTCTCAATATTATTAATAATCTTTAATATTACGGTATGTAAAAAGGAGCTGTAAAAAAATTCGTTTTTCAGCTCCTTTTTACTTGTATGTATTTATGCATTAGTATAAAATAAAAATGGTGATTTAATCATGGAATTCAACAGAAAAATTTCCTCGGATGAAGTATTAAATAAGCTTGATACACTTTTACAGAAGAATGACTATAACGGCGCAAAGAAACACTTGTTATACTGGCTGGCGGAAGCTGAATATTCAGGTGATAAAAAAATTGCACTGCTTATAACAAACGAGCTTATGGGACTTTGCCGTAAACTTGCCGAGAAAGATGAAGCCATATCTTACACAAAAAAGGCACTTAATCTCATTAACGAAATGAATATACAAGATAACACCGGTGCCGCCACAACATATCTTAATTGCGCCACGGTTTATAAAGCGTTTGGAAAACCCGAGGAGTCAATTCCCCTATTTGAGAGAGCTCAAGCAATCTATGAAAAAAATCTCGCTCCTGAGGACGACCGATTCGGCGGACTCTACAATAATATGGCTCTCGCATTTGTTGATTTAAAATACTTTGACAAAGCAAATGAGTTTTATAAAAAAGCGTTAAGTCTTATGAGTAAAATAAAAAACAAAGAACCTGAGCAAGCCATAACGCACCTTAATATGGCTAACGCTGCCGAGGTACAATACGGCTTGGAAGAGGCTCTCTCTATAATTGAAGCTCACCTTAAAAATGCTATGGAATTACTTGATACAGGCAAAAACAGAAACGATGGCAACTATGCATTTGTTTGTGAAAAATGTGCACCAACATTCGGTTATTACGGCTATTTTTATTACGAAAACGAATTAAAACAACGAGCAAGGAGTATTTATGAAAGGTCTTGAATTATCCGAAAAGTTTTACAAGGAATTCGGAGAGCCGATGTTAGATGAACAATTCGGCGATATCCTGCCCTTTATTGCGGTGGGTCTTACAGGAAGTGGTTCAGAGTGCTACGGATATGACGACGAAATATCACAAGACCATGATTTCGAACCGGGCTTTTGTATTTTCATTCCCGACGAGGAAATAATCGACAGCAAAAGGACCTTCGAGCTGGAAAAAGCCTACACAAGACTTCCCAGAGAATTTATGGGCTTCAAAAGAAATTTATATTCCGCTGTTGGCGGAAACCGACACGGGGTTATGAGAACAAGCGATTTTTTCGAAGCAAAAATCGGCTCACGGGACGGAGACCTCACCATAGGTCAGTGGTTTACCCTGCCCGATTATGCCCTGGCAGAGGCAACAAACGGCACGATTTTTTATGATAATTTGGGCGAAGTTACGGAAATCAGAAATAAGTTAAAGCGCTATCCCGAAGACATCAGACTAAAAAAACTTGCCGGAAACCTTCTTCTTATGGGACAGGCAGGTCAATACAATTACAATCGTTGCATTTCAAGGGGCGAGACTGCCGCGGCTCAAATGGCGGTTTTCGAGTTCACCAAAAGTGCACTTTCCGTGTTATTTTTATTGAACAATAAATATATGCCCTACTATAAATGGAGTTTTCGTGCATTAAGGAATCTGAATAACAAATATATGACAGTGGCAGAGTCGCTTGAGTTTTTAATTTCAAGTGGCAACCACGCTGAAACTGCAGCACAAAAAAGCCAACTAATTGAAGTTATTTGCTCGGATATTACAGAAGAATTAAAAAGGCAAAAATTAACTCAAATCCCAACTACTGAAATGGAGCAACAAGCATACGCGGTTAACAACACGATAAAGGACAATAATATACGCAATATGCATATTTTAAGTGGCGTATAACATTATAAAACCTTGAAAAAACATGATTTTGTGTTATAATTTGTCTTAATATTTTTTTCACAAAGGAAGTACATATAATGTCAGTTAAAACAAACCTTAATAAGCGTTGGCTTTTTCTTGTAGTCGGCGTTTTCACGATGCTTTTTTCAGGCGTTTTATATGCCTGGTCAATTTTAAAAAGCCCATTCGCAGAAGTTTTCCAATGGGGCACCTCTATGTTAGCCCTTAACTTCACATTTACAATGTGCTTCTTCTGCTTAGGTGCATTTTTCGGCAGTCTTATATGTAAGCGTATAGGTCCCAAAATCACCCTGATCATCGCAGGTTTATTGGTTGGTGCAGGCTTTATTTCCACAGGATTTTTAAAAGCAGAGCTCACCTACCTTTTATTTATAACCTACGCGCTTCTTGCAGGCACGGGCATCGGTATATCGTATAATGTGGTAGTATCCACCGTAAACTCCTGGTTCCCTGATAAAAAAGGCTTGTGCTCGGGCTGTTTAATGATGGGCTTCGGTATCAGTACTCTTTTGTTGGGTAAACTCGCAGAATTTTTATTCAAAAACGAAGACTTCGGTTGGAGCAAAACATATATTCTTTTCGGAGCAGTTGTAGGAATCGTAATTGTTGTAGCAGGCATTATTCTCAGAAGACCCTCAGCGGATATGGTATTCCCTCAGCCTAAAGCAAAAAAGAGTATAAAAACGGAGAGCTTTGAGGTTCGTGATTTTACCACAAAAGAAATGCTAAAAAGCTTTACCTTCTGGCGTGCGTTTGTGTTTATGATACTTATAACAGCCGTTGGTAATACGGTTATCAGCTTCGCAAAAGACCTTGTTTTTTCCTTTGATGCCGAAGAATCACTGGCAACTACTCTTGTTGGTGTGTTAGCCATTTTCAATGGTGTAGGGCGCGTTCTTACAGGCGCTGTTTATGATGCACTGGGAAGAAAAACAACCATGCTCGCATCAAACATTCTTACAATTTTTGCAGCAGGACTTACCCTTGTTGCAGTACTTACACATTCATTACCTCTTTGTATCGTCGGTCTTTGCCTTACGGGTCTTTCATACGGCTCCTGCCCTACTATTACATCCGCCTTTACCGCCTCTTTCTACGGCACAAAATACTTCCCCACAAATTACAGTATCACAAACTTCAATCTGATTATTGCGTCATTTATTGCAACCCTCAGCAGTTCATTACTTACTTCTACAGGAAGTTACACTGCACCATTTATATTGCTACTCGCTTTAGCGGTAGCGGCACTGGGACTTAACTTTACAATCAGAAAACCTTGATAAAGCTTCACACTAAAAACAAAGCAGAGTGGAAATCCACTCTGCTTTTATTATTTAGCCATATGAACGTTAACATGGGGATATGTGATCGTTATACCATTTTTGTCAAAGGTTGGTTTAATTGAATCCATTATATCAAAATATACCGTCCAGTAATCACCGCTTGCACACCAGGCACGCATAATATAGCCAATATCATTTGGATTGTAGCTACTGACGTGAACCACGGGCGCCAGCTCACCTTCCTTTAAAACCAAGGGATGCTCCATAAGCAGCTGTAATAAAACGGATTTTACCTTTTCGATATCATCGTCATATGATGCAGTAACGGTTATATCCACACGACGATTGGTTGCGCTGGAATAATTGGTAATATTTGAATTTGCAATAACGCTATTGGGAATTCTGATAAGCTTTTTATCAGGGGTATCTAACTTTGTGTAAAACAAGCCAACCTCACGGACAGTTCCCGATTCACCACCTGCATCCACATAGTCACCAATGTGGAAGGGTTGGTTTGTAATAATCTGGATACCGCCAAATACATTTGACAAAAAGCCCTGTATCGCAAGAGAAAAAGCAACGCCCACCACGGACAATGCCGCCACAAGCGACGAAACCGAGATGCCGAGGCTTCCCAAAATAATAACAAGCGAAACAAAAAGCAAGAGCACCTTAACCGCAATACGAAGTATTTTACAAACAAGTGCATCCAGCTTAACCTTTTTAACGAACTTATCGAAAAGAAACAAGATTATTTTAATCGCTGCCAGGCAAACAACAGTCAAAACCGCAACTGTCACAATTTTTTCCCACGGCAAGCCTTTAATAAAATCCAACATCTGATTCGCCACCTATAATTAATTATCGTGGTGTATTATAACACAATGAAAACGGAAAATAAAAGTGTTTTTTATTATTATATCCAGTCTTTCTTTTTCAGAACATTTATAACTTTTTCAACATCGGGCATCGATAAAACGAATACTCGCCCATCTTTTGTGAAGATATTAAAATGTATATCATCAAACTGATATCTTTCTATATCTCTCAGCAAAATCTCGTCCAATGTATAAGGCTTTTCATCCAAGCAAACGCACACTATACCGGCTTCACAAAAATAAATGTTGCCATTTTTTATTTTCCCGTTTCCCAAATTAAAATTACCGTTGGTTTTATAAAAAACGGGTGAAGTAAGTTCTTTTTCAAATTTAGTGTACCTTCTATCCATCATCTCACCATGAATCAAAAGAAAGCAAAACAAACCAAGGTAAAAGAGCAAGCCGCCAATAATCGAAAAAGCAAGAGCGTCACTGTCACCAATACACCTCAATATAAAATATGTAACCAAACCGAAAGCAAAACCTAAAACCGCAGATAATCCGACCTTCAGCTTCATACTATACCCCCTTTTTATGAAATATTGTTACATTTCATAAATTGTACCTTTTATATAATTCCGCAAGAGAACATTTCATAGATTTCAATTCCTCTAAACTGCAATCAAAAAATGACCATTGATATTTCTTTTTTGTGAAACCCATAACTTCCAAATCTTTATACCGTCGATAAAACTCTTTCTCTTCTTGTGGAATATATGTAATGTTCATAATCTGCAAATCAACAAGCCGGGCTACGAAAAACTTACTTGCATATCCTTCAGTGCCTCTTTCAAAGCCCAAAACAAAGTACATATCTGATTGCTCATCATATTCAATGGTACTTAACATTATTGTTTCGTCAATAAAAACCCGATTAACCAAAGAAAAATCACTTGTATCATAAATTGATACAGCAGAGTGCAAACTATCCTGATGTCTCTCAAGATTTATAAGATACTTACTGTCGTGAGAGAAGCAAAAGCCATCATCCTGAGCTCCGTCAACCTTAGAAAAACGAAACTTTTTGATTAACGAAAGGGTTTCAAGAGAGTAAACCGCAAACCGTCCTTCCGGTGTTTTGATTACAACTATTTTACCATCAGGAGAAAACATCGGTGTGTAACCGTAGGTAATATCCTTAAACTTAGCTATCTCATTATCATCTTTATCGTATATAAAAACCGTGCGACCTGTACATCCCACAGAATATTCGCCGTTAGTTACATAAGCCCAGAAATTACGCATAATGTCACCGCCCTTGTTTTAATATACCACAAGGAAAACACAATGTAAATTAATTAATTAATTAATAAATAATCATCTATTAAATTTAATTCATTTTATCATAATCAACGACAACATAGAGAGAACTACCCACCACCCCACCTACGCTTTGCTTCGGTGCGGTCCCCCTCCCTATGCTTCGCACAGGGATGATAAATTCTACGATTGACTTTGGTTTTTATTTATAATATAATTAGCGGGTTGTGAATTTGGAATTATATGGTGATAGTTTGAGAATATTAAGGTTCATAAAGAAAAATATTGTGTTTTTCATTGCGGCACTGGCGGCGGCTGTTTCTTGTTTTTTTGTTCCGCCGGATAAAGAGTATTTTGATTATTTTGACTGGAAGACCCTTTCGTGTCTGTTCATAACTTTGGCGGTTATTTGTGCACTCCGAAACATTAAGTTTTTCACCATTCTTGCGAGAAAGCTTGTTATTATGACGGGGAACCTACGCACGTTGTTTGTTTTACTTATAGTTATTACCTTTATTGGCTCTATGATTATTGCAAACGATATGGCGCTTATAACCTTTTTGCCCCTTGGGTATTTTGCGCTTTCGGTAGCAAAGCAGGAAAAATACATGGCATATCTTTTTGTGTTGCAGAATATATCCGCAAACTTAGGCGGTATGCTGACCCCCTTCGGAAATCCCCAAAACCTTTATTTATATTCTTATTTTAATATACCGACAGGTGAATTCTGCCTTATAATGCTTCCCGCATTTTTACTTGCGGTAACCCTTTTGTTAGTTGCGTGTATTCCCGTAAAATCCATAAAATTCACATTAAATGAGAAATTTCCCGAAAAGCTTAATGTACCTAAAACAATACTTTACATAGTATTATTCCTCATTTCAATTCTTATCGTTTTCAGAATAATTCCCTTTGGTGTAGGTCTGGTGCTTATCCCCGTTGTTCTTTTATTTATTGACCGTGATGCACTTAAAATGGTGGACTACGGATTACTCGGTACATTCTTCTTTTTCTTTATATTTGCGGGTAATCTGGCAAGAATTGATGCAGTGAACACACTTATGTCAACACTCCTTGAAAAAGACACTTTGATTGTATCTATACTTTCGTGCCAAGTTATAAGCAATGTTCCCTCGGCTATTTTACTCTCAAAATTCACCGGCGATTATCCTTCACTTCTTTTGGGCGTAAACATAGGTGGCACAGGAACACTTATAGCATCCCTTGCAAGCCTTATTACATTCAGCGAATTCAGAATTTTATATCCCAAGCAAACTAAAAAATACCTGCTTATTTTCACAGGTTTGAATGTTGCTTTTGTGGTTATTTTAACCGTTGCTATGAAGTTACTTTCTTTGATAAAAATATAAAGCGAGGTGAAATTCACCTCGCTTTATATTTTCACTAAATCAATGACTCCCTGACTGCTTTTTCGAAATTACGCGCGGATTCGTTTGCTGCCCCACCGTCGAAAAGTGAGTTTTTCATATACACCGCAGCAATATTGTTTGTGGGGTCAATCCAGAAATGGGTGCCGTAAGCTCCGCTCCAGCCGAAAGCTCCCACCGGTAAATCCCCATAATCCTCGCTGACAATTACCCTGACACCGAGCCCCCATCTTTCGTTCCCCGGCATTATATCCTCAGAAACAAAGGGCGTATGTAATAACCTGAATGTATCTTCACAAATAATTTGTTTTGTTGGTGTTTTGCCTTTATTTAAAAGCATTTTTGCAAACTTTGAATAATCCTCAAGGGTTGATACCAACCCTGCTCCACCCAGATAATGTGTACACGGAAAAACAGAAAAAACACGATTCTCAATCATTTCCTCAACACAATTCTTGCCATCAACTCTATTGTGCATAACAATAACCTTTTCCCATTGCTCTTTCGTAGGAATAAAAGTAGTATTCCACATACCGCAAGGCTCAAAAATTTCTCTCGTTAAAAAATCAAGATAATCAGTTCCGGTCACATTCTCTATAATCTTCGCTAAAACATCAAAAGCGCCCGTTCCGCTATATTGCTGTCTTGTTCCGGGTTCAAAATCCAACCCCACCCGTGAATAAAATTCAACTGTGGTATCAAGGTCTTTTCTGTCTTCGTCGGTCATTTTAGCCTCCTTCAAAGGCTCACTACCGATTCCCGAAGTATGTGTAAGCAGATTACAAATAGTAATTTCATTTTGTGCTTTACCCAAATCTATCAGGCTGCCCGATTCTGTAATTTTCGTAATATGAACATCTTTGAATGCCGGCAAATATTCGCTCACTCTATCGGACAAAGAAAGCAAGCCCTGTTCCACAAGAATAAGGGTTGCTACTGCCGTAACAGGCTTTGTCATAGAAGCAAGACGAAATATTGTATTTTCGGTAACGGGCTCAGAGTTTTCAACAGACATAGTACCAAAACATTTTTTATAAACCTCATCCGATCCTTGGATGACACAATATGCCGAACCAAATACCTTGTTATTCTCAAAGTCGTACAAAGCTACTTTTTCTATATTTGTCTTTAATAATTCTTTATCTAATTTATCCATTCTAATCACCCAAAACAAATAACTATCAATATTATATCTCTGATACTCCAAAAAGTAAAGTTACACAGTATAAACCCCTCAAAATACAGATAACAACATATTTGTAATTTAGGAGAAATATTATATGAAGGCAACAGGGATTGTACGCCGTATAAAGGCGGATATTATAATAACACAAAAGTCACTTAAGCCTGCATAAACATTGGGGTTTTCGATACTTTTTGTCCAACCTGATTTGTACAAATTCAATATATATAATAAAAGCGAGGTGAATTCACCTCGCTTTAGCTTTATTTTATAAAATATTCAAACCCTAGTATAACTATACCCAACACAACTAACACTACCCCTACTACCCTATTAAGAGTTTCCGGTTTTGCCTTATTAGCAAACTTAGCTGCAATTTGTGCCCAAATAAATGTAAACACAACACACAAAACCATAACCAAAATATCAGGTGAATCACCAAGAGAAAAATGGGAAATAGCGCCCGTTAATGCAGTAAACGCCATAATAAACACACTGGTGCCAACTGCGGTTTTTAATTCATATCCAAGCACACCGGTAAGAATAAGAAGCATCATCATTCCACCACCTGCACCTACAAAGCCACAAATAAATCCAATAAATATACCGCATAGCACAGATCCGACTATTTTTCTTGTTTTGCTGACCGCTTCCATTTCCGCTTTTGTTGTCATAACAGGTTTTAAAATAAACTTGATACCGAGGATTAGTGTGACAAATGTACTGAATCCGCCCATAGTATGTGAGGGAACCATACTTGATACATAACTTCCAACTATGGTAAAAACTAATATAATTCCCATCATAAGAAGTCCGTTTTTCACGTCCAGATTTTTATTCTTACGATAAGTATATGCTGAAACAGCACTTGCCAACACATCAGAAGCAAGGGCAATACCTACAGCAGTATAAGGCTCAATCCCAAGAAAAGTAACCAGCATTGGGGTTATCACAGCTGCGGCACTCATTCCTGCAAAACCTGTACCGAGACCTGCTCCCATTCCGGCAAAGAAAGTAACAACTATTTTAACCAAACAATCCATTAATCAATCTCCATAAAATAATCATTGATTCAAACGATGTAACTGAATTGAAAATTATTATATCACAACTATATCGAATTGTAAATTGACACAGTATAAATTCCCTTTAATCACAAATACTAACAACATAATTTGAGTTTAAGGAGAATGATATATATGAAAGCAACCGGGGTTGTGAGAAGAATTGAGGCGGATGTAATAATAACACAAAAGCCGCTTAAAGCCGCATAAACACCGGGGTTTTCACTGTTTTTCCCAAAAACTTTTCGTGAAAATCTGCTATTTTCAACTTTAAATACGAATGGAGGGACGTTTTTAGTTGATCTTACGCAGTTAAAACTAAATATTCAAACTGCCACAAGAAAAGCCGGATGTATTATAGACTTATCCGGCTATTTATTTGAACTTGCTTTTTTAAACGGACATACTTGGATTGAATAAAAAACATTTTTATATGTGTTTTATAAGATTTCTGCAAAACTTGACTAAATTAATAGAGTGTGTTATAATAATCAAAATAATAGATGTAAATGGAACCAGCTGTCTGCAGAGGATGTCGGTTCCATTTTGTTTTTTTTAGCAGTAAATTTATCTAAATATAAAAAGGAGATAGAATTATGGAAGTTCAACTTCAGGAGCTTATTGAGCAGATCAAGAAGGACGGTGCGGAGGCCGCAGAAGCAGAAGCCAAGGCTATAGTCGAAGCGGCAAAGTCAGATGCTGAAAAGATTATTGCTGAAGCGCAGGCACAGGCAGATAAAATCTTAGCCGGTGCAAGAACTGAAACCGAGCGAATGACGAAATCAAGCGAGGATGCTATTCGTCAGGCGGGTCGTAATCTGCTGATTTCTTTCAAAGAAAGTGTAACAAGAGAGCTTAAAGCTATCGTTGGCGAAAATGTTACTGCTATATATTCATCGGATGCATTCGCAGGGCTGATTATCAGCATTGTTGAAAGCTGGGCAAATAAGCCTGATGCAGAAGATATCGCGGTAATTTTGAATACTCACGACCTTAACAAATTAGAAGAAACCTTAATGGCAGCTCTTAAAGAAAAAATGTTAAAGGGTATTACTTTGAAGGCGAATGATAATTTTGACGGTGGATTCCGCATTGCTGTAAATAACGGCAACGCATATTACGATTATTCGGCAGAGGCGGATGTGGATATGCTTTCAAATTATCTTAGCCCTAAGGTTACCGAGCTTTTGAAAGAGGCGAAGTAATAGATATGGCTGAATATTATTTAATATCGCAGTTGCCGTCTTTGGATGGAATAAGTGAAAATACTCCGCTTCCGATTACCGAAGAACGATTTGCAGAGCTTTGCAACCGCTTTTTAGGAAAAAGGTCGCAGGAGGCGATGAATAAGCTTACTTTAGTACCTCCCAAAAACAGTGAAAGCTCTGGCTCTGCATTGATTGATGCTTGGAACGAAAGCGAGAGAAACCTTCGTTTTGCGCTTGGTAAAGTTCGTGCTGAGAAAATGAAGAAACCATTCGATACGGAGAACAGAGCTTTTCCTGTGGAATATATCAAGGTAGGAAGTACGGCAACAGAAATCGAAAATCCAATGGAAGCAGAAAAATATCTAAACAGTTACCGCTTGGAACTCTTAGAAACGCTAAGGCCTATGGATAGCTTTTCTGAGGATTATATTTTCTATTACGGACTAAAATTAAAATTGCTTCTTCGCATGAGGCAGTTTGATACAAAGAGCGGAGAAAAAGCATACAAAAATATATACGACTCTATTTTAAATGGAGATAGGTTGGAGGCAAAACAATGACCGAAAATAAAGGAAAGGTAGTAAGCATAAACGGAAACCTGGTGTCGGTAGAGTTTGACGGCAATGTTTCTATGAACGAAATATGCTATGTTTTTGCGGGGGACACCGCCCTTAAAAGCGAGGTTATCCGTATAAAAGGCAATACTGCTCAAGTGCAGGTTTATGAAATGACCGATGGTATTCAATGTGGGGATACGGTTAAATTTACGGGAGATATGCTTTCGGCAGATCTCGGCCCCGGTTTGCTCGGTCAGATATATGACGGACTGCAAAATCCGCTTCCTGTTTTAGCAGAGCAAGCAGGCTGGTTTTTGGAAAGAGGAATTTACGCAGACGGACTTAATACCGAAAAGAAATGGGAGTTCACACCGACTGTGAAGGTTGGTGATATTGTTCGTGCGGGCGAATACATCGGAACCGTTCCCGAAGGCCCGTTTACGCATAAAATTTTTGTTCCCTTTTATCTGCTGGGAAACTATACAATAAAATCTATTGCCGACAAGGGCGAATACACCGTTAAAGAAACGATTGCGGTTTTAACCGATGAACGAGGTCGCGAAATACCCGTATCGATGTCGTTTAAGTGGCCTGTTAAACGTGCGGTAAAAAGCTATAGTGAGAGATTGGCACCTATCGAAACAATGGAAACCAAGGTGCGGCTTATCGACTCCTTTTTCCCTGTAGCAAAAGGCGGAACCTATTGCACTCCCGGACCTTTCGGTGCAGGTAAAACGGTACTACAGCATACCACATCGAAATATGCGGATGTAGATATAGTTATTATCGCCGCCTGCGGAGAGCGTGCCGGTGAAGTTGTTGAAACGCTCACTGAGTTCCCCGAGTTAACAGATCCCAAAACCGGACGTTCGCTTATGGAACGAACCATTATTATATGCAATACTTCCTCTATGCCCGTTGCCTCCCGTGAAGCTTCGGTTTATACTGCGGTAACACTTGCCGAGTACTATCGCCAAATGGGTCTTGATGTTCTTATGTTGGCAGACTCAACATCTCGCTGGGCACAGGCGATGCGTGAAATGTCGGGCAGACTTGAAGAAATTCCCGGAGAAGAGGCTTTCCCTGCATATCTCGAATCCTATATTGCGGCATTTTACGAAAGAGCAGGTTATGTACGTTTACCTGACGGCAGTACCGGTTCCGTTACTATCGGCGGTACCGTATCCCCTGCAGGCGGCAACTTTGAGGAGCCTGTAACACAGGCAACCTTAAAGGTTGTTGGTGCATTCCACGGTCTTTCCCGTGAACGTTCGGATGCAAGAAAGTATCCTGCCATTGACCCGCTTATCTCTTGGTCAAAATATAACAGCGT
>JAZQLZ010000014.1:0-212035 GCA_045543075.1 Acutalibacteraceae bacterium
GTTGAAATAGTAAGCGGATATAAAGATTACTATATAATTCAGTTTGAAAATGAACAAGATACACAAGTAGCTTATGAGCAATACAAAAATACAAGCTATATTATAGATGTCGATATTGATACTCCTGTTTATCTTCGAAATGGAGGTGTCACTTTAACAAGCGAGGAAGACCCCCACGAAGTTCCCAAATGTCTTGAATCCTGGGGCGGTTACGCAAGCGGTACTTATGATGTCAAAAAATATATTGAGGATAGCAATTTAGGCACAAGGGAAATTGTAGTTGGAGTTTTAGATACTGGTGTTGAAATAGAAAATGAGTTTTTAAAAGATAGGATTAATCGAACTTATTACAATGCAACCGGTATTGGAGATTGGAACAGCGAGGCATGTGAATATGATGATTGGCACGGAAATGCTGTTTCAAGTATAATAGTTGACAACACACCCTCCAACGTAAATGTTGCTGTTTACAAAATTTTTAGTTCCAAAAACATGGCTACCTTAGTAAGAGTGGCAACTGCTATGTTGAAAGCGAAGCAAGACAGTGTTGATATAATAAGCACGAGCTTTGGTTGCACAGGTGAGATAGATGATTTTACATATTGTCTTGAAGTAATGGAAGATGTCTATAAATCAGGCATATTAATAACGTCTGCTGTGGAAAACGGTGGTGATAACACAGCTAATTTTCCGACCATTCCCGACTGTTCACCATATAGCTTCAGTATATCATCTTCCGCAGACAACAATATGCCGTATGGTGGGTATTATGGCGATAATGTAGCTTTGTGTGCACCAGGAATCGACCTTCCAATGGTTGCAACAGGAAATAGATATGGATATGCATCGGGTACATCTTTCTCATCGCCAATGGTAGCAAGCGTCTGTGCAATGTATTTAACATTATTTCCTGATGCTACACCAGACGAAATGAGAGAAAGAATAACCTCTACAGCATCACCCTTTAATGTTAAAGATATTAACCATTTATACGGTACAGGTGTTTTGAATGCTATTGCCGCTTGTGGTTTTGAACAATTGCCTACGGTATCCTTTGTTACTCCCGAAGGAAAATATCACGAAAAAATAGTTGTAGAATTAGATGCACCCGAAGGCTGTGAAATTCGCTATACATTGAATGATACTGACCCAGCAATTTATGAATATATGGTGTATGAAGAACCTATTGTTTTGACTCAATCTGTGTCTGTTAATGTAAGAGTATATAAAGATGGAAAGTACAGAAGTAATCTTGATTATCGGGATTACCGTGTCACCACTATGGGAACAGATGATATGTTTACAATTGATGAATCGGGTATGATTACATCATATACCGGAACGGCAGTAGACCTTATTATTCCTGACGAAATAAACAACATAAAAGTTACAAGTGTTGATGCAAATGTATTTGATAAAAACTGTGATAAAAATCTTTTAGGCGTTCGTTTTCCGGAGGCGGTAACAACAATACCTTGGGAATGTTTTAAATTAAATGAAACAATATTGTTTGTTGAAGGTGAAGGTATAACCAGCATAGAAGACTATGCTTTAGCTTCATGTGGTGTAGCTTGTGTTGATTTCCCCAATCTTGAAAGAATCGGTATGTATGCCTTTGCTTCAACATGGACTCTAGAAGGGGTCAATTTTCCTAAATTAAAAGAAATTAAACACTATGCTTTTTCTAAATCTTCTTTACGATATGCCTATTTACCGGAGTTGGAACAAGTGTATATATTTGGTTTTCAACAATGCTGGCTTTTAACTGATTTCTACGCCCCAAAACTTAAAGCACTGCATGGAATTAGAGGTTCGGAAGGTGGCCAATTCCAGGCTTGTGGTAGTCTCATTGCTCTGGATTTATCACTTGTGGAAAAAATTAATACCAGAACGTTTGATTGTGATAACAACATGCAGTGTGGCTTGGAATTGCTCGAATTCTCAAAAGTTAAAACTATAAAGAGTTTACCAAGCTCTAATGACTATGAAACCACAAAAAAGGATGTTACTATGGTTTTGCCATCAACATTAACTGAATGTTGTTCACTCACGCATCCTGAAAAAGATACCTATACTGTCTATGCTTCAGAATATAATGAATATGTTAAAAACTGGGCAACGGATAATGGTGCAACATTTATTGCATTAGATGAAAACACAGCTTTACACCAGGATGTGCCAAGTGCATTTTGCGATGGTGATGAATCAATTACTTTCGGTGCTTATGGATTTAATAGGAAATATCAATGGTACGGTTCATACTACAATAACAATTATGCAGGGGAAGTTATCGAAGGTGCAACTGACAAAAATTTTAAGCCAAATGAATACAAACAATATCCGTATTATTATTGTAAAATGACCAGTACAGATATAGATGAGTTCGGTGAAGTTGTTAACGAGTTTGATATAACAAGCTCGGTCTGCCAAAATCAAACATATTATATGTTTGCTAAAGATAAAACTGAAATTGATTTTGAAAACAAACTCATTTACACTACTCAATTTGCTCAAAAAGATTTGTCAAATATAGTTGGTACTCAAAAAACAATAACAGTTGATGACATAGCTTCTTTTGGTAATTTATCGGGCAAATTTTACGGTACCGGTTCAATGTTTTTTGTTTATAAAAATTCTACTATATCGGAAATGTACACTTTGATTGTTGAAGGTGATATTAACGGTGACAGTGCAGTTGACGTTATTGACGCCTCTGCAACGGAGCAAGTAGTAAACGGGCATAAAGAGCTGTCGGGAAATTATTTCCACGCGGGTGACACCAACCGGGATGGGGTGATTGATATTGTGGATTATCAGTCAGTAGTGAATTACGCGTTTCAGTAACTTCACTTGCTATAAGCAAACTTAGTTACAAAAATCCTCTCGTTTTAAACGAGAGGATTTTTGTATGCCATTTCCATTGTTTTTGAGAGAGCTACCGCGTCGTCTATGCCGTAGGGTGTGGGGGTGTCCTCAACGATTGATTTGACCCACAAGTCGATGGGTCTTTCTTTATCTCTCGGGGTGTTGGGGAAAATCCAGCCGTCGCCCACATTGTAGCAGAGTTTATTTAAAAATCCACCTGCAAGGATTGTGCCCTTGTCACCTACAATTTCCAATTCAAAGGGATTGTTGGAAGCGACGAAGCCCGTTTCGCTGACTCCGATTGCGCCGTTTTTATATGTAAGAACCGTAACAGCGTTATCCTCAACGGTTTTTACTCTTACATTTGTAAAAGCGGAGCTTGCATTTTGGGGTTCACCCATAAGCCAGTTCAGAATGTACATTGAGTGTGCGCCAAGGTCCATCATTGCGCCGCCGCCACAGGTTTTCGGGTCATAAAATGTTTCGGGAAGCCAACCTGCAAGAGTGCCGTTGTGGGCGTTGCGCATACGGCAGTAGTTTACTTCGCCTATAAGCCCCGAGTCAACAGCCTCTTTCATCCAGATGAAGTCGCCTTTTCCACGCCAGGGGAAGGATATGAGGAATTTAACATCGTTTTCTTTAACGGCTTTTGCAACATCAAGAGCATCGGCCTCGGTGAAGCAAAGTACTTTTTCCGTGAAAATGTGTTTGCCCGCTTCGGCGGCTTTTTTTATTACATCGTGATGTAAATCTGTTGAGGTGCAGATCATAACGGCATCAACATCTTCTCTTTTTAAAAGCTCATCGTAATCCTCAACAAACTCGCAGTTAAACTCCGCTGCCTTTTCTTTACCCTTTTCAATATCGTTATCCCAAAGGGCGGTGATTTTACAGTTGGGGTTATTTTCAACTTCTTTTGCATATCCGTGAAAATGCACGTGCCATGTGCCGACTAATGCTACATTTATCATTTTTTATCCCTCTTAATTTAATTCGATTTTTTCGCAAGCGTTACCTGTAAGAGCAGTGCTTACCTTGTCGGGCTGATGACCGCCTGCGTAAAGTGCAATTTCACCGTCGGGATTTACTCGGCTACCATCTTCAAGAACGGCTTTAAGCCAATATGCATCAATATCCATTGTGATGGTTGCTTCTTCCCCTGCTTCAAGCTCGGTGGTTTTTACCCCACAAAGCTGATAGTGGGGAGTGTAGGTTCTGCTGTCCTTATATGAAGCGTAAATCTGCGAAATTTCCTTTGCTTTCATTGAGCCTGTGTTTTTGAGCTTAAAGCTTACTGTGATAAAATCATCAGTTTTGTCGGTAACTTTAAAATCAGAATACTCAAAATCAGTATAAGAAAGACCAAAGCCGAAGGGGAAGAGTGCGTCGCCGTCAATGTAACGGTATGTTCTGCCCTTCATACTGTAATCGTTAAAATCGGGAATATCGTGGTTGCCGTTATAAATGGTAACGGGCAATTTACCGCTGGGTGAAAATTCACCTGCAATAAGTCTTGCAACGGCGAGACCGCCCATTGAGCCGGGGTACCAGGCGTGAATAACAGCTTTTGCGTGGCTTCTTACCTTTTCACCAACATCAATGGAGCTACCGCACATGAGCACAACAATAACATTGTCACATACATCGCAGACTGCCTCTGCCAATTTTTGCTGGGTTTTAGGAAGGAAAAGACTTCTCTTGTCGCCGCAAGCGGTATAATCATCATCGAAGCCCGTATCTTCACCTTCAACTGAGCAGTCAAGACCGAGAGCAAGTATTGTGATATCGGCTTCAGCAGCGGCGGCAATACCGTCACTTAACATATTGTTAAAGCCACTCCAGTGGTTGAGCTGTTCAAAGCAGTAGTTGCAACCCTTTTCAACACTTATGTCGGCATTTCTGAACACTTCTCTTACACCGTCTGCAACAGGGTAATACTTAGAAGCGTAAGCGTTGTAGTTACCCTCAAGGGCGGTTACGGAAAGTGCGTTGGGGCCTACAACCGCAATACGCTTATCGGTATTTTTATCAAGAGGAAGGTAATTGTCTTTGTTTTGAAGAAGAACAAGGCATTGTTCTGCAGCAGTCATATTAAGCTCTCTGTGCTCTTTACAGTCAAGCTTTGAGTAGGGGATATCGGAATAGGGTCTTACCTCTTCAAATTCACCTAAAAGGAAACGTACCATATAAAGTCTTTCTGCTGCTGCGGTGATATCTTCCTCTGTAACAAGGTCTTCCTCATAAGCATCAATAAGTGCATCGTAGGTTTCACCGCAGTTAAGGTCGCAGGTGTGTTTAAGGGAAATTGCGGCGGCTTCTGCTTTTGTTTCGGTGTATTTATGCCATGTGTAAATGTTCTTTAATGCACCGCAGTCAGAAACATAGTAGCCGTCGAAGCCCCAGCGTTTTCTGAGAATGTCGGAAACCAGGTATGAGTGAGCACAACAGGGCTCGTTATTGGTGCGGTTATATGCACCCATAACGCCGATAACTTTACCATCTTTTACAGTTTTTTCAAATGCGGGAAGATAGGTTTCAAAAAGATCGTGTTCATTTGTGATTGCATTGAAGCTGTGGCGCGTTTTTTCGGGACCTGAGTGTACCGCATAGTGCTTTGAACAAGCACCGCCCTTTAAAAAGTCACCGTCACCCTGGATGCCTTTGATAAATGATGTACCTAAAACAGATGTGAGATAGGGGTCCTCTCCGAAGGTTTCCTGGCCGCGTCCCCAACGGGGGTCACGGAAAATGTTGATGTTGGGTGCCCAATAGGTGATACCCTTGAAAATATCAAAGTCGTTGTATTCAACATGCTTGTTGTATTTTATTCTGCCCTCTGTGGAGATTACATCACCGATTTTTTCAATAAGAACGGGGTCAAAAGTTGCCGCCATTGCTATTGTGTGAGGGAATACGGTGGCAGTTCCGCTCCGTGCAACACCGTGTGCGCCCTCGTTCCACCAGTTATATGCCTTTATGCCGAGGCGTTCAATGGCAGGTGAGTTATATAAAAGCTGAGAAATCTTTTCCTCAGCGGTCATTTTTGCAACAAGCTCTTTTGCTTTTTGTTTTGCTTCATTTTTGGTCATAAGGGGAAAGCTCCTTTGCTGTATAATTCATAGATTAAATATAAACTAATTAATAATAGTAGTCAAGAAAGTTCGGCTTGTGAAAAGTCATAATCTTTTCGGCTGAAATCTGTATAAAAAAACAACAAGCCGCATTTTTGCGACTTGCTGTTTTTGGCTTTATGAAACAGTTTTTATATTAACCTCGGAGTCCGTTTCAGCGATAAATATGGGTGAAACGGAAGTCCGAAGATATAAGCGGTTGAAGAATATGGATTACTCCATATCTCTGAGAATACCGTTAAGACCGATTATCTTAACAAGCTTCTTCCAGGAGAAGCCCTTTTCTTCTTCAATCTCTTTTAAAAGATTGTTACTGATTTCGCGATAGTCAAACATTTTTATCGGCTCCTTTCCTTTAATTTATGAGCTTATTATAGCATTTTTTTTGAAAAAGTCAAGTGAATATGCACAAACGGACCGCGGATACATTGTGCATATTGCACAACCGATAGTGTTTACAGTTTATCCGTGTGTTACACAAATTGATTTTATTTGCTTTAACTTTCTTGTGAAAGTTGCACAATGCATGGTGCGAAGTTTGCAACATTATGACGAAGAAATGAACTTATTAACATTTCGGTCAAAAAAAGTTTGTGAATGTTTTTATGGAAAAACGATATATAAGATGGGATGAAAACTGTTGAGAAATCTGCAGGATGGCGTGTTTTGGTCCCGAAGGTGTATAAAGATACTCCGAGTGGGCAAAAACGCGCCAAATATATACAAAAGAGCCAAATACTTTAAGTATCCGACTCTTTTTGAGGTGTTACTATTATTTATTACTTTTGTGTATATGGTCATGCGGGTTTATCAGCAGTTTTTTTCTTCGTGGTATTCTTGTTCTGTGTTTACATCCCATATACGGGCTTTACTGAGATTTTTATCCTTTATACAGTTTACCGCCTCAATAGCCGTGAGCATTGAATGGTCCATATTATTATAACGGTGCATGCCGTTTCTGCCTATGCAGTAGAGGTTATCTATGCCGTCAAGATACTCGCGCACTTTGTGGAATTCGTTGTAGGTGCCGAAATATGCGGGGTATGCTTTTTTTACTCTGATACGCACCGTATCCCGTACATCTTCTTTATCAATAATACCGATTTTCTGAAGCTCATCAATGGCGAAGTCGGTGAATTCGGCATCGGTCATATTCCAGTATTCGTCGCCCTCATTACAGAAATATTCAAGACCTACCCATACGGTGTTTTCAGGGTCCTTAACCATATAAGGAGACCAGTTGTTGAATATCTGAAGTCTGCCGAGCTTAACGTCGCGCTCCTGAATATAAATCCAACAGTCGGGCACTATGTCGCCGAGGGTTTTGTGTTTTGTCTTATTTTCCAGTCTGAGTTTATCAACAAGAACGCCGACAGTCATAAAATCACGGTATGGAAGATTTACGGCTACTTCTTTTACTGTGTTGGGAACATCTTCGCCCATACCTTCCACAAGGTCTTTGACGGGCATTGTGGAGAAATAATAATCAGCCTTGTACTCAACAAATCCCTCGGGTGTTTCGGTGCCTATACTTACAATTTTTTTATTTTGGATATTTATTGTTTTTACACAATGATTTTTTAATATTCTGCCGCCGAGCTTTTCTATTTCATCGGCGAGGGTTTCCCAGAGTTGACCCGGTCCTTTTTTAGGATAATAAAACTGCTCTATAAGTGAGGTTTCGGTATCCTCTTTCTTTTTAAAAGGCTTTGCGAGTACATTTATCACTGCTTTTGTGAGTGAGAGACCTTTAACTCTTTGTGCGCCCCAGTCAGCAGCTATATATTTTGGATTTATACCCCAGAGCTTTTCGGTATAATCCTCAAAAAACATCTCGTAAAGAGGCTTGCCGAAACGGTTTATATAGAAGTTTTCCAGTGAGGTTTCATCTTTTTTGGAAACGCAGGATTTTAAGTATCCCATTCCTGCCCTAAATGTTCGTGAAAAGCCCATATTTATAAAGGTTTCAGGCTTCAGTGAAATAGGATAATCAAAGAATTTTCTTAAATAATAGATTCTTGAAACACGGTTTCGTATAAGTAAAACCTTTTCGTCAGTTTCCGGGTCGGGACCCGTAGGGTTAAGGTCTTTTTGGGTGCCTGTTTTGATATCGTCAAAGGACGGCGAGCCCTGTAACGGCATAAGCTCCTGCCATATTTCATTGACTTTTTCGTTCTTTGAAAAGAAGCGGTGACCGCCTATATCCATACGGTTACCGTTATGCTGTGCCGTGCGCGAAATACCGCCTATAAATTCGCTTTCTTCAAGTATAAGAGGGAGTATGTCGGTGGTTTTCAGAAGTTCGTAAGCCGCCGTGAGACCTGCAGGACCCGCACCGATTATTATTGCGGTTTTTTGAGGCATGAAATCAACTCCTTATAAAAGTTCTCTGTAAAAAAGTCCGTTGGTTTTTAAACCCGGGATGGTTCGGTTTTCTGAAAATGCTTCGTAAATACGAGCGCATTGGTCGGCAGTTTCAACTGTAAAGTATAAAACGCCGAAATCTGTTGCAGTAAGCTTTTTATCGCCTATATAAAGCGGAACACTGTTGTGGAGCACTGAGTATTGCTTTTGCCTGCAAAGTAACGGGAAATTAATATTCTTTCGGTCCGTAAGGTGTGTGTGTCCGGTACAGCTTCCGCAACCGGACTCGCTTTTTTGGGGACACGCGCGCATAAGCATAAGTGGTAAATGCCCGTAAACATATATACCTCTGGGCAGGTCGCCGCCTGCGCGTTTAATGATTTTTTCGGTGACCTCAAAAGAAATTACTACATCTTTCAGACCTTGATTTTTATAAAAATCAAGGGCGTGGGTATTGGTTATATTTAAACCGTGAGCACCATGAACCATGAAGCCTGCTTTCTTAAGAAGGGCTACACCGCCTATATTGCCCGTTGAGCCCCTTGTAATGCCCATTTCTTTTAACCGTGTGAGCTTTTCGGGTAAGGTTTTCTCAGTTTCGGGATAAATGAGTTCGGGCAACTCAGCAATAATTTTATCAGCGATTTTAGCTGTTTTTTCCTTGTTCCTTAGTATTTCATCAATGGGAAGGATTATGAATTGTGCGTTACTGAAAATTTCCGAGTGTTGGGAAAACTTCTCAAATCTTACCCTTGCTTTTGATTTTTGCAACGGGTGATAGGGAACGGGTTCTGTCGGTGTAATGTCATTGATTTTCCTTGTGTTTTCAGTAATGAGTGTCTCTAATTTTTCTATACCGTCACGGCGCAATGCGTTAATTGACGATGCGGAAAGGGTAAGATTATCTTTGTTGAAAAATTCTGTGCTTCGGGGATGAAAGGATGTGTTTCCCAATTTATTGAGATTTCGCTCCGCAATCTCCTTGGGGAGTGGAGCGTTTCTCGGAGCTTCAGGCACATCACCAAGTACGCAAACTCTTTTTCCCTCTGAAAATAAATCTAATTGTGAGGGCTTGTCTTTTTCGAGTGTGAGTGTCATTTCAATCCCGAGAGGTCTGATATCCTCGCTGTATAATTTTTCGAGATTTTTTAATACATTCTGAGCAGAAGTAACGTCATCCTTACCTCTGTATCCAAACATTGAAACATTGCGGTTTCCTTTAAGATATCCGTCAGTGAAGCCATTTCTGGAAAAGATGCTTCTGAGCATTTCTTTATCGTATCTTTCACTGTTTAAAGCCTTCTTCAGACTCGAAACGGATGCGGCTACGTACTCGGGGCGTTTCATTCTGCCCTCGATTTTAAATGACTCGATACCGATTTCAGCTAATTCATTGATGTTGTCCAGATATGACATATCCTTGAGGGAAAGGGCAAATTCTCTGCCGTGGGTGTTTTTCCAGTTAAGACGGCAGCCTTGCGCACAAAGCCCTCTGTTACCGCTTCTTTCACCGAGCATTGCCGACAGATAACAGTTACCCGAAGCGCTCATACAGTGAGCACCGTGAACAAAAGCCTCAAGCTCTGCAGTAACATTTTTTCGGATTTCCTTCATTTCGTTAAGGGATAATTCCCGTGCAAGAACTATTCTTGTGAAACCAAGATTCTGAAGAAACAGGGCACCTGAAACATTATGCACCGCCATCTGTGTGGAGGCGTGAAGGGGCAAGTCGGGGCATATTTTTCTGACAGCCTCTGCTACGGCAAGGTCCTGGACAATAACCGCATCTGCACCGCTAAGGGCAATGCTTTTTACGGTTTCATAAAGCTCAGGTAATTCCTTGTCAAAAATAAGGGTGTTAAGGGTAACATATACCTTGACTTTGCGAAGATGACAGTATTTTACCGCCTCGTTTAAATCGTCAGATGTGAAGTTTTGAGCGTTGCGCCTTGCGTTAAAATTACCTGCACCGAGATAGACTGCATCTGCACCGCAGATTACAGCCGCACGCAACTGTTCATAAGCCCCTGCCGGGGCAAGAATTTCGTAATTTTTCATCTGTTAAATATCGGTAATGATTTTTTGTTTTTCGGTTCGTACTCTTAAAATATCGCCTTTTTTAACATCTGCACTGCATTCAAGGGTAAGTATTTCCTGAGGATGGCAGGCAGTCTCACATTCCTCGCCGTTTTCGTTTATTATTTTCGTGCAAGTGAACGCCATACCGAAGCTTTCGGGAGAAAGAACTTCAATATTGTCGCCGAGTTTAAAAAAGTTGCGTTGCTGTATTTTTAATTTGCCGTCGGTGCAGTCCTCCAGAGCAACTCCTGCAAAGGTGCAATCCCAATGGTAAAGACCGTCATTTTTGTGGTCATGTACAAGATTTCCGAAATAAAAACCGCTGTTGTAGGGACGGTGGCTTATGGCGTTGAGTTCAGCGTCAAGAAGCTCGATGGGCGCAGTTTTGTCTATAGCGCGTCTGTAAGCGTTTACAACATGGGAAACATAATATTCCGTTTTCATTCTGCCCTCAATTTTGAAGGAATCAACGCCTGCTTCCTGTAATTTATCCAGGAATGAAATCGCCTTCATATCGTGTGAAGAAAGGAGCGCAGAGTGGTCGTCATATTCCTCTACTTTAAGGTATTCGTTGGGTCGGTTTCTTTCCACAAGGTAGTATTCCCAACGGCAGGGCTGAGTGCACTCGCCTCTGTTTCCGCTTCTGCCGTTCATATATGATGAAATAAGGCATCTGCCCGAATAAGCCATACACATAGCACCGTGCACGAAAGCCTCAATTTCAAGCTCATCAGGGATTCTTGAGTGCATTTCAGCGATTTCGTCAATGGTCATTTCACGGGCAACAACAATTCTTGATGCACCTAATTCGTAATATGCCAGAGCCGATGAATAGTTGCAGCAGTTAGCCTGAGTGCTTATATGCACCTCAAGTCGGGGCTCCGCCTGCTTTATTGCTCTTAAAGCACCTAAATCCGCAACAATTACAGCATCAACACCCAGAGCATAAAGGTTTTTCGCGTATGCTTTCAAGGGCTCAATTTCGCTGTTTTTTGTGAAACTGTTTACCGTCACATAAAGCTTTTTACCTAATGAATGAAGATATTTGGCGGCGGTGTCTATTTCTTCCTCCGAAAAAGCGGATTTCTCCGCGCGTAACTGAAGAAGGGGACCGCCTATATATACTGCATCCGCACCGAATCTTGCGGCGGAAATAAGGCAATTCATATCCCCTGCGGGGGCTAATAATTCAGTCTTTTTCATTACTTTTACCTCGTGGATATATTCTAACTAATTATGATACACCAAAACGCAATAAAAAACAAGGTGAAAAACGACTTAAAATGGGGATAATATACATTATAATGGGTTGATTTTTGCGGGAGTAGTATGATATAATAAACTGATTAATTTTTAGAATGCGGCTAAGGAGATGTTTTTAATGAAGTACGATGTTGCTGTAATCGGTGCAGGCGTTGTAGGTTCACTTATTACAAGGGAACTTTCAAAGTACAACATAAAGATTGCGCTTCTCGAAAGATGCAACGATTGTGCAATGGGTGCAACAAAAGCCAACAGTGCCATTGTTCACGCAGGCTTTGATGCAAAGCCCGGAACACTTAAAGCAAAGCTTAATGTTCGCGGAGTGGAGCTTATGAAAAAGGTCTGCAGCGAGCTTAATGTTCCTTTAAAAAATAACGGTGCTCTCGTTGTGGCTTTCTCAGAGGATGAAATGCCACACCTTGAAGAGCTCTTAAAACGCGGTGAAGAAAACGGAGTACCTGAATTGCGTGTTGTGGGAAGAGATGAGCTGAAAGCTCTCGAACCCAATATAGGTGATACTGCCGAGGGTGCTCTTGTGGCTCCTACATCGTCAATAGTCTGTCCATATGAGCTTACTATTGCAGGCGTTGAAAATGCCGTAACAAACGGCGCGGAGTTCATAAGAAACTGCGAAGTAAAAAATATTGAATTCAACAATGATGAATTTACCCTTGATACCACAAAGGGTGAAATAAAAGCCCGCTATGTGATAAACGCCGCAGGTGTTTATTCCGGCAAAATTGCAAATCTTATCGGTGATGATTCGGTTGAAATAATTGTCCGCCACGGTGATTATTATCTTCTTGATAAATCCCAGGGAACACTTGTGAGCCGTACTATTTTCCAGTGTCCCACAAAAATGGGCAAGGGAGTTCTGGTTTCACCCACTGTTGACGGAAATCTTATTGTAGGACCGTCTGCAAATGATATTCCCGACGGTGACGATGTGGCTACCACTCCCGACGGTCTTAACAAAATCTTCACTTCCGCAATAAAGAGTGTGCCTGCGGTTTCTTTAAGAAACGCAATTACCTCGTTCAGCGGTAACAGAGCACATCCTGTATCGGACGATTTTGTAATCGGTTCATCAAAGATGAATAAAAACTTCATCAATGCTGCAGGTATTGAATCACCCGGTCTTTCCTCTGCACCTGCAATTGCAGAAATGGTTGAGGGGATTATGAACGAGCTTACCGGCGGTATGGAAAAGAAGGCTGATTTCAATCCCATTCGTCCGGAGCCCGTGCGTTTCCGCCATATGAGTACTGAGGAAAGAGCGGAGCTCATCAAGAAGAACAAAGCCTACGGCAGAATTGTTTGTCGTTGCGAAACAATTACCGAGGGCGAAATTATAGATGCCATTAACGCTCCTGCGGGTGCCCGCGATGTTGACGGCGTCAAGAGAAGAACAAGAGCCGGTATGGGCAGATGTCAGGGCGGTTTCTGCGGCAGTAAGGTTGTAGAAATTCTTGCCCGTGAATTAGGCATACCTATGAATGAAATTACAAAATTCGGCGGCGAGTCACGGATTATGTATGACAGAACCAAATAAGGAGGCGGGGCAGATGTTGAATTATGATTTAGTTGTAGTCGGCGGCGGTCCTGCCGGTATGGCTGCAGCCCTTTCGGCAAAAGCCGAGGGCGTTGAAAAAATAGTTATTCTCGAAAGAGCCGAAACTCTCGGCGGTATTCTTGAACAGTGCATACACACAGGCTTCGGCCTTCACTATTTCGGCGAGGAGCTTTCAGGCCCCGAGTATGCGGGCAGATTTATAGAACAGGTTAAAAACACTGATATTGATGTTTTTACCGATACAATGGTTCTCAATGTTTCTGAGAATAACGTTGTTACGGCGGTTAATAATAATGAAGGTCTTATGCAGTTTCAGGCAATTGCGGTAGTTCTCGCTATGGGTTGCCGTGAAAGACCAAGAGGTGCACTTTCTATTGCCGGTTCAAGACCCTCGGGTATTATGACTGCAGGTACTGCACAGAAATATGTTAATATTGACGGCTATATGCCCGGTAAAAAGGTCGTTATTTTAGGCTCGGGTGATATTGGTCTTATTATGGCGCGCCGTATGACTCTTGAAGGTGCACAGGTAAAGGTTGTTTGTGAGCTTATGCCTTATTCGGGCGGTCTTACAAGAAATATTGTTCAGTGCCTTGACGATTTCGGTATTCCCTTAAGGCTTAGCTGCACAGTAGTTAAAACTCACGGTAAAGACAGACTTGAGGGCGTTACCATAGCAAATGTGGATGAAAGATTACAACCCATTCCGGGAACGGAGGAATATATTGAGTGCGATACACTTCTTCTTTCCGTTGGTCTTATTCCTGAAAACGAGCTCTCAAAGGATGTGGGTGTGGAACTCGACAGAGTAACAAACGGTCCCGTTGTTGACGAGTACAGAGAAACTCTCAGACCCGGCATTTTCGCTTGCGGTAATGTTTTACAGGTGCATGACCTTGTTGACTATGTTACCGAGGAAAGTCAGATTGCAGGTAAGGGTGCGGCAAACTACATTTTCGGCAAGAAAAAAGAGGGTACATTTATCAACACAAAGGGTGTTGACGGTGTGCGCTATATTGTTCCTCAGAGAGTTAATATTGAGAGTGAAGAGCAGCTCAAGCTTTACTTCCGTGTTGCCGATGTTTATAAGGGTGCAAAGGTTGTGGTCGAGTGTGACGGCGAAATTCTTTCATCAAGAAAGAAAGTCAAGCTTGCTCCCGGCGAAATGGAAAATGTAGTTATTACACCCGAAATGCTTAAGAAAATGAACAAAAACAGCGAAATTACAGTTCGCATTGAAAAATAAGGAGTGGGAGAAATGAAGAAAAGTCTTATTTGTGTATCCTGCCCTTTAGGATGCCCTATTGAAGTTGAAATAGAAAACGGCGAGGTTGTAGCGGTTACGGGTAACACTTGTAAACGCGGTGATGCTTACGCCCGTGCTGAAATCACAAACCCGGTAAGAAGCCTTACTACAAGCGTTAAGTTGGAAAACGGTGTTCATCCGGTGGTACCTGTTAAATCCTCGGGTCCCGTACCTAAGGATAAGATGTTTGAGTGTATGGATGTCATAAACTCAGTTACAGTTAAAGCACCCGTAAAAATCGGTGATGTTATTATCAAAGATATTCTCGGTCTCGGTGTGGATATTGTGGCAACAAATTGTGATGAAGGCAAATAAAAAATAAAAAAACAAAAACCGAAAGGATTTTTTATGAAACCCTATGAAATAGCTGCGGAGGTAAAGCCCTCTGCAAGACAAGTTGAATGGCAGAAAACCGAGTTTTACGGTTTTATTAATTTTGGTCTTGCTACTGTTGTAAACGCAGAGTGGACTGACGGAACCGTTAATCCCCTTAACTTTTGTCCCGAAGAATTTAATGCAGAAGAGTGGGTTACATTCTTTAAAGAATCGGGCTTTAAGGGTATGGTGCTCAATGTAAAGCACCATGACGGCTTTTGCCTCTGGTATTCGCAATATACGGATTACTCTGTTGAAAGCTCCGTTAACTGGGAGGTTGAATCAAGGGATATTGTTGCCCTTCTGAGCGAGGAGTGTAAAAAGCAGGGGATTAAATTCGGTATCGCAATATCACCCCTTGACCGCCACGAGAAATCATATGGCAAGGGTGAAGAATATAACAACTATTTCAAAGCTCTTCTTCGTGAGGTGCTTACAAAATACGGCGATATTTTCTATGTGCGTTTTGACGGCGCTGCAGAGGCGGATAAAGACGGCAATGTTCAGGAATATGACTGGCAGGGTTACTATGATGTTGTAAGAGAATGTCAGCCCGACGCAGTTATTGCCATGGTAGGTCCCGATGTGCGTTGGTACGGCAATGAATGGGGAGTTATCCGCGAGAATGAATGGAGCGTAGTGCCCGAAAGACACAGTATATACAGTGCGTTCAAACGCAGTAAGGAAGTAAAGAAAAAACGCTTCTTCCAAAAAGAAGAAAAATTCGAAAGAGACCTGGGCTCTCGTAAAGCAATTAAAAAAGATAGTGAGTTTATCTGGTATCCTTGTGAAGTCTGTATATCAATGCGTGACAGATGGTATTATCACAAGGATGATGAATACACCGCAAAAACCAAGGACAGACTTCAGAAAATATATCTTGAATCCGTGGGCAATAACTGTGGTCTGATGGTGGGTGTTCCGCCTATGAAAAACGGTAAGTTTGCCCAGATGGATTATCAGATTCTCAAGGCCTTCGGTGTTGATTTGAGGAGAGCATATACATATAAGGTTTCCCGGATAGGTGAAATTACCGCAAGCAGTACACTTTCGCCTGAGTATGATGTTAAAAACCTTTTCGATGATGACGAAACTAAAACCTGGCGTCCTGCTGCGGATGATACTGAACCCGAGCTTACCATAACCCTTTCTCAGAAGGATATGTTTGATAAGTTCGTGATGATGGAAAATATAGTGAACGGTCAACATGTGGAAGGCTATGAACTGTATATTGACGAAGGAACGGGTAAATTTAAAAAGGTAGGCTCAGGCGGAGTTATCGGCTATAAGAGAATACACAAAATTACCCCCGTTGAAGTTGAACGTGTAAAAATCAAAATCACCTCATACAGAGGCGATCTGGAATTGCAGACTGTTGTAATGTATTAATTTATGAAAAAAATAGCGGTTTACGGAGGCTCATTTGACCCACCTCATAAGGGTCATAAGCTCCTTGCGGAAAATCTGGCCAAAAGTTGCGGTGCCGAAAAGGTTCTGATAATTCCCACTGCAATGTCACCCTTCAAAAACACCTCGGGTGCTACACCGACCCAGAGGTATGAGATGTGTAAGATTGCTTTTGATGATTCTCTTTTTGAAGTGAGTGATATAGAAATAAGCCGTGGAGGTAAAAGCTATACGGTTGATACACTCAGAAGGGTAAAGGAGATTTATCCCCAATCAGAATTGTATCTGTTTATGGGTGACGATATGTTTTTATCCTTTGACAAATGGTATAAGCATGATGAGATTGCACATATGAGTAAAATTGTGGCGGCTTGCAGAACAAAAAAACTCGAAGAGCTTGATAATATGAAAAGCTTTGCACGGAATGTTCTGAATTTGGATGAGGACAGAGTGATTTTCTGCGAAAGCGTGCCCATAGAAATCAGTTCGACAATAATCCGTGAAAATGTCAGAAACAATTCATTTCAGCATCTTGACGAGGCGGTTGCCTTGTATATAAAGGAAAAGGGGTTGTATTTATGAGCGATGAACAGTATAAAATAATTCTGCAAAAAAAACTCAGCGAGAAGCGGTTTATTCACTCTTTGAATGTTGCCGAGTCTGCGAGAGAACTTGCGCTCATTTACGGTTGCGACCCTGAAAAAGCCTATACGGTGGGACTTGTGCACGATTGTTGCAAGGATGAGCCTGCAGGACTTCAGCTTTCTTATATGCTGGAAAACGGAGTTGAGCTTACAGAGTACGAGCTGGATGTGGCTAAGCTTTACCACGCAATATGCGGCAGCGTTTTTGCGAAGAACGAGTTTGGTATTGAGGATGAGGATATGCTTAACGCCATAAGATACCACACTACGGGAAGAAAAGGTATGTCGCTGCTTGAAAAGGTGGTTTTTATAGCGGATTTTATCAGTGCTGAGCGTGACTATGAGGGCGTTGACATTATGCGCGAAAAAGCGAAACGCAGTCTTGACGAAGCCATTGTTGAAGGACTCGGGTTTACCATAACGGACCTTATAAAAAGAAATCTGGTAATACATCCCGACACTGTGCTGGCATTCGATGATGCTATGTTTAATTTGCAAAGAAAAAATCAGGAGAGTAAAGCATGATTTCGGATACAGTTAAAAAAATAGTCAAAGCTCTTGACGATAAAAAAGGTAACGATATTAAAGTTATAAAGATTGATGAGCTTACAATAGTTGCCGATTATTTCGTTTTAGTAACAGGTAATTCAAATACACATATCAGAGCCCTTGCGGATGAGGTTGAATTTCAGCTTGAAGAAGCAGGTATGAAGCCTGACCATATAGAGGGAAGAGCCACAGGTTGGGTTATTTTAGAGTACGCGGGTGTCGTAGCCCACATTTTTACAGAGGAAGCAAGAAACTATTATAATCTTGAAAGACTCTGGGAGGATGCAAAGATTATTGATATCAGTCAGCTTTTGGATTGATAATATTTGTAAATTATAGCCGGGAACAATCTCGGTTTTACATACAGAAAGGATAGGATTTTAATGAAATACGATTTTTCAGCCGTTGAACAGAAATGGCAGAAAAAATGGGAGGACGAGGGTGTTTTCCACGCTCAGGACAATTCCGACAAGCCTAAATTCTATGGCCTTGTTGAGTTCCCTTATCCCAGCGGTGCGGGTATGCACGTTGGTCATATCAAAGCTTATTCGGGTCTTGAGGTTATTTCCCGTAAAAGAAGAATGCAGGGATATAATGTTCTTTTCCCCATCGGTTTTGATGCTTACGGTCTTCCCACAGAAAACTATGCGATAAAAACAGGTATTCATCCCCGTAAGGTTACGGATATGAATATTGAGAAATTCTCTTCACAGCTTAAAAAGGTAGGCTTCTCCTTTGACTGGATAAGAGTTGTTGATACTACTGAGGAGAATTACTACAAATGGACACAGTGGATTTTCCTTAAAATGTTTGAAAACGGACTTGTTTTCCGTGACAAAACTCTCGTAAACTACTGCCCCTCATGTAAAGTTGTGCTTTCAAACGAGGATTCTCAGGGTGGTAAATGTGACATCTGTCACTCGGATATTGTGCAGAAATCAAAGGATGTCTGGTATCTTCGTATTACCGAATACGCAGATAAGCTTCTTCAGGGTCTTGAAAAGGTAGATTACCTTCCCAACATAAAGCTTCAGCAGGTGAACTGGATTGGTAAATCAACAGGTGCTTTTGTTAATTTTGAAATTGACGGCACTGACGAAAAAATGAAGATTTATACAACCCGTCCCGATACTCTTTTCGGTGTTACCTTTATGGTTATGGCACCCGAGCATCCTCTTATTGATAAATATGCCGACAAAATCGGCAATATGGCGGATATTGAGGCTTACAGAGCCGAGTGTGCAAAGAAAACCGAATTTGAAAGAACACAGCTTGTAAAAGATAAAACAGGTGTGCGTATTGAGGGATTTGAGGCAATCAATCCCGTAAACGGCAAGAAAATACCTATCTACATATCTGACTATGTTATGATGGGTTACGGTACAGGCGCCATTATGGCGGTGCCTGCTCACGACCAGCGTGACTACGAATTCGCAAAGAAATTCGGTATTGATATTATCGAGGTTATCAAGGGCGGAGATATCAGCGTTGAAGCATATACCGGTGACGGTGAAATGGTGAACTCCGGTTTCCTTAACGGCTTAACCAAGAAGGTTGATTCAATCGAAAAAATGGCAGCCTTCCTTGAAGAAAAGGGTATTGGTGAAAAAGGTGTTCAGTACAAGATGAAAGACTGGGCATTTAACCGCCAGAGATATTGGGGCGAACCCATTCCCGTTGTTCATTGTGAAAAATGCGGTATTGTTCCGGTGCCTTATGAGGAGCTTCCTCTTAAGCTCCCCGAGGTTGATAACTTCCAGCCCGGCTCGGACGGTGAAAGCCCCCTTGCAAAAATTGACAGCTTCGTTAATTGCTCCTGCCCCAAATGTGGCGCACCTGCAAAACGAGAAACCGATACAATGCCTCAGTGGGCAGGTTCCTCATGGTATTTCCTGCGTTATATTGATCCCCATAATTCAGAGGCTTTTGCAGATATGGATAAGCTTAAATACTGGGGACCCATTGACTGGTACAACGGCGGTATGGAGCATGTTACCCGTCACCTTATTTACTCACGCTTCTGGCATAAATTCCTCTATGATATAGGAGCAGTACCCTTTGATGTGCCCTATGCAAAGAGAACTGCCCAGGGTCTTATTCTCGGCCCTGACGGCGAAAAAATGAGTAAATCAAAAGGTAATGTTGTTGACCCCAACGAGGTTGTTGATGCTCTCGGTGCAGACGTTCTTCGTACCTATGTACTCTTTATGGGTGACTACGAAAAAGCAGCTCCCTGGAGCGAAAGCAGTGTTAAGGGCTGCAAACGCTTTATTGACAGAATCTGGAATCTTCTTGAAATCGTGAAAGACGGTGAGGAATACTCAAAAGAACTCGAGGTTTCCTTCCACAAAACAATCAAGAAGGTTTCGGAAGATATTGAAAATATGAAGTTCAACACCGCTATTGCGGCACTTATGACACTTCTTAACGAGATTTATGAAGCAGGCTCAATAACAAAGGGCGAGCTTAAAACATTCGTTAAACTTCTTGATCCCTTTGCACCCCATGTTGCAGAAGAAATCTGGGCAGAGCTTCAGGGTGAAGGATTGCTTGCAACAGCTCAGTGGCCCGAATTTGACGAGGCAAAAACAGTTGATGCTACAATTGAAGTTCCCGTTCAGATTTGCGGTAAACTCAGAGCAACAATCACTATTGCTAAAGACTCAACGGCAGATGAAGCAATTGCTGCAGCAAAAGCTGATGCAAAAGTACTCGAGTTCCTCGATGGTAAAAATATTATCAAGGAAATCTATGTTCCGGGTAAAATCATCAACATCGTTGCAAAATAAACCTAAAGGGGCTGTAAAAAACGCAAGTTTTTTGCAGCCCCTTTTAGTGTAAAATTATTGACAAACCAATAGTGTTATGATAAATTTTATTGAGTTTGTTTTTAACGGAAATGCGGTGGTTTTGTGACTCGGGATATGACTACGGGTAGTCCTATGAAAAATATAATAAAGTTCTGTCTGCCTTTGATGTTAGGAAATCTGTTTCAGCAGCTTTATAATATGGCGGATGCCATAATTGTCGGTAAATGTGTAAGTAAAGATGCTTTGTCGGCGGTAGGCTCAGTCAGTTCTGTCAATTTCCTTATTATAGGGTCAGTTATCGGTCTTTGTGCAGGCTTTGCCATACCCGTTGCACAACGCTTCGGAGCACAGGATATAAAGGGCTTGAAAAGATATGTTGCTAATATTATATATGTCTCAGCGGCTTTGGCGGTTGTTATAACCGTTTGTGCGGTGCTTTTTACAAAACCTCTTCTTAATATAATTAATATACCGGCTGAGATTTATGATGATGCGTATGATTATATTATTATAATATTCGCGGGTATAGGTGCAACAATGTTTTATAACCTTCTTGCAAGTATTGTAAGAAGTCTCGGAGACAGTAAAACTCCCCTTTATTTCCTGCTTTTTTCCTCGGTGCTCAACGTAGGTCTTGACCTTCTGCTTATTGAGGTTTTCAATATGGGAGTTAAGGGTGCTTCAGTTGCTACGGTTATATCTCAGATTGTTTCAGGAATTCTTTGCTTTATATATGTAAGACGCAGCTTTCCGATTCTCCATATTACCAAGGAAACCGTTAAACCTGATTTTAAGTGTATTTTTTCCTTGCTTAAAAATGGTCTTCCCATGGCGTTGCAGTTTTCTATTACTGCACTCGGCTCAGTTATGCTTCAATCTTCCGTTAACGACTTGGGTCCCGATGTTATAGCGGCATTCACAATAGGAGCTAAAACTCAGCTTATGATAGTTTTACCTGCAGAAACCATCGGCCTTACCATGGCAACATATTGCGGTCAGAATTTAGGTGCAAAGAAGCTTGACAGAATTAAAAAAGGTATCGGCAGGGGATTTATCCTTGCGGCTATATATTCTGTTTTAGGTATATTTGTTGCAAAGTTTTTCGGGCCGTATTTGTCGCTGTTGTTTGTTGAATCAGGTGAAACTACGGTTATAGCCCTTGCTCAGCAATATATAGATATGGGTAGTTATTTCTACCTTATATTGTCGGTGCTTTTCTTATTACGTAATGCTATTCAGGGGCTTGGTTACAGTATAACGGCTATGATGACGGGCGTTTTTGAGTTGGTTGCCCGTGGTATCGGTGGTCTTGTTTTTGTTGAAAGCTTCGGTTATGATGCGGCTTGTCTTGTAAACCCGTTAGCGTGGGTAATAGCCGACTTGTTCTTATTCCCTGCATTTTTTATAGTGCTTCATAAAGTAAGTAAAAAGTTGAAAAAAGAATGATTTTAACAGGCAAAGCGGTGTTTTGCCTGTTGGTTTTTTGTCTTGATTTATTGTGCTTAGTATGGTAATATTAAATTAGAATATTATGAATTTTTGTGGTGATTAAAATGAAGCTTAACGAAAATTATGTTTTAAAAACAGTTGCGGGGACACCCGTTGTAGTTCCTGTTGGTGATGCGGTAAATAATATCAAGGGTATGATTACTCTTAACGGTCCTGCAGAGCTTATCTGGAAAGCACTTGAGCAGGGCAAGACTTACGAGGAAATTGTTATACAGTTAAAATCCGAATATGATGCACCCGAGGATGTGTTGCGTAAGGATCTTACTGCTTTCCTTGAAAAATTAGAGAATTATAAAATATTGGAAAAGTAATATGAAACAGATTTCTATGGCAGATTTGCTTCCGTTTATTACCGAAGCATTTGAAAAAAACGCCACTTTCAAGATTCCCGTTACGGGTACAAGTATGAATCCGCTGCTTTTTGAGGGGCGCGATTATGTGCTTATAAAAAAGCCGGAGTTTCCACTTCAAATAGGTGATGTGCCTCTTTACCGCAGAAATAACGGTGCTTTTGTTCTGCACAGAATTGTGGATAAAGACGAAAACGGATATATTATGTGCGGCGATAACCAGTTTTTGCTTGAAAAAGGTATTTGCGACAGGCATATAATCGGCGTTATGTGTGCTCTTTGTCAGGACGGCAGGCTGATTGATGTTGATGACCCGGAGTATGTGAAACACAAAGAGAAATATGTAAAAAATGTCAAAAAACGTTATCCCATACGCAGATTGAGATATAAACTTTACAGGTTGAGAAATGGAAAATAAAAACGCAGAATATACAAAGGATATACTTTTCACGGGCGATTTGATATTAAATGCAATAAAAGCTCAGCTTAACGGTGAAGAATATGCGTTTCCCGAGAATACGGATTTTTCTAAAATTCACAAGTTATCGGAAAGGCATAAGGTAACACCTTTGGTTGCTCCTTCGGTTATTGCCTGTGAACAAGCCCCCGATGAATATAAAAAAATATTCAGGAAAGAGCTTTTCAGGTGTGCTGCCCGCCGTGCTGCCCAGGAGCAGGAGGCAAAGGAGCTTGCTGAAGTTTTTGCTGAAAACGAAATTAAACACTGCTTCCTCAAAGGCAGCAAAATTTCGAAGTATTACGATGAGCCGGATATGCGCTTTATGCTGGATATGGATGTGTATATCGAGCCCGGTAAAGCTGAAAAAGCGGCAGAGATTATAATCTCCAGAGGCTATAAATATGATAATTACGAGGACGAAAAGGATGCCGGCTATGTCAAAAAGCCTTTTTTAAATTTTGAGCTTCACAAAGAGTTGAAGTATGATTACGATAAAGGCTACGACTATTATAAGGGCGCGTTCAGCAGAATGGTTGCGGACGAAAACGGGTATTCTCTTAATATGACGGATGAGGATTTCTATGTTTACATTCTTTCTCATACCGCTCACCATTTTGAGTCCGCGGGTACGGGTATCAGAAGTATAGTTGACCACTATTACCTTAAGAAAAAGCTGAAACCCCTTTGCGATGAAAAGCTTCTTAGTGAAGCACTTGAATCCACCGGACTTCTTAGGTTCAGCGAAAGTATGGACAGGCTTTCTGATTATTGGTTTAACGACGGTGAATACAGTGAAACCATAAAAGAAACAGCCGACTATATAGTTTTAAGCGGTGTTTTCGGTACTCAGACTAATTATTACCTGAGCGGTATCATAAATGGTGATTACTCCGATAAAAAATCATCTTATTTTTTAACAAGATTGTTTTTGCCGTTTAAACTTATGAAAAAAAGGTATCCGATTCTGAAAAAGTTACCGTTCCTTTTGCCTGTTCTATGGGTTGTAAGATTACTCAGTGCTTTTAAAAATCGGAAAAAATATGCAAATGAAGCGAGCACGATAAGTTCAGTGGATGAAAATGCAAAAAACAGACAGATTGAATTTTTGAAACGAAACGGATTATAAAAAATTCAAAAAAACTATTGTAGTTGAGTTTTGTTTATGGTATTATAAATTATATATGAAATAATAAAGGAGAATACAGATGGCTTACGAAGAAAAAAGAACCCACGATGATGATATGGGCTTAGCTCCTGTTTTGAAGCTTTTGCGTCAGATTCTCAGTAAATGGTGGCTTGTTGTTGTTTTTGTTGTGATTTTCGCTGTCAGTGGTTTTGGTATCGCAAGATTAACATATGAAGATCATTTTACTTCAAAACTTATTTTGACCGTTTCCAATAAAGATAAGAATATTACCGGTGCTATTGCCGGTCAGACTACCTCAGGCGATGCTCAGGCATCAGCTGTAATTGCCAACACTTTAAAATACCTTATGCAGAGCGGTGACGGCTTTATTACTGCTGTACAGGATAATGTAAAGGCTCAGACAGGTAAAGAATACGATAAAGAAGATCTTCGCGGAATGATGAGCATTGAATATGTGGCGGATTCAATGATCGTTAATATTAAGGTTACTTCAAAAGATGAGAAGCTTGCTTACATAGTTGCTGATGCTATTGAGAGTTCCTATCACATTATCGTTAATGACGAGAATTTCCCTACAGCACATATTACTGTTGCTGACAGTGCGACACCTGCAAAGCTTGTATCAGATTCATCAACTATTCTTTACACTGCGGCGGGATTGATTATCGGTGCAGCTCTTGCCATAATTATCATTCTTATTACTGCAAAAATTCAGAATAAATTGCTCTCAACTGAGGATATTAAGAATAACTTCGGTAACATTGATATTATTGCTACTGTTTCAAACATAAAGGGTAAGAAAAAGGGTGAGCGTACAAGACTTCTTATTACCGACAGAAATGTAGGTCTTCCGTTTATTGAAACATTCAAGCTTATCAGAACTAAATTTGAAAACGCAAAGCTGAAAAAGGGTTATTCGGTATTTGCTGTTACAAGTTCTACCGAGAGCGAAGGTAAAACTACCTGTTCAACCAATATTGCTCTTTCTCTTGCTAAGAGCGGTAAATCTGTTCTCCTTGTAGATGCTGACCTCAGAAAACCCGCAGTTTGCAAAACCCTGGGTATCAATATCGAGGGTGAAAAAGGTATTTACGACATCGTAAACGGCGTTAAAACTTTTGAAGAGTCAGTTAAGTATATCGAAAAGTATAATCTTTATCTTCTTGTTTCTTCAGCTGCTGTTGCAGACCCCTCTGAGACACTTGCTTCAGAGCTTACTGCTAAGATCATCGCAGATGCTAAGAAGAGCTTTGATTATGTTATTGTTGACTGTCCTCCCGCAGGCGTTGTTGCTGACGCAGCTATCGTTGCAAACTATGTTGATTCAATGGTATTCGTTGCTGCAGAAGAGAGAGTTGCTATTCCTCAGATTGAGTACGCTTTAAGTGATATTTTAACAACTAAAGCTGATATTATGGGTTGCATTTACAACCGTGCAGGTACAGGTACTCTTAAGATTGCTACTGAAAAAGCAGGTGGCTATTTCTCAAACCGTTATGGCGGATATTATGGCTCATCCTACTACTACGGAAGCAGACATCACAAAAAGAAAAGATAAATAAAAAGAACCCTGTTTACCTTTGGTGAACAGGGTTTTTGAGTGAGTGATTATATGGAATTTTATGAAAATAAAATCGAAGCAGAGCGCGCCGTGTTAGTGTCAGTTGACACAGGGGAGTTTGATGTTGACTCCTCGTTAGCTGAGCTTACTGAGCTTGCTAAAACTGCAGGGGCAGAAGTTATCTGCGAGATGACGCAAAAGCGCGAAGCTCCTGAACCGGGTACTTACCTGGGCAGAGGTAAGCTTGAAGAGCTTTCTGAGTTCTGTGAAAATGAAAAACCCGATCTGGTTATAATTGACGGTGAGCTTTCGCCTGCACAACAAAAGAATATAGAAACTGTTACAGATGTAAGGGTTATTGACAGAACAACACTTATTCTGGATATTTTCGCACAACGGGCTCTTTCGGGTGAGGGTAAATTGCAGGTTGAGCTTGCCCAGTTGAAATATGCTTTACCTCGCCTTGGAGGTAAGGGTGTTTCCATGTCGCGACTTGGTGGCGGTATAGGTACCAGAGGTCCCGGTGAAACCAAGCTTGAAACCGATCGCCGTCATATAAGGCGCAGAATCGCCGCATTGACAGAGGATCTTAAGGCCCTTGACGAAAGGCGCACCCGTTACAGAGAAAGACGAAAAAAAGACGGAGTGGTAACGGTAGCGCTTGTAGGTTATACAAACGCGGGTAAATCCACTCTTATGAATACTCTTACTGATGCAGGGGTTTTAGCGGAAAATAAGCTTTTTGCCACTCTTGACCCCACTGCCAGAGCTTTGACATTACCTGACGGAAGCAGTGTTCTGCTTATAGATACGGTAGGATTTATAAGGCGTCTTCCTCATAAATTGGTCGAGGCATTTAAATCAACTCTTGATGAAGCTGTAAGCGCAAATGTTATTCTTAATATATGCGATGCTTCAAGCGATGAGTGTAGTGAGCATTACAGGGTTACAAACGAGCTTCTTGAGGAATTAGGTTGTGCGGATAAGCCCATAATTACAGTTCTTAATAAATGCGATTTAGCAAACGATATTTCGATCCCTTTGGTGGGTAATACTGTCAGAGTTTCCGCTAAAACGGGTGAGGGGCTTCCTGAGCTTCTGGAGAAAATAGCTGCAGCACTTCCTCCCACAAGAAAGCGTGTTAAAATTCTTTTGCCGTTCTCAATGGGCGGAGCCGGTGCAGAGCTTCGTAAAACAGGTGTTGTGCATTCTGAGGAATACACTGCAGACGGGCTTTTGCTGGATATTACTGCTGAGATATTTGTACTTGAGAAGTACGAGGAATATATAATATAAAATAACGGCACACAAAGTGTGCCGTTATTTTTATCTTACGCTGAAGAGTAATTCTCCGTATGAGGGATAGCACCAGTGCTCGGAGGAGCAAAGGCTTTCCATTGTGTCAACTGATTCTCTTAAAGTGTTCATAAGGGGTATGATACGGTTTTTGTAGAACATTGCTGCAGCATCGCTTTCAGCAATGGTTTTAACCTCTTTTGAAAGCTCGCCCAAGGCGGTAACATCTTCAAACACCTTCGCAGAAAGCTCTGAAAGAGTGGCAACAAGGTTTTCTTCGTAAGTTGTGTCGATGCTCTCACTTATTGTGCGTTTAGCAATAAGTGTATCTGCAAGCTCGTGAATATTCCGGCTGACACAAGGAAGAATATCCTTCTTTGTCATCTCAATCATTGTAAGAACTTCGATGTTGAGATATTTACAGTATTTTTCGTTTTTGATTTCATAGTGAGCTTTGATTTCTGCTTCACTGTAAACCTTGTGGCGTTTATAAAGCTCAACGTTTTTGTCGTGAAGCATATAGGGCAAGCAATCGGGGGTGGTGCGCAGATTAAGAAGACCGCGCCTTTTTGCTTCTTCTACCCATGCATCATCATAACCGTTGCCGTTGAAAATTATACGCTTGTGGTTTTTGATAACGCGCTTGATAAGTGCGTGAAGCGCACCTTCGAAATTATCTGCGTTTTCAAGCTCGTCTGCAAACTGTGAAAGAACATCTGCAACTGCGGTGTTAAGTGTTGTGTTAGGACCTGCGACGGAAGCCGATGAACCGAGCATACGGAACTCGAATTTATTACCCGTAAATGCAAAGGGTGATGTTCTGTTTCTGTCGGTTGTGTCTTTGGGGAAACGGGGAAGCACATGAACGCCGACTTTGAGAACCTCTTTTTCTTTGTTGTCGTAATCTTCATCATTTTCGATAGATTCAAGAATAGCTGTGAGTTCTTCACCAAGGAACATTGAAACTATTGCAGGTGGCGCTTCCTGAGCTCCGAGACGGTGGTCATTACCTGCGGAGGCGATTGATATTCTCAGAAGGTCCTGGTAATCGTCAACGGCTTTTATTACCGCACAAAGGAACAAAAGGAACTGAGCATTTTCTGCGGGTGTTTCACCGGGCTCCAGAAGGTTTACATTTGTGTTTGTGGAAATTGACCAGTTGTTATGCTTACCGCTACCGTTAACACCTGCGAAGGGTTTTTCATGGAGAAGGCAAATCATACCGTGCTTTTTAGCGCATTTCTGCATGGTTTCCATGGTTATCTGATTGTGGTCGGTAGCAATATTTGTTGTTGTAAAAATAGGAGCTAATTCGTGTTGTGCAGGTGCTGCCTCGTTGTGTTCGGTTTTAGCGAGCACACCCAATCTCCATAATTCCTCGTCAAGGTCCTTCATAAAGGCTTGTACACGGGGCTTTATGGCTCCGAAATAGTGGTCGTCAAGCTCCTGTCCCTTGGGAGGCATTGCGCCGAAAAGTGTTCTGCCTGTATAAACAAGGTCTTTTCTTTTGTTGAAAACATTACTGTCAACCAGGAAATATTCCTGCTCCGGTCCTACTGTGGTCTTTACTGAAACAACCTCATCGTTACCGAAAAGCTTAAGAATACGCAAGGTCTGTTTGTTGATTGCTTCCATTGATCTGAGAAGAGGAGTCTTTTTGTCAAGCGCTTCTCCTCCGTAAGAACAGAAAGCAGTAGGGATACAAAGCACACCGTCTTTTATAAAGGCAAAAGATGTGGGGTCCCATGCGGTATAGCCTCTGGCTTCAAATGTAGCTCTGAGACCGCCTGAGGGGAAGGATGAAGCATCGGGCTCACCCTGGATTAATTCCTTGCCCGAAAATTCCATTATGACTCTGCCGTCTTTTTTTGATGTTATAAAGCTGTCATGCTTTTCGGCGGTGATACCTGTAAGGGGTTGAAACCAGTGGGTATAATGAGTTGCACCTTTTTCAATAGCCCAATCCTTCATGGCATTGGCTATAATATTAGCAACATCGATATTGAGTCTGTGACCTGTTTCGAGAGTGCGTTCAAACTCCTTGAACGCTTCCTCCGGAAGGCGTTCCTTCATAACCTTTTCGGAGAAAACATCACAACCGAAGTAATCTGTTATAATCATAAATAAATCAACCCTTTTAACGATTTGTGTTTATTTTATCAATTCACCTAAAAATCCCGCGCCGATACCTAATACAGCGGAAATAACAATCAGGATTATGGGATGTATTTTTTTCTTGAAAATCAGGATAACTCCTATTATGGCAATAATGAGAGATACCGCCATGTTGTAGAAATTCAAGCTTGCCAAAGCGAAGCCGTCGGGGAAGAAGACTGTTGAGCCGATATTTAAAACCGCAGCGGCTATAAGACCGATAACCGTGGGGCGTAAACCCGTCATACAACCCTTTACGAGCTTGCTTTCCTGAAACTTTTTATAAACCTTAGCAACAATGAGAATTACTATAAATGAGGGCAGCACAACACCGAGAGTGGCAACTGCCGCGCCTAAGAAGCCGCCGGGAAGGTTCCATAATGCTCTGCCTCGCTCCATACCCACATATGTTGCAATGTTTATGGCAAAGGGTCCGGGTGTGCTTTCGCTTACGGCTATAAAGTTTACAATTGCGTCTTCGGTGAGCCATTCATTTTTAAGCACCGCATCCTGAATTAGGGGTAGCATAGCGTATCCGCCACCGAAGGTGAAAAGACCTATACTGAAAAATGTTAAGAAAAGCTCGAGGAATTCAAGAAGAATATCTGTCATATTTCTTTACCTCGCTTTCTTAAAACTACGGAGTAAATAAGACCGATTAAAGCGCAAGCGATGATAACGAAAATAACATTGACTTCCGTGAAGGCGGATATAATAAAAGCCGCACCCATAAGAATATAACCGAAAAGACCCTTGGGACATTTTTTGTACATGGAAACCAGCGCTTTTATAACAAGAGCCAGGACACCTGCACGAATCCCCATAAAGGCATATTTTACAGCCTTGTATTCGCTGAATTCTTTAAGAACAAGGGAGATAACGGATATAATAACGAAGGATGGGAGCACTACGCCGAAGGTGGCACAGAATGCACCGAAGAAACCTGCAACTTTGTAACCCACAAAGGTTGCGGAGTTTATTGCAATGGGACCGGGCGTGCTTTCGGCAATGGCAAAAATATCGAGAATTTCCTCGCCCTTGAGCCATTTGTGTTTGTCGCATATTTCTTTTTCGATAATGGGTATCATAGCGTAACCGCCACCGAAAGTGAAGGCGCCGATTTTAAGAAAAGTGACAAACAGAATTAAAGCATTTTTTAATTTGTTTTTCAAAAAAATCCTTCTTTCGGACATAATAACACAAAATACTAATAAATTATAAGAATAAATTTGTTTTTTGTCAATGTACAATAAAGCATATTACACGCTTAACTATCGACATTTTTTGTGACTTATGGTATAATAAAATAGTATTTAACCATTGGGATGGTGCTGTATGAATTTTGATGATGCCAAAAGACGAGTTGAGGAATTGACTGATATTCTCAACGAGTGTATTGAAAAATATTATATGGGTAACGAAAGTGATGTTTCTGACTACGATTACGATATGATGATGCGTGAGCTTTCGTCCCTTGAAGAAAAATATCCCGAGCTTTTAGCAGAAGCTTCCCCTACTCACAGAGTGGGCGGCAGAAGCGACAACACCTTCGAAGAAGTGGTTCACACCGTAAGAATGGAAAGTCTGCAGGATGCCTTTTCTGATGAGGAATTATATGCTTTTGACACACGGGTAAAAAAAGTTTTTCCTGATGCTCAGTATGTTGTTGAACCTAAAATTGACGGACTTTCCTGCTCCTTGGAATATCGTAACGGTGTATTGGTACGCGCCTCAACCCGTGGTGACGGTAATGTGGGTGAGGATGTTACCGCTAATGTTAAAACTATACGCTCCGTGCCCCTTAAGCTTAAAACGGAAATTCCCTTTATTGAAGTAAGGGGAGAGGTTTATATGTCCCATGCATCTTTTGATGAGCTTGTGGCGCTTCAGGAGCTTAATGAAGAAAAAACCTTTAAAAATCCCCGTAATGCTGCCTCGGGTTCTCTTAGGCAGAAAAATCCTAAAATTACCGCATCGAGAAAGCTGGATATTTTTGTTTTCAATATTCAGCAAAAAGAGGGGGGCAAGGACCTTTATACACATTATGAATCCCTGGAATACCTTAAAGAATTGGGCTTCAATGTTATAGAGGGGTACGCTCTTTGTGACTCTATGGAGGAAGCTGTTGAAAAAATAAACTTTATAGGTGACAACAGAGGAAAACTGAGCTTTGACATAGACGGTGCAGTTATTAAAACAAACAGCTTTTCCATGCGTGAGGAACTGGGCAGTACTGCTAAATTCCCTAAATGGGCGGTGGCTTTTAAATATCCCCCCGAGGAAAAGTCCACAAGGCTTTTAGATATTGAAATTCAGGTGGGAAGAACAGGCGTTCTCACACCTACCGCTGTATTTGAACCCATAACCCTTGCAGGTACCACTGTTTCAAGGGCAACGCTCAATAATGCGGATTTCATCAACGAAAAGGGTATTGCAATAGGTGATACAATAATTGTTCGTAAAGCAGGGGATATTATACCCGAGGTCCTTGCGGTTGCAAGCCATAACGGGGAAAATCCGGTTTATACTTATCCCGAAAAATGCCCTGCTTGTGAAAGCGCGGTTGTGCGTGAAGACGGCGAAGCGGCTATACGTTGCGTAAACCCCGATTGCCCCGCTCAGCTTCTCAGAAAACTGATTCATTTCTGTTCCCGTGATGCTATGGATATTGAGGGGCTCGGCAGTGCGGTTTTAGAGCAGCTCGTAAACGAAAAACTTATTTCAAAGGCCTCGGATATTTACAGATTGAGCCCCATGGAACTGGTTTCGTTAGAGCGAATGGGTGAAAAAAGCACCCTGAATCTTCTTGAAGCGATTGAAAAAAGTAAAGAAAACGACCTTTATAAATTGATTTTTGCTCTGGGTATTCACCATATAGGTCTTAAGGCTGCCAAGCTTCTGGCAAATCATTTTGAAACCATGGATGCCCTTCTTAAGGCTACTAAAGAGGATATTACCGCCATTGAGGGTATCGGTGAGGTTATGGCTGATACTCTGGTCAAAACTCTTTCACTTCCCGAAAGCCGTATGCTTATTGAGGAATTAAAAGAGCTGGGTCTTAATATGAAAAACCTGACTCAAAGAGAGGATAATCGCTTTGAGGGTATGACCTTTGTTCTTACGGGTACTCTCACAAAATACGGCAGACGCGAAGCGCAGGAGATTATAGAAAAATTCGGCGGCAAGGCGTCGGGCTCGGTTTCTAAAAAAACGAGTATTGTTCTGGCAGGTGAGGACGCGGGCAGTAAATTACGAAAAGCGTCAGAATTGGGAATAAAAGTAATAAATGAAGAAGAATTTGAACAAATGATAAAATAAGTGTTCAAAATTTTATGCATTACTCCAATGGAAATTACAGTCGGTTTAAGATAAAATATAAATACACTCATTCAGTCAAAGGGGAGTTAATATGCCTACAACCAATATTATGAAAATCAAAACAAAGAAAAATAACCTTTATCTTCGTGTTGCTAAAGGTCATTTTGCCACAAGTTATACACACAGTAACTACTATATTGATGTTGCTGCTCAGAAAACACGTTATTCTGAAGCCAAAGCGGTAGCTCAGGAGCTTTGCTCGGCATATAATTACAACACAACAATAGTCGATACCATTCTTTGTCTCGATGGTATGGAAGTCGTAGGTACTTGCCTTGCAGCAGAGCTTACCAAGAACTCTTTCGCAAATATTAACGCCCACCAGACAATTTATGTTGTAACTCCTGAAATGACAAACGGTTCACAAATGTTTTTCAGAGACAATATCGTACCTATGATTCAGGGTAAGCATGTGCTTCTTCTTGCGGTTTCCGTAGCCTCCGGTGCAACGGCTCAGTCCGCTATTGAGGCAGTTCGTTACTATGGCGGCGATGTTGTTGGTGTTGCTTCAATTTTCGCAACAGCAAAGGACTGCGGAGGATATGATGTGAACTCCGTATTCAATCCCAATGACCTTGACGGATATTTCAGCGTTCCCTCTCACGAGTGTCCGCTTTGTAAAGAGAAAAAGAAACTCGACGCGCTTATAAATTGCCACGGCTTTTCAAAGCTTTAATTTTAAAATTTTTCCAAAAACACTGTGTTTTGACACAGTGTTTTTTTGTGTATTTTTTTTTGCAAATAATATTGATGAATTGACTTTTTTGTGTTAGTATCGTAATTGTGATAGATTGGATTAAAATATAAAATTTGACGGATGAAGTGTCAGAAATAGGAGAATGTTTATGGAAATGTTTCAAATGGTAATCGGACTTTTAGCAGGTCTTGTTTTCTTCCTGTTTGGTATGAGTACAATGTCAAACAGCCTTGGGAAATTAGCGGGTAGTAAACTTGAGATTGTTTTGGAAAAAATGACATCCAAGCCTGTTCTCGGCTTGCTTATGGGTCTTGTTGTAACTGCTATTATACAGTCCTCATCGGCTACAACTGTTATACTTGTCGGTCTTGTGAACTCAGGTATTATGAGCTTCCAAAGCACAATTGCGGTGTTGTTCGGTGCCAATATAGGTACAACTGTTACAGCCTGGCTTTTATCATTATCAAGTATCGGCGAAACATCGTCCGTTATTTTACAGATTTTCAAGCCTCAGATTTTTTCACCAATACTTGCAATCATCGGTACCGCCTTTACAATGATGGCGAAAAGCGATAAGAAGAAAACTCTCGGTACAATTTTTATCGGTTTTACGGTGCTTATTTATGGTATGGATATTATGTCTGATGCCGTTGGTTCATTGGCAGATAAGCCGTGGTTTGGGGATTTGTTTATTAAATTCAGCAACCCTATACTTGGTGTGCTTGTGGGTATTCTTGTTACTGCGGTTATTCAGTCATCATCTGCATCCGTGGGTATTTTACAGGCATTGTCACTTACGGGTGTTATCACCTACGATATTGCCGTGCCCATTATTCTTGGTCAGAATATAGGTACTTGTGTAACCGGTCTTATTTCAGGTATCGGCGCAGGTGCAAAGGCTAAAAGGGTTGTATTTTCCCAAATATTCATTAAGGTTCTGGGTATGTTGATTGTTTTGCCCGTTTACCTTATAGGAAGAAATGTTTTAGGTGTTTCCACGGATGAAATTACGGTAAATCCCGTAAGCATAGCTATTATTCACACTGTTTATAACGTTATATTACTGTTGCTTATGCCCTTTATTAAGCTTATTGCAAAGCTTTGTGAAAAAGTAATTAAGGAAAAGAAAACCGAAAAAGAAGAAAAAGCTACAAGAGCTGTTTACCTTGATGAAAGACTTCTCAACACTCCTTCAATTGCTATTATGGAGTGCGATAACTACACCGTTAAAATGGCGCTTCTTGCAAAGGAAACTGTCCTGGAGTCATTGAAGCTGGTGAAGGGGTATAATAAGGATAGTGCACAAATAGTTTACGACAACGAAGAGGTGCTTGACCTTTACGAGGATAATCTGGGCACATATCTTGTTAAAATGTCCGAGCAATCCCTTTCAAATAACGATGCCAGAACAGTTGCCAGAATGCTTCATACAATCGGCGATTTTGAGCGTCTTGGGGATCACGCAAAGGGACTGGAAAAGGTTGCAGCGGAAATCCACGACAAAAATATTACATTCTCAGAAAATGCCGTAAAAGAAATTAATGTATTGGTAGATGCAATTACCGAGATTATTATAACCACCACCCTCGTATATGAAAAAAATGATTACGAGTTAGCAACAAAGGTAGAGCCTCTTGAACAGGTTATTGACCGTATTACGGCAGAAATCAAATCCCACCATATCAAGCGTTTGCAAAGCGGTGACTGTACAATAGAATTAGGCTTTGTGCTTTCTGATTTGCTTACCAACTGCAAGAGAATTTCGGACCACTGTTCAAATATAGCCGTTGCAGTTATTGAAGCGAAAAACGACTCCTTTGATACTCACCATTACCTTAACAGCGTTAAATATGGTGATGATGAATTTAAAAATGTTTTCGAAGAATATAACAGAAAGTACGACTTACATGTATAAGAATGATTTAAATGTTCTTTTTGAAGATGAGCATATAACCGTTTGTATTAAGCCAAAGGGCATTTTAAGCGAAGATGCCCTGAATGGTGAAAAAGGAATCATAAGCTTATTAAGCGACAGGGCAGGAAAAAATTTGCATCTTTTACACCGTCTCGACAGAAATGTGGGCGGTGTAATGGTTTTTGCAAACAATAAAAAGAGTGCCGGTATTCTCTCCAAAGATATTGCCGAGGGAAGATTTTTTAAAGAGTATCTTGCAGTTACAGACGGAATGCCCGAAAAGGAAAGCGGAGTTTATAAGGATTTGCTTTTTAAAGATTCCAAAAAGAATCGCTCTTATGTGGTTAACAGAATGCGAAAAGGGGTTAAAGATGCATCTCTTGAGTACAGAGTTTTAAAAAACAATACCGAAAAAGCACTTGTCAGAGTACACTTACATACGGGCAGAACTCACCAGATAAGAGTACAGTTTGCATCACGGAAAATGCCCCTTACGGGTGATATAAAATACGGAAGCCGTGACAGGACAACAGCAGATATTGCCCTTTATTCGTGTTTTATAAGCTTTTATCATCCTATAAGTAAAGAGAAATTGTGTTTCGAATCAATTCCTGATACGAATGAATATCCGTGGAATATATTTGGAGATGTTTTGAATGCCTGAAAATTTAACTGAAGTATTAATTAAATTCAGCGGTGTATTTGTAAACACTGCAACCGTTTTAATAGGCAGCGGTATAGGACTGCTGTTAAAAAAACAAATGCCCGAAAAGTTAACAACGGGTGTTATGTACGCTATTGGTCTGTGTACTCTCGCAATCGGAATAACGGGTGTAATCAAAGGCGAAAACCAGCTTGTTATGATTATTTCCATGGTTCTGGGTACTATTGTGGGTACTCTCATAGACATTGACGGTAAGCTTACTAAATTGGGCGATAAATTACAGAACAGGCACAAAAAGAAGATGGGTGCAAAAGGGGATACAGCCACATTCAGCCAGGGCTTTGTTACCGCATCACTTCTTTTCTGTGTGGGCGCTATGACTATTGTAGGTTCAATGAATGCTGGAATATCGGGTGACAACCAGATGATTTATACCAAGTCACTTCTGGATTTGATATCCTCTTCGATGTTGGCAGCATCCCTTGGTATCGGGGTTATGTGCTCGTCGGTTTTTGTGTTTGCTTTCCAGGGTTTGCTTGTAGCATTGTCAATGCTTTTAGGTTCATTTTTAAGCGATTTTGCCGTTGCGGAGCTTATATGCGCAGGCTCTGTAATGATTGTGGCATTAGGACTTAATTTATTGAAGGTAACAAAAATAAAAGTAGCAAACCTTCTGCCGGGACTTGTTTTTGTTCCTTTTGTGTGTATGATTTTTGATTTTGTTTCTAAGAGGTGATTTTTTGTTTATCCGCAAACTTGACAAAGATGATTTTCAGCAGTTTTCCGAGGTTTCTGCAAGTGCGTATATTTACGATATTGACGAAACAACTTTTGAAGAAAATGTTGATATTTTCGGAGCATTTATAAATGACGGCGAAACCCTTATATCCCAGATGGAATGTGGCTTTAGACAGAATTTTTATTGTGGAGATAAAATCAGTTGTGCTGCAGTTGGCGGTGTTGCATCAAAGCCCGAATACCGTCGTATGGGCGGTGTGCGCGCTATATTTGATAGGGTGTTTGAGCATGCTGTTGATAAAGGTGCTTGCGTGAGTATACTTTACCCGTTTTCCATTGAATATTACAGAAAATTCGGTTATGAAACGATTTTAAGAACTTTAAATGCCGAATGCTCTTTCAAGGCTTTTGAAAATATTGAAAGATTTAATGAAGTTACCCTGGCAATGGAAGAGCACAAGGATATCATCAAAAATATTTATGCCGATATTGCAAGGGATTACAATATGATGTTCTGTCGGGATAATTGCGAGAGCTTCTGCTTTACTCCCTACAAGAGCTGCATATATACATATTTTATAAACCGTGATGATGCTAAGGGTTATGTTACTTTAACTCTTGACAGACGCGCCCGAACAGTCAGTATCTCGGAGATTTTATTCAGTAATAAAACTGCACTCCTTAATCTTCTGGGGTTTGTAAAAGTTTTTGACGGTAATTATGATACTGTAATTTTCGAAAAAATACCCGTTACATCACCTGTTTTTGAGGTTATAAAGGATGAGAACAGGTTGGTTAAACGCACTTACTCATATCAGGGTCAGGGAAGAATACTCGATTTTGAAAAGGTTTTGAAATCAACTGTATATCCTATGCAAAAAGGCTCGTTTTCGGTTAAACTTACCGACGGGCAGATAGCTAAAAATAACGGTATATTCACTGTTTCTTATGAAAACGGAGTATGTACTGTTGAAAAAGATATTACTACACAATATGACCTGGCTATGGATATTCCTGCAGCATCAAGAATTATTCTCGGCAGAGAGGGGCTTAATGCTGAGGAGATATCATATATTAACAATGTGGATGTTAAAACTGACTGCAATGACTTTTTAAGAGCATTCCCTAAAAAGAAAACTCTTTTTAATGATGTTTTTTGATTCCCGAAAAACTTGCAACTTCCTGTGTTTTTGCACAAGAAGTTGCTTTTTATTTTGTAAAAACTATATAATAAACAGAACTTTTGCCATTTGTCGAAAAAAATCTTGCGAAGTCATTTTCTGAGTGATAGTATATACTGGTATTAGAATGATGTTAGTATCCCAAATTAATTTTAGGAGAATGAATTATGATAAAAGTTCTTAAGTTCGGTGGTAGCTCACTTGCAGATGCCGAGCAGTTTAAAAAGGTTGCAGCTATTATAAAGGCAGAGCCCGAGCGCAGATATGTTGTTGCTTCTGCTCCCGGTAAAAGATATTCAGATGATATCAAAGTTACCGATATGCTCTACGATTGCTACAAGCTCGTTAAGAAAAATCAGCCCATTGACGATGCTTTCAAGCTTATAGAAGACCGTTACAATGGTATTATCAAAGAATTGGGCATCAAGCTCTGGCTCCAGCCCGAATTTGACCGTATCAAAAATGCCATTGTTCACCATGCGGGTCGTGACTATATTGCAAGCCGTGGCGAGTACCTTAACTCAATCGTTCTTGCAAATTACATCGGTTATGATTTTATTGATGCAGAGGACGGAATTTTCTTCAAAGAAAACGGCACTCTTGATACCGAAAAAACAAATGAGGAGCTTTCTGCTATTCTCGAAAAGCACGAGCATGCGGTTATTCCCGGTTTCTACGGTGTAATGCCCAACGGTACAATCAAAACCTTCTCCCGCGGCGGCAGCGATATTACAGGCTCAATCGTTGCAAGAGCAATCAAAGCCGATATCTACGAGAACTGGACTGACGTTTCAGGTATGCTTATGGCAGACCCCAGATGTGTTGAAAACCCCGCAGTTATTCCCGTAATCACATATAGTGAGCTTCGTGAGCTTTCATATATGGGCGCGACTGTTATGCACGAGGATGCTATTTTCCCTGTTCGTGAAATGGGTATTCCGATTAATATCCGTAATACAAATTCTCCCGAAGACAGCGGCACAATGATTGTTTCCTCTGTTGAGAGCAACAAGGTCGATACTGTTATCACAGGTATCGCAGGTAAAAAAGGCTTTTCGGTAATTGCTATCGAAAAGGATATGATGAACTCCGAGGTTGGTTTCGGAAGAAATGTTCTTGAAATTCTTGAAAACTACAACCTTTGCTTTGAACACCTTCCCTCAGGTATCGACACAATGTCAGTTGTTGTTAACGATAACGATTTCCTTCCCCATAAGGACAATATTATAAATGAAATCAAAAGAAGAACAAAAGCGGATAATGTAACAGTCAACGGCGGTATTGCTCTTGTAGCAGTTGTTGGCAGAGGCATGGCAGGTTCAAAGGGTACTGCAAGCCGCATCTTCAAAGCGATTGCTGAAAACGACATCAACATCAAAATGATTGACCAGGGTTCAAGCGAGCTCAACATCATCATCGGTATCTCAGAAGATGATTACATCAAAACTCTTGATGCGATCTATCGTGAGTTCGTAAAATAATTTTGTAAGTAATTGAATGTAATACATTTAAGCAAAAAGCAACACACGGAATTTTTTGTTCCGTGTGTTGCTTTTTTATTCTTCTGTAAGTCTTATTAAAAGTTCCGCAAACAAGCTGTTTGCCCATGCAAACCAAGGTCTTGTAAATACTGTGTCGTCATCCTTGTCAAAAGATTCGTGCATAAGGTATGTACCTGCGTGAGAGTTTGCAATCATTTTAAGGCAATCTTCAATTTCCTCTTTTGAAGTGGAGGTCAGTGCCTGCATAACAAGGGCAATGTGCCATATTTTATTGTTGCCTGTGTGTGGGCTGCCGACACCTTTTGCGACGCCTCCCTCGAAAAACCAGGGATTACTTAATGAAAGAATGAAATTCCTTGTGTTCTGATAGATGGCATCGTCTTTTGAGCAGTAACCTATGTACGGAGCAGAAAGAAGACTCGGGGAATTGGCATCATCCATAAGTATGATGTCACCCTTACCGTTGACCTCGTAGGCGTAAATTGTGCCGAATTTCTGGTGCTCGTATGTTGCGTGCTCTCTGATGCCGTCATCTATATCGAATGCAAGTGACCTGCACTCACTTTCTAATTTATTGTCTTCGTAACCTACATTTGCAAGCTCTGCTGCCTTTTTCAAAGCGCAAACAGCCATCATATTAGAAGGTACAAGGTAACCGTAAACGCATCTGTCATCGGAGGGTCTGAAGCCTGACCAGGTCATACCCGTGTAAGCAACATCGTTACCCTTACCGTCGTTGGGGAGAGTATCCGTCTGAGGACAATTCTTACGGTTGAAGTAATATGATGAACTCTGGAAATGATTTTGTTCTTTTTTGAAAACTTCAACTATTTTATACATCATTTCACGGAATTTCTCGGTGAAAATAGTATCATCGGCAGTTTCGGTATAATATTTATGGGCAAGATACAAGGGTGCACAAAGTGAATCGACCTCGTATTTGCGTTCCCATATCATATCGTCATAAAAATCTGTTTCGTCCTGACGGGCATGGGTATTTGGTACAGCGTTAAATGCGTTGGCATATGGGTCAAGGCAAACAAAATCAACCTGACGGGCTATAACTCCGCGGATAATCTCTTTAAGATTTTCATCCTCGTTTGCGTAGCGTATGTAGTGGGTTATCTGGGCAGTGCTGTCCCGAAGCCACATTGCAGGGATATCGCCTGTGATAACAAAGTATCCGCCGTCATCAAGCTTCGTGACGGTTGTTTCAATGGTGTTTAAAAAGCAGCCTTTGAAAAAAGGTGCCAGCTCCGGATAAGCGACTTTTAATTTTTCTGTAATTTCATCTGCTTTTTGCAAAAGAATAGAGGGTGTTTCCATAATTTTCTCCCAAAAATTGAAACAAAGATAGATTTGTTTCATTATTTTTTACAGTATAGCACTCCGTAAAATCTAAAACAATAGTAAAATTGCAAGGGTTTTGGGGCATAAATTTGGCAAACCTACCGAAATTTATAAAAAAATAAGATTTTTTACTCATTGTTAATGATTTATCAAAGCATTTGTTGTATAATAATTCCGAAATAGGACAAAAGTCCAAAATCAAGGAGGTTGTTTGCAATGGCAAACCGTATTGTATTAAACACAATTTCATATCACGGAAAGGGTGCTATTGAAAATATAGTTCCCGAACTTCAGAGTCGCGGCTTCAAAAAGGCTTTCGTTTGTGCTGACCCCGACCTTATTAAATTTGGCGTAAGCGCAAAGGTTACAGACCTTTTGGATAAAGCAGCTTTCCCTTACACACTTTTCAGCGAAATCAAAGCTAATCCCACAATCGAAAATGTTCTTGCAGGCGTAGAGGCTTTTAAAGCAAGCGGTGCTGACAGCATTGTTGCTATCGGCGGCGGTTCTTCAATGGATACTGCAAAGGCTATCGGTATCATTATCGAAAACCCCGAATTTGCAGATGTAAGAAGCCTTGAAGGTGTTGCTCCCACCAAAAATCACGCAGTATTTACAATCGCAGTTCCCACTACTGCAGGTACTGCCGCAGAGGTTACAATCAACTATGTTATTACTGACGTTGAAAAGAAACGCAAATTCGTTTGTGTTGACGTTCATGATATTCCGGAGGTTGCAGTTGTTGACCCTGATATGACTGCTACAATGCCCAAGGGTCTTACCGCCGCAACAGGTATGGATGCTCTTACCCACGCTATTGAAGGTTACATCACCAAGGGTGCCTGGGAAATGACAGATATGTTCCATCTCAAAGCAATTGAACTTATTGCAAAGCATCTTCCCGGTGCTTGTGAAAACACCGAAGAAGGCAGAGAAGGTATGGCACTTGCTCAGTATATTGCAGGTCAGGGCTTCTCAAATGTAGGTCTCGGTATTGTTCACAGTATGGCTCACGGTCTTGGCGCTCTCTATGATACTCCTCACGGTGTTGCAAACGCAATTCTTCTTCCCTCAATTATGGAATATAACGCAGAATGCACAGGTGACAAATACCGTGACATTGCAAAGGCAATGGGCGTTGAAGGTACAGACGCTATGTCAATTGAAGATGCAAGAAAAGCAGCAGTTGCAGCAGTTGCAGAGCTTGCTGAAAAAGTTGGTATCCCCAAAGACCTTAAGGGTATTCTTAAGGAAGAGGATGTTCAGTTCCTTTCAGAAAGCGCATTCGCAGATGCTTGCCGTCCCGGTAACCCCAAAGACACAAGCGTTGAAGAAATTGCAGAGCTTTACAGAGCACTCCTTTGATAAAAACAATCCCTCGCAACTGCGGGGGATTGTTAACTTATAAAACTGAAATTAAAAATTTTTTACAATCAATTTATTATGCGGAAATCCCCATAATTTGTTATTTTGTTTTTTTAATATTTTTACTTCCTTATCAAATAATAACATTGCAAACGCAAATTATTTTTGTGAAGGAGTGTAATGAAAATGGCAAAAAACAGTTCTATGCCCGCAGATACTAAGGCAAGCGCAAAGCAGATTCTTAACCAGATTAAGATGGAAGCTGCTCAGGAAGTAGGCGTTGACCTTAAGCAGGGTTATAACGGTGACCTCACATCTCGTCAGGCAGGTTCAATCGGTGGCCAGATGGTTAAAAAGATGATTCAGGCTTACGAAGAAGGCAACAAATAATTAACCCCTGTAAATTTATCTTCAGGATAACGAAAAGGAGAACTCCACGGAGTTCTCCTTTTTGGCTAAGTAAATAATTGTATAATTTGATTTATAACAAATTCGAATCCTTTGTAAATAATACCTCTTGTAGGGTCGATGTAAACTACTTCGCTGCCGGTAAATAATCTTATTATAAAAACAATAAGGAACGAGCCGGTAAAAATAGTTGCCAAAATATCTCTGCCTTTTTTTGAGAACTTTTTTCTGAGGAGAAAAAGAATTACAACCACCGGCATAGCGAAAACAAGGGGGTGCATTTCAAAAGCCGTAGCGAAATCCAGGCGTAACAGCGCCACAGTAGCTCGGGACATTCCGCATCCTAAGCAACATATACCGGTGAAAAAACGGAACGGGCATCCGTGCACAAGGTAGAAGGGAGATACCGCAAGTATTATTAAAAAGAGGATTCGATATTCTTTGTAAAATTCAATAATCTTTTTTTTCATACAGAAAATTTAACATAAAAAAATATAAATGTCAATAATCTGAAATTATAACTGATTGTTGTATTAGAAGCTGTTTTGTGGTAAAATATAATACAAATCAAAACTAAAAAGGTGATTCCATGACTAAAACAATGCAAAAGAAGTACGCCCGTCTTATTGCAAAAGTGGGCGTGAATATAAAAAAAGGACAGCCTGTCAGAATTTATTGCGAGGCAGACCAGCATGAGTTTATAACAATCCTTGTAAACGAGTGTTATAAAGCAGGCGCTTCAAGAGTTGAGGTTGACTGGGCTTTTCAGGCTGTTACAAAGCTTAATTATAAACACAGAACCCTTAAATCTTTAAGTGAAGTTCCTGCCTGGCAGGAGGAACGACTTAAATTAATGGTTGAGGAGGTTCCGTGCCGTATTTATATTGAGAGCGAAGACCCGTATGGTCTCGCGGGTGTGAACCGTGAGAAAATGCAGAAATCACAGATGGCACGGTATAAGATTACTAAAAAATACAGCGATGCCCTTGAAAATAAAGATCAATGGTGTATTGCTGCGGTGCCGTCTTACGCATGGGCTAAAAGGGTTTTCCCCAATGAAACAAAAAGTAAAGCATACAATATGCTCTGGGATGCAATTCTTGAAACTGTCTATGTTACCAAGGACAATGACCCTGAAGAAGCGTGGAAAAACCACAATGCAAATCTTAAAAAGAGAACTGCTTATCTGAACGATAAAAAATTTGATTATCTTCATTATAAAAGCTCAAACGGTACGGATTTCAAAGCCTGGCTTATTCCCGAAGGTCATTGGTGCGGTGGCGGCGAAACCACTCTCAGCGGTAATTTCTTTAACCCCAATTTACCCACTCAGGAGGTATTTATATCTCCTAAAAAAGGATTTGCAGAGGGCAAGGTTGTTTCTACAAAACCCCTTTCATGGCAGAGTCAGATTATTGACGATTTCTATATAGTTTTCAAAGACGGTAAAGCTGTTGAATGGGATGCAAAAGTGGGCAAGGACCTGCTTGATAAAATGCTTTCTATGGATGATGGCGCCAAATATCTGGGCGAGCTTGCGCTCATTCCTCACGATAGCCCCATTGCAAATACAGGAATACTTTTCTATAACACTCTTTTTGATGAAAATGCAAGCTGCCATGTGGCTCTGGGAAGGGGCTTCTGCGACACAATAGACGGTTTTGAGGAAAAAAGTCTTGAGGAATGTCAGGCACTTGGTGTTAACGACAGTATGATTCATGTTGATTTTATGATCGGAGCGCCCGATCTTGAAATTACAGGCTATAAAGACGGAGAGGCTTATCCCATATTCAAAGACGGAAACTGGGCGTTTTAATTCGTAATTCGTAATGCTTAATTCGTAATTATCGGGGCGCGAAAATGCGCCAGATAGTAATATGTAAAAGTGTGACGAAGCTAATATGATAATTGGAAGCGAAGCTTCCCCTACAATTACGCATTATGAATTACGCATTACGCATTCGACTTTAATTATTATAGAGAGGTATGGTAAATTACTATGGCAATGGGATTTCCCAGAAAATGGAAAACAGACAGATTTAAAAGAGCAACCCCTGCACCGCTTAAATTTGGTGCAGACGGTAAATTCAGAATTTTACATATTACCGATATTCACTGCGTTCAACCCATAATGGATGACGACGAAAATCGCGAAATTCCCGAAAGCAGATATAAGGAAACCATTAATGTTATTGAGAGTCTCGTGGAGAAAACAAACCCCGATATGGTGGTTTTCGGCGGTGATAACGTAAGCGGTTATTGGGAAGAATTCACCTATGATTATATTAAGCAGACCATTGAGGATATTATTGCGCCCATAAAGAAACGCAATATTCCCCTGGGTGTTGTTTTCGGAAATCACGACGGCGAAATCGGGTTCCATACAGAATTCCAGATGATGATGTATATGGAGTACGATAATTGCCGTTCAAACCTCAATGATGCGGATGTTTACGGTTGCGGTAACTGTTGTATCACAATAAAGGACAGTAAAGGCGAAAAAGATGCTTTTGCTCTCTGGCTTATGGATTCAAACGATTACGAGACAAACTACGAGGGTGGTAATTCCTATGACCACGTTCACGATTGCCAGATTAACTGGTACGAAACACGTGCCGAGGAGTTGAAAAAGGCGAATGGTGGCGAACCCGTTCCTGCAATTCTTTTCCAACACATTCCCGTTCAACAGGAACTTGACGGTTACAGACAAGCAACCGAAAAAGACGAATATACATTCGAACGTGACGGAAACTACTATGTAATCGGTAATAAGATTCTCAGTGGCAGAATCAGGGAAGTTCCCTGTCCTCCCAATATGGAAAAGAGCTACAGAAATCAGCTTGAAAGCTGGAAGAAAACAGGGGATATTTTCGCCGCATTCTTCGGTCACGACCATGTGAATGATTTCCGGATGAATGTTGAGGGTATAGACCTTTATCAGACTATTGGTGCAGGGTATTTTACATACGGTAAAGAGCATGGTGGCAGACTTATTGTCCTTGATGAAAATAACCCCCGTAAGCTTTATACCGAGTCAATCGAAATTCCCCGCATTACAGATACCAAAATATAAAGAAGTTGCAGAGCTTATGCTCTGCAACTTCTTTTTGTTACGGATATGTTAATTGATATTACTGCTATTGCAATTTTGGGATTATTATTGTATAATAAAATATCAAAATAGGGGAGTGTTATTTACTCCAAAGTCTTAAAAGGTGGTTCTATGAACAAGAAGATTAAGGTAATAGCCGCGGTTGTTCTGGTTAGTGTTCTGGTATTACTCAGTGTAATGCCCATGGGTGCTATTGAGATAGTGCGTTGCTATGGAGATATAGATAATGATGCATATGTTACCACTATTGATGCAAGAATTGCACTTATGGTCAGTGCAGGTATCTACGAAAGTGAGCTTTTCGGTCTTGACTACGAGGCAGCGGATATTGACGGAAACGGCAACATAGAAACTGTTGATGCACGTCTTATTTTGCGTACTGCGGCAGGTCAGCTTCCGAAGAAATATATGGAAGCCTTTGAGTTTGACGAAAAGCCCGAAGAGTTTACGGAGCTTATCAATGATTACCGCTTTGAAAAGGACCGTAAATCCATAAGGCTTACAATGTCTCCCGAGCTTTGCGAGGCAGCAAAGGTTGCGGCTCAGGAGTATGCAACCAAAACCGGCACAGCCTATATCAGAGAGGATGGCTCGTATTACTATGAAATCCTCAATGAAATGGGTATTGAATATACCATGGCAGATAAAATGATTACAAGCGCATCCTTCGGAAATTTCCAGGCGGCTCAGAATCTCTTTAATGATGTTCAGAGTGAAAAGGCGATTTTAAACAATGATTTCAGAAAAATCGGTGTTGGCGCTTTTTCTTCCGATGGTCGTAATTTTTATTGGTGTGTTATTGTTACAGATTAAACCACTCGAAAGGAAGTTATTAAAATGAGTGATTACAGAATAGAAACTAAATGCGTACAGGGCGGTTATACTCCCGGTAATGGCGAGCCCCGCCAGGTTCCCATTGTGCAGAGCACAACCTTCAAATACGCTACAAGCGAAGATATGGGCAAGCTTTTTGACCTTGAAGCAAGCGGTTATTTCTATACCCGTCTTCAGAATCCTACAAATGACTATGTAGCTGCAAAAATTGCCGAGCTTGAAGGCGGTACTGCTGCTATGCTTACTTCTTCAGGTCAGGCAGCGTCCTTTTATGCAATCTTCAACATCGCTTCTTGCGGTGACCATGTTGTTTCATCATCTACAATTTACGGCGGAACATACAACCTCTTTGCAGTTACTATGAAAAGAATGGGTATTGATTTTACATTCATTTCACCCGACTGTACCGAGGAAGAGCTTAACGCTGCATTCAGACCTAATACAAAAGCAGTTTTCGGCGAAACTATCGCAAACCCTGCTCTTACTGTTCTTGATATCGAGAAATTTGCCAAGGCAGCCCATGCTCACGGTGTGCCCCTTATAATTGACAATACTTTCGCAACTCCTTACGGTTGCCGTCCCTTTGAATGGGGTGCAGATATTGTTACCCACTCAACCACAAAATATATGGATGGTCACGGTGCCGCAGTAGGTGGTTGTATTGTTGACAGCGGTAAATTTGACTGGATGGCTCATGCGGATAAATTCCCCGGACTTTGCACTCCCGACGACAGCTATCACGGCATCACCTATGCTGAAAAATTCGGCAAGGAAGGTGCTTTCATTACAAAAGCAACTGCTCAGCTTATGCGCGACTTCGGTTCAATTCAGTCACCCCAAAACGCTTTCTATCTTAATTTAGGACTTGAAAGTCTTCATGTTCGTATGAAAAGACATTGTGAAAACGGTCTTGCTGTTGCAAAATTCCTGCAGTCGAGTGATAAAATAGAGTGGGTTACATACGCTGACCTTCCCGGTGACAAATACCACGAATTAGCTAAAAAATACCTTCCTAACGGCACTTGCGGTGTTGTTTCATTCGGTGTTAAGGGTGGCAGAAAAGCCGCAGAAGAGTTTATGAAAAAGCTTAAACTCATCGCTATTGAAACTCACGTTGCTGATGCGAGAAGCTGTTGCTTGCATCCTGCAAATGCAACACATCGCCAGATGAACGATGATGAGCTCGTTGCTTGCGGCATTACAAATAACCTTGTCAGACTTTCCTGCGGTCTTGAGAATGCAGAGGACCTTATAGCAGATTTGAAGCAGGCACTCGGCGAGTAATTTCCGGTATTTTGCGAATAACTTGATTTAGCCTGCTCGCAGTATCTTATAGCAGATTTGAAGCAGGCACTCGGAGAATAATTAATTTGAATGCGTAATTCGTAATGCATAATGCGTAATTATCGGGACCTGCGGTCGGCATTATAATCGGCGAAGCTTCTTTAATTACGAATTATGAATTCCGCATTATGAATTTTAAAAGATTGGAGGTATAAGGTATGCCTATTAAAGTTCCTAACGAATTGCCCGCAGTAAAAACTCTTGCGGATGAAAATATATTTGTTATGACGGACAATCGCGCCATAACTCAGGATATACGCCCCTTGAAAATTCTGGTGTTGAACCTTATGCCTAAAAAGACAGAGACGGAAACTCAGCTTTCAAGGCTTCTCGGTAACTCTCCTTTACAGGTTGAGCTTGAGCTTATTCACACCAAATCCCATGTGCCCAAGCACACACCCAAAGAATATTTACTTGCTTTTTACAAAACATTTGATGATATAAAGCACAAAAAATTCGACGGTTTAATTATCACGGGTGCACCCGTTGAGAAAATGGAGTTTGAGGATGTAACCTATTGGGAGGAGCTCTGCACAATTATGGAATGGAGCAAAACCAATGTTACAAGCACTTTCCACATTTGCTGGGGTGCTCAGGCGGGTCTTTATTACCATTACGGCATAAATAAATATCCCTTGCCCGAAAAGCTTTCGGGTGTTTATAAACATACAGCGGATTATAAAAAATCCATTCTTTTAAGAGGGTTTGACGATTCGTTTATGGTGCCCCATTCCCGTTATACAACGGTTAACCGCGAGGATATTGAGGCAGTTCCCGAGCTCAGAATTCTTGCTTCATCCGACGAAGCAGGGGTTTATATAGTAAGCAGTGAAAACGGAAAACAGATTTTTGTAACGGGTCACTCAGAGTACGATACCGATACTCTTAAAAATGAATATCTCAGGGATAAAGACGGCGGTCTTAGAATTAAAATGCCGAAAAACTATTTCCCTAACGATGATATTACAAAAGCACCCCTTAATACATGGCGTTCTCACGCAAATCTTTTATATACAAACTGGCTTAACTACTTTGTATATCAGACCACACCTTACGATATTGAAACGATTAAATAAAAAGCATCCTCCTGCGGGAGGATGCTTTTTTGATGAATAATGAATGATGAATATTGAATAATGAATAATTTTGGGGCTAACGCCGATTATAATTCGTAATGCGTAATTAAAGGGGCTTACGCCAATTACAAATAAAGCTGTTGAAATGCGAAGCCTAGCCTTCCTGCCGCTTGCGGGGGCAAGGAACACGACCGCGCCCTGTGGGCGATGCAGGGAGTGTGAGTTGGCGCAGTGGTCAAAATTGTGCGAAGTGAATAACGAGCAAACAATATTGGGTACCACAAGAGGGCACAGGGGGACCATCGCTCGCGATGGTGGAAGGTCCTATTACTGTTATTCTTCACTAGGTTAGAACAATCGTAAGGTATACATATATGTGTACCGCTGAAATTAATCTAACGATAAACTCAATATATTTTATACACACCCAATCCCGTGACAAGCATAGTATGGTAATGTGAAGATAAGCACATTGCCTCAGGTGTCGGTAAAGTGGCGGTAACGCCTTTAAAACAGCTTTTTCGATTTGTGCATAACATAACCCACACTCTCGCACGGAGAGTGTGGGCTTTTTAAATTAGAGATTATTAAGAACATTAAGTACAATATCTGAAAATGCAGTGATATCGGTTTTAAGTGAGTTTGTGTAATCCTCAACACCCACATCATCGGCGCTGTCAGAAATTTTTCTGATGCTTACAAAGGGTACGTCAAGAAGGTAGCATACTGCACCCAGGGCACCACTTTCCATATCAAAAGCATTGATTGAGAAAATCTCTTTATATTTATTGCCTAATTCTTTATTTGTCAGGAAGAAATCCCCTGTACCTAAATTGCCGTGCTTGAATCCGTTGATGGCACAAGCGGCTTTATAAAGTGAATTATTGCATTTATAAACATATTCATCCTGGCCGGGCTTCTGTCCGGGGAGCCTGCCGATGGGTGTGAGGTCGAAGTCACATTCAACGCAGGAATCGGAAACGATTATATCGCCTTTATACACTCCTGAAACTGCACCACTCCAGCCGGTGTTGATAACTCCGTCAAAATTATCGTGATTAAGAGCCAGTGCGGCACCTAAAGCGGCATTCACCTTGCCTATACCGAAGCAAACTGCTGTGCAATCGTGGTTGTTATAAGAAAAGTCAAATGCGGGCATATGCTTAATTTTATATTCCTTTTTTACAATATCCCCGAGACTTTCTTTGCAAGGGTTAAATTCATCTATATCGGCTATTAAAATAAGATATTTCATAATAAAACCTCCTTAATTCAAAGCATCCCTGAGGGCCTTTGCTAACTGGTCGGGACAGGATGTGCTTTTAAAGCCGCAACGGATACCCGAAAGCATTTCGATTATTTCCTCAGCATTTTTACCTTCTGCAAGGGCGGATATGCCTTTAAGGTTACCGTTGCAACCACCTTCAAAATTTATGTTTTTTACAATGCCGTCTTCTAAGTCAAAGCTGATGCTTCTTGCACAGGTTCCCTGTGTTCTGTAATTATACTTCATTATTGTTTTCCTCACTTTCCTGAGCTGATTTTAATAAATTCAGTGCTTCCTTTAAAGTTTCGAGAGGTGACTGCCCCGTGGCTTTTTTTACTGTAATGTACGGTTTCGGACCGGTGGAAACAAGTATTCTGCCCCTCATTCCTTTAACCAGCGGTGCAATCCTTGACATATCTATTTTTTCAACATATAAGAGAAGACTGTTGTTATTCTGACCTATTTCATATATACCGAGATTTGCGGCGGTGTTTCTTAAAAGGGCAACTGTAACAAGACCTTCCACACCTGCGGGAGGTTCGCCGAAACGGTCAATAAGCTCATCTATAACATCCGATGCATCCTCGTCATTACGTATATCGGCTATACGCTTGTATATTGAAAGTCGCTGGGGCAGGCTTTCAATATATTCTTCGGGAATATGGGCATCAATACGGATGTCAATAAGACATTCCTTTGTATTGCTTTTGGGTGCCTCGCCCTTTTCTTCACTTACGGCTTCGGACAGTAATTTCATATACATATCATAGCCCACAGCTTCCATATGACCATGCTGTTCAGCGCCTAAAAGGTTACCTGCACCGCGTATTTCCAGGTCTCTCATAGCAATTTTGAAGCCTGAGCCGAACTCGGTGTATTCCCTTATTGCAGTAAGTCGCTTTGTGGCAATCTCGCTTAATTCGCGATTGCGGTTAAATGTAAGATACGCAAATCCGCGCCTTGCGGAACGACCTACTCTGCCTCGTATCTGGTGAAGCTGAGCGAGACCTAAATTGTTGGCATTTTCAATTATGAGTGTGTTGGCGTTAGGTACATCAACACCCGTTTCGATTATTGTTGTACAAACGAGAATGTCAATATTTCCCTCTAACAAGTCGCGCCACACATTGGAAAGCTCGTCTTCGTTCATCTTACCGTGAGCGATACCGATATTGGCATCGGGTAAGAATTCCCGTATTTTTGCGGCTGTGCGTTCAATGGTTTCAACCTTATTATGAAGATAATAAACCTGACCGCCACGGCGGAGCTCTTTTTCCATTGCCTCACTCAGAACGCCCCAGTCATGTTCAAGCACGTATGTCTGAACAGGGAAACGGTCCTGTGGGGCTTCTTCAATAACCGACATATCTCGGATACCTGACATAGCCATATTCATAGTGCGGGGAATCGGGGTTGCAGAAAGAGTAAGACAGTCCACTTCGGGATAAAGCTCTTTTAGTTTCTCCTTCTGACCTACACCGAAGCGCTGTTCTTCGTCAACTATGATAAGTCCTAAATCCTTGAAGACGATATCTTTTGATATAAGTCGGTGTGTACCTACAATAATATCAATGGAGCCCCGTTTAATTGCCTTTATTATTCGTGTCTGTTCTTTTGGCGTACGGAAACGGGAAAGCATTTCTGCCTCAATGGGGAAACCGTCAAAACGACGGGTAATGGTGTTGTAATGCTGCAGAGCGAGAATTGTTGTGGGTACTAAAATTGCACATTGCTTGCCGTCAGCAATACATTTGAAAGCTGCGCGCAGAGCAACCTCGGTTTTACCGAAGCCAACATCACCGCACAGAAGTCTGTCCATTGGATGAGCCTTTTCCATATCCCGTTTTATCTCGTTTATTGAGCGTAGCTGGTCGTCTGTTTCTTCGTACTCAAACCGGCGCTCAAAGTCGTTTTGCATATCAATGTCAGGTGAGAAAGAATAGCCCGGTGATTTCAGGCGGCGGGAATAGAGCGCAATGAGCTCCTTTGCCATGCTTTTAGCAGAGGTTTTAACCCTCGCCTTTAGCTTTTCCCAGTCTTTGCCGCCTAATTTGGAAAGCTTAAGGGTTTTGGTATCGTCTTTGGGACCTATATATTTTGACACTAAATCAAGCTGGGTAACGGGTACATAAAGAGCATCGCCCTTTGCATAGCGTATCATTATAAAATCTTTTATAACGCCCGACACTTCGAGCTTTTTTATGCCCTCAAAAATACCTATACCGTGAACGGCGTGTACTACATAATCTCCCTTTGATAATTCTTCGAGGCTCTGGACTGCATCGGCAGCCTTGTAATTCTTGCGCCGTTTAGTTGAGAGTGCTTTACCTGTTTTGCCGTAGGTAATGAGCATAACCTTTTCATTGGGGTATCTGAAGCCGCCCGAAATTCCCCCCGATAACACACATACAATATTTTTTGGGAATTGGGCAGGGGGTACGGGAAAGTGCATGGCACGGATGTTTTCTGTTTCGAGAGCCTCAGCCAAAGCCGCCGCAGCTTTATCGGTGCCTGCGGTAACGATGCAGGTTTCACCTCTGGAAAGAGCAGGGCGCAAGTCGTCCATAAGAACCTCGAGTGAGCCGTTCCATATGGGGGTTTGCTGAACATTAAATGCCGTAAGAGTTTTTACGGGAGTATCAAAAGACCCCCTGGGGAAAGTATCTATATAAAAAGCCTTCTGTTTTTCATAAATAAGCAGAAGCTCGGAAAAGGTCAGGGAGAATTTGTCAAGACCTTTGGGGAGAACACCGTTCTCAAACTGCGCCTTTATTTCCTGGTTTAAAAGCTTAAGTGCGTTTTCTGCCTTATCTTTAACAGAACTGCTTTCGCAAACAAAGAGTAAATCGTTTTTGCAATAATCAAAAACGGATGCTGGCTTGTCGTAAGCAAGGTTAAGAAATTTATCCACAGAAGAAAGGTTTATGTGTGAGTCAATAAGCTCAATGTCTTTAGAGAGAATTTCTTTTGCTTTTCTTGAGCCTTTACCTGAAAGATTCTGTGAAAACTCCGCGATTTTTTCTTTTAACACCTCGTCGCTGTAAAATAAAATTTCAGTAGCGGGAGTTATTTCGCAAAAATCGAGGGTGTCAGTTCTTCGTTGGGTTGAGGGGTCAAAAACAGATATAGTATCTACATTGTCGCCCCATAATTCAATTCTTACAGGCTCGGATGAATCGGGAGGGAAAAAGTCAATAATACCGCCACGCAGGGCAAACTGACCGGGACCTTCCACCATATCGGCACGCTTGAAGCCTGCGCTCATAAGAATATCCGTAAGCTTATCCGAAGAAATTTCGGTGGAATAATCAATTTTAAAGGTGCGTTTTTTTAATTCCTCGGGTGGGATTGTAAGTTGTAATGCACTTTCTGCAGAGCAAACAATCATACAATAGTTTTCGCTGAGAATATTAGAAAGGGCATTCAGACGGATTTGTTCGTATTCACGGGATTGACCCTGGGAAGTATTAAAAGAATAATCCCTGGCAGGGTAGAAGAAAGCTTTTTTTGAAACACCGCAGAATTCATTAACGTCCGCCGTGAATTTTCTTGCCGAGGCTTCATCAGGTAAAACCACAACAGCTCTGCGAGAAAGGTCCTCGCAGAGTGAATGAATAAGATGCGCTTTAGGTGCAGCGGGAAGACCCGTAACACCCGAAGGTGCAAGACCTGTTTGCAGGTATCTCAGCACATCGTTATATTGAGCAGAGTCTTTTAAAAGCTTTGAATAACAGGACATAAAAACCTCAACTGTTGTATCGTGACATTGCTCCGTCAATGTCGCCTTTAACCATAAACCTTAAGGCATCGCAAGCCTCACCCATAGCATCACGCATAAGCGGGATATCGTTTTTGGGGAAATTACTGAGAACCCAGTCTGCCAGATCATAGTCGGGATGGGGCTTTTTGCCTACACCAAGTTTGATACGCGGGAAATTCTCGGTGCCCAGGTGTGCAATAATGCTTTTTATACCGTTATGACCGCCTGCACTGCCTTTGCGCTTTATACGCAATTTGCCCGGGTCAAGAGAAATATCATCAAAAATGATAATAATATTCTCCGGTGGGATTTTATAGAATTTTGCACACTCGCTGACGGCAACACCGCTGTTGTTCATCATGGTCTGGGGTTTCATAACCAGAACTTTTTTCCCTTCAATTTTAGTGTCACCTATAAGGGAGTGGAATTTTAGCTTTTTTGTTTTGAAACCATATTCGTCCTCTAATTTGGTTACGCAAAGAAAACCTGCGTTGTGACGCGTGGTTTCATATTTTGTGCCGGGGTTTCCGAGACCCACAACAAGGTAATCATAAGTGGATGATGAGTCTGAATTTTTGAATTTATTAAAAATAGCCATATTATTTTGTGTGTTGTCTCTTGTAGGGCTTCTTTACGGTAACCCAATCTTTCTTTACTACCTGTCTTGTTCTTGCAAGGGCGAGTGAATTGTCGGGTACATCTTCGGTGATGGTTGAACCTGCAGCGGTAAATGCATTTTCACCAACTGTAACGGGTGCTACAAGATTTGTATTACAGCCGATGAATGCACCGTCCTTAACTGTTGTGCGTGATTTATTTCTGCCGTCGTAGTTTACCGTAACGCAACCGCAACCGAAGTTAACATCCTTACCCACGTCCGAGTCACCGACATAAAGGAGATGGGGGAGTTTACTGCCTTCGTCAACATTGGAGTTTTTAACCTCTACGAAGTTACCGATATGAACATTGTCCTTGATTTTGCAATTAGGTCTTATATGCACGAAAGGACCCGCAGTAACACCCGAGCCAACCTCCGAGGAGTAAACCTGGGTATTATTAAGTTTAGTGTTATCGCCTATAACAGAATCAACGATATATGAGTTGGGGCCTATAACGCAGTCTGAGCCGATTTTGACCTCTCCGAGTAAAACAGTGTTTGGCATAATAACCGTACCGCTTTTAACGGTAACGTTTTTTTCAATGATAACGCCATCGGGACAGGGTATCTGTACACCGTTGCTGATAAGCTCTTCTATAATCTGAGTTCTTTCGGAATTATTAATCATAAAGCTACTCCTTTTGTTGTTTTCTCAATGTTATTTTATTTATTACTCTGAATAATATGAAAATTATACTTGTGCCTAATATTATACCGCCTAAATCCACAGCTAAATCAAAAAGCTGAAAAGCTCTCTGCGGAACAAAAAGCTGATGAATTTCATCACTCCAGGCGTAAACCCACGAGAGCGCGGCACTTACAATCGGGGCGAATTTTACGTTGAATGAATAGAGCACATTGTACATCAGAAAGCCCAATACCGCGTATTCAGAAAAATGAGCGAAGGTTCTGAGCACATCCTGTGCCACACCGCCTTTGAAAATTAAAGCCAAAAGCTCGCCGACAAAACCGCTTGTCTGTGTGGATTCCTCACCGTTCTGAGCGGAGAGGTAAAATATAATTCCCATAACTGCCATTACGGCAAGAATTGAAAAAATCCTGTATATTTTACTTCTTGTAAATTTCATTCTTCAACTAACACTCCGGGATAAAAGTATAATGCATTACCGCCGTCGGCTACATACATGCCGCTGATGTCAGTTCCCAGATAAAGGCCGGGGCCTGAATAGAACAAGGGAATGAAAACACCACTGTCAGCTATTGATTTCTCAATTGTGGCGAATGTTGCCGCTGAATCCTTTGAGGTTGCCTGAGGTTTACTGAGAGCTGAGGTTATTGTTTTATCGGAATAATAGCAAGGGAAGTTTTTGAACTCGCTGATAATACTTGTTGCAGTGTGCATTTCGGGAGTCAAGGGGAGTATAGCAAGGTCATAATTACTGTCTTGAGCTAAATCATCTAAATCCTTTAATTCAAAAGTATCGAGATCAATCACTAATTTGTCACCAAAGAGCTTTTCCCAATCTTTTATAATTGCCTGAGCGCTTTCTTCAAGAGCTACGGGTACACTGAATCTTAAGCTGAGGGTGTCTGTATTGAGATTATCGAGAATTTCGTCAAGCTTTTTGGCAGGGTCAGCATCTTTTTTTGATGCGACTACATCCTTTGGCTCGAAGCTTGCATAAACATCGTCATATATACCGTAAATACCGGGGATAATTGTTTTTGCATCGCTTAATGCGAAATCGGGTAAAGTGATTTTTGAGTAGTCAACGGTGCTTGTGAGGAGCTTTCTGATTTCGGCATCAGCACCTTTTTCGGATTGACAGTTAAAAGCGAGACCCCAGATTGATTGAGGTGCGGAAGATACGGCCTTTTCGTCTGCTATAATTTCATTGTTAGGGGTTAAAGCAAGATCGTAGTTACCTTCGTTAAAGCGGGTAATCAGAGTAGCAGCTTTGCCTGTTGAGTACAAGGTCACGGTTTTGTTGCCAATCTGAATATTACCGTTATAATCGGGGTTTCTTTCGATTATTGTTTCAGCAGCAGAGCTCTCTTTCACATAATAAGGGCCGTTATAAAGAGTGGTGGTGGGAGTTGAACAATAAATAGACTCTAAAGATTCGCAGAAATCCTTATCACAGGGATAAACGGGAAGGGAAGCGAGCTTGTAAAGAAAATCCACATCAATTTTCTGAAGTGTGATTTCAAGAGTGAATTCGTCAACTGCTTTTAAACCCGAGATTGTTTCAGCAGTACCGTTCCGGTATTCGGCGGCACCCTTGATTGCCAGAAGCTCACCTTCACTGTTTTCAACATAACGCTGTATGCCGTAGATATAGTCATCCGCGGTAATTCTTTCGTCAAAGTCGGTTAAGCCCGAGCTCTTCATAAGTGTTTCGGCACCGTCTGAGATGAACCATACTGCTTCAGGATTGAGCTTGAAGGTGTATTTGAGCGCGGATTTATCGGCTGTATAAGCCGTAGCACCTGCCAAATCAATTTTGCCCTCACTGTCAAAGCGCAAAAGACCCTCAAAGCAGTTTGATGCTATGATTTTTTCACAGTCACCGTCGGCAAACAACGGGTCAAGCACAACTACCGGGTCAAGTACACCCATAGTGAACTTTGTGTTGTTACCGCTTAAGGAACATGCACCCAGGGATAAAACGAGAGCACAAACAACAAGAATACTGACAAATTTTTTCATATCTTTCCCTCCGCAATCATTTTTTATATGATTTGCAAATATTTTTTAAATTACACACATCACATTTTGGTCTGCGTGCCACACAGACCGCTCTGCCGTGAAGCACAACCCTGTGGCAGAAATCGTTACTCTCCTCAGGTGGCAGAATCTTTTTTAATTCCATTTCAACTTTTTTAGGGTCTTTTGTATCAACAAGTCCTAAAAGGTTGGTTATGCGTATTAGGTGGGTGTCCGCAACCACCGCGGGCTTTTTATAAACATCACCCATAATGAGATTAGCAGTTTTTCTGCCTACACCGGGAAGCTTTGTAAGCTCCTCGATGTTGTCGGGTAAAATGCCGTTGTAGGTGTCGCGTACGGCTTTAGCCATACCCACCAAATCCCTCGCCTTGCCGTGATAAAATCCGCAGGAGTGAATGAGGTTTTCCACATCCTCTATATCAGCCTCGGCAAGCTCATTTTCCGTAGGGTATTTTTTGAATAAATCGGGGGTTATAAGATTAACCCTGGCATCGGTGCACTGAGCCGAAAGCCTTGTTGCAACGAGAAGCTGAAAGGGTGTTTCGGCGTTGAGCTGACACACCGCATCGGGATAGTCAATCTTTAATAATTCACAGGCTTTTAATGCCCGCTGTTTCTTAGTCATAAGCCTACCTCAATAAATATTATTATATTAAAGCATATATACTATAAATATATCACTTTGTTAGTTGCTTTTCAACGGGGATTGTCAAATAATTTTAATGAAAATTGTTTGTACTTAAAATCACTGTAAAATATAACAAAACGCAATTGCCGTTTTTGTGCATTGTAATAAAAAACAAAACAAGTTGACGTTTTTATGTAGTATTTTCCATAACTTGTCATTATATATATGAGAATATAAAATAAGGGCAAGATGGGGGCTATAGAAGTGCCGATAGCATAGCGAATTGTTCTATGATTATTTACATAGAGGTGATTGCATTTTTAAAACACTTTCACGAAACAAAATAAGGGATTTAATTGAATTTTTGAATGGAGAAAAAATTAAGGAGTTGAAATTTATGAAAAAAGTTGCATAACAGTTTTGTGCTTTTGGGTTTTTATTTTTTCAATTATTCTGCCTGTATCTGCAACAGACGAAATACCGGTTGCGTATATGAAAGCAGAACCGGAGTCTCAGGGGCTTTTTATGGTTGTTTATTCAAATGTGTATAGTGGCTTTGGCGTAGATAGGGGTGGTTGGTGCATTTTTGATTTTCTTCCTGCTTCGCCGATGTATAAAGGTACTAACTATACAACATCTTTGGTTGCCACGTATTATCACAATAAAAGTATGGTGCCCGGTGTTAATAATTTTACGTACACCATTGAAGGAACGGGTATAAGTGTCGATTTTAGTGATTTATCAACAGATACCCTTGCTGCTTCCGGTGTGCTTAAATATTCTAAATGAAGGTAATTAAAGTGAAAGTATTGAAATCAATTGATAAAGAAACTACTCAACCCATCAATCCGCCCGTAAGAAAACCTGTTATGTGTGTGCTTCTGACTTTAATAGGTTTAATTTGCGGATACGTAGGATTTATGGTTGGACAACTTTTAGGTCTGGTGTTTGTTTTGGTAGGTGTAACTTTCGCGTTAGCAGGCATCATACAGATTATTGGTGTTTCTGAATGTGTTTGTCCGGATTGTTGTTCAAAAGGTAATATTTACAGATATGCAAAAAACTATAAATGCAAAACCTGCGGAAAAACAAGTATAGTTACAGAAAATTCGACTGATTAAAAATCATATAACAAGTAGAATTATTCATCGGTTTGCCCGTAACATTACATTTCTCCCTAAAAAAGAACTCCCGCACCGCGAGAGTTCTTTTAATTCTGTTTTCTTACAATGATGTAAAAATCCACCTGGATTTTCAGTCTGAGCGGTGCTTTCTTTACGGAAAGCACCGCCGGGTTTTTATTTATTTAAAATTACTGATATTACAATTTGTCAGCGCAACTCAGGCTCCTGCTCAAAGGGTAAAATTATAGTATTGGAGATTTGCTCATCACCGTCAAAGGTTATTTTTAAATACGTTTCGCCCCACTCGTAAGCAAACGCTCCTCTGCTTCCGTCATCGCTGACATAAACCTTGACTTCGCTTACAATACAATCACCTTCATTATTCCGTAAATTTACGTTATACATCGCATCGCTAAAGGAGCCGGCAGTACCATCATAAATTATGGTGGCAGTATATTTACCGCAGGGAGACAGTTCATTTAATACCGTTTCATTTTCAGGTTTAATATCAAAAGCCGAATATAATAATAACACGAACGATAAAACCGCAATGACTACGACTTCAATTACGATAGCTATTGATTCTAATGCAATTATTATACACGCTTTGTGTTTGGGTTCTATCATATAAATACCTCCTTGAATTTAATCTCACTCCAGCTCATCTTCCTGCTCAAAGGGAAGAATTATGGTGTTCGGTGATTGCTCGTCTCCGTCAAAGGTTATTTTAAAATATGTATCGGACCAATCATAAGTAAAGGTTCCCACGTAGTCGTTGTCATCCACGTAAACAGTTGCTTCTCTTATAATATAATCGTCTTCTGCGTTTCTTAAATTTACATAATATATTGCATCACCAAACGTTCCGGTTTTCCCCCTGTAATCCACAGTGGCGGTATATTCACCGCAGGGTGACACTTCATTTAATTTAATCACACTACTGTCAAACTTAGGTTCGGAAAGCGAGTGCAGTATCAGCTGAAGAGACAAAGCTCCTACGACTATGGTTACAATCACAAGAACTATTGATTCTATTTTGACTACTATATTGGCTTTGCTTTTTTTGTTTGTCATGCAAAAACCCCCTATTTTATTTTGTGTAAACTGAAATCCGCATATATTTTTTTAGCTACATCATCATCGATTGAATCCACATCATTCAGTAAAAAGGATGCATAGCACATAATGACAGTATCCGAATTTTTGGTTCTGTTTTCTCCGAATTTTAATAAGTATCATTATATTTGATCTTTACTCGGTTATGACGGATTCTCCGTTGAAACAAGCGACCTTTCACCCACATATTCAGCAAATAACCATTCCTCAAAATCGTCGTAGGTGGTACCGAAAATTTCTTCAGCGTTTTTTTGCAAGGATTTATCGAGACAGGTAAACTCATTACCTTTTACATAAATAGCACCGCTTTTACCCTCTGTTACGTAAAAATGGTTTTCGTTTTCAGAGCTTTCGTTAATAAATACGGCATATATGTTATCTTCCTTAATATAGTTGGATTTTTCTTGCACAATAGTTATGTACTCAGGCAGTTCTTCTGTATCTCCCCACAACACTTCCACATCAGTATAATAAACATTTCCTTCGCGTCTTGTTTCCAAATCTTCTCGTGTTGTTTCCGAATCTTTTGAACTTGGTGTGTTTAGAACACCACAACGGCCGGATCTCAAACTTATGGTGCTTACAACAACACAGCGATCGGATTTTTCAATTATTTCCTCGAAGGTGACATTTTCTTTATTGGTTGAGCAAGCACTGAGACAGCCGATTAAGCTCAATACTAAAAGGGATGCAACAAGTTTTTTCATTTTTGTACCTCCAAAAATTTATAGTTTTAGTAAAATAATTTTACCGCTCCATCGGAAAAACTCTCCTGTTTTTTGTTTTCACTTATATATGACAAATTTCGAGAAATACTACACAAAAATTTTTCGGTATTTTAGACAATGTTTCTGTTTCTGATTTGTAGTATTTGCAAAAACAACCCCCAAAAGAGTTCACTTTAGGGGGTTGTTATGCTTTGGTGATTATTAACCAACAAATTTAATTGTAAGAATTTTTTTGCCTGTGATTTCGAAATCAACAAAGCCGTCTGCGTTGAGAGTGAGGGGAGCACTGTCCAGTTCTTCGAGGGTAACGAGTTTTACCTCTTTCCAGGGCTTGCCTGTATATTCGGGAAGCTCAAACTCTGCTTTCTGTCTTTCAACAGGTGACTGTGCTTTTTCGATGGGAGCGATACCGCCGTTAAGACGGATAGCATTTTTAACGGTTTTGTCAGAGGGATTGAAAAGTCTTACGATGTAGCCTTCGCCGTCTTCGCTGAGCTTAACTGCGCTGACATTAAGATTTTCGTCCTTGAGCTCAAGGAATGAGTGAGTAAGAGGATTCTTACCGTGACCTGTGGGAGCAATCTGACCTGCGGTAAGGTAGAGGTTGAATCTCTCGCTTTCCTGCCATACATTGCCTTCTTCCCAGTCACCCTTATGGGGCATGAATGCATAACGGAATGTGTTTTTACCGATGCACTGTGAGCCCTTGTCCCAATCGCTGTAGTTCTGCATATCCTTTGTAACGCATATACGAAGGGGATATGCACGGATAAGTGAAAGATAAACTGTGCCATCCTCATCATCGGCTGCCTCGTAAGCCTTAAGACCTGTGTTGAGAAGTGCTGCGCCGTTAACACCGTCGGTGATGCTTACGAAAGAGTTCATAGGATGCTCCGTCATGGGCGGTTCATCGTAAAGTGAATAATCGGGCTTTGCAAGAGGACGCTTAACAACATCGAACTGACCCTGAGCATCTGCATACTCTGCCTTGATGCCTGTGGGGAATGCAACCTGTAAATAGTGGTCCTCACAACGGTTGTTGATGGTTGTTTCGATTTCAACGAATTTAGCACCCTTGCGGAGTGTAACAAGGCTTTCGATATCGTTGGGAAGCTTGTGCTCGCTTCTTGTTTTTTCGTCAAATGCGCGCTTTTCGGGAAGCTCCCAACGCATTGTGATTTTGTAAGTTGTTTCGAATTCGCCGTGACGAAGGAGGGTAACATTTGCCTGCTCGCCGAGAGTTGTGAAGGTTTCGTCGCATTCGGGTGAAACGTGCTGCCAGGGGTTTCCGATTTCGCCGCTGTCCTTGAAGTAGCCGAGGTTTTTGAACTCTTTGCCGCTTTCTTTGTCGATAACATTAAATGTACCGTTGTGGTTGAAGCTGACCTTAAGATATTCGTTTTCCATAACATTTGTGGTTTTTACAAGTGTTACGGGAGTTGTAGCGCGGACATTGTAAAGAGGACGAATCTTGAAGGTTTTGTAACCCATTGCGGGGATATCATAAACCTCAGCTGCAACATAATACTGCTGTGTATGGAGAACGTTTGCAGTATCGTTGGGATTCTGGATAATCTGAGCATTTTCCTTGTTGGTGGAAATAACCTGGTATTTAATAACATTGTCGTCCTCGTCAAGAATTTCGAAGCTGTCAGCTTTCCATTCTGCGGGGATTTCAAGTCTTAAGTTTACTGTTTCGCTTCTCTTGAAGGGTGCGGGGTTAAATACTACAACTGCCGCATCATCACGACTGAAGGATTTAAGGTTAATATCACCGGCGATATCCATAAATGCGCGTTCAAATACGCACATTGAAAGCTCTCTTGCCTGTCTGTAACGGGACATAACATCCTCGTAAACAACATCTCGTCCGCAAGCACCGATACTGTCGTGGCCGTGGTTCTGGAGAAGATAGTTATAAGAGAGGTCAATGAAATTACGGGAGTAGGGAGCACCTGAAAGAGCTGCAAAGATTGCCATGGGCTCAGCGTAGTTTATAAGACGGCGCTCGGTGTCAAAGTTCTCCTGCTTTACATAAGTTCTTGCTGAAAGAATCCAACCGCAAAGCTCGCTTACGCTACCCTTTGTATAGGGGTCACGCATTTCGCCTTTGAGTACGGGTGAATCATCCTTGAAATTGTCGATAATGCCCTGCTCCATCTCTTTGAGAGTGCTGTGGAAAACTTCTGCCTCGGGAAGGGCATCGTTAAGATCCTTAACAAGCTGAACCTCACGCTCGTCAGGACATGAGGAGTCGTGGCCGATTGACCAGAAGCGGTGATTGGTTGTCCAGTCATTATCCTGCTCTTTCATAGCCTGTTCCGCACGGGCTTTGACATTTTCTTTGTGGTATTCAAAGAAGGGGTGTGTGTACTGGTAGTCAAGCTTCCAGTCTCTGTCAATGAGCTTGAAAACGCCGTTGTTGTCGTTCCAGAGCATATCACGGTTATTTTCATCAGTCTGATTGAAATAAACGGGACGCTGAACAACATACCAGATATTGTAACGGGGTCTCTTGGCAAGACGGGATGCATAAATGCGTGTGCCATCGGGACTTTCCCAGAAAAATTCGGACTTGGGAGCCTTGTATTCATTAATACCGCGGTAGAATGAAGCAAAGTGGATACCGAAACCGTCATAAATCTGAGGAAGCTGAGAAATCTGACCCCAGCCGAAGGGTGAATAACCGGTTTTGCTGATACCGCCCATTTCCTTACCGATTTTGTGACCTAAAAGAAGGTTACGGATAAGAGCTTCACTGCCGACTGTAAATTCGTCAGGAAGACAGAACCAGGGACCGACAGCAATTCTGCCCTCTTTTATGTATTTCTGAAGCTTTTCTTTCTTTTCGGGATAAACCTCGAGATAATCCTGGATGGGCATTGTCTGTGAGTCAAGGTGGAAATGCTTGTAGTCGGGATTCTTGTCGAGAATGTCAAGAAGCATATCAAGCATATAGCCTAACATATACTGTGTTCTGCGTGCAGAAAAACGCCATTCTCTGTCCCAGTGGGTGTTTGATATAAAATGACATTGGATTTTATCTTTGTTTTCCATAATATATCTCCTTAGCCTTTAATAATTTTCATTATTTCTTCAAAATTCTGACAGAAATGTGAGCAAACGGCTTTTGTTCCGCTTGATTCAATATTACCGCCTGCAATACCGATTGTGGTATAGCCTGCAAGTCTTACGGAGCAAGCACCTGCACCGCTGTCCTCGATACCTACAACGTGGTTTCTGTCGGCGAAGGCTTCGCCTAAACCGACGATGGAGGTTTCACTGTAAAGCCAGGGATGGGGCTTGGGTGAAAGCTCACCGAGAGTACCTACACTGCCCTTTCTTAAGGGGAAGCCTGCGGAAATTATTGCATCGTAAAAATCCTTGGGGTCACCCATGCCGAGAGTCTTGAATGCGGAAAGAATTTCGGGCCATGCCTTCTCATAAAGACCTGACGTAACAAGACCGATTTTGATTCCCATATCCTTTAATTCGTAAAGGAAATCCTTAACGCCCTCTGTGGGAGTGAATGCACCGTCCTTACCTCTGCCTGCCATAATTTCTTCCATTTCTCTGTGAGTGTGCTCGAAGTAGAAATTACGGGCTTTTTCGAGAGATTCGCCGGGGCAGTATTTATCAATACAGTACTGAAGATGTTCTGAAACCGAATGACCTGAAACGAAGGGGATATCCGCTTCTTCAAGCTGGAATTTGGGATTGCCGAGCATACTTGCAGTAGTCATTTCGATAATCCAGATCCAGAATTCCTCACTGCGTACGGTAGTACCGTCAAGGTCCATAAGCACCGCTTTTAAGGGGTACTCGGTTTTTACGGGATATACAGGGTAATAAACGGGGTATGCAATAGCGGATTTAACGCAAGCGAGAGTGTGAGTGCCGAAGGAAACAAACTCAACCTTCTGGTCACCTGTTGCAACAACAAATTCAACGCCGTTTTTACCTGCAACGAATTTACCGTCCTCGGTTGAGGGGAGAAGGTGAAAGCCACTGTCAACCGAAACCTCGCCCAAGTCGGGAATATAAAGTGTTTTGTCGAGTAACATAATTGAAAATCCTTTCCGATTTACATAATTATACATATATTAACACAAGGTTTTAATTAAGTAAATCATTAATTTAAAAAAATAATGCGTAATCCCGAATAATTACGGATTACGCATTACGAATTACGCTTTATTCTCTGCTCTTCTTTCGGCAAGCTCTTTTTCAACATGGGCTCTTTGCTCGGGTGTGTATTTTATAAAGAGTAAGGGGATTATGTAAAGAAGGCTTGCAATTGCGGGGGTGAGCATAAACAAGGGCCATATCCAGGTTTCAAAGGCCTGAGTCTGTGTGCCTACAAATGTGGCTGCGGTGTCATCAATTGCCACATAACCTAAAACTGAAAGTGCCAGCGTGGCAAGGCCACCCGTGATACCGCTTGAAACCTTGGTGAAGAAGGTCTGCATTGAGAAGGTGACACCCTCCATACGTTTGCCCGTTTTCCACTCCATATAATCGATACTGTCGCAGAAAATAGATGTCTGGGCGATACTTGCAGCACCCATGGGTATGCAACCTATTCCCATAAGAATCATACCAATCCAAAGATTTATGCCCTCAAAGCCGATGGCAAAGGCAATAATTCTTAACACAATATTTGTGAGCTGCATAAATATAAGTGCGTTTCTGTAACCTCTGAAAATCTTTTTGAGCTTATCTGCAAAAATCATACCGATAAACTGAGGTCCGTATGTAATTGCTGAGTAAATCGTTGTAAGACCCAGCGCACCGATAAAGGTGTTTGAGCCGAGGAAATCGGCAGGTATCATATATTTGAAAAAGTAAACAGTAAGCTGACCGCCGAAGCCCAGTGCCCCCAGTAAGTTGGAGAGGGTTACCAACATAAGCATTTTGTTTTTGAAGAGCAGCGAGAAGCTTTCAAATATTGATTTCTGCTTTGTTTTGGGTTGAACAAGCACACGCTCCTGTGCTTTGTGAGCTCTTATGCTTATCATTGCACCGCCGAAACCGAAGATAACGGCAAAAACAACCGTAACAAGTGCCATGGTAGTGCCCGTGATTTTAGCAATGGATTCTATTATCATAGGTATAACCATACTCAGAACACCGTACACGCAGGAGCCTATTGTACGTGCCCATTTAACGAATCCGTCACGCTCATCGCCGTTGGGTGAAACGGAAGCGGTAATGCCCCATATTGCAACATCCTGCAGGGTGTAGGTAATATCCCAACCGATGTACATAATTATGAAGTATGCCACACGCAACCACAGTAAATCCTTATTGGTGGAAAAAACCAGGAAAACCAGTACTGTGAAAACACCTACCGGAAGGGGTGTGTAGCGTAAAAACGGGCGGAGCTTCTCGCCGTTTTTGAAAGTGTGTTTATCAATAAAAGAACCGATGATGGGATCGTTTATGCCGTCCCACACCTTCATTATTATAAGCAGTACCGTAACAACTGCCGCAGGGAACATGGCAATATCCGTCATAAAATAGGTGAAGAATCCTGCACCTATAAGGGAGTAAACCATATTCTGACCCGAAAGTCCCAGGTAAAAATTAATTTTTTCTTTTTTGCTGATATGCTTCATAGCCATCACCTGTTTTTTATTTGTTGGGTTAATTATACAGTATTTTGTGACAATAAAGCAATAGGGACTTTTAATTCGTAATGCGTAATTCGTAATTCGTAATTAAAGGGGCACTTCGTGCCGATTGTAAATAAAGTTGCAAGTTGAAAATGGCAGGTTGCAAGTTTCGGGGCTAACGCCGATTAACTCCTCATTCCTCACGCCTAACTCCTCGCTAAAATTTGCCATTTAATACTTGCAACTTGTAATTTATAATGCTATACTAATCTTTAATAAAATCGGATATTATGTTTCGGTTTAAGAAAGGACGATGGCTTTGGCAGAGATTAAAAATATGGATGCAGTAGCAGCTCTTGACGCTATGGATGTCCATGTTGATGATTGGCGCGATGCCACAAAGGGCAAACAGAGAGGTATTTTCTCATTTGACGATGTTGCGGCGCTTAAAATCAAAAACCTTAAAAAAAGAATTTACACCGATATCGAATCCATTCCCGCATGGAAGATGAAGGAATGTATTTATAAAGGTGTTGACGATTACGAATTCCTTTATGATGAATGGAAGGAGCTTAACGTTGGTGACCGTTGGGGTAACCACGGTTGGAGTGCATTCTTCAAAAATTCATTTGATATGCCTGAACGTTTCAAGGGTAAAAAGGTTACTCTTAATGTTTACTTCGGCGGTGATTCACTCCTTACACTTAACGGCGAGCCCTATCAGGGTCTTGACCCCTTCAGAAACTCTGTTCTCCTTACCGATTGTGCTAAGGGCGACGAGCACTATGATGTTGATATTGAGTCCTATTATGTATGGCACTCAAACGAGTCAACCGTAAAAACTCTTTCCTGCTCATTCGTTGGTGTTGTTGACCCCGAAATTGAGGAAATTTACTGGGACTTCAAGGCTGTTTTCAATGCTCTTTTTATGCCTGTTCACGACACAGGTCTTCAGGAGCTTATCAGAGCAGCTCTTAAAGAGGCTTTCACATATGTAAACTTTGACCTTGACGGTGAAGAATTTAAAGCAGGACTTCGTCAGGCTCAGAAAATCCTCAAAGACAAGGTTTATAACAACGCTTCCTATAAATCAGAGGGTATGCTCGCTCTCGTAGGTAACTCCCACCTTGATATCGTATTCATGTGGGCTTACAAAGAGTATATCCGTAAATTGGGCAGAACTCATGCTACAATGCTCCGTCTTATGGAACAGTATGATGATTTCATTTTCTCACAGAGTACCGCTCCTACATACATTGAGATGGAAAAGAGATATCCCTCTCTTTACAGACAGGTTAAGGAACGAATCAAGGAAGGCAGATGGGAATACATCGGTGCAATGTGGGTTGAGCCCGATTGTAACCTTGTTTCCGGTGAGTCCTTTGTTCGTCAGCTCCTCCACGGTGTTCGTTTTGCTGAGAAAACCTTCGGCATCACACCCAAGACCTGCTGGGTTCCCGACGTATTCGGTAACGGCTACGCAATGCCCCAGATTCTTAAAAAAGCAGGCGTTGAATATTTCGTAACTCATAAAATGGGTATATGGAATGATACTAACCCCTGGCAGTATAACACCTTCTGGTGGGAAGGTCCCGATGGCTCAAAGGTATTCTCAATCGTTCCTCCCACACACTTTATCGGTACTGTTGAAGCAGACTCCCTTAAAGTTAACTGGAAGAAATATACCGACAAAGAAACAATCGGTGAATCTATGTACTGTTACGGCTGGGGTGACGGTGGCGGCGGTGTTGACACCGAAATGCTCGAGTATGTAAAACGTTACAAAAACTTCCCCGGTCTTCCCAAAACTCAGACAAGTAAGATTGAAGACTCTCTTGCCCGTATGAAAGCTAACGCAACTGAGGATAATATCCCCACATGGAAGGACGAGCTTTATCTTGAAGAGCACCGCGGTGTTCACACAACAAAGGCTCTTCTTAAAAAGCTTAACAGATATTCTGAAAACCTTTATCGTCAGGCAGAGATGTTCGCAAGTATTGCTATGCAGTACGGCTACGAATATCCTCTTGAGAAGCTTAACGAAGGCTGGCAGGCTATTCTTACAAACCAGTTCCACGATTCACTTCCCGGTTCACACATTACCGAGGTTTTCGGTGACCTTTGCGCAATTTACGACAATATTATTGCAATCGGTGAAAGTGTACGTGATGAAGCACTCAATGTTATTGCGGGCAATGTAAACGGTGCCGAAAAATACGGCAAGCCCTTTGCACTTTTCAACTCTCTCGGCGTAAGTGCAACTCAGAAGGTTGAGCTTCCCTACAAGGATGTTGAAATTTACGATGCTGAAGGTAACAAGCTTGCAACTCAGGCTTATACAAAGCTCGACGGCACAAAGGTACTTGTTTTCGTGGCAAAGGACCTTCCTGCAGTGGGATACAAGGTATTCTACGCTAAAGAGGGTGCAGTTGCCGAAGCTGCCGCACTTGCAGGCAATGTTGTTGAAAACGCAAACTTCAGAGTTGAGCTTGACGACAGCGCAGAGCTTGTTTCAATTTTCGACAAAAAGAATGAACGCGAAGTTCTTTCAGGTAAAGGTAACGTATTCCGTCTTTATGAAGACCTTCCCGGTAAATATGATGCTTGGGATATTGTTGCTTCCTATGTTGACCGTCAGTTCGATACAGAGCCCGGTAAGGTAACAGGTATTGCAACAGGTGATGTATTCACGGTTGTATCTTTCGAAAAGGTTATCAACAAGTCAATTGTTAAGCAGAATATCATTATCTACAACGAGCTTGACAGAATTGACTTTGATACATTCATCAACTGGAATGAACAGGAAAAACTCCTTAAGGTCGGCTTTGATGTTGATGTTAAGGCTCAGAAATTCACCCGTGATATCGCATACGCTACCATCGAAAGCTCCAACTACCGTCATAATCCTTATGACAAGGCTAAGTTTGAGGTTTCTGCTCATAACTTCATTGATATGAGTGAGGATAGCTACGGTGTATCAATCCTTAACGATTGCAAATACGGTTACGAGGTTGACAAGCAGAGAATGATTATCACTCTTCTTAAAGCTCCTATGAACCCCGACCCCAAATCAGACCGTGGCGACCACTACTTCACATATTCAATTTATCCTCATGCAGGTAACTGGAAGGATGCCGAAACTCTCGTAAGAGGTCTCGAGATGAATAACCCCGCAGTTGCAGTTGAAATCAACGGTGCTGCACAGGGTGATGATGCTAAATCATTCATCAGCGTTGACGGCAAGAATGTTACTCTTGAAGCAGTTAAAAAATGCGAGGATGAAGAGGCTTACATCATTCGTTTCGTTGAAAAAGCAGGCAGCAGAACCAAGGTTTCCGCAGAGCTCTTTGCAGAAATTGAAAGTGTAACTGAGTGCGACCTTCTTGAAAGAAATGATGTTGCAGTTGATATTGCAGACGGTAAAGCTCTTAATTTCGAAATCAATCCTTTTGAAATCAAGTGTTACAAAGTTAAAATGAAATGATTTTTGTCCACCCGTGCTCCTTGTTGAAGCCCGGGTGGATTTTTCTTCTTTTTGTTGTATGCTTTAACAAAAACACGGATTGGATTTTTACTTTTTTGTTAATTGACCGTGATTTTGCTTAGTGATAAAATAGAATTAATAAATAATACAGGGAGGTATTATAATGAAAAAAGCATTAAGTGTTATTTTATCGTTGATTATGGTAGTGGGTATTTTCACCTGTACTGCCGTAACCGCCGGTGCGGCGGATGCGCTTGACAGACCGGGCGACTACACCTATGCAACAGGAACAAACCTGTATTTCTGTGCTACCTATGATGGCTGGTATTGTTTTACTTCTTATGACAATTCCGATCCATACATAGAGATTGAATTTGAGAACGGAGAAATCGAAGCATTCGATGATACTGATACTTCTCTTGAATTCGATATCTGGATTTATCTTTATGAGGATGAGGAAATTTACTGTTACCTCGGCTCATATGAGGGTGATACAGAGATAAATTTCACCTTCACCCATGAATATGATGTTGAAACAAACAGGGAATATACAGTACCAAGCGGTTCAAACATCTATTTCAGAGCCGATCATGCAGACTATTACAACATTTATTCATTCGGCAACAATGATCCTGTATTGTTGCTTGAGTCAGATGACGGTACAACGGAACGTTTTGACGACGAAGATGGTCTTGATTTTTATGCAACCGTTTACCTCGAAGAGTATGAGGGCGTTTATGGTTATATATACGACTATTACGGTAATCATAACGACATAAACTTTGAGATCGATTGTGATTGCGGCAGTTATGGCGAAGATTATTTTGAGGTGGGCTACACATATACCAATGTTCCCCATGGAACGGAGTTTGTATTTACAGCCCCCTATGACGGTATCTTTGTATTTGAGTCCGAGGGTATGAATGACCCCGGTTTTGAATATACAACAGAAAACGGATTCTATTTCAGCTACGATGACTATGATTATGACAATGGTGATTATGATTTCTATGCTGAAGTTTATCTTCATGAAGGTGAAAAAATCTGGTGCTGTGTGACGGATTGGGATGCGCAGGATAATATCTGTTTCACAATTTCTTATGGTGGCGATTGCGAGCATAACTACTTGGATTGGTATATTTATGAGGATGCTACTGTGGATTATTCCGGAACAGAAGTTTATATGTGCAACGATTGCGGATATATTTTTGATTACGATGAAATTCCCGAGCTTCCCGTAGAAACACCCAAGGTTGCTGCTGCGAATTCAGTTGGCGGTATAACGGTTTCATGGAACTGGGTTGAAGGTGCGGTGAAATATAATGTTTACCGCAGAATTGCAGGATCAAGCTCATGGGTTCTTGTTGGAACAACAACTGATGAATCATATTTCGATAACACTGTTACAAACAACAAATTTTACGCATATTCAGTAAGAGCATATGACGAACAGGGCGATTACAGTGCATATGATTCAGCAAAAACATATGCAATAAAATGCGTAGCAACACCCAGACTTACAAAGATTCAGAATGCTACAAGCGGTATCCGTATCGACTGGACGAGTGTTCCCGGTGCAACCGGTTACCGTGTTTACAGACGTGGTGCGGGCTCAACCTACTGGACATATCTCGGCACAACAAAGAATCTCTGGTATGTGGATAATGCGGTTAAAAATTCAAGCGGCAACTATTACAGATATACAGTCCGCGCAGTAAACAGCTATTTCAGCGGTTTTGATACAAACGGCTTGTTTACAAAGCGTCTTTCCAACCCCGTTATGAAGAGTGCGGTAAGTTCACAGGCAGGTGTTACGGTTAAATGGAGCTCCGTAAACGGTGCGCTGGGCTACAATGTTTACCGTAAAACTGCTAACTCCAACTGGGTAAGAATCGGTGTGGTAAGCGGTGTGAATAATACTTCATTTGTTGATAAAACAGCTAAAAAAGGTGTTACTTACACATATACTACAAAGGCTGTATGCGGCAGCTATATGAGCGCATATTACTCAACGATTTCCTGTAAAGATAAATATTAAGCTTTAAGTTTTTCGTTCCCGTGCAGATTTTTCTGCACGGGAGTTTCTTTTTTTAAAAATAGTATTGAAATATGTGAAATTTGTGTGTATAATGAAGGAGTATAAAAATGGGTATTAGTCTAAACTTATACTCAAAATCCATATAATTACGGAGGTAGTTATGAAGATGACAGCAAAAAGAGCTCTTGCAGTATTGCTTGCAGTTATGATGCTTTTCGGTTGCATCGGTATCGGCGCATCTGCAGAGGGTACAACAGGTTTCGAAACAATCCGTATCACCTGTACAATGAATGGTGATGCTCAGACTCAGCGCGGTTTTACATGGTTCACAGAGAAAAAATGTGATTCAGCTATTCAGGTAGTTCCCGTTGATGATTACAATGCATCAGGTTTTGATAAAGCTATTACTATCGAAGGTGTAGTATCCTCCTGGGAAGGTTACTATTGCCATAAAGTTGTTGCATCAGGTCTTGAAGCAGGTACAGAATATTGCTATCGCGTAGGTAGCGCAGACAGAGAAATCTGGAGCGATGTCGGTACTTTCGTTACTGATGACGGCGACGACAGCTTCTCTTTCCTTGCTATTGCTGACGTTCAGGCAAGCAGCCTCGAGAACTTCCAGCAGGCAGCTCTCGTTATGGATGCTGCTATGGAGCTCAACGGCGATGCAGAATTCGTTGTAAACCTCGGCGACTTCGTTAACGATTGTACAAACGAAGAGTGGAACTGGTACGGCGAAGCTTTCGAAGAAGCAAACACAAACCTTACTCTCGTTCCCGTTGCAGGTAACCACGAAGGTAACATCACCAACAAGCTTAATGTTGGCTGGTTCGACACAATGTTCAACCTTGATGCAGGTGACGGTGCAGGTAACGGCGTTAACGGCACATACTATTCTTTCGATTACGGCGATACTCACTTCACAGTTCTTAACTCAAACGATATGTATCCCATGACCGAGGCTCAGAGAAACTGGATCTATAACGACATCACTTCTTCTGACGCTCAGTGGAAAGTTCTTATGCTCCACAGAGCAGTATATTCCGCGGGTAAAAACATCAACAAGCCCGATACTCTTGCTATGAGAGAAACTGTTATCGAAATCGTTGATGAAACAGGCGTTGATATGGTTCTTTCAGGTCACGACCATATGTATTTCAGAACTCAGCAGGTTGCAGGTGACGCAGTTTGCGAGGATACTGTTTATGTAACAGAGAGACATAACGGTGAAGATGTAACTTTCGCAGTAAATCCCGAAGGTGCAGTTTATATTCTTCCTTCAACTGCAGGTACTAAGAGATATGGTGTAAACGATGGCGCTATTGATCCCATTATGGATTGCGCAGATGTTTATTTCACAACAAGATCCGAAAAAGACGAGAACGAAGTTGAAACCAACCCCAACGCAGGCGGTTGCTTCGCTAACATCGAAATCGACGGCGACTACCTTGTTTACAGAGCATACGTTGTAAATGACGATACTCAGGAAGTAACAATGGTTGACGAATATGCAATCAAGAAGACAGTTGAAGACGGTGATGTTGAAGATACAAATCTTCCCACAGATATTTTCGGTAGCATCGACGGTTCTGTTGCTAACTTCTTTGTTGAAATCTTCGGACTTCTCATCACATATCTTACCGAGCTTCTTCCCCAGGCATTGGGCAGCTTGTTTGGTTGATTTAACTGAATAATAAAAAGCTTTTAAGGCGTACCCGTTGGGGTGCGCCTTAAGTTTTGTTAGATTTTCCTAAATAAAAGGTGGTAAATTTGTTGTTTTTGAAGCCTTTGATAATTGGTTTTTTCTATTGAAATATTAACTGAATATAATATAATAATATTGTTAAAATTTGCTTTTTCTAAGGCAACAGGAGGTTCATTTTTATGAATGATAAGGTTTTGAAAATAGGTATCATCGGTTGTGGCGGTATTGCCAATGGTAAACATATGCCGTCGCTTTCAAAGGTTGAGGGTGTTGAAATGGTTGCTTTCTGCGATATCGTTGTTGAACGCGCTGAAAAAGCTGCTGCAAAATTCGGTACTCCCGATGCTAAGGTTTACGAAGATTATAAAGAGCTTCTCAAAGACGAAAGCATTGATATCGTTCATGTTTGTACACCTAACCGTTCACACAGCTTTATTACTATTGATTCACTTGAGGCAGGTAAGCATGTAATGTGTGAAAAGCCCATGGCTAAAACTTACGAGGAAGCTAAGGCTATGTGCGAGGCTGCCAAGAGAACCGGCAAAAAGCTTTCAATAGGTTATCAAAATCGACAGACTCCTGAGAATCTTTATGTTAAACAGTGTGCTGATAACGGTGAATTCGGTGAGATTTATTATGGTAAAGCGCTCGCTATCCGTCGTCGTGCAGTTCCTACATGGGGCGTTTTCCTTAACGAATATGAGCAGGGTGGAGGTCCCCTTATTGATATCGGTACTCACGCTCTCGATATGACTCTTTGGGTTATGAACAACTACGAGCCCGAAATGGTTGTTGGTCAGACCTTCAGAAAGCTTGCAGACCAGACTGATCAGGGTAATGCCTGGGGTCAGTGGGATCCTGAGAAATTTACTGTTGAAGACTCCGCTTTCGGTTTCATCAAAATGAAAAACGGCGCAGTTGTTAACCTTGAATCAAGCTGGGCACTTAATATTGCCGAACCCAACGAAGCTTGCTATATGATTTGCGGTGACAAGGGTGGCGCGGATACCCTTAATGACGAAGCTCGCCTTAATTACATCAAAAATCAGCGTCAGTGTATCGAAAAACCCAACCTTAATGCCGGCGGTGCTGCTTTCTTTGAAGGCCAGAAGGACGGTTCACCCGCAGAGATGGAAGCATCAAGATGGATTAACGCAATCCGTACCGACACTGATCCCGTTGTTCTTCCCGAACAGGCACTTGTTGTTACAAGAATTCTTGAAGCGATATACGAATCGGCTAAAACAGGTAAACCTGTTTACTTTGACTAAATTTGTCCATAGTAATATTAATGCTTAATGCGTAATTCATAATTCGTAATTAAAGGGGCAAGCCGATTATAGATTAAGTAATTGTGGAGCGATAGCCTATCATCCCTGTTTCGGCTTTGCCGGAATAGGGAGGGGGACACTTTCTTTTCGGGGTCCCCAAAAAGCGTATGCTTTTTAGGGGAGAGGAAGCACAGCGAAGCGTTGAGCTTTTTGAGCAAAGCGAAAAAACGATTAGCGGAGCTTCGTGCTGACGAGGTGGTGGGTAGTTCTATTGCGGTTATTCTTCAGTAGGTTAATAGTAATGTTTTAAATACAGTTTGGTGTATCGGTTCAAAGTCCATAATTACGGCATTTAATTATATAACAAGGAGAAAACAAATGAAATTTGCAGTACAGTTATATTCTGTTCGTGACCATATTGAGAATGGTGATGATATGCTCGAGGTTCTCGGCAAGGTGAAAGAAATCGGCTTTGACGGTGTTGAGTTCGCAGGCTATTTTGACCTTGAGGCAGATGTTCTTCGCAAAAGATGTGAAGAATTAGGTCTTGAAATAGTTGGTTCTCATATGGGTCTTGACGATTTTGAACCCGAAAACCTTGATAAAACAATTGCTTATGCCAAAGCACTTGGTGCAAAATACATCGGTGTTGGCGGAGCACCTCATAACACATATGAGGAAGCTAAAAATACAGGTGCAGTTCTCGGTGCTGCCGGTATCGTTGCCCGTGAAAACGGTATGGATACATATTACCATAACCATACAGAGGAATTCGCTGATATTAAAGACGGCAAAAATGCTATGGATATCATTTCCGAAGATGGTTGTAAACTTGAGGTTGATACATACTGGAGCTTTTGCGCAGGTGTTGATAATGTAGAATACCTTAAAGAAAATAAAGAAAAAATTGTCCTTATACATATTAAGGATGGCGTTGACAGAAAACCCACTGCTTTGGGTGAGGGTGAAAACGACCTTGCGAAAGTGGTAGAGGGAGTTAAGGCAATAGGTCTTGATTGGGTTATTCTTGAAAATGATGACCCTGTTCCCACAGGTCTCGAGGATATAACAAGAAGCTACAAGTGGCTTTCAGAAAATTTTTGATAAGAGGTAAAATATGAAACTTGGTGTATTAACTAATTTACTCGGTACCGTTTCTTTAGAGGAAGCATTAAAATATTTTTCATCCCTCGGTCTTGAAATGGTGGAAATCGGTTGCGGCGGTTTTCCGGGAAAGGCTCACGCAGATCCGGATATATTACTTAACGATGATAAGGCTCTTGAGGAGTTTAAGGCACTTCTGAAAAAATACAATGTTGAAATCAGTGCTCTCAGTTGCCATGGTAACCCCGTACACCCCAACAAAGAAATTGCAAAAAGCTATGATGAAGATATGCGCAAAGCAGTTCTTCTTGCAGAAAAACTTGGTGTTCACCAGATAAATACCTTCTCAGGCTGTCCCGGTGACTGCGAGAATTCTAAATACCCCAACTGGGTAACCTGCCCCTGGCCCAACGATTTTGGCGAAATTCTCGACTATCAGTGGAACGAGGTTCTTATTCCTTATTGGAAAGAATTTGTAAAATTCAGCACTGCTCACGGTGTTGATAAGATTGCTCTTGAGCTTCACCCCGGTTTCTGTGTTTATAACACAGAGAGCCTTTTGAAGCTTCGTGCTGCCGTAGGTAATGAAATCGGTGCAAACCTTGACCTCTCCCACCTTATCTGGCAGGGAATGGACCCCATTGCAGTTATCCGTGCCCTTGGTAAAGAAAACGCAATTTTCCACTTCCACGCAAAGGATACTAAAATTGATGCCCTCAACACAGGCGTTAACGGCGTTCTCGATACAAAATCTTATGCTGATGAAATCAATCGCTCCTGGATTTTCCGTTCCGTTGGCTTTGGTAACGGTGAAAGCTACTGGCGTGATGTTATCAGTAATCTTCGTATGGTGGGTTACGATTATGCAGTTTCCATTGAGCACGAAGATTCACTTATGAGCCAGAATGAAGGTCTTGAAAAAGCCGTTGCCCTTCTTAAAAAGTGCATAATAAAAGAAGGTCTTACAGCAGCCTGGTGGATTTAAGGCATTATTGCACGCGCCTTTGTCGATTTACTCACCCGAACTCGCGTACAGATTCAATTAGTAGTGAGGAGTGAGGAGTGAGGAGTTTCGGGGCACTGCGTGCCGAATTATAATGCGTAATGCGTAATTAAAGGGGCACTTCGTGCCGATTTTAAGTTGCAGGTTGAAGGTGGTAGGTTGCAAGTTTCGGGACCTGCGGTCGGCGATTTGGATTATTCGAATCAATAAGTAAATGACAACGAAGATGCATTGCCGTTAAAATTAATTTTTTTGTTGGTTTAATTTTCATAAATTAAACAAAGTACTTGCATTTTTTGTGTATTGATGTTAAAATATAAAAAAATGTAGTATTGAAAGGATGCTTTTAGATATGACTAAGAAAGTTTTATCCGTAATTTTAAGCGTATGCCTTCTTTTCGGTGTATTCGCTTGCTTTGCCGGTGCAGCAGCTATTCCTACAATTGAAACTGAAATTCCCGTTAAGGTCAGAATTTGCCCCGGTTCAGTTATCAATGTTGAGGCTCCCGAAATTAAAGGTAATGTTTATTCCGAGGGTTGGGAAATTAAAGTTGTTGGCGGCGACTGGATTCCCTATGATGGAGAACCTCTTAATGCCAGAGAACACGCAGGTGCTATGATAAGATATTTTGCAGCTAACTCCGTAGGCGGTTACGCTTACTCAAACGAGGCAGAGCTTATTCTTGCACATAACCCTATCGGTGATTATAAATACAACGGTACTGACCATTGGCGTGATTGCGCAGATTGCGACGGTCAGGCTGAAAAGGGTGGTCACACAACACTTGGTGAAGGTGCTACCAGTGCTGATAATGTATGTAAGGTTTGCGGTCACAGAAGAACATCTCAGTACAATGGTATTCTCGCTTTCTGGGAATGGCTTATGGCACTCATCGGTTCACTTATCGGCTAATATAAAATTTTAAAAGGGAGTCTTCTGACTCCCTTTTTTTATTTGGTTAATAAGTATTATATCCTTGACAAAGGTGCGTTGTTGGTTTATATTTAAATGTGGGTTTTGAGTAATAACCCATAATATTTTAATAATAAGGAGTGTGACAGTACGATGGATTCAGGCAGTAGCGGACATGGGCGAAGTAGCATCTTTTATAAAAACGGCGACACTGATGTTCCGTTGCAACAGTACTGTTGCACGGATTTACAATAATTTGTTTTGAAATTCATTTTATATGTAAATGAATTACTGTGTCGCTGAGTCTTGGGCATTAGTCTATGATTCAGTTTTTTTATTTGCATTCCCCCGTTACCTGATTCTGCGTAATAGCGGTGCGTTACCCGGTTGCATCGCAAAAACAAAGGAGGAACGGATAATGACAAGAGAGGTTTTTGAGAGGCTTTTAATCGAAAAGCAATACAAAGCAATCAAAAGCATTTTTGACACAATGAACCCTGTTGATATAGCAAACTTACTTCCAGAGTTTGAAGAAAAACAGCTGGTTTTACTTTTCAGACTTATTCCTAAAGAAAGTGCGGCTATGGTTTTCACCTACCTTGAGCCCGAAGAGGAACAAGTTCTTGTAGAAGCATTTACGGACCGAGAGTTGAAAAACATTATGGATGATATGTTTATCGACGATACCGTAGATATTATTGAGGAAATGCCTGCCAACGTGGTTGAGCGTATGCTCTCTGTAGCGGGCGATAAAAGACAGGCTATAAACATTATTCTCAAATACCCCGAGGATAGCGCGGGTAGTATTATGACCCTTGAATATATAAGCCTTTTCCCCACTATGACAATTGGGGATGCGCTCAGGAAAATCAAATCCAAGGGTGAATATTCTGTTACGGTTAACACCTGTTACGTTATAGAAAAGCACAAGCTGTTAGGTACCATAAGTGCTATGGATCTGCTCACTTGTGATGACGATGAGCTTGTAGTAGATGTTATGGAAGAAAATCCTATAACCGTTACAACCACAACTGACAAAGAGGAAGTTGCTCAGTTGTTCAATAAATACGATGTTCTGACGATTCCTGTTCTTGATAACGAGCAATGCATAGTCGGTATTGTTACCGTTGATGATGCTATCGATGTTATTCAGGAAGAGGCTGAAGAAGACTTCCAGAAAATGGCAGCTATTGCTCCTACGGATAAGCCATACCTTAAAACTTCAGTGTGGGATTTATGGAAGGTGCGTATTCCGTGGCTCTTGCTGCTTATGCTTTCGGCAACCTTTACGGGCATTATTATTTCATCCTTTGAGGATGCCCTTTCAAAAGTAGTTATTCTTACGGCATATATCCCCATGCTTATGGGTACGGGCGGTAACTCAGGCAGCCAGGCTTCCGTTACGGTAATCCGTGGTCTTTCCTTAGGTGAAGTGGAAGTTAGAGATGTTTTGCGTGTTATGTGGAAGGAAATACGCGTTTCACTTCTTTGCGGTATTTCCCTTGCAGTTGCATGTTTTGTCAAAATGATATTAATTGACAGCATGCTTCTTAAAACCGAAGGGGTTGACCTTACAGTTGCTCTTGTGGTTGCTTTAACTCTTTGCGCTACTGTTATTTGCGCTAAGATTATCGGTTGTGTATTACCCATACTTGCAAAAATATTAAAGCTTGACCCTGCGGTTATGGCAAGCCCGTTTATTACCACAATCGTTGACGCCGTTTCGCTTTTAGTGTATTTCGGTGTGGCAAAAGCTATGATTCCTGCATTGGGATAGGAGATATAAATGAAATTAAAATTTAAAAACGGCAAATTCAGAATATTACAAGTCAGTGACGCTCAGGATTTACAGCATGTGCGTCACACGATGATGCGTATGCTTAATAAGGCGTATGATGATGTGAAGCCTGATCTGATAGTTCTTACGGGTGATAATATTTTAGGTAACCACCTTGATGACTGTGAGCTGTGGACACCTCTTTTTGTTAAAGACAAGCCCAGCGAAATGAAGGCAATGGGTGTTGCTATTGATAAACTGCTTGCACCCATTGAGCAACGAAAAATACCTTTCGCTATGATTTACGGTAACCACGACGACCGTAACCGTATGACCAAGGATGAACAGGCTGATTTTTACAGACGGTACAGCTGCAACATCGGTCTTGACGGTACTGACAGCGGTGACTGTGACACATATAATATCCCAATTTATTCCGAGGATGGTAAAAAGGTTAAATTCAATATCTGGATGCTTGACTCTGCGTGGCATGACAAGGAGCGGGATGAATGTTTTGAATACATTAAGCCCGAGGCTGTTGAATGGTATAAAAGAGAAAGTGCAAAGCTCAAAGCCGAAAACGGCGGAGAGCCCGTACCATCACTTATGTTTCAGCATATTCCCATGATTGAAACACTTGAGCTTATTGAGGAATGCGCCCCTACTGATAAGGGTGCGGTAAAAGGACCCGATAATAAATATTTCAAGCTTAAACCCGAATGTGAAGGTCACCTTGGTGAATATGTATCTGCTGTTAGTCAGAAAACGGGTCAGATGGAAGCTATGAAGGAATGCGGGGACATAAAAGCGGTTGTTTTCGGTCACGACCACGGCAACTCGTTTACAGGTGTAGTTGACGGTATCAATTTTGTCCAGACTCCTTGCGCCTCTTTCCGTTGTTACGGCAATTTCTGCCGTGGTGTAAGGGTGTTCGATATTGATGAGACTACGGGTGATTATGAAACCTTTACTCTTACTTATAACGATATTGTGGGTAAATCCTTATGGAATGACCTCTGCTATATATGGGATGCCGATGATATGGTTAAAAAGAAAGCCGCACTTATCGGCGGCATAGCAGGCGGAGCTGTGGCATTAGGTGCTGCCGGTGTAGCTTTACGTTTTTTATTAAAAAAATGAGGTGTTTTTTATGGCAAATTGTAATGTAATATCTCACAGAGGTGCGAACCTTGTAGCACCCCAGAATACAATAGAAGCATTCAAAAAATCTATGGAAGTCGGTTGCGACGGCTTTGAAACCGATATTCATCTTACTAAAGACGGTATTCCCGTTGTTTGCCATAACTTCACTATTGATGAAACATCAAACGGCACGGGCGCCATTAAGGATATGACCTTAGAACAGCTTCGTGCATTTGACTTCGGCAAGTACAAGGGCGAGGAATTTGAAGGGGTTAAAATCCCTACACTTGATGAATTCCTTGAGTTAAGTAAAAAAATGGGCGATAAAATGAAGGTGCTTGATATAGAGCTTAAAAGTGAACGCTTTGGCGAAGCAGGTACCGAATTAGCTGAAAAAACAATTGATGCTGTAAAAAATCACGGCTTGTTTGACCGACTTCTCATTTCCAGCTTTGATCCGGCAATACTTGTGGTTTGCAAGAAGATTGATAAAAAATGCAAAACAGGTATTCTTTACAGTCCTGACAAAATGCTGGGTGTTAAAATATCAACCCATCCCGTGAGCTTCGCCCGTGAAATCGGTGCAGATGCTTTGCATCCGTTCTATATGTATGCTACAAAGCGTTATGTAGAAAAAGCACATAATGCAGGTTTACAGGTTAATCCCTGGACCGCAAATAAAGAAAAAACAATCAAAAAGCTTCTTGATGCAGGCGTTGACGGAATCATTACCGACAACCCCGGTATGGTAAATATGATGCTTTTAAAATAAATAATAAAAATCGGAGTTCATAACGAACTCCGATTTTTTATTGGTTGTTATTTCATCATATCACTGAATCCTGCGCCGCCGAAGTATTTGAAGAGAATGTCGCTGAGAATTTCAAAAATATCTTTAAGAAGATAGCTGAAATCAAGGTAAGCGGTATTTTCTTTTTCCGGGAGGGGAGCATCGTAATCGCCGTTGTTTGCTTCTAACCATTCAATCTTATCGCGGATATCATAGAATCTGATTTTTGCTGCTTCAACTTCGCGTGTATCAACAACTGTGTTATCAAGCATCATTTCAACCTGAATAATAGCTTCTTCAAGTTCAAGCTTGTCTTCTGCTGAAAGAATGCTTGTGTCGTAATCTCTGTATTCATCAACATCCTTTGCGATACCCTTAGTGTTTCTGCCTGTATTGAACTGAGGGAATACGTCGGGATAGGAATGAACGCTTGTGAAGTTGGAGTCCATAAGGATTGCGGAAGCGAGCTTCATAAATACGTCGTTTGAAGCTGAACTTTCGTGTGACTGATTAACAAAATAGAAGGTTGTTTCGGGAAGAAGACCTGTACAAGGATCAATGAGATTGTTGGGATCTTTATGATCGTGGTTTTCGGGGTCTGTACAGTTTGAATGAGTGGGAACATAGTCGGCGGGAAGTTTAACATTGTTACCTGCTGCGTAAGCACCCATGGATGTTGAGTCAACCTGAATGATACCATCTGCGGGGATGTTCCAGGAGTCAACGATGTGAACGAGGGGCTTGTTATAGTCAACAATGTCATAAACCTGAACACCGTCAGCCTGAGCTTTAAGGATGTTGTCGTATGCGTTAAGCTGTGCCTGATAGAACCAGTCGGTCTGTTCTCTGATCTGCTCCATACCCTCAGCCATAAGATATTTCTCACGGGCACCGGGGTAGTTTTCAGTGGGGCAAAGACCCCAAAGAGCAGTTGAATAACCTGCATATTCGCTGATAAATGTGTCGAACACAACATCGAGGATTGTGTGTAAATCAGCGTTGGGCATAATGCGTAAAACGATGTTTATAACATAGCTGAGCATGTTGTCTTCCCCAAGAAGAGCGGGGAGCATTTCGCAGTAAAGCTCGTTATCTTCGTCAATAAGACCGTATTCAAGGATTTCACCAACAAGAGTTGAACCGTTGATTGCAGGTACTGCAAATACCATTTTGTTGATATCTTCAGCAAGTGAACGACCTTTTTCGTTGTAGATTTCTAAAAGAGCATCTGCAACTGAACCGCCCTGGCTGATGGGAACGATATTAACCTTGTCATAGCCGGAATCTTCTTTTACAAACTGAATGTAATCATAGAGTCTGTTAGCTATGTCGATCATATTATCGAGTGAGGCATAGGAGAATACATAGAGTTTGTCTGCACCTGCATGCTCGATATAGTATTCCATGGGGAAGTGCTCAAGAACTGTGTTCTTATCATAATCGGAAAGGTCAGCGAAAGAGTCGTTGTACGCGGTAGCACGGATATCGTTAATGAAATGACCGGTTTCATCGAGCTTCTGTTTGCCCATAAGGGTTTCACAGAGAACATCAGCAACAGCGTGTGCCGCCATAGCATCTTTATCTTCCTGGTTGATAAGAAGCTCAGCAATGGGAACGAGAGCCTCTGTAACAGCCGAACCTACGATTTCGGCAGTTGTGTCCATAAAGAAGGGCATTTTATAAGGCTCGCCGTTGGCGTCGAGAGCTACCTGGCCGTCTTCGTAATAAATTGTTTCGCTCTGGAACAAGCCGGGAACGATGATTGTGGGAAGAACATCATCATCTACGGGAACGTAGGGAGTATGACCGCCCCAGTCAATAGCATTAACACTTGCGCAAAGTGTACTTGAAAGCATTACAACAGCAAGAAGCAATGCTAACAGTTTCTTGGTTTTTTTCATAGTAACAATCCTTTCAGAAAAAGATTTGATTAAACACAATTAAGTATAGCACATCTGAAACGAATTTGTAAATAATTTACAACAAAATTCATACAATATTATTAACAAAAAGTAAACAACTTTTTTGGGTAAAAAAACAGAATGTCGAAAAATAGTTTTTTACTTGACGAAATAAGTTTTAAATGCTATACTCTTACAGTAATTTGCCGTAGGCAATTCATTTAATAATACGGGGGCGTAGCTCAGCTGGGAGAGCGCTTGAATGGCATTCAAGAGGTCATCGGTTCGATCCCGACCGTCTCCACCAGAAAAAAGACTTGCGTAAGCAAGTCTTTTTTCAATGAAATTCGCCTTGCGGCGAGTGAAATATTACTTTGTAATGTGAAATAGCTGCGCTGTGAAATATTTGCTCCGCAAATGTTATGGCGAATTTTATTTCATATCGAACTAAGCGAGATATTTCATAATCCGTCAGGATTATTTAATATTTTTCGCAAGAAAAATATTTTACTGAATTTTCACTTTTATTTTTCCTAAAACAGGGATGAACCGATAGTCCATCCCGTGTCATACGCTCTTGAATATAAACTGCCTGCATATAAAAAATCATTTATAGCTGCTGATTTGTGATTGTTCTTTCTGTTGAAAACGAAAAAGTAGTATGATATAATTCAATGAAATTAAAATATTCTCAAATTCTACAGGGGAGAAAAATATTAAAAAAGAAAGACTAAGTGCAAAGAACTGGCTTCTGATCAGCCTTTTCTGTTTTATGGGCGGTATTGCATGGAATACAGAGAATATGTATTTCAATACCTTCATAACTAACGAAATATATGCCGATGTATCACAGGCGGCTATTGCGAGCACAATGGAAGCAACAACTGCGGTAGCCCGTATGGTAGCGCTATCCGCTGTTGCGGCGGTTGTCACCACATTTGTTATGGGTGCTCTTAGTGATAAGCTTAAAAACAGAAAGTTATTTATTTCTGTCGGTTACATATTATGGGGTATTGTTACAGCTATGTTCGGCTTTATTACAAAGGAAAATGTAGCAAAGCTCTTTAATCTTGAAAATGAAACTATGATTCTCGGCTTTACGGTATGGGGCATTATTCTTATGGATGTTATTATGACCTTTATGGGCTCCACAAGTAATGATGCCGCATTTCAGGCATGGGTAACTGATGTTACCGTGCCAAGGCAACGACCGATTGTCGAAACAGTTTTATCAGTTGTGGGTACTGTATCCTCCTTTGCCGTAACCGGTGTCGGCAGCTTAGCACAGGCAGGAACTATAACCTACAAAATTTTCTTCGTGGGCTTAGGTGTCATAGTGTCTTTATGCGGTGTGGCAGGACTTTTTCTTATTAAAGACCCGCCTCGCACTATGCAGACAAAAAGCTCGTCAAACTACTTTGCAGACCTTTTCTACGGTTTCAGACCTTCCGTTATAAAAGAAAACGCAAGACTTTATCTTGCTCTTCTTTCATTCTGTTTTGCAATTGTTGCTTTCCAGGTTTTCTATCCATATCTTCTCACCTATGTTCAGTATGTAGTAATTCCCGATAACGGGGGAGTGCTGAATATCCTCAGACCCTCAGTTATAATAACTGCAGTTATTGTTGTAATTGTTCTTCTTGTATGTATTGTAACGCTTCTCAAAATCTCGACAAAGAAAAAAGGTCCGTGTCTTATAGCGAGTATAATTGTGCTTACCCTGGGCTTTTTCCTTCTTTCAACCAGCACCAACATTTATGTTATTCTTGTAAGTGTAGTGCCCGTTGTAATAGGTAACGCACTGGTCAATATTCTTTTCGGTGCCACGGTCAAGGACTTTATTCCCGAAGGTAAGGCGGGGCTTTTCCAGGGCATAAGAATGATTTTTGTGGTTTTAATCCCCATGATAGTAGGTCCTGTTATTGGCGATAAGGCGTGTCAGTATGCCGCACAAACTATAATCAATGAAGCAAATGCTGAGGTAATAGTTCCTGCAAAAAATATGTTCCTTTGGGCAGGTGTGGTATGTATATTCGGACTTATTCCCTTAATATTCCTTGTGAAAAAAGGCCTTAATATGAAAGATGATAAAACAGCGGCTTAAGAGGTGTTTTACATATGAACAAATGGGATTTTTATACATCAAAAGAAATAAAACCCGAGGGATGGCTTCGTCGCCAGCTTGAAATTCAGGCAGAGGGCTTAAGCGGTAATCTTCACAAAATATGGCCCGATATCCGCGACAGTGCGTGGATTGGAGGAAACTGTGAGGGATGGGAAAGAGTTCCGTATTGGCTGGACGGATTTATCCCTCTCGCATATCTTCTCGAAGATGAAGAAATGATTGCCACCGTTAAAAAATACATTGACTCAATCCTTTCAATGCAACGCAGCGACGGCTGGATTTGTCCGTGTGAAAGCGGGGAAAAATCCAAGTACGATACATGGGCTCTTCAGCTTATCGGTAAAACCCTCAAGGTTTATTATGATTGCTCGGGGGATGAGAGAATCCCGGAGGTTATTTACAGAGCCTTCAGAAATTATTATGATCTGCTTAAAAGCGGTGAAATAACTTTGTTTAAATGGGCTAAGTACAGATGGTTCGAATCTTTTATTTCTTTGAACTTTTTATATGAAAAGTATCAGGAGGAATGGATAAAAGAGCTTGCAAAAATCATCAGAGAACAAGGCTATGATTATAACACCGCGGTTGATTCGTGGAAAAAGCCGAGTCATATGTGGCTGAGAAAAACGCATATAGTTAATATTGCAATGATGCTTAAAAGTGAGGCGGTTTCCCACGATTTACTGGGTGAGGCTTATACCGACAACGCGGAAAAGCTTCGCTCAATTCTTGATAAGTACAACGGTACTGCTTTTGAGGGCTTTACAGGTGACGAGGTTCTTTCGGGACTTGACCCCACAAGGGGTACGGAGTGCTGTGCTGTTGTAGAGCAGATGTATTCCTATGAGGAGATTTTTGCTCACACGGGGGACAATAAATGGGCGGAGAGGCTTGAGATAATAGGCTTTAATGCGTTACCTGCAACACTTAGTGAGGATATGTGGACTCACCAATATGTTCAGCAGGTTAATCAGACTGCCTGTCAGAAAACAATGATTATGGCACCCTTCAGCACAAACGGACCTTATGCACACACATTCGGTCTTGAACCCAACTTCGGTTGTTGTACTGCAAATTTCAATCAGGGTTGGCCCAAGTTTGCCCTCTCGGCATTTATGCATAACGGGGACTCAATAATCAACTCGGTTATGTTGCCGTCTGTTTTAAAGGCTGATGATATTACAATAAGACTTGAAACCGACTATCCCTTTGAAAACAAAATGCATTATTATATAGACGCGAAAAAGGATTTTAACTTTGTAATCCGTATTCCGTCTTTTGCAAAAAATCTTAAAGTGAATGGTGAAACAAGGGATAGCAAGGACCTGAAATTTGCAATAAAGCAAGGTGAAACAGAAATTGAAATTGAATTCGATTCAATTCCGTATCTGAAAGAAAGACCCAACTCTCTTTATGCTCTGCAGATGGGTTCGTTGCTTTTCTCGGTTCCGATTAAGTACGAAAAACAAATGCGTGAATACACCAAAAAGGGAGTTGAACGCAAATTCCCGTATTGCGATTATCAATTTATACCCAAAACACCCTGGAATTACGGTTTTTCGGATATGAATTTTGAAATAAATCCCAAAGCTGTAGGGGATATTCCTTTCTCGGAGAATAATCCTCCGATAACAGTAAGGGCAAATATGCAACAAATCGACTGGGGGCTTAAATTTCCGTATAAATCGGTATGCAGAAAAACCCCGAAATCAACAAAACCGATTTCTGAGGTTGAGAAAATTGAGCTTTACCCATATGGTTGCGCAAAGCTGAGAATGACAGAAATGCCTGTTCTTTAAGCATTCTCGGAATGTTTTTGTCCCGTAAGCTTAGGGGAATTACAATTATCAATGATAAAAACTTGAGTGAAATAAACGTATATTCTTGTTGCAAAGAGAATTTTTTTGTGATATTATGAAATCACTTAAACATTTAAATTTAATGAGGTGTGAACTATGAGTTATTGTATAATGTGTGGTACTAAATTAGAAGGCGATGCTACAATATGCGCTAATTGCGCAAATGCTGCAGAAAGTTATGATTCTCAGCCGGTGTATGAGGCACCGCAGCCTGAGTACGCAGCACCCCAGCCCAATTATGCAAATTACCAGCCCAATTACGCAAATTCCCAGCCCAATTACGCAAATCCCCAGCCTAATTACGCAAATCCTCAGCCTAACTATGCCCCTCGTCAGTATAATGAACCCGGCAAATTAGAAGGTTTGCCGCTTGCTGCCTTTATTCTTATGATTGTTGGTATAGTTGCACAGGCATGGCTTATTATTCCTTTAGCATGGTGTATCCCTATGACTGTTATTTATTACAATAAAATCAAAAGGAATGAGCCTGTTGGTACAGGATTTAAGGTTTGCACCTTGTTATTTGTTAATACCATTTCAGGCATTTTAATGCTTGTTGATGATAAGCACTGATTTTAAATGAGTATTACCGAACGGTAATACATAAACTGAAAAACAGTTTAAACCCCTGTGGTAGAGAAAACTACCGCAGGGGTTTTGTGTTGCTTGAATTATTATATTTGAGCTTATTTAAGAATATAAACTGTATCTTTTTCGGTTCCAAAAGAGATTACATCACCATTCTTTTCAAAGGGAATATGTGAGCCGTCTTCTTTTGCGATTGTTTTGATATCTGTGTTTTCAATAGAGCATTTTCTGCCTTTAAGACTTTTGATTTTTACGGATGAAATCTGCTCATTTTTAAGCTCGGCAGAAACGAGGAAAGCTCCGTCTGCACGAAGATTTTCAAATGCTGTATCTGATTTTCTGTTCCAACAGGGGAAAAGTCGGATAACTCCCTCGTGACTTTGCATAAGCATTTCGTTAATGGTTGCGGGGATGGTTGTGAGATGCTCGATACCACCGCCGTAATGACGGAAAAGTCTGTTGGGAAGTGCAAACTCCTTTATGTTCTGATGTATTCCCTCAATGAGAAATTCAGGGTCAACACCAATTCTGGCACCTGCGGGAAGATATGAGTTTGAGCCGTTATCATCAAGCCGTCTGTCGTTGATGAAATATGTGTTTCTGGCTATTTTCAGTAATTTTTCGCCTGAGTCAAAACCTATCTGTGATGCAGGGTAAATATGCTGAAGGCCGACTGTGTTTTCATTTCTCCAGCGGATACCGAATTTTGAATATCTGAAGCATTTTTTGCCTTTTTTGATAAAGGTGGGGAAGTCGCTTAAATTTTCAATAATATCTTCCCATAAAGCATATTTTTCGGAGTTTAGGTTAAGCTCCTTTGCCATATCATAAATGCCGTTAAACAGGAGTTTAACAAGACCGAGGGAGTTTATGGCGTTTACGGTATTTACCTGACCAAAGTGAGTAGCATATCTGAATTTTTTGCCACGGTAAAAGGGGATTTCGTGGGCAGCATCTTTTTTTATAACATATCTGCCTTTTTCTTTAACCAGGTAATCCTCCCAGAAAGCGGCGGTGTTAAATACGAAGTTGTAGTAGTTTTCCAGGGCGTAGTCTTTATCATAGGTTGAAAACCAATGCATTATGGGTATTACGCAGGCATAGGCGGCGTGGCTCTTCTGTCCCAAAAACAGTATGCCGTGCTCCTTACAGTCTGCCTGACTGTAAACATCAAGGGCTTTCGGTCCGAAGCTTACGGGGAAGGCATAGCCCTTACAACCGAAAAGACTTGCCATTCTTGCCGCTTCATCGGACATATCGTTCACGGGTGTCATATATCCATCGAAAAGCTCGGGATGGTTGGCGGCGAATATGCAATAGTAGGGCGCTTCGTAGTTGTAGTTCATATGGTAATCTCCCGCCCATGGGAAGAAATCGTCTGTTATGAAGTTTCCGAATAATCCCGGCGGGAAGCCTTTGTTGCCCATACAGCCTGCAAGGTGGTAAAGGCTTGAATTATAAAACTTCTCTATCTCTTTATCCTGAAGAGTTACTTTTGAGGCAGAAAAGAATTTTTCCCATTTTTTCTGTGTTTCGGCTTTAAGTTTATCATAATCGCAGTTTGTAACCATTTCAACGCCTGCTGTTATATAATCGTCGGCATCGAAATTAGTCGCAACTGCAATACAGTAGCGTGTAGTTGTAAATTCTTCAGATGTGCTTCGTTCAATTTCTCTTGTGCAAACAGCTACCGCCGATTCTATATAAACTTCTTTACCGCAGAATTTACGGGAATAGCAATTTACTCCCTTGTGGCTGATTACGGAGTTTTCTGAACTGCATGTATCGGGAATTTCAATATCAACAGTGGGAAAATCTGCACTATCAGGGGATTTTATTTCAAAGCAGATAATGTTCTCGGGTGCAACAAAAAACTCAATTTCGGTGTCTCGGAATTTACATACAAGAAGACCTTTGTCAAAATATTGCTTTATATTGTAGCTTGACAAATCCACATTTTTTATACGCAGATTGCCCACGGCTTTTATTCCGCCGTCATTATGTGCGCCCGATTTGAATTTCCAGAAATCACATTTTGAAATGTGAATAATAAGGTCTTTTTCGTCATTGTCAAAAACAACACCCAGGTCACCGTTACCGCACAATGCACCCGAGGGTATTTTACAATCTTCGCCACTGCCGTCGGTGTTTACGGGCTTTGAGGTTATTTCGTTAAAATAAGAGTTCATGCTTTTACCCCTTTAGTAACTTTTGTATTCTTTTAGTAATTGTATCAAAACAGAGAGTGGATTTCAATGCAATTTATTGTTTATTTTTTAGTTGGATAGTTAGCGTTTCGTTAACATATGTATTGCAATGTATTGAACTGAACATTGTTTTGTGCGGCAGACGCCCGGTAACACCCGACCTTACCAAATTCGCCGCAGAATATGATTTTAAATAAAAAACCTTCGTACAGATTTTGCGGTCTGCACGGAGGTTTGATTTTATTTATTAGCGGGGAGTCTTGCGTTAAGCTTTCGGCTTTGCCCTCTTACGCAAATGTAAACTACGGTCCACACTACAATATAAACTGCAATAAAAATTGCGGTGAATATGCCGAATATCTTGATATCAAAGGGAATCCAGCTATTAATAAGATAGCATACGGAGTATGCAACGTACAGTGTGCCGAAGTGACAGGCAATGGATTTATTTAAGCCCCACTCCTCAATCTGATTGAATACGCTTGCACCTGCGTGAACAAACGCTAAGATATAAACAGATATGGTGCCCGATAAAATTTCGGTACCACCGTAGGTTACCTCGGGATGAAATTTTGAAACAAAGAAATAAACAATGGCAAGGATTATGGGACCGAAGCCACCGAAAATCAGACCCCTTAATAAAAATTCTTTTGCATATTTTTTCATAATTTAAAACCTAACCTTTCCTTTACACTTTTTAGATTTCGTCTTGAAATGTAGTCCTTATATCCGTTTTTGAAAACGACGGAAATTGCACCTGCAAGGGTAGCCTGTACTTTTTCGATTTGCCTTACGTTTGCGATACAGGATTGATTGATTTTTATGAAATTGTCATCGGTGAGGTCTTCGATTTCGTAGAGGCGAAGCTTGACCTGCAGTTTTTCGTTTGTCAGGGCAAAAACCTTGTTGCCTTCACTTATAAAGCAGTTTACGTCAAAAAGGCTGAGCTTTTTTGCCTCATTGTCCTTGTAGCCCAGAATGTCGCTGTTGCTTTGGTGAACAATGCGCTCAATTTCGTTTACAAGCTCGTTTCTTTCGTGAGCGTAAACCAAAATTTCTTCCTCACGGGTTTTGTCGATAATAATTTTAAGCTTCATTTTCCGCCACCTTTCAAAATGTTAGAGAGCTCTTTAATTGTAGTTTATTGCAATGCTTTTTGTTTTTCAATGGTTTTGACCTATTCGGTCGATTTTAGCATATGAACGGCAAAACCCGTTGCATTGCAACGGGCTTTAAGGCTTTGTAAAGGTTTTATTCTATTTGTGCTAAGAGCTTTCTGCCGATTAATTCGGCTAATTTCATGCCTGTTTCGGTTTCCTCAATGGTGTTGAGTGAGTCGAAGAAATGGTCGGTTTCAAAAGTGAAATCACCTTTATAATCAATATCCTTAAGGGCTTTCATAATTTCATCGAAGTTCATTTCGCTGAGCCCCGGGAGTGTGTGCATATCGTCAAGATAATCGTTGTCGTGAATGTGCAAAGCCTGTAATCTGTTACCTAAAACTCTGATGCAATCCGAGGCCTCTCTGCCTGCAAGACTGCAATGGCCCACATCAATGCACGCAACCAAAAACTCGCTGTTCATTTCGTCAATATACCTTGCGTGTTCAAAAGGATTACCGCATACGCTGCCGATTGCTACACCCTTTCTCTTGTCACCGCACCACATATTTTCACAGGCTAATTTGACGCCAAAGTTTTCGGCATAGGGTAAAAGCCCCTTGAAATACTCCATATTTTTATGGAAAATATATTCTTCTCTGCCCACATACTGACCGAAAGCCACAGGGTGTATGATAAGGGTTTTGATACCAAGAATACCTGCAATTTCAATGGCTCTCGCATTCTTTTCAATAAGCAGCTTAAGTACGGTGTCGTGGTCTTCGTGGGGCATATAGCCCACGGCGTGCCCCTGATTAAAGTAAACATTGTTTTTCTTGGCTACTTCAAGAAGGCTTAAAACATATTCCCTGTATCTGTCGGAGTTCAAAATACCGTTATCGTCCTTAAGACTTTCCATACAGTAGTCAACAGCATCAAAACCCGCTTTCGCAATAATTTCAATCGCTTTTTCTTCGCCGAATTTTGAGGCACAAGAGGTTGTCTGAGATAAAATCATAAAAATTCCTCCTCGGTGAAAATATATTAATATCTTAACATTTTATCGTGTTTTGTCAATGAAAAATGCACCTGCTTTAAACAGGTGCATTTCTCTTAGGGGTAAATATGGAAATAAGGAGATAGGAATGAAAACGTGTAATCAACTGAAACGGATGTGTGGATGATTTCCGTTCCGTTGATTACACTATAAACCTAAAAAATAAATTCCGTATTAATTAGTTGTGAACAATTTGAAATAAACAATGAACATTTTGTGAATTCGGGATCAGTCCGATTATATTATTTTAAGAATCTTGAGTTTTTCTTTTGTTCGAGAGTGATTGAGCCGTCGGGCTTTATTGTGGTGAGAGTTGAGCCCTGGAGCCAATCTTTTTCATCCCAATGGAAGGTGTTGTTGTAGTCGCCCATACCGTAGCAGTTGTAACCACCGGACTGAGTATATACGAGCCATATACCATCGTATTTTGCCGCCCAGTCATTAACGTGGTCGTGACCTGCAAAAATTGCCTGTGCGCCCATTTCCTTCATGGCATCAAAGAGGTGGCTGTTGTATTTTGAAGAGCCGACATTTTCATATTGAACACCGTAAAGGAGCTCGGCTTTGCCTGTGGGTGCGAAAGAGCCGTCAGCCTCTTTTTCAAGCTTGAATACATCGTTATACTCAGGAATCGGAATGTGCATATAAAGCATGGAGGTTGCTTTGCCGTATTCCTTTTTTAAAGCGGAGATTTCGTTTTTGTACCACTGAATCTGAGAGGGCTTTATGTAGTCGTATCCGTCCTCTTTGGTAAAGGGGACATTGTCATTGGTAATGTGGGGTTCGCAGAAATCCCTGCCCGAGTCCATAAGCACAAGGCTCTGGCGAAGGTCGTTTTCGGAATCCATAATATTGATTATGAAGTTGCCGAAGCCGAAAAGCTCGGGGTTTCCGAATTTTGAAAGACAGTGAGGGAAATCCGAAAGACTTTTGAAAATAAGGTATTTGAAAAATTCTTTTTCTGCTCGTGCTTCGTGGTTACCGAAGGCGTAAGCCCAGTAAACACCTAAATTCTCCATCATCTGACCGAACTGAACAGCATCAATCTGCTGATACTTACCGCAGATACAGTCGCCTGTAAATATAACAAGGTCGGGCTTTTCCGCAACGATATTGTCAATTACAAGTTGAAGCGTTTTGTTATTTAAATCAAAGTCATCGTCCATATGAAGGTCGGTGAAGGTGAGGATTTTGAAATCACTGTTGTTGTATGAGCCGTCGGGGTTGATTTTAGCAATAAAAGAGGCATCTTCGGTCTCCTTTATTATCTTCACGTCGGTGCCTACAAAGGGCATATTGAGGGCTGATACAAATGAGCTTTTCGCTATTTTTCCCTTAGTAATTTTGTGTATGGGCTTCTGGATTTTTATGCAGGCACGGATACCGTTCTGCTGTATAAAGGTGCGTACGGGTTTCATTAAAAAATACCTTCTTTTTTGAAATGTAATGTCAAGGTCAATACTATCATAAACCTCGTGTTCTTGCAATAGCTTTTGGTATATATTGGGGATGTGTTTATAGGTTTTCGCAAAAATACACAAAGTATTGGGGTGGGTTTTGTGCAAGACGCAGATATTTGATTTTCTCGTCGAAAACCGTGACATTTTGCCGTATATATGCTATACTATATATAGTCGTGAAATATTGTTGTTTTAACAATATATTGTTGATTTTTGATGTGTGAGGTGTTGTTTTGAAGACTTTATTTGTTTATTGTTCCGACGATGATGCCATAAATGCCCTCTGTAACGAAAGCGCCTTGAAAAAACGCGATACTAAGGCTCTTTCCTTAAGCTGCGGCAGTAATAAATCCTTGCTCAGCAGATGCTTCGGTGCTAACAGAAGCCGAAAAAGCTTCTGTTACAGCGGTTACGATATTGATGTTTCTGATTACGAAAAAATAATATTTGCCTGCGATGAATGCTTCGGGGAAATACCCGCCGAAATTTCCGCATTTATTGCAAAAAATGATTTGCGCTATAAAGATATTGACTGTATAGTTTTCGGTGACGGCAGGGGAGTCGGCAGGGCCATTGATTCTCTCAAGGTTCGCATATCTCTTTCGGGCGGTACAGCCCGTAGCGCAGTGGGTATTTCAGCCCGTGAAATCAAGCGTGAGGATGAAGATATTCTCTTCAGCGTGCGCCACAGATTGGCTGTGTAATGATTATTAATATATTATTAATAATTTTTATTTTTAGTGTATAAAAATATAAGGATTTTTTTGGTTAATTTTACATTTACTTTTAAGCCGTTTTCGTTGACACGAAACGGCTTTTTGTGTTATATTTATTCTGTACACGATTACCATTGGGTGAACTATGCCCTAATGTAACTTTTAATCGAAAAGTTAATCTGAAAGGAAGAAATTTTATGAAAAAATTTATTTCACTTGCATTGTGTCTTGTGATGCTCGTTTCCGTTTTCTCGGTATGCGGAGTTGTTGCAGGCGCTGCAAATGCAGGGGACATGATGTATGTGGGTAAAACTGATTTTGAAAATGATCAGGTTACATACACAATTTACCTCAAAAAGAATGTTTCTATATGGGGTGGTGTTGTTATCAGAGTAGGTTTCGACAGCAGTGCTCTTCAGGTTGTTGACTGCGGAGCGGCAACGAGAGTTGACCAGTACGGCGATGAAACCCAGATTGTACCCGGTATGTATGTTGACGGCCTTCTCGACGGCACCGATAACGTATATACAATCGGCTACCTTAACGGAGATCTTAATTCCTCATATTCAACAGGCAGTGCCGACAAAGCGTTTATGGAGATAACCTTCAAGGCTATTGATCCTGAACGCCCTGTTACAGAGGTTGATTTTTACTGTGTTGAGTTCAGCAGTGCAAACGAGGAAATGAACATTACCAAAAATGAAGAAAATCCTCAGTTGTTCTACAAATCCCAGGTTTCAACTCTTAACAAGCTCACATTCAGCAGTGTTTATTCTGTTGAAAACGGCCTCAGAGTCAACTGGAACCCCGTTACAGGCGCAGATACTTATATAGTTTTCAAAAAGATTGACGGCGCATTCAAAGAAATAACAAGAGTTCCCGCTACTCAGAATTTCTATGACGATACCACAGCGGTTGCAAATGAAGTTTCAACCTATACAGTAAGACCTATGAATGCAGAAGGTTACTGCGTTGTGAACTCTACAATTTCAGGTGTATATATCAAGGCACCTGACAGAGTGGCGGTTTCAATCCAACCCGACAGTGTTAAACTCGGTTGGACTAAGGTTGAAGGTGCAACAGGCTATAATCTTTACAGACGAGTTATTAAAGCAGACGGCACGGTTTCCGATTGGACTTTACTTTACAAAGCTTCAGCAACTGCAACAACTTATTTTGACAAGAGCGTTGTAAGCGGTACAAATTACGAATACACAGTCCGCTCGCTCAATAACAATGCCGCAAGCGCAGTTTGCAGATATGCAACAATCTATTATTTCAAAGCACCCACTGTTAATGTGGTATCGGCAGTCGGCGGAGTAAGCATCACATGGGATGATATCTCCGGTGCTGAGACTTACAGAATTTATCGTAAATATAACGGTGAAAAATCCTGGACATATATTGCAACAGTTGATGCAGGTACCTTAAGCTATATGGATAAGGATGCCGTTACCGGCAGAAATATTGACTACGCCGTAAGAGCATTCGCTGCAGGAGGCAGCAGTACCTTCGTTGCAAAGCGTTGCGCATATGTTGCAACACCCATTCTCTCAAGTGTTTCAAACGCTGTCGGTGGTGTTCTTGTTAAGTGGAATCCCGTTGAGCGTGCAACAGGCTACCGTGTTTACAGACGTGGCGCAGGTTCAACATACTGGACTTACCTTGGCACTGTTACCTCCACATCATATCTTGATAAAACCGCAACAAGCGGTAACTATTGGAGATACACGGTTATCACAGTTTTCTACAAGGTATTCAGCGGATTTGATACAAACGGACTTTATCTCAAATATATGGCAACGCCCAAGCTTACAAAAATCAGCAACACAACAGCGGGCGTTAATATTAAGTGGAATGCCGTAAGCGGTGCATCAGGTTACAGAGTTTACCGCAGAGGTGCAGGCCAGACAACCTGGACTTACCTCGGCACTGTTACCTCCACAAGCTACACAGACAAGAATGTTGTTAATAACAATTATTACAGATACACGGTAAGAGCTGCATCGGGCAGTTACTTCAGTGGATTTGACACAAACGGCTTAGTTATCAAATATGTAAAAAAATAACCGCTATTACGGTTAGTAAATAAATGGCAGGAGGATTTAATTTGAAAAGATTCATCTCTTTGGCGCTCTGCGTGATAATGTGCATGACCATGTTTACCGCTACCGCGACTCAGGTTTTTGCAGCAGGAAACGCCACCGATTTAATTACCGTTACAAGCGGTGATTTTGAAAACGATAAAATTACTTACACAATCAGTCTTGCACCGAATAGTGTAAAGGTTACAGGCGCAATCATTGAAGTGTACTTTGACAGTACAGCCCTTAAGGTTGCAGAAGCAGGTGCCGCAGGCACTGTTGATGCTGCAGGTGACTTTGTGCAGAATGTTTCCGGTATGTACGAAACAGGACTTAAATACGGTGAGGACGGCGTTTACGCTATTGCGTATATGAATGTTGCAGGCTTTACCGTAGGCAGTGCTGCAAAGGAATTTGCTACAATTACATTTGAAGCAATTTCAAACGACCGCACAATGGAAACTGTTGAATTCAAGTGCGTTGAATTTGCTACAGATGACGGCGATGCAGAAAACGATATTAAAAAATCTGACGGCATTCAGGATATATATTCCGACACATTCCACACCCTTTCAATGCCGAAGGTTACCGAGGTAAACTCAATTGACGGCGGTCTCAGAGTTGTATGGAGTGAAGCTGTCGGCGCAACATCATATGAGCTTTATCGTAAAGAAGCAGGGGATTCCGCTTGGACATCACTTTCCTCCGATATCGGTGTTGCAACAGAATATATTGATACAACTGCTCAAATGGGCACAGAGTACTATTACACTGTATCTGCTTCCAATGAGTTCGGCTCAACTGAATATGATGCAACAGGTCTTGCGGGTATGAACTTCGGTACAATTGCTTCAATTGATGCAGTTGTTGAAGGCGCAAGTGCAAAAATCACCTGGAGTGCTCTCGAAGGTGCAAAGAGCTACGAGGTTTACAGAAAACTCGCAGCAACAGAAAACTGGCAGTTAATAAAAACCGTTACAGCTTGCGAATATATTGATACATCTATTTTAAGCGGTGTACCTTATAACTACAAGGTTAAAGCAATCAACGGCAAGTATTCAGCCGATATGTCTTGCGCACCCGCTTATATTAAGTTTATAGCAGTTCCCAAAGCAACACTCTATAATGTGTCTGACGGTATCGAAATCAGTATTGAGCCCGTAGGCGGCGCAGAGAAATATGTGATCGAAAAGAAAGTTTCAGACGGCAATTTTGAAGTTCTTGTTGAGCTTGGTGCTGACGAGGAAAACTTCCTTGACGAAAATGTAGTTGTCGGCGGCGTGTATGTTTACAGAATTCAAGCAGTTGCAAGTGATATCAGCAGTACTAAAACATCGCTCACTATCACAAGAATCGGCACACCGGTTATAAGCGAAATCAAAAACACTGCAGAGGGCATTTCGTTGAGCTGGAGTGCAGTAGAAGGTGCAACAGAATATGAGATTTCACGCAAAACAGGTAACGATTCAGTTTTCACAAGCTACACCACAACCTCTTTAAACTATGTTGACAAGAATGTTGTAAGCGGCGTTAAGTACACCTACATTGTTTGCGCTCATAACGATTCAGGTTACGGCGATTCATCACAGCCTCCCGTTACTGTTACTTACCTCGATGCTCCTGTAGTTTCATCAGTTGCAGCTATTGAAAATGCTATTGAAGTTAAGTGGTCTGCAGTAAACGGTGCTCAGAGCTATAATGTTTACAGAAAAGCAGCAAACGCAACAAATTGGGAATGCATCGGCGAATCCACATCGCTCAGCTATATTGATGAAGATATTACCGAAGGTGTTTATTACAGATATTCAGTAAGCGCAGTGGCTGATAACAGCGAAAGCGTTTATAACACCACAGGTGTTGAGGGTATGTACTTCGGCAACGTTACGTGGATAAAGGCAACTCCCGTTGCAAACGGTGCAGAAATCACCTGGGAAGCTCTTGCAAAGGCAAATGCATATGAAGTTTACAGAAAAACAGCAGACGATGCTGCCTGGATTAAGCTTGCAAGAGTTTCAACTACAAAATACACTGATACAGCAATGGCAAGCGGCGTTGTTTACTTCTACATGGTTAAAGCCTACAGCGGTAACAATGTATCTGATATGATTGCAACACCCGCTTCAGCAAAGATTATCGCAACCCCCACAGGTGTTGCCAAGAATGTGATTGAGGGTATTCTCATTACTGTTACACCCGTAAACGGTGCAGAGGGTTATGTTATTGAGAAGAAAGTGAACGGAGCTTTCGTAACACTTACAACTCTCGGTGCAAACGAAACATCATATATTGATACTGCTGTTGAAGCAGAAAAAGAATACACCTACAAGGTTTATGCAATCTCCGCAGATATCAACAGCGGTGTTTACGAAATCGGCACAGTATTAAGACTCAGCTGTCCTAAGATTACAAGCGCTTCAAACCTTGTTCCCGGTGTTACAATGACCTGGACTCCTATTGATGACGCAGTAGGATACGAGGTTCTTCGTAAAGAAGAAGGGGACAGAAACTGGACAGTAATTGCAACTGTTACAGAAAACACATATGTTGACGGCGATGTTTTCAATGACACTGTTTACACATATACCATCAATGCTTTAATGGCAGACGGCGGTGAAACAGGTTATGACGAAAAAGGCAGAAGCGTAACCTTCGTTGACACACCCGACCTTATAAGCGTTTCAAATGCAGTCGGCGGTGTTCTTGTTAAGTGGACCCCCATTGATGGTGCTACAAGCTACCGTGTTTACAGACGTGGCGCAGGCTCAACCTATTGGTATTACCTGGGCGATGTAAAAGACACAAGCTTTATTGATAAAGAAACAGGCACAGGCTCAAGCATCAAGAGCGGTGAATATTACAGATACACAGTAAGAGCCGTAAACACATATTACAGCGGCTTTGATACAAACGGACTTTACCTCAAATATGTGGGCACACCCAAGCTTACAGGTATTTCTAACTCCACAAACGGTATTTATATTAAGTGGAGTGCAGTTAAGGGTGCAACAGGCTACCGTGTTTACAGACGCGGTGCAGGCGCAACATACTGGTATTATTTAGGTACTGTTAAGACAACATACTATACAGATACAGCTATCAAAAACGCAAGCGGTAACTATTACAGATATACTGTAATTGCAGATGCAGGTAAGCACAGCGCATTTGATACAACAGGTCTTTATATCAGACGTCTTACAGACCCCGTATTGTCAAGTGCAAAGAGTTACTCATCAGGAATTCAGCTTAAATGGAACACAGTTAAAGGTGCAAGCGGTTATTATGTATATCGTAAGACCTCGGGCACATCCTGGGTTCGTATCGGTAATGTAAGTTCAACATCCTTTATTGATAAGACAGCAAGAAAGGGTACAACATATACCTACACTGTAAGAGCATACTCAGGCGCAACAATGAGCTCCTATAATACAAAGGGTATTTCCTGTAAGGACCTTTACTAAAAAGTTATGCCCTCGCGCACACGCGCGAGGGATTAACCTTATTTTTCGGGAGGATTTATGTTTAAGAAATCTTTATCCTTAATTTTATGTCTGGTGATGTGTTTTTCGGTTTTCAGCATGACCGTTGTAGATACTGTTGCCGCATATAATGTTAAAACCATATTCTCCGTAAAAGGTGAAAATATTGACGGTGATTTGCTTACTTACACTATAAGCATCACCAAAGAACAAAAGAATATCGGCGGTATAATCCTTAATGTTGATTTTGACAGCAGTGTTCTTGAGCCCGTTAATTGCGCCCCCATTGAAAGAACAACTACTGAAGAAGGTACAGTTAAAAACTTTGAGGGTACTTATGCATACGGCGTGAGCGAAAGCAACCCTGATTTGTATGTTGTTGCATATATGAATGATATTGCAGTATCAACAACCGAGGCAAAGGGCTTTTTCAAAATGCAATTCCGCGTAATTGATGATAACCGCCCCACCACCGATGTTAAGTTTTATTGTAAGGAGTTTTACTCCACAACAGAAACTGATAAAAATATTACACCCGCTGACGGCCGTCAGATTATCGCAGAGTATCTGGATATTTCCACTCTTGCAAAACCCGCCCTTAAAGGTGTTGAGCCCGATGTAAACGGACTTAAAGTTTCCTGGAGTGCCGTTAAAGGTGCAGTAGGCTACGAAATCAGACGCTGTACAAGCACAAGCGGTTGGGAAAGCATCGGCGAGGTCGGTGCTTCTGTGACAGAGTTTGTTGATACAGGTCTTGTAAGCGGTACTACATATACATATACTGTAAGAGCGTTCAATAACTACGGTATCAGCTTATATGATGCGGTAGGTGTTTCATGTAAATATATTGAAAAACCCGTTATATCAAGTCTTCGTAATGCAGTCGGCGGTGTTGAAATAAAGTGGAATGCTACCGTAGGTGCAGATTTCTATCTTGTTTTCCGCCGCGGAGTCGGGGAAGCTGAGTGGACTCAGATTGCCAAAAGAAATGTGAACTCGGGCACAACTTATAAAGATACAACAGTTGTTGACGGTGACAGCTACGAGTACGACATTGCCGCTTCAACTGATATTTACACCACACCAAATGTTGACGAAGCTGAGGGAATTACATATATCGCTTCACCCTCGGTATCGGGCGTAACAAATACACTTGCAGGTATTGAAGTCAAATGGACTGCACACCCTCAGGCAACACACTATATTATTTACCGCAGGGACAGAGCCCTGGAAGCACAGCTTATTGAATATTCTGTTGCAACAGGCACATCTTTTGTTGATACCAATGTAACTCCGGGCAGAATTTATATTTATTCGGTAAAGGCTTGTACAAATATCGGAGAAAGCGCATACAGCGTTACAGGCTACACTATAACCCGCGTAGCACCTACTGAGGTTACAGCTCTTACTCTTGAAAAATCGGGAGTAAAGGTTCAGTGGGCGCCCGTAAACGGTGTTACCGGTTATAATATTTACCGTAAGAATATTTCCGAAAACACCTGGACAAAGGCAGGGGCTGTTGACGGAAATACAACAACCTTCAGCGATACAGGTTTGAAGAGCGGTACTGAGTATCGTTATGCAGTATGCCCCACGCTCTCAACTTCAGAGGGCGCAAAAATAGAATCTGCTCCCATTTATTATATTGAAGCACCTGAAGGCGTTAACGGTGAAAATATAGTTGAGGGTATTAAAGTTACCTGGGAGCCTTCAGACGGTGCAATAAAATATATTGTAATGCGTAGCGACACATACTCAAGTGATGTGAAGATTGCGGAAATTGATGCAAATGAGCCTCTTGAGTATATTGACACAAATGTTTTTTGGAATGAAGCTTATTCATACACAGTAAAAGCCATAAGTCTTAAGGGCAACAGCCTTCTGAGTGACAGCTCCGCAGGTGTTCTCAGAATCGGCGCTATGGGTATTGCTACACCCGAACTTTATGAAGGCGGTATCAGAGTTACCTGGGAGGCTGTCAGCACAGCCGATGCCTATGCTGTTTTCAGAAATGACGGCAACGGCTGGGTTCAGGTTAATGAAGTGACAGATACCGAATATATTGATACCAATGTTTCAAGCACAAAAACTTATGCTTATGCTGTTGGTGCAATAATAGATGAAAGCCGCGGTATTGTTTTAACGGACAATGCCCCCGGATTAAAATATATTGCTCCTACTTCATCAATTGTAGCGACTAACGGTTCAAATTACTCTAAAATTACCTGGCAGGCAGTTGAGGGTGCGGTAACTTACGAGGTTTACAGAGCATCAAGTGATAATTTTTCTGAATTGGTTCTTCTTACAACTGTCGGTGCGGATGAATTGAGCTATGTTGACAGAGGCGTTGAGGCAGGTAAAACTTATTACTACACCATACGCACCAATGACGGTGAAAAATCAAGCGTGTATTCTACTCCTTTGGAGCATACCTTCCTTACCATTCCTCAGATTAAAAGCATAGCAAATGCTTATGACGGTATCACATTCAGCTGGGGTGCCGTGGAAGGTGCCCAGAAGTACCATGTTTACCGTAAGATTTATGGTGCTACTTACTATACTTACATAACAACAGTGGATGCAGACACTCTTTCGTTTACTGATACAGGTGCTACTAACGGCAAGATTATGTGCTATACGGTAAAAGCGGTAAAGGATGACAGCTCAAGCGCATATCTTGCAAAATGTATGACCTATGTTGAAGCACCGAAGATAGCGTTTTCAAACTCCGCAAGCGGTGTTTTCCTTAAATGGGATAAGAATGACAGCGCTGCCGGATATTGGGTTTACCGTAAAGCAGGTAACGCCAAATACTGGACACGCATAGCAGTTGTTACAACTCCTTATTATACGGATAAAAATGTAACAAGCGGAACTAACTACACTTACACCGTTAAAACATACAGCGGTAAAATTCTTTCTGCCTGCAATATGGACGGATGGACCATAAAGCATCTGAGTGTGCCCCAGCTTGTTTCTGCGGCAAACGGGTACGGCGCTATTACCGCTACATGGAAAAAGGTCCCCGGCGCTGCTGCATATTACGTTTACCGTAAGGAGGACGGAACTGCAAGCTGGACTTATATCGGTAAAACAACGGCACTTACATTCAGAGATACCAATGTAAAGAATAAATCAACTTATACCTATACTGTAAGAGCTTATTACGGAAGTGATATTTCTTATTTCAACAACACGGGTGTTTCCGTGAAACACCTTACGGCACCCACCGTGAGCGTTGCCAACAGAACGGGTAATGTTACCCTCAGCTGGAACGCAATCTCAGGTGCAAGCAGTTACTATGTTTACAGGAAAGCGGGTAACGCTACTACATGGACCAGAATAGCAACTGTGACGAAACCCGGTTATATTGATAAGAATGTTTCCAATAAGACTACCTACACATACACTGTAAGAGCCTATGGCTCAAAAACCCTTTCCGGTTGCAATCTTTATGGCTGGAAAACTACTTATCTGGATACACCGGATATGTTATCAGCCACAAGCACAACTTCGGGAATAACCTTCAGATGGGCTCCCGTCAAGGGTTGTACAAGTTACTCTGTTTTCAGAAAAGAGGGTAACGGAGCGTGGAAGCAAATAGGTACGGTTGGCTCAAATGTTACAAGCTACACGGACAAAAATGTTGAGATGGGTGTTAAATATACCTACACAGTCCGCGCAAAATATGGTAACTATTTAAGCTGGTTTGAATCGAATCTCACTTGTACACATAAATATTAATTTGCAAAAAAGCCCCTGCTTCTCAACTGAGAAGCAGGGGCTTTGCTGTTTTTAATCAAATATACCGTTGAGTTGGTCGTCGGCTCTTTGTGCAATTTCTTCTTGTGAAGCGGTTTTCATAAACTCTGCCATTGCAAGTCTGCGCTCGCTAAGGTCCTCATACATTTTAGTTCTGTTTTCTGCAGAAAGGGGATAGAAGAATTTCGGAATAATACCGAGGCTTGATGTGATAATGGGAATACCCGTACCCAAAGCAAAAATCCACCATTTGGTTTTATCGGTCTGTGTGCCGATTTCTTTACCCTGGATGTATCCGATTTTACCCATTACAACATTATTTACGCCATTCATAATAGCTTGTTGTAGCTTTGATATAAGGTCCATTGAAACACCCGTCATAGCCTCTGAACGGTATCCGTATTTCCATTCACTGTAATCAAGAGCTTCGTTTTTGATTTCTGCGGGAATAACGCGCCTCAGACCGTAAACGCACATTTCGAATACTTCCTCAATTGCCATCAAGGGCAGGATGACACCTTTTTTCTGGAAATTACCCTTAATAGAGCCTATTCCGAAGACCGTCATCCATAGCATATCCGTCCATGCATCTTCGAGAATCCACAATGCTTTTGTTGAGAATCTCTTGCGTAAAGGCTCAACGAAGCTGTAACTGATAAATTTAATGGGGAATGCAGGGATACCTACAATGGTTTTCCAGGTAATTGAACCTATAACATCTATGTAGAAATTTGTTCGGCTCTTACCTATACTGAAGCCCGATAAGAAGGAGGACATCAGGTAAGTGAACATGGGTCTGTTATGTATAATTGCCTTGAAGCAGTGTTTAACGGAAGGCTGCTTGATTGACTGCGAAACTCTTTCACGGGAGTTATGCACAAAGTACAAAGCAAATATAGCGGATAATGCTGCGCAGGCAATTCCGAAAGAAGCGAACAATTTTGGAAGCTTGATAACAATCTTCTTGCTTGCAACAAGGTCATATATAATACCGAATAATTGTTTTGGCAGGTCCTCAACCAGGTGGGATGCTACATTAGCCGTGGCAATAAGCCTTGAACGCTCCAGTGGCTCGGGGGTTATGGTGGATAGGAAGCCTGTTTTTGCAATGGCGGTAAATGTGGTTGCCGTTTCGGTTATGATACTCATTGCAAAGTAGAATATCCATTTTGGCAGATAATCACCGGGGGTATCGGGGAAAAGGAACGGTATGAGCCAATACCACATACCGAGAATTGTAAGAGGGACTTCACCTAAAATTACATAGGGTCTGAATTTACCCCATCGTGTACGGGTCTTGTCAACCAGGACACCTATAAAGGTGTCGTTAACAGAGTCCCAGGCAGTTGCCACAACATTCTGAATGGCAAGTAAATTAAAGTCAATATTTACAACATCATAAATATACCGCTCTTTGTAATCGTCAATATTAAGACTTGCCGCCACATCGTTTAAAACATAGGCGAGAGTTTCTTTTTTGCCTACATAACGCCTTACCTCGGTGGTTTCAGTAGTCATTTTTTTATCTCCTTTATTCTATTTTTGAAGATATTCAAAAACTTTATGCACGGATATCTCAGGAATATCTATATGATGTTCGGGTATGCGCATTTTGTCCAGGTAATGCGCATCGGAATCGGAAATGATTTTCAGTTTATTCAAATAAGGATGTTTTTCTTTTAACTCACTCTCTTTGGTCATATCATAAATCTCGGCACAGGTGAAGCCGAAGCTCTCGTCAATAATACCTAAGTTTGAAAGAATACTGAAAGATGAACGGTCGATATGAGCAGGATAACAAATACCACCATAGCTTTTAACAATTTCGGAAACCCTAGCACAGCTGATGGTGCTTGCGGTAATGAGCAGTTTTTCCTCACTGCCGATTACATTGTCGTTTTCATCGCAGATAAGCTGTTCGCCGAAAATATGGGGTTTATTCTTAATGGGCGGTAAGGTGGAGTAAACATAATCTGAAAAATCCATTGCTTTCTGAAGAGTCGGGAAAAGACACACTACGTGGACTTCTTCAGCGGTGCAAAGCTCCATACCGGGAATTACCGTAAGCCCGATATCTTCGCCTGCTTTCATAAAAGCGGGACAGTTTCGGGCGGTGTTATGGTCCGTAAGAGCTATTACGTCAAATTCCATAATCTTTGATAAATTCACGATGTTCTGAGGTGTCATATCATTATCCCCGCACGGGCTCAGACACGAGTGAATGTGGAAATCGTATGAAACCTTCATATTATTTTTGAAATCTGCGCTGCGAGGGTGTATGAGTTGAGCTCGGTTGTGAGGACAACAACATCATTCTCTTGGGCGCGTTTTTTTGCATCTTCGTCCAAGGGGGCGTTTTCGGTTAAAATTATGCAGGAAATATCCGCCAACACCGCAACACCTATGGAGTTTACATTACCCATTACCGTCAGCCATATGTTTCCGGCTTCCGCCCGTGACATAACCCAGCTGAGCAGGTCACCGCAATAGCAGCCTTCAATTTCTTTTTCGTTGGCTACATTTTCGCCGCAGAGGTATGTAAGACCTAATGCCTCTTGTAATTTATCAACTGTCATATGCTTCAGTCCTTTTTGAGATTTTCGCGGAACGGTGCAGGAATAATATTCTCGAGCTTTTCGGTGTCCTCAATATTATCAATACCCTGGAGTTGCTCTCTTGCTCTGAAAACACAGTCGTTTTCGGTGGTGAAGCCACGCACAACATCTTCTGCGAGAGCCTTACAGCCCGGAGCACCGCAGGTACCGCAATCAAGACCGGGGAATGTTTTAAGAAGTTCCTCCATCCTTGCCATTCTTTCCATTGCTTCCTGCACATTATCGGCAAGCTTCATAACATCGTCGCAGGGATCAACGGGTTTTGTACACAGCATCTCAGGTGGAATATCGGACATATTGAGATGGTTACATGCAACGGGGCTGTATTTTCTGAGCTTCATAAGTCTTGACTTGGCGATGAAGGGATTTTCTGCAGTAAGGCTACCGCCCACGCAACCGCCCTGGCAAGCGTTGAGTTCGATAAAGTCAACGCTGTCAAGATTGCCGCGGTCAACTTCCTCGAGAATTTTCATACAGTTTTCAATACCGTCGGCAGAGAGTGCGTTATCGTTAAGCGTACCCGAAGCCTCGCCGCCGCTTGTTGCCCAGCCGATACCGATGACGCCTGATTCGTGCAGCGCCATAAGCTCATCGTGTTCACCCAGTTTTTCCATAGCCTTGAGAAGCTTGGGATATATGTCGTTAATTGCAATTGCACCGTCAATATTTGACTTCTCCGTGCCTATGGGCTGCTTGAAGGATGTAATTTTAGCAGGGCAGGGGGATATGAAGAATACGCCGATTTCCTCGGGCTTCAATCCTGTTTTAGCCACTGCTTTGTTTCTGGCAAGACGCCCCGCCTCCTCAACGGGTGCGTTGACAAGAATTATATTGTCAACGAGCTCGGGAAAACAGACCCTTATAAGTCTTACAACCGCAGGGCAGGCGGAGGATATTGCAGGCTTCGGAGGATTCTTTTTCTGAAGATATATTCTTGTTGCCTCTGAAATGAGCTCAGCGGCTTTTGAAACCTCGAAAACTGCATCAAAGCCTAATGCGGGAAGGGCATTAAGAACAATATTAATATCATCAAGATTGTTGAACTGACCGTATAATGCAGGTGCAGGAAGTGCGATTTTATATTTATAAGCGTCAAGCTGCTCCAGAGAATCGTGACTTGCGTATTTAGCGTGATGGGGACAAACCCTTATACACTCGCCACAGTCAATACAACGCTCTTTTATAATACGAGCCTTTCCGTTTCTTACACGGATTGCCTGTGTGGGACAACGCTTTATACAGTTAGTACAACCACGGCACTTATCTTTATCAAGTCGTACCGAGTGAAAATATGTATCCATAAAAGCTCCTTTCGGGCGAAATTATTTTATGAAAACCTTAAGCTTAATCGTGGTACCCTTGCCCACTTCTGTTTCAATAATCATTTCGTCAGTGTTCTTTTTGATGTTGGGCAGACCCATACCCGCTCCGAAGCCTAACTGGCGCACGTTATCGGGTGCGGTTGAGTAACCCTCCTGCATTGCAAGAGCAACATCGGGGATTCCGGGACCGTGGTCGGTAAGGGTTATGTAGATGCAATCGGGGGTAATCTCCGCATCAATAAAACCACCGCCACCGTGAATAACAAGATTGATTTCGCCTTCATATACGGCTATTGCGACACTGCGGGTAATGCTTGTTGGGAAGCCTAATTCTTTAAGGGTTTTCTTAATTTTGCTTGAGGCTTCACCGGCACAGGTAAAGTTAGTGCCGCTCACATCGTAATGTAAAAAAATAGGTTCCATTATATGCCGCTGCCTCCCTTGAGCCCGTTTTTATATAAAAGACCGCAAGAGGTAAACATTTCGTGTTTTGTTCTCATAAGAACGATTTCACGCTCCTGAGCTAATTCTATAATATCGGCATCGGGTTGTTTACCGCGGACGAAAACGATACATTTCATATCCATCATCTCGGCAGTTCTTACAACCTGAGGATTTACAAGACCCGATAAGAGCATCGCCTGCTCTTTAACATAGGCGAGTACATCACTCATCATATCACTGCCGCAAGCAGTGAGTATTTCGTTTGAAAGGTATTCTTCACCGCAGATAAGCTCTGCATCAAGAATGTTTTTTATTTCACTTATTTTCATATAAATTCCCCCGTGAGAAGATTTGTACATATATAAACATAATACCATATAATCAGGATGATTTCTATATTTTTTTGGAGAGTACAAACAGCTTCCTGATGTTATTTTGCATAGAAAATCAAGTCTCAAATTTGTGCAATAGGTAAAAATGTTAAAAAATTATCAACTTCGTCAAAAAACTCGGTTTTTGGTATGGACAATAAGTGTTAAGTTGTGCTATAATTTCGATATATGTGTTATATTTTAAAATAATATATATTGTATGCGGAAGTATCTTCTTCGTACCAACATATTTTTGAATGGAGGAAATCTGAATGGTCAAGAAAATCAGCACAATACCTTTTAAAGGTACACCTGAGCAGAAAGAAAAACTTGACGCAGTAATTGCAGAGTGCAAGGGTGACAAGAGTCAGCTTATGCACGTAATGCAGGAGGCACAAGGTATCTACGGCTATCTTCCTCGCGAGGTGCAGGTTATGATTGCGGAGGGTATGGATATCCCTCTTGAGAAGGTTTACGGCGTTGCCACTTTCTATGCGCAATTCTCACTTTCACCTAAGGGCGAGTATGATATCTCTGTTTGTCTCGGAACAGCTTGCTACGTAAAAGGTTCACAGCAGCTTACAGAAAAAATCAGTGAAATACTCGGCATCGAGCCCGGCGAATGTACCCCCGACGGTAAATTTTCTCTTGAAGAATGCCGTTGTATCGGTGCTTGCGGTCTTGCTCCCGTTTTCACAATCAACGGTGAAGTTTACGGCAAAATCACAGCAGACGATGTTCCCGGTATTCTTGCTAAATATATGAACTAAGCGTTATGCGCGAATTATCACTTAATATCCTCGACATTGCCCAGAATTCCATTTCAGCGGGTGCATCCTTGACGGAAATTCTCGTCAGTGAGGATACCGCGAAAAAAGAAATGCTTATCGGTATTTACGATAACGGTAAAGGAATGACTGAAGAACAGGTCAGAAATGTTCAGGACCCCTTTTTCACAACCCGTACAACCCGTAAGGTGGGTATGGGAATACCGCTTTTCAAAATGGCGGCAGAGCAAACAGGGGGCAGTTTCTCCATAGAATCTCAGCCGGGAGTCGGTACAAGGGTTGAAGCCCGTTTCAAAACGGACAGTATCGACTACACACCCTTGGGTGATATGTCATCAACGATATCAACCATCGTCTGTATGAATGAGGACAAGGATTTCATCTATACCCGTATTGTTGATGATGCAGAATTTAAATTCTCATCCGCTGATATAAAAACAGTTCTTGAGGGTGTCCCTCTTTCGGAGCCTTCTGTTATGAGCTGGGTAGAAGGTTATATCAGTGAACAAACGGAACAGTTACTTAACAATTAACGAAAGGACGAAATAATAATGAAATCATTAGAAGAGTTACTTGCTATAAAACAAAAAGCTCAGGCTCAGATTGCTGCTCGTGACGCTGACGGCAACGACGGCACAAGAGTTGTTGTAGGTATGGCTACCTGTGGTATCGCAGCAGGCGCACGCCCCGTACTCAAAGTTCTTACCGAAGAAATTGCTAAAAGAGATGTTAAGCATGTAAGCGTTACACAGACCGGTTGTATCGGTATGTGCCAGTATGAGCCCATCGTTGAGGTTTTTGAACCCGGCAAGGAAAAAGTTACTTATGTTAAAATGACTGCTGAAAAGGTAGCTAAAGTTGTTAACGAGCACCTTGTAAACGGCAATCCCGTAGTTGAATATACAGTTGGCGCTGTTACAGAATAAGGAGGAATAATAATGTATCGTTCTCATGTACTTGTCTGCGGCGGTACCGGATGTACCTCCAGCCACAGCGGAGAACTCATCGAGGCACTTGAAGCTAATATCAAAGAAAAAGGCCTTGAAGAGGAAATCAAAGTTGTAAGAACAGGTTGTTTCGGTCTTTGCGCATTAGGCCCCATTATGATCGTTTATCCCGAAGGTTGTTTCTACAGCGAAGTTAAGGTTGACGATATTCCCGAAATCGTAGAAGAGCATCTTCTCAAAGGTCGTATCGTTAAGAGACTTCTTTACAAAGAAACTGTTGAAGCTGAAAATGTTAAGCCCCTCAGTGAAACAAACTTCTATAAAAAACAGCACAGAGTTGCTCTTCGTAACTGCGGTGTTATAGACCCCGAAAACATTGAGGAATATATCGCTTACGACGGTTATGCAGCTCTTGCAAAAGCACTTACAGAGATGACTCCTGAGGATGTTATCAAAACTGTTATTGATTCAGGTCTTCGCGGTCGTGGCGGCGGCGGATTCCCCACAGGCCGTAAATGGAGCTTCACAGCTGCTAACAAAGCTGACCAGAAATATGTAGTATGTAACGCCGACGAAGGTGACCCCGGTGCATTTATGGACCGTTCAGTTCTTGAAGGTGACCCCCACTGTCTTGTTGAAGCAATGACAATCTGCGGTTACGCAACAGGTGCTACTGAGGGTTATGTATATGTTCGTGCAGAGTACCCCATAGCTGTTCAGCGTTTACAGAAGGCTATTGACGATGCCCGTGCATACGGTCTTCTCGGTAAAAATATTTTCGGTTCAGGCTTCGACTTCAATTTGTTCATCCGTCTTGGTGCAGGCGCATTCGTTTGCGGTGAAGAAACTGCTCTTATGACATCTATCGAAGGTAACCGCGGTGAGCCCAGACCCCGTCCTCCTTATCCTGCAGTTAAAGGTCTTTTCGGCAAACCCACTACCGAAAACAACGTTGAAACCTTCGCTAATATTCCCCAGATTATCCTTAAGGGTGCTGAGTTCTTCAACACAATGGGTACTGAAACCTCCAAGGGTACAAAGGTATTTGCTCTCGGCGGTAAAATCAACAACACCGGTCTTGTTGAAGTTCCCATGGGTACTACACTCCGCGAAATCATCGAGGATATCGGTGGCGGTATTCCCAACGGCAAGAAATTCAAGGCTGCTCAGACAGGTGGTCCCTCAGGCGGATGCCTTCCTGCAGACCTTCTTGATATTAAAATCGACTATGATAACCTTGTTGCCAAAGGCGCAATGATGGGTTCAGGCGGTCTTATCGTTATGGACGAAGACGACTGTATGGTTGATATTGCTAAATTCTTCCTTAAATTTACTGTTGACGAGTCCTGCGGTAAATGTACTCCCTGCCGTGTAGGTACAAGAAGACTTCTTGAAATCCTTGAAAAAATCACAAGCGGTAAAGGTACAATGGAAGACCTTGAGAGAATGGAATATCTTTGCAACTACATCAAAGAAAACTCTCTCTGCGGTCTCGGTCAGACTGCTCCCAACCCCGTTCTTTCCACATATCAGCGTTTCCGCGACGAATATATTGCACACGTTGTTGACAAAAAATGTCCCGCAGGTGTATGTAAAGACCTTGTTACATATTCTATTGATAAAGATAAATGTATCGGCTGCGGTGTCTGCGCAAGAAACTGCCCCGTTGACGCTATCACAAGAACTGAGTATATTGCACCCGGTCATAAACTTGCATCCTTCTCAATCGACACAGATAAGTGCGTTAAATGTGGCGTTTGCGTTGGTAACTGTAAGTTTAAAGCGGTAATTAAATAAGGAGGAACTAACGATGGAAAATGCAGTAAATATTAAAATTAACGGCTTTGATTATCAGGTTCCTGCCGGTTCCACAATTCTTGAAGCCGCTCGTATGGTAGGTATTGAAATTCCTACACTTTGCTATCTTAAAGAAATCAATGCTATCGGTGCTTGCCGTATTTGTGTTGTTGAAGTTAAGGGCGCAAGAAGCCTTGTTGCAGCTTGTGTATTCCCCGTTAACGAGGGTATGGAGATTTTCACAAATACTCCCAAGGTTATCCAGGCAAGAAAAACAACTCTCGAGCTTATCCTTTCAACTCATAAGAAGGAATGTCTCTCTTGTGTAAGAAGCGGTAGCTGTGAGTTACAGAAGCTCTGTAAGGATTACGGTATTGAGGACGAAAACGCTTATGCAGGCGATGTTGTTAAGTATGACATCGACGCAAGTGCTTCTCATATGTACCGTGATAACGAAAAATGTATCCTCTGCCGTCGTTGCGTAGCAGTTTGCGATAAGATTCAGAGCGTTTCCGTTATCGGTGCTAACGACCGTGGCTTCGATACACATATCGGTTCTGCTTTCGAATACAAGCTCGGCGATGTTGCTTGTGTAAGCTGTGGTCAGTGTATCACTGCTTGTCCCACAGGTGCTCTTGCAGAAAGAGATGACACTCAGAAGGTATTTGATGCTCTTAACGATCCCACAAAGCATGTTGTTGTTCAGACAGCTCCTGCAGTTCGTGTAGGCTTGGGCGAAGAATTCGGCTACGAAATGGGTACAATCGTTACAGGCAAAATGGTTGCAGCACTCAAAATGCTCGGTTTCGACGGTGTGTTTGATACAAACTTCGCTGCTGACCTTACAATTATGGAGGAAGCTACCGAATTCCTCGGCAGACTTAATAAGGGCGAAAATCTTCCTCTTATCACTTCCTGCTCACCCGGTTGGATTAAATTCTGCGAGCATTACTATCCCGAATTTATCCCCAATCTTTCATCCTGTAAATCTCCCCAGGGTATGTTCGGCTCAGTAGCAAAAACATACTATGCTGAGAAAAAGGGTCTTGATCCCAAGGATATTTTCGTTGTATCCGTTATGCCCTGTACAGCTAAGAAGTTCGAGGCTGAAAGAACAGACCATTCTGCAGTTGCAGGACTCCCTGATATTGATGCTTCAATCACAGTAAGAGAGCTTGCAAGAATGATCAAAAAAGCAGGTATCAACTTCAGAATGATCCCCGATGCAGAGTTTGACGCTCCCTTCGGTCTTGCTTCAGGTGCAGGTACCATCTTCGGTGCTACCGGCGGTGTTATGGAGGCTGCTCTTCGTACTGCTTACGAGGTAGTAACAGGTAATGAGCTTGAAGACTTCGCAACATTCAGTGCAGTTCGTGGCGTTGAAGGCGTTAAGGAGGCTACATACAACCTTAACGGTACAGAAGTTAAAGTTGCAGTTGCTTCAGGTCTTGCAAATGCAAAGAAAGTTCTTGAAATGGTTAAATCCGGCGAGAAGAAATATGATTTCATCGAAATCATGGCTTGTCCCGGTGGTTGCGTAAACGGCGGCGGTCAGCCCATCGTTCCCGCATCTGTTTCAAACTTTGTTGATGTAAGAGCAGAACGCGCTAAAGGTCTTTACAAGGATGACGAAAATCTTCCCTTGAGAAAATCTCATAAGAACCCCGATGTTAAGGCTATTTACGATGAGTTCTTCGGCGAACCCGGAAGCCACAAGGCTCACCATATCCTTCACACAGGCTATATCGAGAGAACAAAATACTAAGATGAAAAGCTCCTTGCTTCGGCAAGGAGCTTTTTTAATGAATAATGAATAATGAATGATGAATATTGAATAATGAATAATTTCGGGGCACTGCGTGCCGAAATTAAGTTGCAGGTTGAAAATGGCAAGTTGCAAGTTTCGGGGCTACGCCAGATTGTAAAGTTCACTTCGTGAAGCGATATACCTACGGTGCGATATATCTGACGATGCGATATATACTTCGTACGCGATATGTTTCGCTTTGCGAAACGCGAATATAATCGGCACGAAGTGCCCCGAAACTCCTCACTCCTAACTCCTCACTTTATTTGACTATCCCTTCTCTTTATGCTAAACTAAACCCCGGTGGTGATACTGTGGACGAAATTATAATAAAGCCTGTGGCGTATATAAAAAATGCATATAAAGAAAAGTTTGGCGTTCCCCGTCAAAGCGGACTCGCACCCTCGGTTAAATCCGAGATTGAGTTTTGCGATGGGTTTACGGATGAAAACATAATTCGCGGTATTGAACAATACTCACACCTTTGGCTTGTTTGGGGTTTTTCAAAAAATAACGGTCAATGGTCACCGACCGTAAGACCACCGAGGCTCGGAGGTAACAAAAGGGTGGGAGTTTTTGCGAGCCGTTCACCGTTTCGTCCTAACGGTTTAGGGCTTTCCTGTGTTAAACTCGAATGTGTTGAAAAAAGCGGTAATGGTATTACTCTTATGGTATCGGGTGCGGACCTTTCGGACGATACTCCGATTTATGATATAAAACCGTATCTTCCCTATGTTGACAGTATTCCCGGGGCTATGGGCGGTTTTTCGGACGAGCACAAAGATGATTTTATTCAGGTGGAATTCAGTGAAAACGCAAAGGGCGTTTTGTCGGATGAGCAGATTAAAAATCTTTCCGAGATTTTATCTTTAGACCCGCGTCCCTCATATCAGGATGATGAAAATCGTATTTACGGCTTAGGCTTTGACTGCTTTCAGGTGAAATTCAGAGTCGAAAATCAAAAGCTTTATGTTACTGAAATAACAGGTGATAAAACTTGATATATATAAAACCCTCTTTTTATGATGAATTTAAATGCATAGCATCCGAATGTACTGATAATTGCTGTATAGGTTGGGAAATTGACATTGATGACCAAACGCTTCTGAAATATGAAAAAATAAAGGGCGATTTCGGCGATGAAATAAGATCTCAGATTGTAAAATCCCCCGACGGCAGTAATTGCTTCAGGCTTTCAGAAAATGACCGTTGCCCATTTTTAAATAAGCATAATCTTTGCAGAATAATAATTAATTGCGGTGAAGATGCCCTTTGCGATATCTGTAAAAATCACCCTCGGTTTTACGAGTGGTTTCCGGGTGTTACGGAATGTGGGCTGGGACTTTCCTGCGAAGAGGTGTGCAGGCTTTTGCTTCGGGACGAAAACTCATTTACGTTAGTGGAGGAAACCGACGGAGAAGAGATTGTTTTAGAATCTGAAGACGATATTATAGAGTCTGACACCTATATCTTTTTTTCTGCTTTCCGCGAAAGATTATTTGATATCATTTTTAATACGGAGAGCACCTTTGAAGAAAATCTCGTTAAGGTGCTTTCGGAGACAGAAAACTTTTGCGACGAAAAGCTTAAAATCAGGAGCTTTGAAAGTACGGTTGAAGTTTATAAAAAAACAGAGCCCATTGATGAAGGCTGGACAGCATTTATAAACGAATTAAGTGATGAACTGAAAGATGTTTTGAAGGTTGAAGAAAAATTCAAAAAAGAAACCAATGGCGATATGCTCTATTCAAAAATTTTTGCATATATAATTTATCGTCATTTTATAAAAGCGGTTTTTGATGAAAGTGTAAAAGAACGCATTTGCTTTGCGGTTGAAAGCGTGAGATTTATAATTCTTTGCGATATGTATATATATTACAAAGAAGGCAATCTTACATTGAGTGACAGAATAGAAAATCTTAAAAACTGGTCAAAGCAAATTGAATACAGCGAGGAAAATACGGAAATTTTGATATATGGAGAAATGTAATGGCTAAGCAAGAAAAAACCAATGTGATGCGTATTTTAGACCAAAAGAAAATTGAATACATAATCCACGATTATACCGAGAGCGGTGTAATAGCAGGGGAGGATGTAGCAAACACTTTAGGTGAAGATCCCGAAAAGGTTTTCAAAACCCTTGTAACTATTGGCAAATCGAAACAATATTATGTGTTCCTTGTGCCCGTGTGTAAAGAGCTTAATCTGAAAAAAGCGGCTAAAGCAGTGGGCGAAAAAAGCATCGAAATGATTAAATCAAAAGAACTTTTACCCCTTACGGGATATATCCACGGGGGATGTTCACCCATTGGAATGAAAAAGGTATTTCCCACCACTGTTGATATTTCCGCTAAAAATTCTGATAAAATATATTTCAGTGCAGGTAAAATCGGACTTCAGGTTGAAATTACCGTTGAGGATATATGTAAGGTAATAAAGGTCAGCTTCGGTGATATTACAGAATAAAAAACAGATGCAAGTTGATTTCTGACTTGCATCTGCTTTATTATAATATTTTTTTGATTTCCTCAAGTGTATTTACGGTATATGTAGGTTTGATATCTTCGGTCGGAGAATCGTTGTTTTTATTAAACCAGATTGTATCTATACCGTAATTTATACCGCCAAGAATATCTGCTGTAATACTGTCACCAATGAGAATAACATCTTTTTTCGGCGGATTATTTATATTTTCAAAACAGTAATCAAAAAATTCTTTTGCGGGTTTGGGTATTCCTATATCCTCCGATACGAAAACACCATCAAAGTATTTTTCAAAATCACCTATTTTCAATCTGCTTTCCTGCACGAATCTAAAGCCGTTTGAAACTATGTAAAGAGAGTAATTACACTGAAGATATTCCAATAAATCGTAAGCCCCCTCTACGGCGTAGGCACCCTTTGCGACACCGTTTTCAAACATTTCCTCTAAAACCGTACCGTCAAAATCAATGCCAAGCTTGCCGAGGATTATATTCCAACGGTTTGCCCTTAATTGAGGTTTGGTGATTTCGCCTTTTTCGAGTCTTTTCCATATTTTAACATTTTCGCACATGAAAGTTTCGAAAACGTGGGTTGTATATTCAAGACCCAATTCATCAAAAGCATTTATGATTGAATGCCTTGCGCATTCATTGAAGTCAATGAGTGTATTATCAAGGTCAATCAGTAAAATTTTCTTATTCATATTTACCTTTCAAAAAAGACTGTCGAGTAAATTCGGCAGTCCTTTTGTTTTATTAAAGTTTTTCAATTTTTTCTGCAATTGTATCCAGCCAATCGCCCTCGAAAAGCTCGATGGCGCCTGCATCAACTGCTGCCGCAAGCTTATTGTTAATGGGAATCTGAGCGACGGTGTCAACGTTATATGCTTTTGCAATTTCCTCAATATGGCTTTCGCCGAAAATGCTGTGTTTCTTGCCGCAATCGGGGCAGAGGAAGTATGCCATATTCTCCGCAAGAGCAATAACGGGGATGTTCATAAGCTCAGCCATTTTAACTGCCTTTTCAACAATCATACCAACAAGCTCCTGAGGTGAGGCAACAATAACAATGCCGTCAACAGGAAGGCTCTGGAATACGGTGAGGGGAACGTCACCTGTTCCGGGAGGCATATCAACAAACATAAAATCTACGTCATTCCAGATAACGTCGGTCCAGAATTGCTTAACCGCACCTGCGATAACAGGTCCGCGCCATACAACCGGGTCGGTATCATTTTCGAGAAGAAGATTTACGGACATAATTTCAATACCGGTTTTTGTTCTGCAGGGGATAATACCGGTTTCTGTTCCCATAGCTTTTTCTTTAATGCCGAAAGCCTTGGGTATTGAGGGGCCTGTAATATCCGCGTCGAGAATAGCGGTTTTATAGCCCTTTCTTTGCATTGAAACAGCCAGGAGTGTGGTTACTAAGGATTTACCTACGCCACCCTTACCGCTTACAACGCCGATAACTTTTTTAATGTTTGAAAGCTCGTGGGGCTTTTCGATTAAGCTTTCGGGTTCTTTTCTTGATGCGCAGTTCTGTGAACAAGTACTGCAGTTGTGTGTACATTCACTCATTTTTGTTCATCTCCAGATTTATTGTGTATTATTATATAGTTCCTTCGTAAAATGCTTTTTTAAACCATACATCATCTACTTCAAATTCCTTATGGTTAAGGTATTCGAGAATGCCCGCATCGGTTTTAAAATCAAAAGCTAATTTGTATGAATAAAGAAACTGTTTTTTGTATGAGCCAAACTCTTTGTTCTGAGCGTTGGTGCCGTATTTACCGTCACCTAAAAGGGGATTGCCCAAATATGAAAAATGGGCTCTTATCTGGTGGGTGCGCCCTGTGAGGAGCTCAACCTCAACCAAGGACAAGCCACCTTTGTAACCTAAAACTTTATATTTGGTGGATATATGCTTCGTATTGTCACCTGATTTGTCGCTGACATATACTCGGTTTTGTTTTTCATTTTTTTCAAGGAAGCCCTCAATGATACCGCTTTCTTTTTTTAGTTTGCCTATTACAACACATAAATATAATTTATGCAATTCACGGTTTTTAAGTTTTTCGTTAAGAATACGCAGAGACTCGGAATTTTTGGCACCGATTATAATACCGCAGGTGTTTCTGTCAATGCGGTTTACAAGCGCCGGTGCAAAGGATGTTTCGCTTTCAGGGTTGTATTCACCCTTTTCATACAGATATCTTTTAACGCGTGTTATGGCAGTATCCGTATAATTACCCTCGTCGGGATGGGATAAAAGACCCGAGGGCTTGTCTATGAGAATAATATTTTCATCTTCATAGACAATTTTTAAGCTTTTGCCCGCGCCTAAAAAGTCATATTTCGGTTTAACGCTCTCAAAAAATTCGTCGTTTATATAAAGTGAAATAACATCATTTTCTTTAAGACGATAAGATATTTCTGAACGCTTGCCGTTTACTTTTATGCGTTTACTGCGTATGTACTTGTACATAAGGGATTGGGGCAGAAGAGGAAAGGACTTTGTTATATACTTGTCCAGCCTTTGTCCCGAATCATTTTTGTTTATGGTGAATTCTCTCATTTTGCTTTTAGCTCCTCGGCAATCTTCTCTAATTTTTTAAAACGCCTGCTTACGGCAGAGCGCGAGAGCTCGGGAGTCATAAGTTTTCCTAATTCATCCAGAGAGATGTCGGGGTTTTCCAGTCTTAATGAGCAAAGAGAGGCAAGGTCCTCGGTCATATCGTTAAGGTTGATTTTCTCAAGGACCTCTTCAATCAGAGAGATCTGTTTAAGACCTGCCTCAATGGATCTGCTCATATTTGCAGACTCAAAATTGGAACGGCGGTTAATCTGATTTTTTAAGTCCTTTATAGCTCGGGTCTGCATTACTTTTATAAATGCATTGTTGGCGCCCATAGTACCTATGAAATCCTCAACCGATTCCGCATCCTTGCTGTATATAACATAGCTGTTGTTGCGCACTATTTTTTTTGCTTTAAGACCGATATCGGTAATTATCTGCATAAGGTCGTCGCAAAGCTTTGCTTTGGTTACGCTGAATTCAATGTGATAATCCTTCTGAGGGTCGGTTACACTTCCGCAAACAAGGAATGCACCCCGAAGAAAAGCTCTTGAACAACAGTCATCGTTTGTCTGCTCAAGATTTGCGAGATTTACTCTGAGGGCAAGCTCTTTGCCCGTGTAACCGAAATAATCGAGGATTTTTATACGGTCTTCTTTTTCGGGGATACTGATTTTATATTTGCCTGCCCCTGAGAGAGTTAATGTGGGAGTAACTCCTGTTAAATCGCGGACACAAGCACAGTATCTTTCAGCAATTTCTTTGATTTCCGTCATAAGGGATATTTCGGAAATACTGAAGGCTCTGCCGAAAATAAGCATACCGAAAGCCTCCGCCTTGTAGCAACAGGCGGAGGAAATGGATTGTGTTAGTTCGTTTTTTACATCTGACGAAAATGACATAATTTACCTCAAAACAATAACTTCCGTATCAAGAGTGACACCGGTTTCAGCTTTAACGGTTTCGGCAATGAAATCAATGAGATTAAGAATATCCGTTGAAGTAGCACCGCCCTTGTTTATTACGAAGCCTGCGTGCTTTTCGCTTACCTGAGCACCGCCGATTGCTTTACCTTTTAAATTGCATTGCTCAATGAGTGCACCTGCAAAATAACCCTCGGGGCGTTTGAAGGTGCTGCCTGCACTGGGATATTCAAGAGGCTGTTTATCTTTTCTTCTGCCGAGAAAATCATTCATACGAGCCTTGATGTTTTCGTTTGTGTCAGGGGAGAGTTTAACTTTACCGCCCAGAATAATGCAGTTATTGCTTTTGTAAATTGAATGACGGTATGAAAGGTCAGCATCCTCGGCGGATATTGTTTCGATTTTCATATCGGGAGTGAGATGGGTTATTTCTGTTAAAACATCCTTCATCTCGCCGCCGTATGCACCTGCATTCATATATACGGCACCTCCGCAGGTACCGGGGATTCCGAAAGCAAATTCAAGACCGCTGAGATTGTTGTCAAGAGCAAAACGGCAAAGGGAAACAAGGTTGACACCGGCAGTAAAGCTTACGGTGTTTTCAGTCTCAAGACTGAAATCAGACATTTTGTCACCAATAATGATTACTGCTTTTTCAATTCCCTCATCGGGAACTAAAACATTGGTGCCGTTACCTAAAATCACAAAGGGGATGTTAAGCTCCCGTGCTTTGTTGATTATGAGTATAATCTGTTCGGTGCTGTCGGGAGAAAGTCTTATACCGCAGGGGCCGCCTGTTTTGAATGATGTGTGTAACGACATCGCTTCTCCGAGAGCTGCATCACAATTTATACTTCCGGCGTAATTATATAATTCTTGAAAATTAAAAGTTGTATTCATGTTCACCATTATTCGTCAAGTAATGCGGCACCAATTATACCTGCATCATTGCCGAGTGCTGCAGGAAGAATAGCAGCCTGTTTTTCTGCATAAACGCTGTAACGCTCTGCTTTGACCATATCGCGGATGGGCTGAAGTATCTTTTCACCCTGACCGCTGATGCCGCCGCCGATGCAGACTGCCTCGGGCTGAAGTGCATTAATAACGTTAGCAATACCGATAGCAACATAGTAAAGATATCTGTCAACAACTGCTTTCGCAACCTCGTCACCCATATCAAGAGCTTCAAAAATAGTTTTACCCTCAACCTTGTTAAGGTCACCATCGCAGGTCTGCCATAAAAGGCTTTCCTTGTTACCCTGCATAGCCTCTACTGCCTGTGAAACAAGAGCTGTTGCAGAAGCGTATTTTTCCCAGCAACCCTTTCTGCCGCAGTTGCAGGGGATACCGTCAACATTGATTACCATGTGACCCATCTCACCGCCACAGAAGTTACTGCCGCGATAGATTTTACCATCGATGATAATACCGCTGCCCACACCTGTGCCGAGAGTGATGGCAACAAAGTTTTTAACACCGTGACCGCAACCTGCTACTGCTTCGCCCAAAGCGGCAGCATTAGCATCGTTTTCAAGGAAGACGGGCTTTTTAAGTCTTTCTTCAAGCATTGCTTTTGCGGGTACGTTGTGGAATTTAAGGTTGTTTGAAAATTCAATAGCACCGGTATCCTTGTTAACTGAACCGGGTGTGCCGATACCTACGGAAACGATTTCATCATAGGAGATGCCTGCATTTACAACAGCCATATCAACAGCTTCTTTAATTGAATCAAAAATAGCTTCAGCAGGACGGGGAGCACGGGTTTTAACCTTTCCTCTGCCTATGATTTTGTAATTTTCATCAATAACACCTGTGGCGATATTTGTTCCGCCAAGGTCAACGCCTATTCTGTACATAATATACTCTCCTTATATATAAATTTTATTCGTGATTTAATGCCATACTTCCAATTCTTTGGGGTCGGGATAAGCCTCACCCATACCTAATTGCTGCATAAGCTCACGGGCGGCATTGTAGCCCATGCGTTTCTGACGGTTATTCATAGCCGCAATCTCAATGATAATAGCAAGGTTTCTGCCGGGTTTTACGGGTACAACCGTTGCGGGAACTTTTATACCGAGAATGGTGAAATACTCATCCTCAAGACCTAATCTGTCATAGGCTTTTGAACTGTCCCACTGTTCAAGCTGAATTACCATATTGATTTTTTCTGTAAGCTTAACCGAGCCGATACCGAAAATGTTACGAGCGTTAACTATACCGATACCGCGAAGCTCTATAAAGTGCCTGATGTTATCGGGTGCGGCACCTACAAGAGTTTTTGAGGAAACACGGCGGATTTCTACTGCGTCATCTGCTATGAGTCGGTGACCTCTTTTTATAAGTTCAACGGCGGTTTCACTTTTACCTACACCGCTGTCACCTAAGATTAGGATACCTTCACCGTAAACCTCAACCATAACACCGTGGCGTGTGATGCGCTCAGCGAGCTCGGTGTTGAGGTATGAAATGAGGGTTGCCATAATACCCGAGGTAGGTTCCGCGGTTCTGAGAAGGGGAACCTCGTACTTCTCAGCCATCTCGAGCATTACGGGTAATATGTCAATATTACGGGTAATGATTACAACGGGTGGTTTGAGACTGAAGAAGAGCTCTACGCGTTCACGCTGGGTAGCTTCGTCAAGTTCGGTAAGGTAGCTCATCTCTGCAAGACCTACAAACTCAACACGCAACGGGTCGAAATATTTTTCGTAACCTGCAAACATCAGACCCGGACGGTTGACATCCTGAGAATGAATAGCCAGCTCGCTTTCGGGCTTGTCGGGCATATATATTGTTTCAAGGGAATGAGCCTTGATAACTTTGCTTAATGCAACAGAGTATTTTCCTGCCAAAAAAATGCCTCCTTATATATTATTTAATAATACAGTATTATAACACCCAATAAAACCGAATGCAACCCAAGAATACAAATTTCAAAGCACAATATACAAGTTTCCGGTATATTGAAGCGGTCGCAAGCGGTCGGTAGCGGTCGGTAGCGGTCGGTAGCAATCGCAAGCGATGGCAGCCGATATAGATATAGAAATAGATATAGATTTGTTTTGATATAGATTAAGATATAGAAAACAGATATAGAGAAGGATATAGTAGCAGATATAGAAAAAGAATCTGATTCTGTGGTTTTCGAAATTTCGCATTTCGCAATATGAGTGCCACTTTGAGCATTGGGAATTTGTCTGTTCGTTTTTGTGGTTTTTATTTTTGAAATTAGGTATTGACAACTGCGAACCTCCGTGCTATAATTTTGACACCTCTCGGAGAGGGTTCTTTTTTTGTGCCCTGATTTTCTCACAGTCAGTAATCAAATTAAGTACAACTCCTCGGATGAAAGGGGATAGGCTCCGTTCACCGTTGAGAGGGAGGCTAATCAAAAATTGGAGGTGCCGATAGTGAGAGTTAAAATTACACTTTCCTGCACAGAATGTAAGCAACGTAATTACAACACTATGAAGGAAAAGAAAAACAACCCCGACAGGTTGGAGATGAAGAAGTATTGCAGATTCTGCAAGAAACACACTCTCCACAGAGAGACAAAGTAAGGAGGTAACGACATGGCTGACGAAAAGAAAAAAGAGCTTGCCAAAGCGGATACCTCAAAAACTGCTAAGTCCGACAAAAAAGAAAATAAGGACAAAAAGGACAAAAAGCCTTCAAAGTTCTCACCTAAAGAGATTTTTAAGAAGATTGCAAAATTCTTCAAAGACCTTCGCGGTGAAATTAAGAAGATAGTTTGGCCTTCACGCCAGATGGTCCTTAAAAGTACCGGTATCGTACTTGCAGCGATACTCGTAATCGGCGCAGGCATTTGGCTTATTGACTTTGCTCTGTCAGAAGGTATCACAGCTGTTAATAACGCAGCTGCTAACCGTGAAACAACTGTTGCTACAACAGTTGCAGACACATCAGCAGATACCTCAAAGACAACAGAAAAAGTATCAGAGTCAACAACCGCCGCTTGAACTGGTTTCTGATATCAGTATTTTCGGAGGTGCGCAATGGCTGTAGAAGCAAGATGGTATATTATCCACACTTACTCAGGTTATGAGAACAAAGTTGCGGAGAATATCGAAAAAATCGTTGAAAACCGTAAGATGCACGACAAAATCTTCGGAGTATGTATCCCTGTTGAAAAGGTTGTTGAGGTCCGCGAGGATAAAACAGTCGAAGTAGAGAGAAAAATATTCCCCGGTTATGTTGTTGTTAAGCTTGCAGTTGAATACAGCGATAAAGAGGGCGAGGAAAACGTCCTTAAAGTGCCCGATGAAACATGGCACGCAATCCGTTACACACGCGGTGTTACCGGTTTCGTAGGTCCTGACGGCAAACCCGTTCCGCTTACTGCCGAAGAGGTTCGCAAGTTAGGTATTGAAGAAGCAGGTGCCGATGGTGAAGGCTCCGGCAAAACTGTTACAGAGGTTTCATACAGCGTGGGTGATTTTGTTACAATTACCGAAGGTCTTATGGAAGGCAACTCAGGTGTTGTTGAAACAATTGATACCGATAACGGCGTTGTAAGAGTTATCGTTTCGTTTATGGGTAAAGAGGCTCCTATCGAGCTTCCCCTTAATCAGGTAAAAAAAGCGATTGACTGATAATCGCAAATTAAATTTGGTAATCAGCGGTATGTACGCTGTTATATGCGATGCAAAGCGTCGCGTGTGGGAGGAGTAAGACGAGCTTCTTATTCCGCCATACCACGAATTTTGGAGGTGCAAAACATGGCTCAAAAGGTTGTAGGTCTTATTAAACTGCAAATTCCCGCCGGTAAAGCAACCCCGGCTCCCCCCGTTGGTCCTGCTTTAGGTCAACACGGTGTAAACATCATGGCGTTCACAAAGGAATTCAATGAACGTACCAAAAATGATATGGGTCTCATTATTCCCGTTGTTATCACTGTTTACGCTGACCGTTCTTTCTCTTTTATTACAAAGACTCCGCCTGCTGCTGTTCTTATCAAGAAGGCTTGCGGTATTGAAAGCGGTTCGGGTGTTCCGAATAAAACAAAGGTTGCAACAATTACCGGAGAGCAAGTAAGAAAAATCGCAGAACAGAAAATGCCCGATCTTAACGCTGCTTCAATTGAAGCTGCTATCTCAATGGTAGCAGGTACAGCTCGTAGCATGGGCGTTACTGTTGTAGATTAATGCTCCCGGGTGGGAGGTAAATCCGATTTAACCACTCTATTGGGAGGAAAAGAATTATGAAACATGGTAAAAAGTATGTAGAGAGTGCAAAACTCGTAGATAAAACAAAATTCTACGAAGTAAGAGAAGCTCTCGACCTTGCAACAAAAACTGCAAGTGCTAAATTTGATGAAACTGTTGAAATGCATATCCGTCTTGGTGTTGACTCCCGTCACGCTGACCAGCAGGTTAGAGGTGCGGTTGTTCTCCCCAACGGTACAGGTAAAAAAGTTCGCGTAGCTGTTTTCGCAAAAGGCGACGCTGCTAAAGCTGCTGAAGCAGCAGGTGCAGATATCGTTGGCGATATGGACCTTGTTGAAAAAATCCAGGGCGGCTTCATGGACTTTGATGTATGTATTGCAACACCCGATATGATGGGTCTCGTTGGTCGTTTAGGTAAGGTTCTTGGTCCCAGAGGTCTTATGCCCTCTCCCAAGGCAGGTACTGTTACACCTGATGCTGCTAAAGCTGTTGAAGAAGCTAAAGCAGGTAAAATCGAGTATCGTCTTGATAAAACAAACATCATCCACTGCCCCATCGGTAAAGCTTCTTTCGGCGCAGACAAACTCGCTGAAAATGCTAACGCTCTTCTTGACGCTGTTATCAAAGCAAAGCCCGCTGCAACAAAGGGTACTTACATCCGTTCATGCGTAGTTGCTTCTACAATGGGCCCCGGTATCCGTGTTAACGCTGCTAAGCTTACAGGTGCAGCTTCTAACGAAGACTAAAAAAATACTTGACATACTGTTAATGGTGTGTTAAACTACTTGTGCTGTTCTAAAGACAGCAGGTGCAAATTTTGTTTAATGGTCTTGAACCGCCTGCCGAGCAATGTGCTTAATTACTTGATTTATTAGCTAAGTTATGCCCTCCTCGTATTGCGCGGGGAGGGCATTTAAATTTGGCAAAATAATGTAACGGAGGTGAATTTATTTGCCAAGCGTAAAAGTTTTAGAAGCTAAAAAAGCTGAGGTTGCTGCTATTTCTGAAAGACTTCAGAATGCATGCGCAGGTGTTATCGTTGACTACAGAGGCATCAACGTTGCTGACGATACAGTTCTTCGTAAAGAACTTCGTGAAGCAGGTGTTGAATACACAGTTACTAAGAACACAATGATCGAACTCGCTATTAAGGGTACTGACCTTGAGGGTCTTTCAGAGTGTCTTGAAGGTACAACTGCTCTCGCTACATGTAATGATGACTATGTTGCAGCTGCAAGAATCCTTTGCAAATTCGCTTCAACACACGAGAATTTCAACGTTAAGAGTGGTTTCCTTGATAATGAGGTTATCAGTCTTGAAAAAATCGACAGTCTCGCAAAGCTTCCCTCAAGAGAAATTTTGCTTGCTACTGTTTGCAACGCATTCAACGCTCCTATTTCTGCATTTGCTCGTGCAGTTCAGGCTATCGTTGACAAGAGTGGCGAAGCCACAGCAGAGGCAGCAGCTGAATAATTGCTGTAAAAAATAAAAATTAAAATTTAATGCCTGTAAAGGCGAAATAATTGGAGGAAAATAAAATGGCATCTGAAAAGATTACTGCTATTATTGAAGAATTAAAAGTACTTACAGTTCTCGAGCTCTCAGAACTCGTACACGCTGTAGAAGAAGAATTCGGCGTATCCGCTGCAGCTGCAGTTGCTGTAGCAGCTCCCGCTGAAGCAGCTGCTGCTGTTGAAGAGAAAACAGAATTTGATGTTGTACTTGCTGAAGTTGGTGCAAACAAAATCGCTGTTATCAAAATCGTTCGTGAAATCACAGGTCTCGGCCTTGCAGAAGCAAAAGCTAAGGTTGACAGCGCTCCCGCTACAATCAAAGAAGCAGCTTCTAAAGATGACGCTGATGCTATCAAGGCAAAACTTGAAGAAGCAGGCGCAAAAGTTGAACTTAAGTAATTTAAGTTTAAGTGCATATTATCCGGGTTGTCGTAAGGCAACCCGGGTTTTTTATTTGGAGAATAATCAATAAGTGTTGTTTTTTTAATTTTAATATGATAATATTATTTTATAATTTAGTGAATTGTAGGGGGATACTTTATGTTCTGTGGAAAATGTGGAGGAAACGTTGATAATGACGCAATGTTCTGCCCTGTTTGTGGCACTCCTGTAGGAAATGATGCTCAGAATAATGTGAAGCAAGGTGCACCTGTTGCGGAAAAGCCGACCAATGTGAATGCGGGAGTAAATGCACACAAAACAGCACCTGCAAAAACTGCTCCTGCAAAAACAGCACCCGTAAAAACAACATCTGCAAAGGCAAATCCTGCACCTGCAAAGGCAAACCCTGCACCTGCTAAAAAGGTTAAAACAAAACCCGAGCTTACACCTGAGGAAGCAGCAGCTAAAAAGAAAAAAATCAAAAAGATTATCATCGGCGTGGCAGCCGGATTAGTTGCAGCCTTTGTAGCATTAATTGCAGCTATTATCGGTTTGGTGGCAATTCTGAATCCCGCAAATAAAGTTCTCGGATATCTGGAGGATGGCGAATATTCGGCAGCTGTTGACTATTACTACTACAAAATGGGCGAGCCGAATAATAAGCTTGTCAAGGGAATTGACGAGAGACTCGACGATATCTGGACGGATTATCAGGATGAAACAATGGAATATGTTGCTGCTTATGATGAATTAGCCGCAATCCAGCGTATGGATATCTACGAAGTTAGCGAAAAGCTTGATAAAGTTATGTCAGATGTCAGTGCTCTTGAAGAATCCCGTACGGCATTTAAGCTGGCTCAGGAATTTGAAAGTGAAGGCAATGATATAGCGGCTATCGCACAATACAGACTTGTTATTGAAACCGATGCAAACTATGAAGCTGCAAAAACAGCTCTTGATACTTTGGTGCCCGCTTATAAAAAGAGCGTTCTTGATGATGCAGCAGAATACGCAGCAGCAAAGGATTATGAAGGTGCCGTTGATGTGTTGAGTGCTTCCACCGAGGTACTGGGACAGGATTCGGATATTGTCGCAAAGCTTAAAGCTTACGAAACTACATATGAAACATCAGTACTTGCTCAGGCAGATCAGCTGCTTAAAGCTAAAAAGTATGATGATGCAGTTCTTCTTCTGGAAAATGCTAAAGAGATTTTAACTGACGATACCAAGGTTGATGCAAAAATCACCGAGGTCAACGAAGCAAAACCCGTTGCTTTAAATGAATTGGTTCTTGTTGATAGCGAGGATTACGAATTCTATGATGAGATACTGTCTGATTCATTTGGCTATAAATACGAGTGCTATCATTTCTTTGATCCGGGTAAAGGTGAAAACAAAAAATCCTTTGCTATATACAATCTTGATAAAAAATACTCAGTTTTTACCGCTTCTGTGGTAGCTAACCCCCAGACGAAGTCGAGTGATAAGTTTTCTGTTGTGGTGCTTGTTGATGATAAGATTACTCTTACAATAGATGAATTCACGAAAACAACAGGTAAAAAAGATATTTCTGTGGACATAACCGGTGCAACAAAGCTGGAAATCAGAATCACGTCTGAAGGTCGATATAATAATAACCATGTCAGCGTTGTTGAAGCGTATGTGGGCAAATAATTGAATTAAAGAAGGTGTTTACGGACACCTTCTTTTTTTATGCTAAAATTATTTAAAAAATAGTGAAATTTCTTCTTGACAATTGATTAATTATGTTATAGAATATATACTCAATTATAATGGATTATTAGTGTTAGTATGTTTTTTCGCGAGTTGAAAAAGCCGCTGAAATCCTACAAAAACAGTGTTAATTATTTCTTTTTTGACTGTTTTGTGACGGTAAAAAAGAATTTTAATAAGAACGGAGTGATGTGTTTTATGGCGAACGTAAAACCCGTAAAGCTCGGTAAAAATACCAGAATGAGTTTTGCAGGAATCAATGAGGTTATGCAGATGCCCAACCTTATTGAAGTACAGAAGAACTCATACAAGTGGTTCCTTGATGTCGGGCTCAGAGAAGTTTTCCGTGATATTGATGAAATTACGGACTACACGGGTAATCTTGTCCTTACGTTTATTGATTATCGTATGGACGAGAAGCCGAAGTACAGTGTTGCTGAATGTAAGGAGAGAGATGCTACCTACGCTGCTCCTTTAAGAGTTCTGGCAAGACTTTACAACAAAGAAACCGGTGAAATCAAAGAGAACGAAGTATTTATGGGCGATTTCCCCATTATGACAGACAGCGGTACTTTCGTTATCAACGGTGCTGAGCGTGTTATCATTTCTCAGCTTGTTCGTTCACCCGGCGTTTACTACGGATTTACCTATGACAAAAACGGTAAAAAGCTTTTTACCTCAACTGTTATTCCCAACAGAGGTGCATGGCTTGAGTACGAAACTGACCAGAACGATATTTTCAATGTAAGAATTGATAAGAACAGAAAGCTTCCTATCACTACATTTATCCGCGCTCTCGGTTTGTCAAGCAACAATGATATCCGCGAGTTCTTCGGCGATGACGACAGAATCGAAGCAACCCTTGAGAAGGATACTACCAAAAACACCGAGGAAGCTTTACTCGAGGTTTACAGAAAGCTTCGTCCCGGTGAACCCCCCACACTTGAATCTGCAGAAACTCATGTAAATAATCTTTTCTTTGATCCTCACAGATATGATATTTCAAGAGTCGGCAGATACAAATATAACAAAAAACTTGCTCTCGTTGACAGAATTGAGGGCGGCGTTTCCGCATACGATGTTTTCAGTCCCTTCACAGGCGAACTTCTTGTAGCAGCAGGGGAGAAGATTACATCAGAAACTGCCGAAATCATCGATCGCGCAGGTGTAAAGGAAGTTACACTTAACCTTGAAGGTAAGCTTGTTAAGGTTATCTCCAACAACATGGTTGATCCCCTTGACTTCATTGAAGGTGTTACAAGAGAGCAGCTTGAAGAAATTGCTATCAACGAAAAGGTAAGATTCTCCGTACTCAAGGAGATTATCGAAGAATACGGCGACGATACAGAAGTGCTTCTTGACCAGATGGCACTTCGTTGCGATGACCTTATTCCCAAACACATTATTATTGATGATATTTTTGCATCAATCAACTATCTTAACTGCCTTGGTAACGAACTCGGCACAGTGGACGATATCGACCATCTCGGTAACCGCCGCATCCGTTCTGTCGGCGAGCTTCTCCAGAACCAGTTCAGAATAGGCTTCACAAGAATGGAAAGAGTTGTTCGTGAAAGAATGACCTTACAGGCACAGGAGCCCGACAAGGCTACTCCTGCAGCTCTCATAAACATCAGACCCGTTATGGCTGCTATCAAGGAATTCTTCGGTTCATCACCCCTTTCACAGTTTATGGACCAGACAAACCCCCTTGCAGAGCTTACCCATAAGCGCCGTCTTTCCGCATTGGGCCCCGGTGGTCTTTCCCGTGACCGCGCAGGCTTCGAGGTTCGTGACGTTCATTACAGCCACTACGGCAGAATGTGCCCCATTGAAACTCCTGAAGGTCCCAACATCGGTCTTATTTCTTACCTTGCAACCTTCGCAAGAATTAACAAATACGGCTTTATTGAAGCACCTTTCCGTAAAATCGACAAGAAAACAGGTAAGGTTCTTGATGAAGTTGAATATATGACTGCCGACGTAGAGGATAATTACTGCGTTGCACAGGCTAACGAGCCTCTTGATGAAAACAGCTTCTTTATGAATGACCGTGTAACAGTACGTTACCGCGACGAATTCCGCGAAGTTCCCCCCGGTCAGGCTGACTATATGGACGTTTCACCCAAGATGGTTGTATCTGTTGCTACTGCAATGATTCCCTTCCTTGAAAACGACGACGCCAACCGTGCTTTGATGGGTTCAAACATGCAGCGTCAGGCAGTTCCGCTTCTTAAAACCGAATCTCCCATCGTTGGTACAGGTATGGAATACAAGGCTGCTGTTGACAGCGGTGTTGTAGTGCTTGCAAAACGCGACGGTGTTGTTCAGAAGGTAAGCGCAAAGAAAATTGAAATTCTCACAGATAACGGCGAAACCGACGTATATGAGCTTATTAAGTTTATGCGCTCCAACCAGGGTACTTGTATCAACCAGCGCCCCGTTGTTGAAATCGGTGAGAAGGTTAAAGCAGGGGATGTTATCGCTGACGGTCCTGCTACCTCACAGGGTGAAATTTCACTCGGTAAAAACGCTCTCGTAGGCTTTATGACCTGGGAAGGCTATAACTACGAAGACGCGGTTCTTCTTAATGAAAAAATGGTCCGTGATGACGTTTATACTTCAGTTCATATTGAAGAACACGAAGTAGAGGCAAGAGATACAAAGCTCGGACCTGAAGAAATCACAAGAGATATTCCCAACGTTGGTGAAGATGCTCTTGCAAACCTTGATGAAAACGGTATTATCAGAGTCGGTGCCGAGGTTCACTCAGGTGACATCCTTGTTGGTAAGGTTACACCTAAGGGTGAAACAGAAAGCACTCCCGAGGAAAGACTTCTCCGTGCTATTTTCGGTGAAAAAGCCCGCGAAGTAAGAGACTCATCACTCCGCGTTCCCCACGGTGAATATGGTGTTGTTGTTCAGGTTGAGGTATTTACAAGACAGAACAGCGACGAGCTTAACCCCGGCGTTAACAAAGTTGTCCGCTGCTACATCGCTCAGAAGCGTAAAATCAGCGTCGGCGACAAGATGGCGGGTCGTCATGGTAACAAGGGTGTTGTTTCCCGAATTCTTCCCCAGGAGGATATGCCTTTCCTTCCCGACGGTACACCTCTTGATATCGTTCTTAACCCCTTGGGCGTTCCCTCACGTATGAACATCGGTCAGGTACTTGAAGTTCACCTCGGTTACGCTGCAAGAGCTCTCGGCTACAAGGTTATGACTCCCGTATTTGACGGTGCTCACGAAAAAGATATCCGTGAAATGCTTGAGGAAGCAAACCTTTCAACAGATGGTAAAACATGGCTTACTGACGGTAGAACTGGCAGAAAGTTCGATAACCCCGTTACAGTTGGTATAATGTACTATCTTAAGCTTCATCATCTTGTTGATGATAAGATTCACGCACGTTCAACAGGTCCTTACTCACTTGTTACACAGCAGCCCCTGGGCGGTAAAGCTCAGTTCGGTGGCCAGCGTTTCGGTGAAATGGAAGTTTGGGCACTTGAAGCTTACGGTGCGGCTTATACTCTTCAGGAAATCCTTACAGTTAAGTCTGACGACGTTGTTGGTCGTGTTAAAACCTACGAGTCAATCGTTAAGGGTTATAACATTCCCAAACCCGGTGTACCTGAATCCTTTAAGGTTCTTATTAAAGAGCTTCAGTCACTCGGTCTTGATGTACGCGTACTTGATAAGGATAATAACGAAATTGACCTCAGACAGAACTTCGACGATGAAGTTATCCTTCCCGTTGTTGACAACACCGAGCTCGATGATGCATTTACAAGCGTTAACGATGCTGAGGATGCAGAGGGTTGGACTGTAACAGACGAAGAAACCAAGGATGATTACGCTTTCGCACTCGAAACATTTGAAGAATCATTTGATGAGGAAGATTTCTAATTAAAAATCCATCCGAATTTTTACAGGAAGAAGGGTTATTCATATATGGCATACGATTCAGTTAACGTAACTGTTGAAGATAACAACATTGATTTTGAATCGATAAAAATAGGACTCGCTTCTCCGGATCTTGTAAGAGAATGGTCACATGGTGAGGTTAAAAAACCCGAAACCATCAACTACCGTACTCTCAAACCGGAAAAAGAAGGCCTTTTCTGCGAAAAGATTTTCGGACCTACAAAGGACTGGGAATGTCATTGCGGAAAATATAAAAAGATTCGTTTTAAAGGCAAAGTCTGCGAACGCTGCGGTGTTGAAATCACCAAAGCTAAAGTAAGACGTGAGCGTATGGGTCACATTGAGCTTGCAGCCCCCGTATCACACATCTGGTACTTCAAGGGCACACCTTCAAGAATGGGCCTCATGCTCGATATTTCACACCGCGACCTTGAAAAAGTTCTTTATTTCGCTAAGTACATCGTAGTTGATCCCGGTGATACTCCCCTTGAGAAGAAACAGATTCTCAGCGAAAAAGACTATGAAGAAATGGTTGAGAGATACGACCGTGATTCATTCAGAGCCGCAATGGGTGCTGAAGCTATTCAGGAACTTCTCTCAGAGATTGATGTTGATGTTCTCTGCGAAGAACTCCACAAGGAGCTCGAAACTGCAGCAGGCCAGAAGAAGATTCGTATTCTCAAGAGACTTGAAGTTTGCGAGGCATTTAAAAATTCAGGCAATCGTCCCGAATGGATGATTCTCAATGTAATTCCGGTTATTCCTCCCGATATCCGTCCCATGGTTCAGCTTGATGGCGGCAGATTTGCCACATCCGACCTTAACGACCTTTACAGACGTGTTATCAACAGAAACAACCGTCTCCAGAAGCTCCTTGAATTAGGTGCTCCCGGAATCATTGTAAACAACGAAAAGAGAATGCTCCAGGAAGCTGTTGACGCACTTATCGACAACGGCAGACGCGGAAGACCTGTTACAGGTCCCAACAACCGTGCTCTTAAATCTCTTTCCGATATGCTCAAGGGTAAGCAGGGCCGTTTCCGTCAGAATCTTCTCGGTAAACGTGTTGACTACTCCGGCCGTTCGGTTATCGTTGTTGGTCCCGAGCTTAAGCTTTATCAGTGCGGTCTTCCCAAGGAAATGGCACTTGAGCTTTTCAAGCCCTTCGTTATGAAGCGTCTTTGCGAGCTCGGTAAGGCTAATAATATTAAATCAGCAAGAAAAATGGTTGAAAGAGCAAGCACAGAAGTATGGGATGCTCTCGAGGTTGTTATCAAAGACCACCCCGTAATGCTCAACCGTGCTCCTACTCTCCACAGACTTGGTATTCAGGCTTTCGAGCCCGTACTTGTTGAAGGCAGAGCAATTAAGCTCCATCCTCTTGTATGTACAGCTTTCAACGCCGACTTCGACGGTGACCAGATGGCTGTTCACGTACCTCTTTCTGCTGAAGCACAGTCAGAAGCAAGATTCCTTATGCTTGCTGCTAACAACCTTCTTAAACCCTCTGACGGTAAGCCCGTTGTTGTTCCTACACAGGATATGATTCTCGGTTCTTACTACCTTACACTTGTTAAACCCGATGAAATCGGTAACGGCAAGGTGTTCAGAAACGTTGACGAAGCTATGATGGCTTATGAAGAAGGCGACCTTGGTCTTCACGCTCCCATCAAGATTCGTATGACAAAAGAGGTTGACGGTAAAGTTTATACAGAGCTTCTTGACTGTACTCTCGGTAAGGTTATCTTCAACGCACCCGTTCCTCAGGACCTTGGTTTCGTTGACAGAAGCAACCCCGACAATATGTTCAAGCTCGAAATCAACGAGCTCGTTAATAAGAAAGTTCTCGGTAGAATTATTGAACGCTGTATCAGAGTTCACGGTACTGCAAAATCTTCAGTAGTTCTTGATAACATCAAGGCTCAGGGCTATAAGTACTCAACACGAAGCGGTATCACCGTTGCTGTTTGTGATGCTACAATCCCCGAAAAGAAAGCTCAGTACCTTGCTGAAACAGAAGCTCTTATTGATACCATTGAAGAAGATTACCAGATGGGTCTTCTCAGTGAACAGGATCGCTCAAGAAGCAAAATCAAGGCTTGGGAAGTTTGTACAAAGAACGTTTCTGCAGAGCTTCGTAACGCTATGGACCCCTACAACCCCATCTTTATGATGCTTGACTCAGGTGCCCGTGGTTCTGACTCTCAGCTTCGTCAGCTTGCAGGTATGCGTGGTCTTATTGCCAACACCGCAGGTAAAACTATCGAAATTCCCATCAGAGCTAACTACCGTGAAGGTCTTAATATCATCGAATACTTCATTTCATCCCGTGGTGCCCGTAAAGGTCTTGCCGATACAGCTCTTCGTACTGCTGACTCCGGTTACCTTACAAGACGTCTTGTTGACGTTTCGCAGGAGGTTATTATCCGTGATGAGGATTGCCACTGTCACGATGGTCTAGAGGTTTACGATATCACAGACGGTAACGATATTATCGAGCCTTTGAGCGAGCGTCTTACAGGCCGTTACCTTCTTGAAAACTTCTGTGACGAAAACGGCGAAATTATTTGCGATACCGACACAATGATTGACGATATCCTTGCAAAGAAAATTGCAGATATGGTTAACGCCCGTCCCAACGCAGAAGACAGAAAAATCAAAATCCGTTCACTCCTTACTTGTGAATGTGACCACGGCGTATGTATCAAGTGCTACGGTTCAAACCTTGCAACAGCAGGCCCCGTAACAGTTGGTGAAGCAGTTGGTATCATTGCAGCTCAGTCCATCGGTGAACCCGGTACACAGCTTACAATGAGAACCTTCCACACCGGTGGTGTTGCTTCTCAGGCCGATATTACACAGGGTCTTCCCAGAGTTGAAGAACTCTTTGAAGGCAGAAAACCCAAAACTCTTGCAATGCTCAGTGAAATCGACGGTAAGGTTTCATTTGAAGATATCAAGAAGAGCAAATATGTTGTTATCACAGGCGAAGACGATGTTAAGAAATATCTTATTCCCTTTGATGCGAGACTTTGCCAGGAAATTCAGGAGGGTGCACACGTTGTTAAGGGTCAGCATCTTACAGAAGGTGCGGTTAACCCCCACGATGTTCTTGCAGTTCTCGGCGTAGATGCAGTTCACAACTACCTTATCAAGGAAGTTCAGATGACATACCGTATGCAGGGTGTTGACATCAACGATAAGCACATTGAGGTTATCGTTCGTCAGATGATGCGTAAGGTTAAAGTCGAGGATTCAGGTTCTACAACACTCCTTCAGGGTACATCCGTTGAAAAACGCGAACTTAACGCTGCTAACGAAGCAGCAAAAGCCCGTTGCGAAGCAGAGGGTATGCCCTTCACTCCCGCAACAGCATCACCTGTTCTTCTCGGTATTACAAAGGCTTCACTTGCAACTGAGTCATTCCTCTCAGCAGCATCCTTCCAGGAAACAACAAAGGTTCTTACCGATGCCGCAATTAAGGGCAAGGTTGACCCGCTTCTTGGTCTTAAGGAAAATGTTATCATCGGTAAGCTTCTTCCCTCAGGTACAGGTATGAAGTGCTACAGCGATGTTGAGATTGTTCCTACAGCTGTTCCCGAAGAGGCATTTAATACAATTGAAATTCCTGTGGAATAAAATAGAAAAATCCGTCTGCGAGAGCAGGCGGATTTTTTAGTTAGGAATGAGGAGTTAGGAGTTAGGAATGTCGGGACCTGCGGTCGGCATTGTAAGGCTCTGCATTACTTTCACTTTATTTATAATCGGCACGAAGTGCCCCTTAACTCCTCACTCCTAACTCCTAACTCCTCACTTTATTTGACTATAACTTCTGTTTATGCTAAAATTATTAATTGAAAGAAGGTGAGTATATGCAGGACAGACTTCGCAGATTGAAGGACAAAGCCAATAAACTGCCCTTGACACCGGGTGTTTATATTATGAAGGACAAAGAGGGTAAAATTATTTATATCGGCAAGGCGAAAGCCCTTAAAAACAGGGTCAGTCAGTATTTCGGCTCCCAGGAAAATCACCTTACAAAGGTGCGTCGCATGGTCGAGAATGTGGAGGATTTTGACTATATACTCACTGACAGCGAGTTTGAGGCACTGGTGCTCGAATGCAGCCTTATAAAACAGAATATGCCAAAGTATAATATCCTTTTAAAGGATAGCAAGGGCTTCAGTTACATTAAAATCACTAAGGGTTGGCGTAATATCTATGCGGTTTTACAAAAGGATGATGATAACGCTGAGTACTTGGGTCCATATACCGCAGGATTTTCCGTTACAAAAGCCGTTGAACAGGCTAAAAAGATTTATAAGCTGCCCACCTGCAACAAGGTTTTCCCTCGTGATATAGGTAAAGAAAGACCGTGTCTTAACTATCACTTGGGTATTTGCTGTGCTCCTTGCTCGGGTAAAATAAGTCTTGGTCAATACCTTGAGAATGTTGACGGTGCACTGGATTTTCTCAGATACGGCGGCAGTAAAACCATAAAGAAGCTCACCGCTCAGATGGAGGAGGTTGCAGAAAACCTTGAGTTTGAAAGAGCGGCTAAAATAAGAGATACCATTAAGAGCATTGAAAAGGTCGGCAGCAGCCAGAAGGTTGTGTTTTCCACTTATAAGGAGCAGGATGTTTTCGCTCTTTGCGCTATGGACGGCAAGGCTTGTTTTGCTGTGTTGCGTTTTGAAAACAACAGCCTTACTGACAGCGAGCATTTCTTTACGGATGAAAGCGACGAGCTCGGCACAATGAGGGCTCAGCTTATAACCTCATATTACTCAATGAACAGAAAAATACCTCCCCGCATTGAAATCGACGGAGAGGTTGATGATAAAGAAAATATAGAAAAATGGCTTTCGGAAAAGCGCGGTACAAATGTCAGCATCGTGATTCCTCAGAAGGGCACACAGGCAAGGCTTGTGGATATGTGCAAATCCAACGCCATGCAGAAGCTCTCTGAGAAATACCGCGTTAACGACAGAAACCGTGAGGCGCTTGAAGAGCTTGCCATGATGTTGGGGCTTACAGAAACTCCCGAATACATTGAAGCGTACGATATCTCACACACAGGCGGCAGTGACAATGTTGCAGGTATGGTTGTTTTTAAAGACGGTAAACCGCTGAAAAGTGCATACCGGCGTTTCGCCATAAAGGGCTTTGCGGGTCAGGATGACTATGGCTCAATGGCGGAGGTTCTTGCAAGACGTTTTGAGGAATATTACAAAGAAGAAAACAGTGCTATAAAGGTGGGCTTTGCAAGGCTTCCCGACCTTATTCTTCTTGACGGCGGTAAGGGCCAGGTTAATGCGGTTTTACCCGTGATGGCGCAATATGGCGTGAATGTGCCCGTTTTCGGCATGGTTAAGAACAGTAAGCATCGGACCTCGGCTATATCCACAAATAACGGCAGAATTGATTTTAATGCCCGTAAAAAGGCGTTTGCCCTGGTTACTAATATCCAGGACGAGGTGCACCGTTACGCGGTGGCTTACCACCACAAAAAACATAAGAAATCAACTTTAAACACAACTCTTACAAGTATCAAGGGTATTGGTGATAAAAAGGCAAAAAACCTTATATTCAAGTTCAAAAATCTTGAAGCCATAGGTAAAGCGGATAAAGAAACTCTTATGAGTGTTCCCGGTATTAGCGAAGCAAATGCAATAGAAATTATAAAAGCCTTTAAGGGGGAATAAAAAAGAGTTGACTGAGGTCAACTCTTTTTTAATGCAAAATGCAAAATTCAGAATGCAAAATTATTGGGGCTTACGCCGAATTATATTCTCGTTTCGCAAAGCGAAACATATCGCACCCGAAGGGTATAAAGGGTAGTTCTCTTTCTGCTATTCTTCAGTTGGATAAACGGATATTCATTATCTGTACTGAAAATTCCAATCGGGCTCGCCGTCGCAGTTTTCTTTCATTTTCTCGTTCCATTCGCAATATATTTCGGAAATATCGTCATTTAAAAATACCTTAAGATACTTATCAAAATTAGGAGAAAGGGGCATCTCTTTTATGCTTTCGAGGGATGTAAAAAATACCTCGCCCTCGTCCGTTTCTTTAATTAATTCACCCTCATAGTCATTTGTTTTATAAAAATGAACAATATATCTGTCGTGGGTTTCGTTGTTGTACCAATGAACAAGACCGCAGGGCTTAAGATTTTTAACTGTAAGACCCGTTTCCTCTCTGACCTCTCTTACCGCGCTGTCGTAAAGGCTTTCGCCCTTTTCCAGGTGGCCGCCCGGGAATGTAATACCGCACCAATATTTTTTGCGTCTTTGTACTACGACCGCTTTGGTTTCGGGGTTTTGTATCATAATCATATTTGTTAATTCGATTTTCGCCATGTTTTTTGCTCCGGAAAGTGATTTTTTCAGATTGTAGCACGAATATTATACTTTTTCAAGGATAATAAAAACTTGACAAAAAAACATATAAATGTAATAATAAACTGATGATATGTTTATTAGTGGATTTGTGCCGTTTTACGAAAGGATGTTGACTTATGCGTGTTATAACAGGTTCCGCAAGGGGCAGAAAGCTCAGAACCCTTGAGGGCGACAGCGTAAGACCTACCACGGATAAGGTCAAAGAGTCAATTTTCAATATAATCCAGTTCGATATCGAGGGCGCCCGTGTGTTGGATATGTTCTGCGGCTGCGGTCAGTTGGGTATCGAGGCTCTCAGCCGTGGTGCCGAGTTTGCGGTGTTTACCGATATTTCAAGGGCATCAATTAATGTCACCGAAGAAAATCTTGAGAGCACAGGCTTCAGACATTGTTCGAAAACAGTTCTGTGTAATTCTCTCGATTATCTCGACAGAACCTCTGAAAGATACGACATCGCTTTTCTTGACCCGCCTTACAGAGCAGGTTTAATGGAGGATGCCATTGAGCGTGTCAGACTTCATATTGCCGATGCAGGCATAATTGTCTGTGAAACTGCGGCGGATGAGATTTTGCCCGAGGAGATTGAGGGATTTACATCCAAACGTTATAAGTACGGCAAAATTGCTCTTACAGTTTACAGAAAGGTTGTTTAATATGGGCAAGACAGTAGTATGCCCCGGTAGTTTTGACCCGTTGACTATCGGCCATCTTGATATAATTACCAGGTCATCAAAATTATTTGATAATGTTATAGTTGTTGTAATGCGTAATTTCAACAAGGATGTAGGCAGCTTCACTACCGAGGAGCGAGTTGACTTTATTAAGCGTTGCACCAAAAACCTTCCTAATGTGAGCGTGGATACTTACGCGGGTCTTCTTGCGGATTATGTACGCGACAAAGGGGCATCTGCGGTTGTAAAGGGTCTCAGGGCTATATCCGACTATGACGATGAATTCCGTCAGGCTCTTACAAATCAGCGGCTCAACCCTGAAATGGAAACAATTTTTATGGTATCAAATGCCGAGCATATGTTTTTGAGCTCGAGCGTAGTTAAAGAAGTTTGCAGATTGGGCGGGGATATTACCCAGTTCGTTCCCGAGGAAATCTGTGGCGATATAATTAAAAGACTGGGCAGAAAGTAATCTGCTCTGTGATAAACGAAAGGAAAGATTATTATGAGTAACATTGAAACATCACTCGAAAGTATTGACAGACTTATAGCAGAAGCTAAATCAATGCCTTTTTCATCAAAGCTTCTCATTGATGAAGAGGAACTTTCAAGACTTGTTGAGGATATTCGTCTGAATATGCCCGTTGAGATTACTCAGGCTAAGAAAATCGCTCAGGAAAGACGCGATATTCTCAATGATGCCGAAGCTCAGGCAGAGGGTATTATTGACAAAGCCCGTCAGAGAGCAGACTTGATGATTGAAGAGCATCAGATTACAAAAGAAGCAAAAGCAGCTGCTGACGGTATTCTTCAGCAGGCAAGAGATGATGCTGCCGCAGTTCGTGCAGATGCTAAAGCAAATGCTCGCGAAATCACTGACAAAGCAGAAAGATGGTCAAATGATATCCGCAAAAATGCAAGCGTTTATGTTGAAACAATCATCAGAGAAACAGACGAAACTCTTACAAAGAATGTTAACGACATAAGAAAGCTCCGTCAGAGCGTAAGAGATGCACTCGCTCAGAGCAACGGTCCCGCAAAACCCGGCTTTGACGATTAATTTTAATAAGGATTGAACCATGGAAAAGGAAAAATTGTGTTTACGTTGTATGAGAAAAATCGGCAACAATACGGTTTGTCCTTATTGTCGCAATGAGAGCAGTAAGCCTCAGAATGACCCGTATCTTCCTTTAAAAACGGTTATTGGCGGTCGTTACCTTATAGGTAAGCTTATTTATGAGAACGCTGAGGGTAACACCTATAATGCCTTTGACCTTGAGGAGAAAAAGCCCGTAAGCATCAGGGAGCTTTATCCTAAGGGATTGCTTTCCAGGGGCGAGGGTAATTATTGCCTTGTGAATGTAGGTAAGGCTTCTGAGTTTATAGATGCAAAGGATGCATTTTTAAAACTCTGGAAGAAGCTTGCTGCGCTCAGAGGGTTTACTGCGCTGACTCCTGCAACACATATATTTGAAGATTTAGGTACCGTTTACGCCGTAAGCGAGTTTTTAGGCGAAGGACAGTCCTTGCGCGATTACCTTCTGACTAAAGAACAGGGCTACATTTCATGGGATGAAGCAAGAGTATTGTTTATGCCCGTGATTTCAGCCTTGGGTGAGCTTCACTGTGCAGGTATTGTGCACGGAGGTATTTCGCCCACAAACCTTATTATCGACGGTAACGGTAAAGTCAGAATTACAGGCTATTCCATAACCGATATACGTAGCGAAAAGGGTACTATGGAAAGTGAACTTTTCGAGGGCTATGCTGCGGTTGAACAGTATGGCTTGAGTGGTGGTCTCGGCACATATACCGATGTGTATGGTTTCGCAGCAGTTCTTTACAGAACCCTTATCGGTAGTACACCTATAAGTGCTGCCTCAAGACTTACCAACGATAAATTGATGATTCCCGGTAAATTCGCGGAGCAGTTACCTGCGTATGTTATCAATGCCCTGGTTAACGCATTACAGATTCTTCCCCAGGACAGAACTATGAATGTTGACCAATTGAGGGATGAGCTTTCCGCTTCACCTGCGGCTGCAGGTGTGGCTTCACAGGCTTATTCATCGATGTACGATGAGCCTGAAGAAGAGGATGTTTATAATCCCGAGGTGCCTTCGGCAGCTCCTGTCAGCGCGCACGATCCTCAGCGTCCCGTGGCGCAGGAGCCCGGTCACAAGAAGGGTGCGATTATCGCTTTCGTTGTGAGTGCAGTAGCGTGCCTTACGGTGCTTATTGCAATTCTCATAGGCTTTAAAGCTTGTTCGGGTAAGGATGATAAGGACAAAGAAAAGAATACCACAGAAATTACCGAGCAGACCAAAGAAGAGACCAAAGAACAGACAGAGGTCGGCTTTGTCAGTGTAAGCATACCTAATTTCGTAGGTAAGCGCTTCGATGACATAAAGGATAAAGAGGAATACAAGAATGTCCTTGATTTCGAAACCAAGTATGTTGACAGCGAAAAAGAACGGGGTAAAATTCTTAAACAGAGCATAAATCCCGGTGTGGAAGTAAACTCAATGAATAAGAAGACGATAGTTCTTGAAGTGAGCAACGGTCTTGAAGTTCCCGATGTTGAAGGCAAAACCGTTGATGAAGCCAAGAGAATTCTCAATGAAAAGGGCTTCAAATACGTTGATGTACAGGTGAGCAGCGTTGCAAACGGTCCTGCAGATTCCAATAGGGTTAACCGTGTGGTTTATGTTGATGAGGAAACTTCCGATTGGGCACCCATACCCACTGACGGCAGGCTTTCTTCAACTGATAAAATAATTCTTTATTACTACGGAGAATATGCGCCCACAACTCAGGAATCTACCACGGAAAAGCCCACCGAAGCACAGTCAACCACTGAAGAGCCTACCGAGAATGACACTACTGTTAAGGAAGAAGCTGACGGTGGCGAAAACAATTAAAAAAATGCTTGACAAACCCGAAAAATACTGTTATTATATTTGAGCAATAAAGCAGAACTGTTCCGTTCTCACCAAACGAGCGCATTGTTTGGTCAATAGCTTAAGGTATTTCGGCGCACAAGTGCGTTATTAGGCTTGAACGGAATTTTCCGTTCAAGCTTTTAATATTTTTTGGAGGTGCTTAGGTATCAGCAAGGAAAATCAGATTAACGAGGAAATCAGAGATAAAGAAGTCAGAGTTATTTCTGCAACAGGCGAGCAGGTAGGAATTATGTCCGCCAAGGAAGCTCTCTCTTTAGCAGAAAAAAGCAATCTTGACCTTGTTAAAATTGCTCCCGGCGCAAACCCGCCCGTATGTAAAATTATGGACTACGGTAAATACCGTTTTGAGCAGGCAAAGCGCGAAAAGGAAGCCAAAAAGAACCAAAAGGTTATGGAAATCAAAGAGGTTCGCTTATCTTTGAATATTGACACAGGCGATTTCAACACTAAGGTAAACCATGCATTACGCTTCTTGCGTGACGGCAACAAGGTTAAAGTGTCTATTCGTTTCAGAGGCAGAGAGATGGCTCATACCGAACTCGGTATTGATGTTATGCAGCGCTTTGCAGAGGCTTGTTCAGAAACAGGTACTGTTGAAAAAGCGGCAAAGCTCGAGGGTCGTTCAATGCTTATGTTCCTTGTTCCCAAGTCATCTAAGTAATTGCAAAATTAAGGAGGATTTATTATGCCCAAAATTAAAACTCACTCAGGCGCTAAAAAGCGTTTCAAAATGTCTAAAAACGGTAAGCCCATCCGCGCACATGCTAACAAGTCACACATCCTTACCAAGAAGACAACAAAACGTAAAAGAGGTCTTCGTAAGACAAATGTTGCAGACGTTACAAATCAGAAGCAGATTCAGCGTCTTATTCCCTACAAATAATTAACGGTAAACGGAGGTAACTTAAAATGGCACGTATAAAAGGTGCGATGATGACTCGCAAAAGAAGAAATAAAGTTCTTAAACTCGCTAAGGGCTACTATGGCTCAAAGAGCAAACTTTTCAAAACTGCTAAACAGGCAGTTATGAAAAGCGGCAACTATGCATATATCGGCCGTAAACAGAAAAAGAGAGATTTCCGTCGTCTTTGGATTACAAGAATCTCTGCTGCTTGCAAAATGAATGGTATCAACTACTCAACATTCATCAACGGCCTCAAAAAAGCAGGTATCGAGCTCAACAGAAAAATGCTTTCTGAGATTGCTATCGCAGACCCCGAAGGTTTTGCAGCACTCGTAGAAAAGGCAAAAGCTGCCCTTTAATAATCGCTATTTACGCCCGGCCGGCATATCGGTCGGGCGTAAGATGTTTTTTAACAGGAGGAATTGTTACGGAAAGAATCACGAGTAAAAATAATGACCGTGTTAAATTTGCGGTAAAATTGCGTGAAAAAGACAGCTTCAGAAAAAGCGAAGGACTGTTTTTTATTGAAGGTGCAAGGCTCTGCCTTGATGCATCTTTAAGCTCTGTGACAATAAAGGAGCTTTATGTTACCGAGAGCGGGTATGAAAAATATTCTGAGTATATAAACACCATTGAAAGCAAGGCTGAGCGTTGCTTTATGGTATCCGATGAAGTAGCCCAAAAGCTCGGTGATACAAAGAACCCCCAGGGGGTTTTCTGTGTTTGTAAAATGCTTGACAAAAATACAAATATAGGTAAAATAAAATACAATGGGAAATATATTGCCTTAGAGAATGTAACAAATCCGTCAAACTTCGGCGCAGTCGTGCGAACAGCCGAAGCTGTCGGACTTGACGGCGTTATTGTAAGCGGTGGCTGCGATATATATAACCCTAAGTCACAGAGGGCGGCAATGGGCTCGCTTTTCAGACTTCAGGTTATTGATACGGATAATCTGCCGTTATTACTTTCGGAGCTTCGCGAAAAAGGTATGAAGGCTTACGCGGGAGTTCCCGACAGCTCCGCTTTGAAAATAACCGATGCGGATATGTCAGGCGGCGTTGTTTCGGTAATAGGCAATGAGGGTAACGGAATTACAGAGGAAACCTGTAATGCGTGCATACCCGTAACCATTCCCATGCAGGGTAGGGCAGAATCCCTTAACGCTGCGGCAGCAGCTTCAATTTTGATTTGGGAAATGATGAGATGAGTGTTTGTCCGAAAGAATACTGGATATGGCTTCAGACGGCATTGGGCGCAGGCGCGAATACTGCCGATATTCTCTCATACTTTGAAACTCCCGAAAGATTATACCTTGCAGGTTCTGATGAATGGCGTTTGTCGGGTCTTTTTACCGAAAAGCGCATAAATGCCCTTAAGAGCTCAACCCCGTCACAGACTATGGCGGTTTTTAAAGAATGCAGTGCTAAGGGTTACACTATTCTGACTCCCGATGACATCGGCTATCCCGACAGACTTAAGAATTTACCCGATATGCCCCTTGTGCTTTACGGCTTGGGTGACTGTTCGGTTATTAAGGACGAATTGTCCATAGGCATAGTCGGTACAAGAAACGCAAGCTCCTACGGTATCGAGACGGCGCAGAAGCTCTCTTACAGGTTAGCCGCATCAGGAGCAACTGTTGTAAGCGGCGGTGCTCTCGGTATTGACAGCGAAGCCCACGCAGGGGCAATGCTTGCAAAGGGCAGAACACTTGCATTTTTAGGTTGCGGTCTTTCCTACGATTATCTTAAGGAAAATGCCGCTTTGAGACGAGCTATAACCCGTTACGGTGCATTGTTTTCGGAGTTTCAGCCCTTCAGTGCACCCTCCAGGTCAAGCTTCCCCATAAGAAACAGACTTATTTCAGGGGCTACCTTGGGTATAGTGGTTATTGAGGCAGGGATTAAAAGCGGGTCGCTTATTACTGCCGAATATGCCCTGGAACAGGGAAAGGAAGTTTTCGCAGTACCGGGGGATATAGTCCGTTCCTCGTTTGACGGAACAAATCACCTTATAAAAAACGGCGCGAAGCCTGTTTTTTCCGCAGAGGATATTTTAAGTGAATATGAGTACAAATACGGCGACTTGTACGATACGGAAAAAGCCGCGTTGCCACTCAATCAGCTTGATTATGTGGATTACAGAAAGCCTAAAATAAAAACGCAGAAGCCTGATGAAAACGTTAAAATAAAAGAATCCTCAGAAAATGCGGAAAATAAAAAAACACCGCCCGACGGTATTTCATCGGATGCAAAAACCATTTACACTGCATTAACCTGCGGTGAAAAGCATATTGATGATATCGTGAGAGCTACGGGCTTGAAAATGAATATTGTCCTGTCATCTTTAACAGAGCTTGAGCTTTTTGGTGCTGTTGAGCAGATGCCGGGTAAAAAATATAAATTAATTTAACCGATATATAGTGAAAATGAAAGGATGAAGCAAATGTCCAAACTTGTTATTGTTGAGTCTCCTGCCAAAGCAAAGACAATCAAAAAATATCTCGGAAATGACTATGATGTAGTAGCATCAATGGGTCATATCAGAGATTTGCCTGCGGCGAAGCTCAATGTTGAAGTTAAAAATAACTTTGCTCCAAAGTACGCAATTATCAAAGGCAAGGAGAAGCTCGTTAAAGACCTTAAAGAGCGCGTGGGTAAAAGCGAAGCAGTTTATCTCGCAACTGACCCGGACCGTGAAGGAGAAGCCATATCCTGGCATCTTGCAACAGTTTTAGGCCTTGATTTAAATGATAAAAACCGAGTTAAATTCAATGAAATTAACGAAAAAAGCGTTAAACGCGGAATCAGCAATCCCGAGGTTGTTGATATGGGTCTTGTTGATGCTCAGCAGGCTCGCCGTATTCTCGACAGACTTGTAGGCTACCGCCTGAGTCCCTTTATTTCTCAGAAAATCAGACGCGGACTTTCTGCAGGCCGTGTTCAGAGTGTAGCGGTACGCCTTATTGTTGACCGCGAGGATGAAATTGCTAAATTCAACCCCGAAGAATATTGGACAATTGATGCAAAATTCAGCTCAAACAGAAGAACCTTTACTGCAGCCCTTACTGCGGATGAGAAGGGTAAAGTTAAAATTGAGAATAAAGAGCAGGCTGATTATTATCTTTCAAAGCTTGACGGCGCCGAATATACTGCATTTTCAGTTAAAAAGGGTACAAGAAAGAAACAGCCTTCTCCTCCCTTTATAACCTCATCAATGCAACAGGATGCTTCCCGTAAGCTTAATTTCCAGGCTCAGAAAACAATGAAAATTGCTCAGGAGCTTTACGAAGGTATTGATGTTGCAGGTTACGGCATAACAGGTCTTATTACTTACATGAGAACTGACTCATTGAGAATTTCAGAAGAAGCAAGAGCGGATGCAAATGCATTTATTTCCGCTAATTACGGTGAAAAATATCTTCCCGATAAACCCAGATATTTCAAAACCCGTTCAAATGCCCAGGACGGTCACGAGGCTATCCGTCCTACAAATATAGCAATAACACCTCAGATTGCCAAAAAGAGCCTTTCAAATGACCAGTATAAGCTTTATAACCTTATCTGGTGCAGATATGTGGCAAGCCTTATGGCTCCCTGTGTTCAGGATACAGTCAAGGTCGAGATAAAAGCGCAAAAAGACAGCGCGGAGGATTATTGTATTTTCTCAGCAAGCGGCTACTCCATAAAGTTTGACGGCTTTACCGCTCTTTATGAGGATGCAGTTGATGACGGTGACAGTGCAGGTACTTTCCCCGAAATCAAGGTTGGCGAGACACTTAAGCTTAAGGAGCTTCTGGGAAATCAGCATTTCACTCAGCCTCCCGCACACTATACTGAAGCATCTCTTATCAAAACCCTTGAAGAAACAGGTGTGGGCAGACCCAGTACCTATGCTTCAATCGTAAGCACAATTATTAAGAGAGAATATGTTAAACGCGACGGCAAGCTTCTTAAAGCAACAGAGCTCGGCTGTGCAACAACCGCCCTTCTTAAGGAACGCTTCCAGAAAATCGTTAATACAAAATTCACCGCATCTATGGAAACAAAGCTTGATGAAATAGATGAGGGTAAATGCAATTATGTGGAGATGCTCCACGAATTCTACGATGACCTTGAGGGCGCGCTTTCAAAAGCTAAGTCCGATATGCAGGGTCAGAAGATTCAGCTTCAGGAGGATATTACCGATATCAAATGCGAAAACTGCGGCAGAAATATGGTTATTAAAACAGGCCGTTTCGGTAAATTTCTTGCTTGCCCCGGTTATCCCGAATGTAAAACAACAAAACCTCTTGTTGAGGAAACCAACGCAGTTTGTCCCGAATGTGGCGGTAAGGTAATCGGTAAGAAATCAAAACGCGGATATCAGTTCTACGGATGCGATAATTATCCCAACTGCAACTTTATGACATGGGATAAGCCCACCGGTGAAAATTGTCCCAAATGCGGTAAGTCATTATTTAAAGGCAAAGGCGGGTTAATTACCTGTCCCGATGAAAAATGCGGTTATTCCTTTAAAGCACCCCGCAAAAACGCAAAAAAATCACAGGACGATGACAATGAATAATAAAACAGCGGTTGTTATAGGCGGCGGACTTGCAGGTGTGGAAGCGGCAAAGCAACTCAGTAAAAGGGGCGTAAAAGTCACCCTTTATGAGATGAAGCCGCAAAAATTTTCACCTGCTCACAAAAGCGAAAAGCTTGCTGAGCTTGTTTGCTCCAACTCCCTTAAGGCGGAGCGTATAGGCTCAGCCGCAGGGCTTTTGAAAGCGGAAATGAGTATTTTCGGATCCGTTTGTGTTGACGCGGCTTATAAGGCAAAGGTACCCGCAGGCGGTGCTCTTGCAGTTGACAGGGATGTTTTTTCTGACGAAATAACCAAATCAATCGAAAACGACGAGAATATAACGCTTGTACGCGAGGAAATTACCGAAATTCCCGAAAACGGAATAGTTGTAATAGCTGCGGGACCCTTGATGTCCGATGCTTTGGCTGAAAAGGTAGGGGAACTTTGCGGTAAGGATTTTCTTTCGTTCTATGATGCTGCGGCGCCCATAGTAACGGCTGAAAGCATTGATATGCAGGAGGCCTTTACTCAGTCAAGGTATGACAGGGGCGGTGAGGACGATTATATAAACTGTCCTCTGGATAAGGCTCAGTATGAGGAGTTTTACGATGCCCTGATAAATGCCGAAAGCGCTGAGTTACATTCTTTTGATAAAAGAAAGGATGTTTACGAGGGATGTATGCCCATTGAGGTTTTAGCATCCCGCGGTAAGGATGCCATGCGTTACGGTCCACTGAAGCCTGTGGGGCTTACAAATCCCAAAACAGGTCACAGACCCTGGGCAAATCTTCAGTTGAGAAAAGAAAACAAGGACGGTACAATGTACAATCTTGTCGGCTTTCAGACTAACCTTAAATTTCCTGAACAAAAGAGGGTTTTCTCTATGTTTCCCGCTCTTAAAAATGCGGAGTTTGTTCGTTACGGTGTAATGCACAGAAACACATTTTTAAACTCTCCCGGACTTCTTTCCTATGATTTCAGTCTGAAAAAAGACCCGCGCATATATTTCGCAGGTCAGATTTCAGGTGTGGAAGGATATATGGAATCCGCATCATCAGGAATACTCGCAGGGTACAATGCCGCAAGGCGTATTTTCGGTGAAGAACCCATTCTGTTACCTAAGATTACAATGATGGGTGCACTTTCTCAGTACATTTCAGATGAAACAGTTAAGAATTTCCAGCCTATGGGTGCGGCTTTCGGAATAATTGAGCCGCTTGATGAACGCATCAAAGATAAAAAAGAGCGTTATGAAACACTTGCAAAACGCAGTCTTGATTATTTTAAATCAATTAAGGGGTTATTATGAGTATTACGGACTTTGAAGCAATTATCGGTTATGAATTTAATAATAAAGAATTGCTCAAAACGGCGCTTACACATTCATCGTACGCCAATGAGAACAAGCTTCCGCGAGACAACGAGCGACTTGAGTTCCTGGGTGACTCGGTTCTTGGTTTTGTTACTGCCGAATATCTTTTCTCAGAGTTTAAGGGTCGTCCCGAGGGCGAGCTTACCAAGCTCAGGGCAGCGGTTGTTTGCGAAAAATCACTCTTCAAATTTGCCGAAAAAATTTCTCTGGGTGAGCATATTTTTATGGGCAGGGGCGAGGAGCATTCAGGCGGCAGAAACAGACCGTCAATTGTATCCGATGCTTTTGAAGCGGTTATAGCGGCTATGTATCTTGACGGCGGTATCGAGGTCGTAAGACCCTATATCCTCGGCTTTATTAAAGAAGCGGTTAAGCGCGAGGCAAGCTTTAAAGATAATAAGTCCCTCCTGCAAGAGGAAATTCAGAAAAATAAAGGTAACACAATCGTTTATGAGGAGGTCGGCGAAAGCGGTCCGGACCACGAAAAGGTTTTTTCCTTTGTGGTAAAAATAAACGGTGAGGTTATAGGTACGGGCGAGGGCAAAAGCAAAAAAGAAGCCGAACAAGCAGCGGCAGGTAATGCTCTTTTGAAAATAAAAAAATGAAACATGCCAATATCTCTTTGTTTGTGCCCCATATGGGATGTCCTCATCAGTGCTCATTCTGTAATCAGAAAACCATATCGGGCTCTGTAAAAGCTCTTACACCCGAGGCTGTAAGAGAAACCCTCGAAAGAGCGGTGCAGGATAAAAACGAGCCTCTTAATACTGAGGTTGCGTTTTTCGGTGGGAGTTTTACTGCCATACCGCGGGATTATATGATATCCCTGATGGAGGCTTCCTTACCTTTTATCGAAAAAGGCTTTTTCAATGGCGTGCGCATTTCCACAAGACCGGATGCCATTGATAATGAGGTGCTTGATATATTAAAAAAATATCAGGTCAAATCAATTGAATTAGGCGCTCAGAGCACCGATGAAGAGGTTTTGCGACTTAATAAAAGAGGCCACACCCGTGAGGATATTTTAAAAGCCTCCCGCCTTATAAAGTCAAAAGGCTTTTCCTTGGGACTTCAGATGATGACGGGTCTTTTGGGGGACACTGACGAAAAAGCTTTAAAGACCTGTGAGGATATAATTTCCCTTAAACCCGATACAGTGCGTATTTATCCCACGGTGGTGCTTGAGGGCACGGAGCTTTGTGAAAAGTACAAAACCGGAGCTTACACTCCTCAGAGCCTTGAAAACGCAGTCAATATCTGCGCTAAGCTCTTAAAAAGATTTCACGATAATAATATAAAGGTCATTCGCCTCGGGCTTCACTCGGGAGGCAATGTTGAGGAGGGTTACATTGCAGGCGCATATCACCCGGCCTTCGGTGAGCTTTGTGAATCGGCAGTGTATCTTGATATTTTAAAAGGCGAATTGGAAAAACAAAAAGAAGAAAAAGAGTTTACGGTGTTTGTAAAGCCCTCTGAGATTTCTAAAATGACAGGTCACAAGGGCTCCAATAAGCAGGCACTTTTGAATGAAGGTTATAACATCACTGTCAAAGGTGATGAAAGTCTAAGTAAGTACGAATTAAAACTGAAAGGTCGAAAATAAATGTATCTTAAAGCCATTGAAATGCAAGGTTTCAAATCCTTTCCGGACAAGACCGTTCTTGATTTCGGTAAAGGCATAACGGCTGTTGTTGGCCCCAACGGTAGCGGTAAGAGTAATCTTTCCGATGCTATGCGTTGGGTATTGGGCGAACAGTCAACAAAAAATCTTCGAGGCTCCAAAATGGAGGATGTTATTTTCAGCGGTACGGATTCCCGCCGTGCGGTGGGCTTCGCCGAGGTAACTTTAAAACTCGATAACTCGGATATGGCACTTAATAACCCTCAGAAAACGGTAACTGTTACAAGGCGCTATTACCGTTCAGGTGAGAGTGAATATAAAATAAACGGTGAAACTGCAAGACTCAAAGATATCCACGAGCTGTTTATGGATACGGGTCTCGGCCGTGACGGTTATTCAATGATAAGTCAGGGTAAGGTTGAAACCCTTATTTCCGGTAAGTCCGAAGACCGCCGTGATATGCTTGAGGAAGCGGCAGGTATATCCCATTACAGATATCGCCGCGCCGATGCTATGCGCCGTCTTAATCAGGCTGAAGAAAATCTTTTAAGACTCAGGGATATTCTCACAGAGCTTGAATCCCGCGTAGGTCCCTTGAAGGTGCAGAGCGAAAAGGCCCAGAAATTCCTCGAATACGCAGGAGAGAAGAAAAATCTCGAAATAGGTCTCTGGCTTTACACTATCGAAAAGACCAAAAATGACCTTCGTGAATATGAAAAGAAAATAACAATAACCGATGCCCAATATAACGAGGTGTGCAAGGTTCTTGATGAAATAACCGAAAAAATCGACTCCGCCATTGTTGATTCGCAGAAAATTACAGTGGCAGTTGACGAAATAAGACGCGCTTCAACCCAGCTTGAGGAACAGGCAGCTTTGTTGGAAAGTCAGGTTGCTGTTCAGGAAAACACAATCGAACATAACAACGAAACAATTGAGCGTATTGAGCGTGAAAAAACTGAGGAAAACGATACCGATACTGAAATTGCTCAGCAGATTGAAGATGCCCAAAAGGTTATTGAAGAGCTTACCTCAACAATAAATGCAAAGCGCGGTGAGCTTGAGGCATTCTCAAATCAGCTTGAAACCTTAAGCGATGAGAACAGTAAATCGGCTCAGCGTAGCGTGGAGCTTTCCGAGAAAGTATCAGCTCTTTCCCTTCAGATTGCGGATAACAGAGTTGTGGTTTCAACTGCCGCATCATCTGTCGAAGAAATCGAAAACAGAATTAATATAATCGAAGAAGCCGAAAAGAATCAGCAGCCGATTATTGATGCTCTTATTAAGGAGAAAAACGAGGTTGTTGAGGAGCTTCAGAAAATAAAAGAAAGAAGCACTGAGCTCAATAATTCACTTTCGGGTATAGAGCTTCTTTCCGCCAAACGATTTGAAAAATTAGAGAAATTAAAAGAACAGGAAAATGCTCTTCGCAACGATATTCAGTTTAAAGAGTCCCGCTTCAATATGCTTTCAGATCTGGAAAAGAATATGGAAGGCTATCAGGGTAGCGTAAAAGCTGTTATGCGCGAGGTGCGCCGTGGTACATTAAAGGGTATTCACGCACCTGTTTCGCAGATTATAAGCGTTAGTGATAAATATTCATTGGCTATTGAAACTGCTCTTGGCGCGCAGATTCAGAATATTATCACCGATACGGAAAATGATGCTAAAAAGGCAATCGGTTTCCTTAAAGAAAGCCGCGCCGGCAGAGCCACTTTCCTTCCTCTTACAGCCATTAAGGGCAAGGTTATGGAAGAAAAGGGTCTTGACGATTGCTACGGATATATTAACATCGCCTCAAAGCTTGTTGAATATCAAAGTAAATACAGCGATGTAATAAACTCTCTTCTGGGCAGAACGGTTGTGGCGGAGGATCTGGATGCCGCAATATCCATTGCAAAGAAATTCAACTATAAATTCAAGATTGTTACTCTCGACGGACAGGTTGTAAACGCAGGCGGTTCCATGACAGGTGGTGCCAGACTTCAGAATGCAGGTATTCTCAGCCGCGGTAATGAGCTTGAAAGGCTGAAAGCCGAGTGTGAATCACTCAACGAAAAGCTTGAGCTTTTACTTAAGGATGTTCAGCTTCAGCAGGAGAATTATTCAGCTGTTTCAGCAGAGCTTGACGGCTGTAAGGCTGAAATTACCGCCTTGGGTGAGGATAAAATCCGTGTTGAGGGTATGCTCGCTCTTAAGGAAGGTAATCTCAAAAACCTTACAGATGCCCGCCAACAGGCACAGGAAGAAAAAGCTCAACTCAAAGGCCGTATAGAAACCATAAATCAAAATGCATCGGGTGCAGGAGAAAAGCTTTCAGTGCTTCAGAAAGAAATGGAAGAAGTAGAAGCAGAGCTCAGCACACTTACGGGCGACAGGGAAAGCTTAAGAGAAAAAAGGGAGAAGCTTACTGCCGATGCCGCAGAAATCAATCTTGAAATTGCTACGGCACAAAAAGAGATTGAGGCAAAGGAAGAAGAAATTACAAGACTTCACGGCAGAAGCACAAGCCATAAAGATAAGCTTTCACAGTTGAATGACGAAATCGAAGAGATTAAATCAAGAAACGAAGAAATAAGAAAACGCATTGAGGTTCTCAACAGCGAAGCCGCAGGACTCCGTGAACAAAGTGCGCTTTCCAAGGATAAAATTGCCGAAGAAATTGCGAAACGCGAACAGTTTGAGCAGGAAACAGGCAAGCTCCGTATTCTTGAAAGAGAAAAGACCGAGGAAAGAGAAAAACTCGGCGGTGAAAAGGCAAGACTTACCGAGCGCAGAGATACAATGCAGAAAGAGTTTGACGATATCTCAAACAAGCTCTTTGACGAGTACGAGCTGACACGCCGTGAGGCAGAGGAGCTCAATATTGTTATTGAGGATGTTCCCGAAGCCAAAAAACGCCTTAATGAGCTTAAAGGCAAAATACGCGGTCTCGGCAATGTAAATGTTTCAGCCATCGAGGAATATAAAGAGGTTTCCGAGCGTTACAACTTTATGTTCGGTCAGGTGAACGATGTAGAAAAATCAAAGGCTGAGCTCATTAAGCTTATAAACGAACTCACAGGTAAAATGGGTGTTCAGTTTAAAGAGCAGTTTGATAAAATCAACTTCAGCTTCGGTCAGACCTTTGCGGAGCTTTTCGGTGGTGGTAAAGCCTCACTTGTACTTACCGACGAAAACGATGTGCTTGAATGTGACATCGACATCAAGGTTCAGCCACCCGGCAAGAATGTTCAGAACATCTCACTTCTTTCAGGTGGTGAAAAGGGACTTTCAGCCATTGCTCTTCTTTTCTCCATACTTAAAATCAACCCTTGTCCCTTCTGTATTTTTGACGAGGTTGAAGCGGCTCTTGATGATGTCAATGTTGTGCGTTACGCGAACTATGTGCGCCGTATGACAGAAAACACTCAGTTTATCCTCATCACCCACCGTCGCGGTACAATGGAAGAGGCAGATATGCTCTACGGCGTTACAATGCAGGAGAAGGGTGTATCGAAACTTCTTGAGCTTAAGACAGCAGAAATGGCAAGTAAGTTTGACCTGACATAAAATGCAAAATGCAGAATGCAAAATGCAAAATTTCGGGGCACTACGTGCCGATTATAGATTAAATTGCAGTAATACAATATCATCCCTGTTTCATCTGTGATGAAATAGGGAGGGGGACCGCGTTAGCGGTGGTGGGTAGTTCTTTTGTGGTTATTCTTCAGTATGATAGAAAAATAAACCACTGTAGGGTTCGCATCTATGCGTACCGAAGTACAGACCCATTTAAAAATATATTAATCACACAGCTAAGAGATATTAGTAGAAATGAGAGCTTTTATAATTCGGCGCATATGCGCCCCGAAACTCCTCATTCCTAATTCCTCATTCAAAAAAGGAGTTTTTCATTTGGGTATTTTTAAAAAAATTAACTTCGGATTAAGAAAAACAAGAAAAAATGTATCGGGTGCTATTGATAATGTTCTTGACAGCTACACTTCAATAGACCAGGAGCTTTTTGACGAGCTTGAGGAAGCTCTTGTAATGGGTGATGTGGGTGTTTCTACCGCGTCCGAAATTACACTTCGTCTTAATGACATTGTTCGTAAAAAAGGTATAAAAAATCCTGCTGATGTTAAAGCCGAAATCAAAGATATCGTAGCAGATATGCTTGAGGGCGGCGAGGATATGGGTCTTATTACAATTCCCTCGGTAATCCTTGTAATCGGTGTTAACGGTGTTGGTAAAACCACAACCATCGGTAAACTTGCGGCTCGCTACAAAGCTGAGGGTAAGAGCGTAATTCTTGCTGCTGCCGATACTTTCCGTGCGGCTGCCATTGACCAGCTTGATGTATGGGCTCAGCGCGCAGGTGTTGATATTATAAAGCATAAAGAGGGTGCCGACCCTGCAGCGGTTATTTTTGATACTATCTCCGCAGCTAAAGCACGAGGCACAGAAATTATTATCTGTGATACCGCAGGCAGACTTCATAATAAAAAGAACCTTATGGATGAGTTGGGCAAGATATACCGCGTTATTGACCGCGAGCTTCCTTACTCCGACCGTGAGGTGTTGCTTGTTCTTGATGCTACAACAGGTCAGAATGCTGTAAACCAGGCTCGTGAGTTTGCCAAAATTGCCGAGATTACAGGTATTATTCTTACTAAACTTGACGGTACTGCCCGTGGCGGTGTTGTTCTCTCAATTAAAAATGACCTTAAGGTACCGGTTAAATTTATCGGTGTGGGCGAGGGTATAGACGATTTACAGCCCTTTAATCCCAAGGCCTTTGCAGAGGGTCTTTTCGAGGCACTTCCCGAGGATTACGAGGAGGATGAAATCGACCTTTCAAAAATCAAAGAGGAAATCAAACCCTCTGAGGATTCTCACGAAAATGAGCTTGCTCAGGCTATGGGTGAAATTTTTGAAGCAATGGCAGAAATTCAGCAGGAGGAAGCTGAAGAAGCAGCTACAGAAGAAATTTCAGCCGAGGAAGAAATCGCAGAAGAACCTGTTGAAGAAATTAAGGAAGAAGCTCCTGCAGAAGAGCCCGCGGAGAAAAAAGAAGAGCCCAAAAAGAAAAAAGGCTTCTTCGGGAGGTTGTTTGGTTAATGAACAAAGAGTTTTTAATAGCAACCCACAATATGAAAAAGCGGGATGAGCTTTACAGAATTCTCTCTCCTTTAGGTATAGATGTTAAAACTGCTGACCAACTTGGTATTGAAATTACCGATGTTGATGAAACAGGTGAGACATTCTATGAGAATGCTCTTTTAAAAGCTCAGAGCGGCTGCAACGAAAGCGGTATGCCCTGCGTGGCGGATGATTCGGGTCTCGCGGTGGATTACCTTGTGGGAGCCCCCGGTGTGTATTCAGCCCGTTTTGCAGGTGAGCACGGCAACGACGCTAAAAACAACCAAAAGCTTCTTAAGCTTCTCACTGATGTTGAAGTTCCGGAAAGAACAGCACGCTTCGTTTCGGTTGTTTGCTGTGTTTTCCCCAATGGCGACATTATCTCTGCCCGTGGCGAATGTAAGGGCTATATCGGCTTTGAGGAGCGCGGTAACGGCGGGTTCGGTTACGACCCCTTATTTATGGTAGGGGACAAGAGCTTTGCGGAGCTTACCCCTGAAGAAAAGGATGCTTTGAGCCATCGCGGTAACGCCTTAAGACTCCTTTCTGAAAAACTTAAAGATTATTTTTCACAACAGTAATAACAGTTCCCGATTCGGTGACATCCAGTAAAAATTGGATGTCACCGTTATTTATTTCTACGGTGTCATTTCCTTTTGTTTTCAATAACTCAGAAAGCGCCTTTTCCGAAAATATTGCTTTTTCTGCTTCTTCATCATCAATATAGGCACTTATACAGTTTTTTATGAAATTAAATTCATCCGTACCTTCGACAAAATTTTCCAAAAAAACAATATTCATTTCGGTTAAAATGTTCTCATCATTCATTTTGAACTGCAACAAAATTTCTTTTTGGGAGAATTTATAAAACCGTGATAAAGTGCTGTTTTTTTGGTCAAGAATATAACCGGTTTCGTTCAGCTCGTATGTATCGGATAACCGGTTTATGCGTTGGGTGAACCCGTGCAGGGTATCGCCCTCCCTTTGAGCACTGCAGGATGTGCTTATTAATAAAAAAAACACTAAAAACAAAGAAAATACGCCTTTTTTCATAACAAAATTTCCTCCGCAAAAAATTTTTTAACATTTTTTTAACATTTGGGTATGTACAATTTATGTAATAATAGTGTATAATTAGATTGTAATATTATAATAAGTTGCTTATATCATTATATGTACTATATAAACTGAAATTGAGTTGGTAAATATGAAAAAGTATTTAACAAAGTTAATATGTTTATGTTTGTGTCTTTTGGTGGCTTGTTCGTCGTTTTTATCTGTTGCGGCAATGGCAGGTAGCGGTGATTACCCCGAGGGCGTAACTGCCGAGGATGCTCTTGCGGCAGTGGGTGGTACGGACAGATTGCTTAAATCTGCCGTGCCGTTACTTATGGGCAGTGACTTAAAAAGTCTTGTTGCGCCCATGGTTTACAGTAGCGAAACCCTCTCCTCCGTTATGGTGCAGATGTACCTCTCCTTAGAGCAGGAAGGGACTGATTTAAGCATTATTGGTATTGATACCTCGGTAAATGGTGTTGCTCAGGCTGTTAAAGCCTACCCTGAGGTAAGCGAAAAATTAAAAACCTTCAACTCATGGTCCCAGGTTGACCTTACGGGTGTTAATTGGGGTGTTACCGACAAAAACGGTTTCGCCACGGCTTGCGGTGCGATTTTTTCTCCGTTTAACGATGTTTTATATATGTTACTTTGCTCGGGTACTCTGAAGGTTTCGTTTATTAAGTTAAATGGTGATGAGGGCTATACTAACGCAGTTGTCCCCATGCTCAATGCCTTGAAATGTCCCGATATTGTATCGGCGCAACAGTTTAAAACCGAGGCAGCGGTTGATAAAAACAGTATGGTGAAAAATATCATTCTTCCCATACTTTCATTTTTAGAAAAGACTCTTGAAGACCCTGCGGCAACCCTTACTGATTCTTTGCCGAGTTTCGCTTATTTTTCCGAAAATGGTGAAATGGAAAAATGTATGGATTCCTTAATGTCACCCATAACATCAAACCCTCTTTTTGAGATTGCGGCTTTACTCAATCTTTTTGATACAGGCCTGTTAAGCTTTGACCTGAATACAATTATGGGATCTCTCACCTCAGGAATGGGCGGTTTACAGCTTGCGGAGCTTCCTATGGCGGAGCTTGCAAAATGCGGTACAAAAACAGGGGATAACTTTATTTCTGACCAAGGCAAAGCCTATGTGGTTATAATGCGTTGGCTTGTTGACAGTCTTAAAATGAATTCCGACAGTCTCGCTCAGCTTTCGGGAAGTGAAGCAAATACAGCTACAAGTGATTTGCTTAAAAACATCCTTTCAAAAGATACGGATAAAATAGTGGGTACGCTGATTTTAATGTTCAGTCCGAGGGATCCGCAGGGTGCTCAGCCCATGGTATATCCGTCGGTAATCAGTGCCAATGTTCAGTACACACCAAACCTTGACAAAAAAGACTACGAAAGAGCTCTTTCCCAGGTGGATGACCTTCTTGATGATTTTGTAAAAGAAGGCGGAAGCTATAAAGATGTGGAGTCCATGCTGAAATCCGCTATTTATTCTGAAGCAAATATAAATTCACTCCTTACGGGAATTTATGGCGCATTTGAAGAAAACGGACTTACTGAAGTCCTCGTTCTTCTCGGTATTGATACTACACCCAAGGGCGTTGCGGCATATCTTACGGAGGATGAATATATATCAGCCGCCAATGTATTGAAAAAAGCTGACTCCTGGTCCGATGTGTCACCGGACGGCATTGACTGGGGCTTCTATACAGGCTCGAGAAAAGGCTTTGAAAACGCTCTCACGGCAGTTTTGAAACCCTTGTATCCGTTACTCAGAGTGCTTCTTGCGGATGAGGATATGGTAGTGCTTGACAGTATCACCATTAAAGGTGCTGACGGCTATAATACGGCGGTTATACCCATTCTTGAGGCGTTAGGTTGCGACTCGGGTGATATTAAAACTTACGAAAAATACAAAAAACACGCCCATACAGACAGGGTAATGAAGGATATTCTCGATCCTGTTTTTGATCTGATTGACGATATTTGCGAAAAGCCCGTTGACACTCTGACGGAAAAATTACCCAATATTGTTTACTTTATAAACAGCGGTTCTTTGGAAATATGCCTCGAAAACTTGTTGTTGCCCGTAACAACCTTTACGGATAATCTTTCGGGCATATATGATATGAATACGGATATGTCATCCCTTGGTTCTGAGCTTGATATCAATAAGCTTCTCGGAACGATGCTTGAAAGCTCGGGTATGAAGATTGCCGAGTTTGACATAAATACTCTTCAGAACATCGGTACACCCGAAAAGAGAACAAGCAAGCAGGTAATAAACGGTCAGAAAACCGAGTACACCTATATAGTTGCTGATAAAACAGGTGTGTTTATGACCCTGCTTCGTGTGGTTGCCAAGACTATGAAGATTCCCGGCAACGAAAACCTTTTAATGGGTTCTATGGATGGCGGTGGAAACTTCGAAACATATTCAGCTTCTCTTACTGAGCAGTTTGAAACTATGAGCGAGGATGAGCTTGTAGAGTGGCTTTTCAATCTTTTCTTTAAAGAACGTGTAAAAGCGGAATTGGTTTTTGATGAAGAGTATTCACCGACGATTATATATAAACCGGCAAAGAAAAATTATATCTGGTTATATGTTATAGGCGGTTATGTATTTATTGCGTCACTTATCGGTATTATAATTTACGCCAACAGAAAGCGTTTGTATTCTTAACAGGGGTGTTAAATTTGTTAGTATTAAAAAACATTGTTAAAGATTATGTCACCGGTGATACTACGGTAAGAGCTCTGAAGGGCATTGATATAAGCTTCCGTGAAAACGAGTTTGTGGCTATTCTTGGTCCCTCGGGTTGCGGTAAAACTACCTTGCTCAATATTGTAGGCGGTCTTGACAGATATACAAGCGGTGATTTGCTTATTAACGGCAAATCCACAAAATATTTTAATGACGGTGATTGGGATACCTATCGCAATCACTCAATAGGCTTTGTTTTCCAGAGCTACAACCTTATACCCCATCAGACGGTTCTGTCAAACGTTGAGCTTGCCCTGACACTTTCGGGTGTTTCTAAAAAAGAGCGTAAGAAGAGGGCTATTGAGGCTCTTAAAAAGGTCGGACTTGAACAACAGATTTATAAAAAACCTAATCAGATGTCGGGCGGTCAGATGCAGCGAGTTGCAATTGCCCGTGCGCTTATAAATGATCCTGATATTCTCCTTGCCGATGAACCCACAGGTGCGCTTGACAGTGAAACGAGCGTTCAGATAATGGATCTTCTCAAAGAAATAGCCAAAGAGAAGCTCATTATTATGGTTACTCATAACCCGGAGCTTGCGGATAGTTACGCTAACCGTATTATCAGCTGTCTTGACGGTGAGGTGGTAGGAGATACTAACCCCTATGAGCCTACCGAGCAGGATATTGAAGAACAGAAAATCAAGGTTGCCAATGCAAGGGTCAAGGGTAAAAAGACCATGAGCTTCGGCTCTGCCTTTGCTTTAAGTATAAATAACCTCAGAACCAAAAAGGGCAGGACCTTCTTAACGGCTTTTGCAGGTAGTATAGGCATTATCGGTATTGCCCTTGTTCTTGCTCTTTCAAACGGTATTCAGGTGTATATTGACCGTGTTCAGGAGGATATGCTTCTTTCTTACCCCATGACGGTGGAAAAGCAGACTATGGACTTTGAGAGCGTAATGAGCTCCTTTACGGGTATTACCAGTGAGGCGGCAAAGGCTGAGGATGTTGAGGAAGGCAAGGTTTATGTAAACGAATCATTTATGCAGATGGTTAATGCCTTCATTTCTGAGTCAACCTCAAATAATCTTGATAACTTCAAAAAGTATATTGAGGATAATCAGGAGGAGTTTGACGAGTGCTGTAACGATGTTCAATACAGATACAGTACCCAGCTCAATATTTACCGCGCCGATACGGATGACGGTGTTGTCAGAGTCAATCCCAGCACAATGATGGACAGCATGCCCATGGATGCAGGTATGGGCGATATGGCCGAATCAATGTCAAGTATGTCCCAGAGCTTCAGCGTTTGGACGGAGCTTATAGGCGACAACATGCTTATGGAAGCTCAGTATGATGTTATTGCAGGCAGAATGCCCGAAAATTACAACGAAGTAGTTCTTATTGTTGACGGTAACAATCAGATTAACGAGCTTGTGGTTTACGCTTTGGGTCTTAAGGACCAGGAGGAGTTTACAAAGGATGTTATGGCGGCGCTTGTAAGCGGCGAAACATTGGAAAGCGAAGCCGTTACTGAATATTCATATGAAGACATTCTTGATATGAAATTCAAGCTGGTTTTAAGCGCGGATTACTTTGTAAAGGATGAAAAAACAGGTCTCTGGCGTGATAACAGTGAGAATGATTACTATGTAAAACAGCTTGTAGAAAACGGCGAAGAAATAAGAATTGTAGGTATTTTAAAGCCCGATGAAAATAATACTCTTGCAATCGGTACGGGCGGTATCGGATATACTCGTGCACTTATGGATTACGCTATTAACCAGACGAGTAACAGACAGGTTGTCAAGGAACAGCTTGCAGACCAGACAAGGGATGTTATTACAGGCTATGAGTTTTCTACACTTACAGTAAATGATTTCGACCTTGCAGATGTTGATTTAAGTATTATTGATTATACTTATCTTGATTATAAGCCCTTCCTTTCCATGGCTGAGGGTATGGATATGGCAGAGGTTGATATGAGCAATATGGGCGCGATGTTCGGCTTTGACGATATGTCCGAGCTCGAGAAAAAGCTTATGGAGGGCTTCCTTAATGATGAACAGGTGCTGGCTTTAAAGCAGGCATATGTTGATACCCTTGCGGCAAACAGCTCATTAGAGGGCACCCTTGCGAAATTAGGTTATTCCACATTTGAATCACCCTCGTCAATAGCTTTCTATCCGAAAAGCTTTGAGGATAAAGAAAAACTCAATGAATTGGTTGATTATTATAATGAACAGGTTACAGCTGACGGACACGCGGAAGCCCAGATAAAAGTAACCGACTTTATAGGTCTTCTTATGAGCAGTATTACAACAATTATTGATGTTGTAACTTATGTTCTTGTAGCCTTCGTTGCCATTTCTCTGGTGGTTTCCTCTATAATGATTGGTATTATTACCTATATTTCAGTTCTTGAAAGAACTAAAGAAATCGGTATTCTCAGAAGTATCGGCGCATCCAAAAAGGATATTGCCCGAGTCTTTAACGCGGAAACTGCCGTAATCGGTCTTGGGGCGGGTGTTATCGGTATATTATCCACGCTGCTATTGGAAATTCCCATAAACTTAGCTCTTAAGTATTTAGTTCATATTCCTGCGGCAGCATCATTGCCCTTCGTTGGCGGTGTGGTACTCGTTATAATCAGCATATCACTTACGCTTATTGCCGGACTTATTCCCTCGCGTATGGCGGCAAAGAAAGACCCGGTAGAAGCATTGAGAACCGAATAAATTTAATAATTTGCAATTATGAGCGCAAAGGGGAATTTTTTGACTTTCTTTCCTTTTGCGCTCCTTTTGCTTTTTGCAGGATTGCGATTTTGCTTTAATTGCTGTACAATACTTTCGGGGAGTGGTCAGATGAAAAAGAAAGTTGTAATTATTATAGTTTCGGTTCTTCTTGTATTTGCGTTGCTTTTTTCAGCTCTTCTGGGTGGCTTTTTATACGGCTGTTATAGTAATGACTGGAATTTTGCATTTTGGAAATGGAACAAAATCGTAACTGAAAAGGAATTGAACAAGGAGTATGAGATGGTTGTATCCCATACACTTGTAGCTGACGAGGCGGCCACGGACAGAGCTAAGCTTTTGTATGAAGCCATTCTTGCAAACGATAGCCTCACCAATGCTGAAAAAAAGGAAATGGCGAAGTTTATGCAGTATTTTGCAGACAATAAATATATTGACTGTGACAGCGTTTCTCAAAGGCTCGCGAGTTTCACCATAACGCCCAATGACCCGAGTCTTCTGAATGAGGGGATAAGTGCCGAATACAAAGAGGAGAATACAATAACTTTTGCTGCCGATGAGGATAGAGAATGGGCATTATCCCACGAGCTTCACCATTGTATAGAAAGTGAAAATCTTCCGTATGACCAATATGGTTGGTTTGGTGAGGGCTTCACTTGTCTTGTGAATTACGAATATATGGACAGAAGCGAGGACAGTTATAATTTCCAGGCATTTATGGTCCGTGGTATATGCGAAATAACAGGCCCCGAGCCTCTTTTTGAATTCAGCGCAACAGGGGATACGGCTGTTATTGAAAATGCGCTTGTTGAAAAGGGTATTGACGAATCAAAGGTTGCGGAGACGGTGTGCTTGTTTACCGGACTTAAGGATGCGGATTCTTATAATTATTCTTTAAGCGTTGAGCAACAGTTTGAGGCAATATATGCCGTGGTTGATTTATATAACATTGTCCATGATTATCCTGACAAAATTCCTTATTCTTTGTATAAAGCGGCAGAACATTTTCTTGGGATGGACGGGTTCGAATATGAGTATTACTATCTGAATTCCACTAAACTTGACATCTCTGATTGGCATGAACGGTATGTTCCGCAAACGGATGTGGATATACTTTACGAAGAGGCACTCGAGTATTATTCTTTTTAAAAATATTAACGCCCTTGTTCACCGTAAGAACAGGGGCGGATTTTTTGCTTTTATTTGGTTTTTTTACTGTATTTTGTATTGAAAACATATGTTGTGTGTGTTAAAATAACTTATGTATATTTTTAATCATTGAAGGTGTGTATTTATGAGAAAAAATAGTGCTAATATCGGCTTCATCGGTATAAGCGGCAGAGGTTCAGGTATGCTCGATTTGCTTTTGCAGGTTGATGGCGTAAAGGTTCCCGCCGTATGCGACCTTATACCCGAAAGAGCTGAAAGAGGTATTGAAATTGTTGAGGAGCGCACAGAGAAAGCTTATCCTGTTCACGCTTACCTCGACTATAAAGAAATGTTTGAAAAGGAAGATCTGGATGCGGTTGTTATTGCAACAACATGGATTACTCACGCTATGATTGCTGTTGATGCCATGAATGCGGGTCTTCATGTAGGTATGGAGGTTGGCGGCGCCGCTTCTATCGAAGAATGCTGGGATATGGTAAGAACAAGCAAGCGCACAGGCAAAATCTGCATGCTTCTTGAAAACTGCTGCTATTGCCGTAACGAAATGGCAGTGTTCAATATGATCCGCAAGGGCATCTTCGGTGAAATAGTACATATGGAAGGCGGTTATCGTCACGACTTGCGTGATGAAATCTGCCTCGGTCGTGAGAACATCCACGGCAGACTCTATAACTTTATGTACCGTAACGGCGAGGTTTACCCCACTCACCAGTTAGGTCCCATTGCAAAGGCTCTCAATATTAACAGAGGTAACCGTTTCCTTACAGTGAACTCTGTTGCAAGCAAGTCACGCGGTCTTCATCAGTGGATTAAAGACAACAAGGGCGAAGAATACGACCTTTATAATACAGACTTTAATTGCGGTGACATTGTTACAACAATTATCAAGTGCGCAAACGGCGAAACAATCAAGCTTACTCACGACTGTTCACTTCCCAGACCTTATACACGTGACTACGAGGTTCAGGGTACAAAGGGTATTTACTCCGAGCCCGAAGACGGTAAGGGCAGAATTTACATTGACGGTACTCATAAGGAGCATCAGAGCTGGACTCACGAGTGGGATGATTTTGAGCCCTGGCGCGAAAAATACGAGCATCCTCTTTGGGTTCTCTATGAAAAAGGCGGTATAAAAGCAGGTCACGGCGGTATGGATTACCTTATCCTCTCTTCATTCGTTGACAGCGTATTTGAAGGCGAAAAGGCTAATATCGACGTTTATGATACAGCCACATGGATGGCAATTACCTGCCTTTCGGAGCAGTCCGTTGCTATGGGTGGCGCACCCGTTCCCGTTCCCGACTTCACAAACGGCAAATGGATTGACCGTGAGCCCATCAGACGCGGTATGTATTGTCTTGAAGAGGTTTGCGAAGAGTTTTATGATATCAACGAGGATACAAACGAGGAGAAAGCAGAATGAAATATTACATAGGTGTTGACGGCGGCGGCACAAAAACCGCTTTTGCCCTTTTTGATGAAAATAAAAATATAGTTGAGCAGTACGAAACCGAAGGCTCAAACCACGAAAATATGGAGGGTTCATTCCCTCAGGCTGCCGGAATTATCGCAGGCGGTGTTAAGGGTCTTTTGGAGAAAGCAAATGTTTCTCTTGATGAGGTTGACGGAATCCTTATGGGTCTTGCAGGTATCGACCATCCTTACCAGCACGATGCAATGGTTGAGGAGCTCAGCAAATTAGGTATCACAGGTTGTCGTATTTATAACGATGGTTTTATTGTTATTAAAGCGGGTGTTGGTGCCGGATGTGGTATCGGCTACAACTGCGGTACAGGTACCTGCTGTAACTCCCTTGACTCTGACGGCAATATGCTCCAGATTGGCGGCTTTGATGTGCTTTCAGGTGATAAGGGCAACGGTCACTGGGTAGGCTCACAGGCTTTCAGGATTATGTATGATGAAATTTGCCTCGGTAAAGGTAAATCCTTGATTACTGAATATATGAAAGAAAAAACAGGTATCTGTGACAGAGCAACCCTCCTTGACTCCATCGCAGTTTTAGAGAGCGAGGATGAAGGAGAGGCTTTCCTCAGAAAGCTTATCGTTTCATTCTTTGAAGCAGCTAACAACGATGACGAGGCAGCCCTTCTTGTTATTGAAGAAATGGCGCAGAGAGGTGCGGACTTCATCTCAGGTCACGTTAAAGCTATGAACTTTGATTGTGAAGTTATCAACGTTGTTTTGTCAGGCTCAATCCACACAAAGCTTCCTTCACAGAAATATACAGAAAGAATGGCTGAGCTCGTTGCTGAAAAAACAGGCAGAAAATTCAATTTCATCAAACTCGATTGCGCACCTGTTACAGGTTGTGTGAACTGGCTTCTTGAAGACTGATATAATATTTTCGTTGAAAGGATTGATATAAATGAAAGAAATCAGCGTAACCGTCATTGGTTCAGGTTCTACATATTGTCCCGAACTTATTTATGGCTTTATCGAAGCAAAGGATTCTCTTAAATTAAAGAGAGTTGCTTTTATGGATATCGATGAGAGAAAACGCGAAATCGTAGGCGGTCTTTGTGTTCGTATGCTTAAGAGCGCGGGTATTGACTGCGAAATCGTAATGACAGATGACCTTGACCTTGCTTTACAGGGTGCGGACTTCGTTGTTACTCAGATTCGTGTGGGTAAGCTTCCTTGCCGTCATATTGACGAGAGCATTCCTCTCAAATATGACCTTATCGGTCAGGAGACAACCGGTATCGGCGGTTTCTTCAAGGCTCTTCGTACAATTCCCGTTATTGCACACATTGCAGAGCGTATTGAGGCTATCTGTCCCGATGCATGGCTTATTAACTTTACAAATCCCTCAGGTATTATTTCTGAGTTCCTTCTTAACCACACAAATGTTAAAGCAATGGGTCTTTGTAACGTTCCAATTGCTATGATTGATGACGTTAAAGCAGCAGTCGGCGAGGATGCAAAAATCACATACCTGGGTCTTAACCACCTTAGCTGGATTACTTCAGTTAAGGTTAACGGCGAAGAGAAGTTCGACAGTATCTTTGATGATAACTTCGCTCCCACAGTTATGAAGAATATTCATGATGATGGCTTCGATATGGAGTGTCTTGACGCTTGCAAGGGCTTCCCTTCATCATACCTTCAGTATTATTACAGCCGTGCATCAAAACTCCAGTACCTTAAATCAAATCCCAAGAGCCGTGCACAGGTTTGTATGGAAATTGAGGAAGAGCTCCTTAAGCTTTACAGTGATAACGAGCTTGTAATCAAGCCCGCTCTTCTTGAACAGCGTGGCGGTTATAAGTATTCACTTGCAGCAGTTTCCCTTATTGATTCTATTGCTAACGATAAACAGGATGTTCACGTTGTTAATATCAAAAATAACGGTACTCTTAAATTTATGGATGACGACGATATTGTTGAAATTGCAGCAGTTATCGGTGCAGACGGCGCAACTCCTGTTGAAATTGATGAGTTTGACAATCGCCATATCATAAGCCTTATGCGTACAGTTAAGTCCTATGAAAAATACGCAGTTGAAGCTGCTATCAAGGGCTCCGACGAAGATGCACTTAATGCTCTTATGCTCCATCCTCTTTGCGGCGACTTTGCTAAGGCAAAGGCTTGCTTTGAAGAGATGAAACAGGCTCACAAAGCATACCTTCCCCAGTTTTTTAAAGACTAATTAAAAAGCCTTCCGTTTCGGCGGAAGGCTTTTTTTAGATAATAGATAAAAGAGAAAAGATAATAGAATCGGGGCAAAGCCGATTGTAATTCGTAATGCGTAATTCGTAATGCGTAATTCGTAATTATCGGGGCTTTCGCCGATTGTAAAATAAAGTAAAAGTAACGCGAAGCCTTATCATCCCATTTTGCGTAGCAAAAAGGGAGGGGGACCGCCTTTTGTCAAGATGTTTTTACACTTTATCTTGAAGCGTGCTTGAAACTTAAAATTACAATACAGTTCGTCGGAGCGGTGGTGGGTAGTTCTCTTACTGTTATTCTTCGGTTGGATAGAATGTTGTCAGGTGGTGGAAGGTCCTATTCTCGTTTCGCAAAGTGAAACATATCGAGTGCAACGCACATATCGAGCGAATGACATACCGACAGTTGCTTTTTAGGGGTAATTTGTTTATAATGAAAAACAGAAAATAACTTATTTGAAGGGTGTTATATATGTACGGAGCAATACGGGTAATATTGGTTTTTTTGGCTTTTGTCCTTGTATTAAAAAAAGTGGAGCTTAATAAGGTTAAAAGGACAGTGTTACTGGTTCTTACTGTTTTGGTATGTACAATTTCCGCGTTTGTCCCTGTTGAAAATTTATTTGTTGATTTTTCTTCACCCGAAGCCGTTTATAAATACAGGAATCTTCAGAAAGCCGAAGAGCTGACAGTTGTTTATGGTGAAGAAAGTGCAATGATTATAGCTCAAAAAGACCAAAACTCATACAATATACGGTATGCTCCTAAATCCGAGGACGGTTGGAAAATCGGTAATGCGTTGAACGTGAAATCCGTTTATTACAAGTCTTATGATAATTACACTATTGACGTTAAAAAGTACGGAAAAACAACCGATTATTATGTTGAGGTTAAAGGTATAGGGAAACCAATTGAGAAAATAACCGATTCGGAAAATTCTGAATTTATTTCTGTTGGTAAAGCTGAAAATGATACTGATTCAGAATTTGTGTTATACTATACCGCGGTGCAGAATTTCAACAACCAATATTGGATAGAAATAAATGGTGAAAAAATAAGCTTTGAAAAATAAGAATCACATGTAATTTGATTTAATCACACACTATTCTCGCAAAAAGCGAAAATGATAATGTCTTTAATTACGCATTGCGAATTACGCATTAAAAAGCTCCTTGCCGAAGCAAGGAGCTTTTTCTCTTATGCAAATGGATTTTCTGTTTTATAGGGGAGTGACTTAGGCTGGTTGTAGCCGATTTTTTCAACACCAAGATATTTGAATACTTCAAATATAGCCTTGCCGTAGTGACCGAAAGCAACTGCACCGTGGTGGGGGAAATTATCCTCAATAAGCACATGGCGGTAGAATCTGCCCATTTCGGGGATTGCAAAAACACCGATACCGCCGAATGAACGGGTTGCAACGGGGAGAACCTCTCCCTGAGCTACATATGCTTTAAGGTGGCTGTCAGCAGTTGACTGAAGTCTGAAGAATGTGATATCACCGGGAGCAATGTCACCCTCAAGAGTACCGTTTGTGTATTCCTTGGGGAGTGCTCTTGCCATAATCTTCTGATATTTCATTTCGCAGAAGCTGAGCTTACAAGCGGGAGTGTTACCGCAATGGAAGCCCATAAAGGTATCTGTAAAGCTGTAAGGGGTTTTACCGCTGATTTCTTTATCATACATATCTCTGGGAACAGAGTTGTTAATATCAAGGAGTGTAACTGCATCTTCACTTACGCAAGCACCGATGTACTCGGAAAGAACGCCGTAAATATCAACCTCGCAGGAAACGGGGATACCTCTTGCGGCAAGTCTGCTGTTTACGTAGCAGGGAACAAATTTGAATTCTGTCTGGAACGCGGGCCAGCATTTACCTGCAATAGCAACGTATTCTCTTGAACCCTTGTGAGCTTCAACCCAGTCAAGAAGTGTAAGCTCGTACTGAGCAAGCTTTTCGAGGATTTCGGGCTTCTTGTTGCCTTCACCAAGCTCTTTTTCCATATCCTTAATAACTTCGGCTATTCTTTCGTCACCTGCGTGAGCGTTGAACGAAGCGAAAAGGTCAAGCTCGCTGTTTTCCTCAATCTCAACACCTAAATCATAAAGGCGTTTGATGGGTGCATTACAAGCAAGGAAGTCCTGAGGACGGGGACCGAAGGAGATGATTTTAAGGTTTTTGAGTGCAAGGATTGTTCTTGCAATGGGGAGGAAATCCTTAATCATTTTTGCGCAATCAACTGCATCACCAACGGGATACTCGGGTATGTAAGCCTTGATTTCTCTCAATTTAAGGTTATAGCTTAAGTTAAGTACACCACAGTAGGCGTCGCCTCTGCCGTCAAGAAGGTCATTTTCGCTTTCTTCAGCGGCAGCACAGTACATAACAGGGCCGTCAAAAAGCTTTGCGAGAAGTGTTTCAGAGCTTTCAGGACCAAAGTTACCAAGATAAATAACAAGTGCATTACAGCCTGCATTTTTAACATCCTCAAGAGCTTTGAGCATATCATTTTCATTTTCGATACAAACGGGGCACTCGTATATTTCGCCCGTTTTGGAATATTCTTTAACGATAGCGCTTCTTCTGCCCTCGGAAAGGGTCATGGGGAAGCAGTCTCGTGAAACTGCAACGATACCGAGCTTCACGGTGGGTATGTTTTTCATCTGCAATACCTTCTTTACATAAAATATAAGTATATTTTACTTTGAACGTGCACTTATGTCAATAATCAAACGCACTTTTAGAGGTAAAATCTTGCTATTGACAGATTAATTTACGGGTGCTATAATCATATAAAATTTAAATTAAACCGTTGAAGCGGAAGTAACGGCGATGATGCCTTCACAGAGAGCCCGTGTAGCTGGAATCGGGCAGGAAACAAGTCGTCAAATGGGCCGCCGAGGGTGCAGTCAAATGCTCGTAGCGAGCAAAGTATTCTGCAACGTTATGGCATACGTTAGTTGTCGGGAGTATGCTTGTACTCCGCTAAGAGTGCGATTTTTCGCAAATTCAGGGTGGCACCGCGGATAAGTTTTTATTCGTCCTTGACAGAATCTTAATTTCTGTCAGGGGCTTTTTATTTTTTGAGAGGCGATTTTTAATGTTGTTGACAAAACGATGGCGAAGCTGATTTTTATTTAATTAATATTAATTTGATTTTTTGGAGGAAATAAAAATGTTATATAACGGTATTGATTTTGATACATATTTTAATAATTATCCCAATAAAGAGGGTTATTTCGGTAAATACGGCGGAGTGTATATTGACGATAAGCCCAAAGCTGCCATGGCAGAAATTACCGAGGCATATTATTCAATCTGCCAGTCAAGAAAGTTTATTGCAGAGCTTCGCAGAATCAGAAAAGAATTCCAGGGCAGACCCACGCCCGTTACTCATCTTGAAAGACTTTCAGACTCTCTTGGCGGTAAAGTTCAGCTTTACGCAAAACGCGAGGATTTAAACCATTCGGGCGCACATAAGCTCAACCACTGTATGGGGGAGGCTCTTCTTGCGAAATATATGGGTAAGAAAAAGGTTATTGCAGAAACAGGTGCAGGTCAGCATGGTGTTGCTTTGGCTACTGCCGCTGCATACTTCGGTCTTGAATGTGATATTTATATGGGCTCTGTTGATATTAAAAAGCAGGCTCCCAACGTTGCAAGAATGAAAATTCTCGGTGCAAATGTAGTTGAGGTTACCCACGGACTTCAGACTCTTAAAGAGGCTGTTGACGCTGCTTTTGATGCATACAGTAAAGAATATAACGACAGCATCTACTGCATCGGCTCAGTTTTAGGACCCCAACCCTTCCCTATGATGGTGCGCGATTTCCAGAGCGTTGTGGGTATTGAGGCAAGAGAACAGTTTATTGAAATGACAGGTCATCTTCCCTCATCAATTGTTGCCTGTGTCGGTGGCGGCTCAAATGCTGCAGGTCTTTTTGCAGGCTTCCTCAATGACCCTATTGATATTTACGGTGTTGAACCCCTTGGCAGAGGTCCCAAACTCGGCGACCATGCCGCAAGCCTTAAATACGGTACAGAGGGCATTATGCACGGCTTTAACAGTATTATGCTTAAGGATGAAAACGGTGAGCCCGCTCCCGTTTACTCAGTTGCAAGTGGTCTTGATTATCCCTCATCAGGTCCCGAGCACGCATTCCTGCAGGAAATCGGCAGAGTTAAATATGATGTAGTTGATGATGAAGAAACCATCGACGCATTCTTCAAGCTCTCCCGTCTTGAGGGTATTATCCCTGCAATCGAAAGCTCTCACGCAGTAGCCTTCGGTATGAAGCTTGCAAAAACCATGGATAACGGCTCAATCCTTATTAATCTTTCCGGTCGCGGAGATAAGGATATGGATTATATAATCGAAAATTATGGAATTCGGTAATGTAAAATTTCCGCTTTTTGCGCATAAGTCATTTTTAGCCCCTCGGAGTATCTGCATACACCGTCGGTTCAAAAAAAGCCTTCTGCATCTAAAATCGACAATTTTCTAAGCGGTTCCCGCTTTTTGCGCATAAGTCATTTATAAACCAAGATAAAAAACAAGGTATTCTGTTTTAAAAACAGAATACCTTGTTTTTTTAATATACTTTAATCCACTCTATATCGGGCTTATATCTTGATGCCATAATCTGCACCTTGATTTCATCGGTCTGAGTGGGATTTATTTTTATTATTTTGCGGCTGCCGATTGTGGTATCCTGAGCGGCTTTATCCCAATATCCGTTTTTGTTTTTAGTGAACACGGCGAAGTTTGAAACCCTTTGACCCTCGCTTATGCGCTCCGCAATTTCGATGTATTTTATTGTTCCGGGTTTGTTTAATTTCAGGGTGTATTCGGGTTGTGTTTCACCAAAACCGCCGTGTGTTTCAAAGTCAATTCCCTCAGCGAGGTTTTCGCCTAATTCGGATTTTAACATTTCCCCAAGTTCCTTGAGCCTTTGAACATCCTCGTCGTTGAATTTGCCGTTTGGCATAGGTGGAATATTAAGGTTAAATGTGGTGTTATTGCCCACGGAATTAAGGTAAGTTTTAAAAAGTCTGTCCAAAGAATGCGACTTTTCATTTTCGTGATAAAACCAACCCGGTCTTATGGACATATCAGTTTCCGCAGGAGCAAAAACAAGACCTTTTGAATACATTATTGTTTCAAGTGAGCCTATTGCAATATCAGAATTGTAATTGAAGCTAATATCTCCGTCAAGAAGCGCGCCACGGGTCTGGGGTTTATTCATTGAGCAAAGCTCGACGGGGACTACTGCCCATTGTGCATGGGGTGGGGAGCCTGCCTCGTTACCGCACCAACGGATGATACCTGTATCGTGAAAAATTGCGGCATTGGGTTGATATTTTTCAATTAATTGAATATAACCCGCAAAATCATAAACCTGTTTTTTACCGTTAGGACCTTCGCCGCAGGCTCCGTCAAACCACACATAGAATATCTCGCCGTAGTTTGTCAGAAGCTCGGTTAACTGATTTTTATAATATGTATTGTATTCGTCGGTGCCGTAAAGCTCTGAGTTTCTGTCCCAGGGTGAAAGGTAAAAGCCGAATTTGAGCCCGTGCTTTTTACAGGCTTCGGCAGTTTCCTTTACAATATCGCCCTTGCCGTTTTTATAGGGGCTGTTTTTCATACTGTGTTCTGTGTATTTGGTCTGCCACAGACAAAAACCATCGTGATGCTTTGCTGTAAGCACGATACCTTTCATACCTGCGCTTTTAACTGCTTTTGCCCATTGCTCGCAGTCAAGCTCCGTGGGATTGAATATTGCGGGGTCCTCAGTGCCGTCGCCCCATTCGAGATTTGTGTATGTGTTGGGGCTGAAATGTACAAAGGCATAAAATGGAGTTTCCCTTAACATTTTATGCTGTTTTTCCGAGGGCTTCACATGGGATGCGTTATATAAAAATTCTTTAATATCCATTATTTAACCTGAACCTTTCCTGATTTTGAAAATGCTGCCCACACAAGAATTATACTTTCCTACATTATTGCTATTGAATGTTGGTATCCGAAGTTTTTAAAAAGCTGTATGCAATGGGTTTATGGTTTTATTATAAATTATTTTGATTTAAAATCAACTCATATTTATTGAAAAACTTATTGTATTATGGTATTGTTAAAAAATAAGGAGTGGTGTTATGAAAAAAGCAAAAAAAGTGTTGGCAATTGTTTTAACGGTTATTGTTTCCCTTGCCTTCATTATTACTTTGGCTAACATAGGTGTTGTTGAAAGTCTTGAAAAACAAATAGATTCCTACGGTGCTGCAGATTTTTCCGAAAAACTTATACCACAAAAAGATGAAAACGGTTATTGGGTATTTACAACCGACAGGGATTTCAGAATAATGCAGCTTACTGATATACATATCGGCGGTGGCTTTATGTCTTATGATACCGATGCTATGGCGCTCAACGCTATTGCCGCAATGATTACAAAGGAAAAACCCGACCTTGTTATTGCAACGGGTGATATTGCCTTTCCTGTACCGTATTCTGCTGGTTCATTCAACAATAAGCATGGTGCAAAGCTTCTTGCGGAATTGTTGGAAGAATTGGGCGTTTATTGGACAGTTACTTTCGGTAACCATGATTCCGAAATTTATACCTACTTTGACCGGGAAGCGATTTCTGAGTTTTATTCAGAGAGCGGTTTTGAACATTGTCTTTATCAACCGGGTCCGGAGGATGTTGACGGCTACGGTAACCATATAATAAAGGTTAAAAATACTAAGGGTATCATTACCCAGGGTATTATTATGATTGATTCCCACGCTTATAAGAATGGCAGTATTATAAGCAGTATCAAGGGTGAATATGACAATATACATGATAATCAGGTGGAATGGTACAAAACCGAAATTCAGAAAATGAATGACGAAAACAGTGCTGTTATCAAAACTCTTGATAAAGCAACGCAGAATGATTTGCTCACGGCATACACACCTGTTAAAACTCTTGCGTTCTTCCACATTCCGTTGACAGAGATGCTTGATGGCTGGAATGAGTTCAAAGAGAACGGCTTCAAGGATACCGCGGATTTTAAATATACTGACGGTATTATCGGTGAAACAGGCAGGCGTGTTTACTGTGGTTTTGGCGAGGATGATATGTTTGAGGCAATGCTTGAAACAGGCTCAACAAAAGCAATGTTCAACGGACACGACCACTATAATAACACCACCTTCAGCTATAAAGGTATAACCTTCAGCTATGGTTACAGCATAGATTATTTTGCATACAGCGGTATTGATGAGCAGGGTTCACAACGAGGCTGTACAATAATAAGTGCAAAGCCCGACGGTAGCTTTGAAATTAATAAGTATAATTATTACAGCGACCGTTATGACCTTGAGGGCTTTACAAGAGAAGAGGTTGTTATGCAGTTTGAGGATGTAACATACGAAGTGGAAATAACAGAATAATATGCCAAAAATTAATGAGTCTGATACTTAGTGTATCAGACTCATTTTATTGTTAGTTTTTTCAATTCTTCGTTACCGTTTTTCTCAGCTTCTTCTTTTATATATGCAAAAAACTCGTCATACGTTAATAATTTATAAGGGGTTATATACAAGTAGTTCAGTATGCCGAATGATATAAATTCAAGAATATCCCATCCAAGGAAAGATAATTCTAATACTATGAATTTTAGTTTGTAGCCGTTCATCATTGTTTTGCTCAGACTCATAGCGTCCTTTGCACTCAGGTCAGGACATATAGCTAATAGGTACTCAACGGCAGCGTAATCATAAAATTTAATTATTCCCGGGATTATAAACAGCAGTCCCCAAAGTATAATGGTCAGAGTTTTAAACGCTAAGACAAAAGAAACATGTAAGTTGCTTTTGCTTTCCTTGCGAAAACAGAAGAATATTTCCGTAAAAGGAATATCCTCGTTTTTGATTTTTATAAAGTAGCGCGTTCCGCCGACTTTAAGGACATAAAGAATAAAAATTTCGAATGACAAAACAAGTAAAGATACAATAACATCCTTGAAATCTTTTGGAAGATGGTGATTTATAATATATTCCTTTATAGCCTCAAAATTAATCTCATGTAACTCCATGATAGGAGTTAGTATATCATCACTGAATATAGATAAAACTGCGTGAATATCAAATGTTATTATAAAACCCACAAGAATTACAGGAAAATAATTTTTCCTCAGGGCAGCACGCGACTGCTTTTTCAGAGTTCGTATTTTCATAAATACTCTCCTGTTGAATTTTGGCTTAGTTATCGGGAGTTTCGTTGTTGTTTATAATAGGAGTATCCTGGTTTTGTGAATTAATGTTATCTGAAGGCGTATAAAATTCATAGTCAGGTATGTCATTTGCTGTGATTATTTCGTTTTTTATAGCCTCGGTGCGAATGTAGCTGAAAAATTCTACGAATGTACATTCTATATAAGGTGAAACATATAATATTCCAATCAGACCGCATGCTACGGACGATAAAATCCTCCAGCCAAAGAAAGAAAGGTCCAGTATAAATAACTCCATTTTGTGACCGTCCATAATAGCTTTACTTAACCGTAAAGCCTCTTTTCGGTCTATATCGGGACGTACAGCTAAAATATAGGTTACTGCCCAATATTCGTAGGATTTAATAATTCCGGGGACTATGAACAATAATGTGTATGCGAAAATGTGCAGGGTTTTTATTAAGGTAGTTATTGCAATATTCAAAAAAGTCTTGTCTTTGAAATTACAGATGAGTTCAGAAAAAAGAGCGGGGTTATTTTTTCTTTGCTTAAGTAAGAAACGTATGCCGCCTGCTCGTAAAGGTGTAAAAACAAAAGCCTGGAGAGCAGTTGATATTGCTGTAACCACCAAGAATGAGAAAATGGCTGAAATAAAAAGCACAGCTATGGTTATAAGTGCTCTTTCGTCGGCTAACAGGTTTGATAACTGACTCTGAGCCTGCTCCGGATTAGATAAAAATGAAGTTAAATCTTCTTTATCTATGTTAACGGAAAAGCTAAAAGATGAATTTGAGGTACCAAGGCTCATAACAAACGCAATGGCTACAAACATCCAGTGGTTCTTTTTCATATTAGCTTTCGCATTTTCTTTCAGTATTTTTCTATCCATAATAATACCTCTTTTCTCGAGTATATTTTAATTTGCTTTTATTCTGTAAATTTTCACACCGTGAGCTTGTACAAGGTCAACAATATCGTCGTCGAGCACCTCTGTTGTGTTTTCCCAGAGGTCAGTGACCTCATATTTTTGGGTGATGGGTAAATCAACATAAACTTCGTTATGTAATTTTGCGATATTCATTGCCATCTGTTTTGTGGTGTTTGATTTGTTTAAAAAGCAAAGTGCCAATTCACGGTTTTCCAGGGGTTTAACGAGTATATCCTGCATACCGTTTGAGTAAATTCGTTTTGCCTGTAAACCGCGCTTATCCTGGTCGATTGCAATAAGCTCTTTGTTTTTAAGTATTTCGAGAACCTTGTTATCCGATTGGGCACTGCCGTCTGCATTGATGAATTGTCTTATGTCGTTACCGAGAATAAGGGGTGCCGCCATCATACACCAGAGAGAAAAATGCGTTCTGTTTTCTTCCATTGTGAGACTACCCACACCCACCTCAAGCATATCCGGGTCATTCCAACCACCGGGTGCGGCGTTTTTGTAAAGGCGCACATTAGCCTCATAAATGCCAATCATAGAAAGCCATGTGGGTTTGATATCGGGAGTTGTACGCCAAAGGTTACCTGCCTTTGAACCCCATTTCCAGGGTTTGTTCAGACCCCATTCGCATATTGAGTAGCAAATAGGCTTTTCTTCCGTGTTATTCCTTTGGGCATATTCCCTTGTGGCGCGTTTAAGCTCATAGCCCATATTGGTGTACTGACGCTGTGCAGAGTCCATACGGTTGGCAACGGGGTTATAAAAACGCAAGGTATTAACGCCTTTTTTAAGCTTCACAACTATCTGGAGTCTGCCGTCGGGAGTGAAGCCTTTTGATTCGGGGAAATAGCAATCATATTCCTTATCGCTGTTTACTTTACAAACGAGGAATTTTTTACGGTTTCCGCCTTTTCTGAATACGATTGTTACGGAATATTCTCCGTCTTCGGGAACATCGATTGTGTCAAATTCAAGCTCACCGAGACCGCCGCAAAGACCGCCAACCACATAACCGCCGTCAACCTTTTTATCCTCAAAAACTTTGGCATCACCGATTCGGTTGCCGTGTTCTGCCTGGATTTCTATAAAATCAGGCTCATTGACTTTGCCCACATATATTTTTATGATTTCGGGAGCTATTGTGGGTATTGCTTCATTATGACAGAAATCATATTTGAAATATTCAACGCCCCACTCTGCAAGAGTGTCTGCATCGATTTTTTCGTTATATAAGCTTGCGGGAAGGTCTTCGCAGGTGAGTGTGCCGTTGGAGGTGTAAAGACCAACCTTGAACCCTAAGTCGTTTAAATCTTCGATAAGAGGTTTCATACCCCGGGGAAAACGGGTGAGGTCACCACGGAGTTTGCCGTCAGCGGTTCTCATAGAGCTCTGCCAGCAGTCATCAAGGTTTACATATTTATAACCTGCATCAAGAAGCCCGGTCTTCTTCATAGCCTGAGCCATATCCATAATGAGGTTTTCGTCTATTGTATTGCGGAAGGTGTTCCAGCTGCTCCAACCCATAGGGGGAGTGAGTGCAACACCGTTGTTGTATCTGTCTTTATCCTGAACATGTAATTTGGTGGAAGCGACTGCTTTTTTTACTACACAAGTGGGGCATATGTGTTTTTCTTTAAGAGTTTTACCTATAAGTATGGCACCAACACCGGCACCAACGCCTGCAAGCAATGCAACGGGTTTTAAAAAGCTCATTTTATACCATCCTTTATTTCTTTTTGAATTTACGGACAAGTGCTGCTATACCTGCAGCGGTACCGACTCCTGCGGCAAGTCCTGCAGCGGCATAGCCGATTTTGTGCATGGCAATACTCTGTTTGTCGGTTATGCGTTTTTCAATAGGTCCGAGGCAGGTGGGTTTGAGACCGAGTTCTTTGAAATGATATATTTTTGAATTTACCTTCCAGGGGTCATCTTCGTTTATTGTAGTTATGCGGATTGCAGAACGGCAACCGTCGGTATAGCAACAGAAACCGCTTGTTTTATTCTGACCGAGCATTATGCCGTCAACATAGCCGGTAAAGTCATTTGTGTGGTCGTGACCGAAAAATGCGGCGATAATGTCGCCGGTTTTTTTCCAGCTTGCAAACTGACCACCGTTATAACAAGGGGAACAAGGACCTTCGCCGAGATAACCCTCAACACCGTCTTTGAGCATGTATTTGGTATCTTTGAATTTATGGTGTCCTTCCACAGCGCAAAACGGAATTTCGTGGGGCTTAGCTTTTCTTAAAAGCTCATACTCCTCAATAACGGGAGTGTGCTGGAAAAGAATTGCGGGTATGGTTTTGCCGTGAGAAACTTTAATTTCCGTGGCTTTTTTCTCATACCATTCAATCTGGTCGTTGTGCACCCAATCGTAAACCGAAACCTTGGGGTCATCATAACAATTATTTGAGTCAATAAACCAAAGATTAAGAATATCTTCAGTACCCGCGGTGTTTTTAACCAGTATATTACAGTTAAAATTACCTCGTGGACAGGTGGGGTCATTTTCGCCGATACAGGTTTCGATTTCTTTATAGGCGTTAACAATTAATTCTTCTTGACCCTGGTCGTGCTCGTGATTACCTAAAACATAGCAAAAGGGTATGCCCGAATCAATGACGGGTTTGAGAATATCTCTCAAAGCCTGCTTGTACTTCACAAAGCCTTCCGAATCATCCTTGTGGTTAAGTGTGTCTCCGAGAAGTACAATCAAATCAGGCTCAAAAGCGAGAATACCTGTTTTAACAAGGTTATGCATATCCTTGCGCCTGTTTATTTTATCGGGGGTGTCCTGGTCTATGTTTTCGTGCAGGTCACCCAATGTCATTATTTTGAATTTACCGTTTTTGAATTGTAATTGCTTATTCAAAGAAATCATCCTTTTTACATTTGGTATAAAAAAACCGCCCGTATAAACGGACGGTTCAATAATCAAAAATTATTCAGCAGCAACTTCAACTACTTCTTCAGATTCAACGGATTCAGCTTCTTCTACAACTTCTGCTGCGCCTGCAAGCTGAGCATTGTAACCGTCAATAAGTTTATTGATATAAAGGATTTTGAAAATACTACCGATAAAGCTACCTACAAAGGGAAGGAATTTCCATACCATTATAAAGAAACCGCCATGGTTGATTTCTGCGCCGTAGTCGCCGGCTTTCTGGTATAATCTTTCACCCATATTATAGTTCCATACAAGGGAGTATATACCGAATGTGAATATGTTGAGGAGAAGAACAAGGATATAGTTTGCGCTGTCTTTCTCATCGCCTTCACAGAGCTTGTTGAGGTCTTTGGTCCATTTGTACCAGAAGAAGAAACGGAAAATACCTAATGTTACAATGTTGAGAATAATGTACAAAGCAATATTTTTCTTTTTCATCATGATTGAGTTGCCTCCAATAAGTGTTGAAGTATTGATTTTAAAGATTGATTGTAAAATACAAATCACCTTTTAACTATCTTAATAAATAATACTATATTGAAACGGGATTGTCAATAATTATTTTGTATATAAAACCATAAAAAAGAAAGGAGCAATAAGCTCCTTTCAAAAAAATCAGTTGTTGAAGAGTGAAAGTTCGTCTTTTTCCTGCTGTTCTTTGTATTTTTTAAGTCTTGCTTTGATTTTCTCTGCAGGGTTAAGAAGATAACTTACTGAGCAATCGTGGTTAAGAGTATCGATGATAAGTGAGCAATATTTACTCATATCAACTTCGAAATACCAGGGCTTCTCAAGAAGCTCGGGTGTTCTGTAAACGAGGTTTGTGGTGAATACACCGTCAATAATTCCGTTTGCGTAAGCTTTGTCAAATTCCTGAAGACCATTACAGAAAAGACCGAAGCTTGTACATACGAAAATTCTGTTAGCCTTAAGCTCTTTAAGCTTTGTTGCAACTTCAATCATTGAGTCACCTGATGAAATCATATCGTCAATGATGATACAGTCTCTGCCTTCAACATTGTCGCCGAGGAATTCATGAGCGAGAATGGGGTTTCTGCCGTTTACGACAACGGAGTAGTCACGGCGTTTGTAGAACATACCGAGGTCGATACCGAGAACTGTTGAATAGTAAATACAACGGCTCATACCACCCTCGTCAGGTGAAATAACCATAAGATGCTCGTGGTCGATTTTAAGGTCGTTGAAGTTTTTGGTGAGCGCCTTAATCATCTGGTATGTAGGAGCAACATTTTCGAAGCCTTTAAGGGGAATTGCATTCTGTACTCTGGGGTCGTGTGCATCAAAAGTAATGATGTTTTCAACACCCATATCTGAGCAAAGCTCCTGAAGAGCAATTGCACAGTCGAGAGATTCGCGCCTTGAACGCTTATGCTGTCTGCCCTCGTAAAGCATGGGCATAATAACATTTATTCTTCTTGCCTTACCTTCAACGGCAGAAATAGCGCGTTTAAGGTTTGCGTAGTGTTCGTCGGGGGAGTAGTGGTTTTCATAACCGTACATATTGTAGGTGATGCCGTGATTGAAACAGTCACAAATAATGAAAATATCGTAACCTCTGACTGTTTCGTGGAGTACACATTTACCCTCGCCTGATCCGAATCTTGTGAAATCTGCATCAATGATAAATGTATCTCTCTGATAGCCGTAGAAAGCGATGGTTGTTTTGTGTTCACTTTCTCTTTCCTCACGCCAGGTGGTGAGATAATTGTTGATTTTCTGAGCAAGCTCCTCGCAACCGGGTGTAGCGATAATACCGAGGGGACCTACCGGAATAGTGTTGGGAATACCGAATGCATCTGCCACGACATTAACCTCCGTTAAATATATTCTTTATCTTATATAATTGTACTAATTATTTAAACTCTTTTCAAGTCAAATCGACAAAATAATCGGTTAAAAATTATTGAACTATATTGCAGTCAATTTGTAAGATGTTACAAAAAAACAACTGCAGTACCCCATAAGGATACTACAGTGTAAAATCATCTTTTGAAAATTCACCTGAAAAAGAGGGCATTCTGGGCTCTCTTTTCAGAGGGTCATATCTGAATTTTTTGCATTTTGAGTATAACTGCATAATACCGCCTGCTTTTCTGCAAACGGCAACACTGCCGTCAGGGGCAATTTCAGCATATTCACAATAACCGCACTGAGGTTCAGTTTTATTTTTGAATAATTTCAAAGCCATATTTACCACTCCTGATGAGAGCATTTTAACACATTTTTCTTTTGTTATCAACCTCAAATATGAAAACTATGCACATTATCAGTAAAATCACGGCGGTTATGACACTGTGACTTATGGGAAAAACAAGGCTTCCTGCAGTAATTGTAGAGGATACCTCTATGCTCCGGGGGAATAGCTTCATTAAAACTGAACAGAAAAAAGCATTTAACGCTCCATTGATTATTTTTATACAGATGAATATTCTAAGGGGCATTTTGCACTTTTTCATATATGTAATTATCTGGAAAAAAACCGCAAAGCCGCCGAATCCGAGGATTGCACTTACTACGGGCAGCGGTAAAGCCTCGTTGGCGGCATTTTCACATCCCGAGGTTACCTCAGAAATACATTTTATGAAAGTCATGGCGCCTTCTGATGGGATGATAGCTTCAACCAGTGCTGATATTGCACAGAATGTCAGCAACCAACCGCAGATTCCGAGCGTTGTTTCCCCTGTTTCCGAAACCGAATCAATAAAAATACCTTTTTGCGGAGAAAAGCTCAGAAAATCTCCGTTGACTTCTTTTTTATCTGCAAAAAAACGGGTGAAAAAGCCTATTACAAAAGCTGAAAGAAGCGTTGAAGCATAAAGAATTATACCGCTTTGATAAGATGAAAGCATAAAAACTCCCACGGCTGATATTACGAATGCAGGAGACGGATTAGTGCACCAGCAGAAGAGCCTGCGGGCTTCGTTTTCCGATATGAGCTTTTTTGTGCGCATATCGCTGACCGCCTTTGCTCCCACCGGGTACCCACCCAGAAAACCGAGGACAATACAGGAAAACCCTACACCTGAAATTTTAAAAAGCTTTCGGGTGATTTTTTCGGTTTTCTGAGAAAGCAGGTGGAAAAGCTGAGTTTTCGAAATGCACGAAGCGAATACCATAAAGGGAAACAGAGAGGGTATAACCTTTTCACCCGTTAAAAGCAAACCGTTGAATACAGCGTTTGCAATCTTTTCGGGATGGAAAAGGAAACCCCACAGACATATTAAAGCAATAACACCGAGGGGTATGTGGTTGATGAATTTTTTAGTTGCCTTTTTAGCCATAATTAAACACACCTCAAGATATTTTATGAAAACACCGCATAAAAATATTCAAAGGGGGATAATTGATGAAAATAAATCGTTTGAAGTCAGTCAGCGAAAATATTAACAGGTGCGCAATAGAGCTTTTTTCAAATACCCGTGTAATTGTTACGGATTGTAAATGCGTGGTGGATTATTCAGAAGAATATATTGTTTTGAATTTAGGTGACCTTAATCTTAAAATCACCGGGGATAACATAGTAGCCGATTCATTCGTTTTCGGTCAGACAGATATTAAAGGAAATATCCGTAAGCTTGAATTTATTTAATGTTTTTATGAGGATGAGAGGTCTATGGTAAGCGTTATACGGTACATAAGCGGTTATGTTGAGTTTTGTGCAGAGGGCGGTTTCCCTGAAAGATTTTTGAATCTTTGCAAAACAAACGGAATCAGTCTGTGGAATGTGGAAAACGATGGTGTAAAGGTCAAAGCCTGTACATCTGCGCGGGAGTTCGAAAACCTGGAAAAGCCTGCCGAAAACTCAGGAATGACAATAAAAACCTTGAAAAATAAAGGGATTCCCTTCTGGGCGAGGCGCCACAAATGGCGGTGCGGTGTGCTTTTTGGTGTGGCTTTTGCCGTATGCCTTGTGTGGTATATGTCAGGCTTTATTTGGGAGGTTGAAATAGTGGAGGAGGACGGTGTAAAGATAAATAACTTTACACAATCCTTGGCTGAGTTAGGGATAAAACCCGGTGCGAGAAAGTCAAAAATCGACATACAAAGCGTGCAGGAGAATTTGCTGGCAATGTATCCCGAATTATCGTGGGTGTCACTTAATATATTCGGCGATAAAGCTCAGATAGAATATACTCCGGCCACTCCTGCGCCCGAGGTTGTTGATACAAAAACACCGTCAAATATAGTTGCGGCTAAAAGCGGTAAAATTACACTTATGGAAGGCTATTCGGGTACAAATTCGGTTAAAGAGGGTGCGTTTGTTTCTGAGGGAAGTCTGTTGATTTCGGGGGTTAAGACCAATGCTGATGGCAGTGAAGCCTTGGTGCGTGCCCGAGGCAAGGTTTTTGCGCAAACGGAGAATACTTTTGTTTCGAAAATGAAAAGCGAGAATAGCATTAAAATTACCACAGAAACAAAGCTAAGATACCGTTTGAGTTTATTCGGCTTGAAAATTCCTTTGGGAATTAAACCCAAGGGTGAAATTATTACCTGCACCGAAATTCCTCTTGCAGTTAATTCCGCTGTTTTACCCGTGGGGATTATAAGGGACGAGGGTATTTTTGTGAGTGACAGTAAAGTTGAATATAATTCGGATGAAGCTCAGATGCTGAATTTACTTTCGTGTATAAGTGAGAAAAGAGGGAAGTTTAAAACCGCTGATATAAAAAGTGTGGAGTTTTCAAAAGGCAGCTCAGAGACCGAGGAAAATCTTAGAATGAGAATCATTTGTGTTGAAAATATAGCCCTGGAAAAGCCTGTTTATGTAGAAGAAAACTGATACTCTTCAACAAAATTTTTTGAGAATTTTAGTGGACATTTACAAAAAATGTGTTATACTGTTATTTGTATAATAGTATTTTATAAAGAGGGTAATTAAATCGGAACAGATAATAAATGTTGACAGAATGGAACAGGCGGTAAGTCTTTTCGGCAGCTTTGACGAGAATATCAGACTTATTGAAAAATCCTTCGGAGTAGATGTTATAAGCCGTGGCTCGGATATAAAAATAAACGGTGAACCCGAAAATGTGGCTAAGGCGGTTAAAGCAATTAACGGACTTCTTATGCTTCTTAACCGTGGCGAAACGCTTAACGAGCAGAATGTCAGGTATGTCATATCCCTTGTTGATGACGGTAATGAAGATAAAATTACAACTATGTCAGGGGATTGTGTTTGTATTACGAGTAAGGGCAAACCCGTTAAGCCCAAAACCCTTGGTCAGAAAAACTATGTGGAATCTATAAAAAACAATACAATCGTTATCGGTGTGGGTCCTGCGGGTACGGGTAAAACCTATCTCGCGGTTGCTATGGCAGTTAACGCCTTCAGAGCAAAAGAGGTCAATCGTATTATTCTCACAAGACCTGCAGTTGAAGCGGGCGAGAAGCTGGGTTTTTTACCCGGCGATCTTCAGAGCAAGGTTGACCCTTATTTAAGACCGCTTTACGATGCTCTTTTTGATATGCTTGGTGCGGAGAATTTCAACAAATACCTGGAAAGAGGAAATATTGAGGTTGCGCCGCTTGCTTATATGCGAGGCAGAACTCTTGACGACAGCTTTATTATCCTCGATGAGGCGCAGAATACGACGCCCGAGCAGATGAAAATGTTTTTAACCCGTATGGGTTTCAATTCAAAGGTTGTTGTAACCGGCGACGTTACGCAGATTGACTTACCCGAGGGTAAGCGCTCGGGTCTTGTGGAGGTTACAAAAATTCTTAAGAATATGGAGCAGATTGATATCGTTCGTTTCACCGGCAAGGATGTTGTGAGGCACAAGCTTGTTCAGGATATCATCAGAGCTTATGAAAAATACGAGGAGGCAAAGAAAAGGAAATGAAAGAAAAAATCAAAGTTATTATCACCAATGACCAGAAGGCAATCAAAATTCCCACAGGCGTAAGACTTCTTGTCAGACGTTGCTGTAATGCGGTTCTCACATTCGAAAATTTTTCTGAGCCTGCGGAAATAAGCGTCACATTTGTTGATGACGAGCGTATTCACGAGCTTAATAAAATGCACCGTGATATAGACAGAAGTACCGATGTGCTTTCTTTCCCTTTGGGTGAGGACGGTGTTTACGATAAGAACCTTGAAACAGGTGCCTGCATTTTAGGGGATATTGTTATTTCGGTTGAAACTGCAGTGCGTCAGGCTGAGGAATACGGTCATACTTTACAGCGTGAAATAGGCTTCCTGACCGTTCATTCAATGCTTCATCTGTTGGGTTACGACCATGTTAACGGCGGTATTGAAGCTGTTCATATGCGCGAAAAAGAGGAACACGTACTTACTGAGCTTGGTTTAAAACGAAACGAGTCTTACTATATGAATTCCGGGGAGGAATAAAAAGTGAAAGATATTAAAAGCTTTTTAAGAAGCTTTGGATATGCTTTTAGAGGGCTTGGATGGATGATTTCCCATGAGCGCAATTTCAGGATTCATCTGACTTTTCTCGGATTTATGACATATTTCCTGACACGGTTTGATTATTTTGTTCTCAGTCGTGAGCAGATTGCGATTATAATCCTTGTAAGCGCTCTGGTGTTGGCGAGTGAAATGATCAACACCGCTATCGAAAAGACCAATGACGCTACCACTAAGGAATACAGTAAATCGGTAAAAGTGGCTAAGGATGCCGCCGCAGGTGCCGTTCTGGTATTTGCTGTTTCATCGGTTCTTGTGGGCATTGCATTTCTGTGGCAGCCCGAGGCTTTTAAATCCCTCTACATACACTATACCGAGCATCCCTTAGGTTTTGTGTTACTTATAATTGCGATTATTATGTCGCTGATTTTTATATTAAAATTCGATTTCAACAAAAAGGAAAAATAATAATGTCACAAAGAAAAACAGCTTTTATAGCAATAGTAGGCAGACCCAATGTGGGCAAATCATCAATCCTTAACAGACTCCTGGGTCAGAAGGTAGCCATAGTATCATCAAGACCTCAGACCACCCGTACTAAAATTATGGGCGTGCTTACCGAGGATGATGTACAGCTTGTGTTTACCGATACCCCGGGATTCCATAAGCCTAAAACAAAGCTCGGGGAAAAAATGATTCAGGCTGTGGATGACAGTATCGGTGGAGTTGATTCCTGCCTTTTTGTTACCGAGCCCCGTGGTGAAATAAGACCCACAGAATTGGAATTACTTGAAAAACTCAGAGGGGAAAGAATTCCCGTTATTCTCGCCATTAATAAAATCGATATGATTGCCGACAAGCAGGAGCTTATGTCAAGGATTCTTGAGCTTACAAAGCTTCTTGATTTTCAAGCGGTAGTACCCGTAAGTGCCCGGGACGGCGACGGTATGGATGCACTTAAGGGCGAGCTTATGAATCTTGCGGAAGAGTCCGAGTTTTTCTTCCCTGAGGACACGCTCACCGACCAGCCCGAGCGCGTGCTCGCAGCAGAAATGATCCGTGAAAAGCTTCTTCACCGCCTTAATGAAGAAATTCCTCACGGTATAGCAGTTTCCGTCGAAAAGCTCCGTGAGCGCGAGGACAGGCCTATTTTAGATATCGAAGCGGTTATATACTGTGAGCGAGAAAGCCACAAGGGTATAATTATCGGAAAAAAAGGCGCAATGCTCAAGGAAGTGTCAACCAATGCGCGACACGAGCTTGAGAAGTTTTTTGATTGTAAAGTAAATCTTCAATGTTGGGTAAAGGTTAAAGAGGATTGGAGAAACCGCGAAGGTCTCATACACAATTTCGGGTTGGATTAATTTAACTTTTCAATTAATCTGACACACTGTATAAACACATTCCCGTTGAATAAAATATTATTACAGATATTTCGGTGGGAGTGGTGTTATGGATGAAAATGAACTTTGGCAACGGTTTTGCGAGGGCGGTAAGGTAGCTGATTACCTTGAGTATCGCAACTGTGTAAATGCCGTAAACAAAACGGAGTTGGAACCACGTGATAAAGATAACCGCACCGGGTCTTGTAATAAGAGAACAGAGTATCGGTGAAGCCGATAAACTGATTACTGTGCTAACAGCACAGTACGGTATCGTGCGCGCTTTTTCAAGAGGTGCCAAGAAAACTAAAAGCAAAAAGCTTGCGGCAACTTCACTTCTCGCGTATTCTGACTTCACTTTTGTTAAAACAAAGGACGCTTATTCCGTTGAGGATGCGCTGGTTAAAGAGGTGTTTTTTGAACTGCGTCAGGATGTTGAAAAAATGGCGTTAGCTCAATATTTTTGCGAGCTTGCCAACGAGTTTTGTGATGAGGATTATGAGTCGGGGGAGGTTCTCCGACTTTTTCTTAATGCCTTGTGGCTTTTAAAAAGTGATAAAAGAACACCCCTTTTTGTTAAGGGGGTTACAGAGTTGAGGCTTATGACCCTCAGCGGATATATGCCGGCGCTCATAGGGTGCGATAACTGCGGTGAGTACGAGTCGAAAACGATGTATTTTTCCCCTGAAAACGGCAAGATATATTGTGAGAATTGTTTGCCCGTGGGTCAACGCTATTGCGTGAATGCCTCAGTTATTCAGGCTATGCGTTATGTTTCCCTCTCGGATTTTGAAAAGATTTTTTCGTTTACCTTAAAGGACGATGCCCTTCTTAAATTTTCTCAGGTATGTGAAGGGTATTTGTTACATAAAACACAGAGAAATTTTAAAACACTTGATTTTTACAGGACTTTGACATTATGAATGAAATGAACAGACATTTAAAAGCACTTGAATTTGATAAGGTTCTGGAGCTTCTTTCAGTGCGTGCTTGTAATGAGGACGCGAAGGAAATCATTATGGATTTACGCCCGGAAACCGATATATCAGGGGCATCCCGTCTTATAAAAATGACGGAAGATGCCTACATATTGCTTGCAAAGCATGGGGGCCCCTCTTTCGGAGGTCTTAAGAATGTTACAAACTCCCTCTCAAGGGCCGCTGCGGGCGGTGTGCTTTCAATGAAGGAGCTTCTTGACATTGCGAGCACCGTAAGGGCGGTACGCTCTATTACCGAGTGGCGCAGTAACAGCGGACAGAATGAATTGAGTATTGATATTTATTTCAATTCACTTATGCCCAATAAATATCTCGAGGATAAAATAACCGCCGCTATTTTGTCGGAGGATGAAATGAGTGACAATGCGTCACCGGAGCTTGCATCCATACGCCGACAGATAAAGAATAAAGAGAACAGTGTACGCGACCAGCTTGAAAAGCTCATCCGCTCACAGAGTCTCAAATCCGTTTTACAGGATGCCATTATTACCCAACGAAACGGCAGATATGTAGTGCCTGTCAAGAGTGAACACAGAGCATCCGTCTCGGGTCTTGTTCACGATACATCTTCAACGGGGGCTACGGTTTTTGTTGAGCCTGCCGGTGTGGTTGAAGCCAATAATGACATAAGAGTTTTAAAGGGCAAAGAGGCTCAGGAGATTGAGCGTATTCTTTACGAGCTTTCTGTTGAGGCGGGTAATTTCCTGAAGGAAATCAAAGGAAGTTACGAATGCGCTGTTGAAATTAACGTTATTTTTTGCAAAGCCCACCTTGCTTATCAGATGAAAGCATCCGTTCCCGTGTTAAATGACAGAGGAATAACGGATTTGCGTAGGGCAAGACACCCGCTTATTGACCCCAAAAAGGTTGTGGCAACCGATATAAGACTGGGATCGGATTTTGATACTCTGGTTATAACGGGACCAAACACCGGCGGTAAAACCGTAGCAATTAAAACAATAGGTCTTTTGTCCGCTATGGCGGCATCGGGACTTATGATTCCTGCTGCCGATGAAAGTAAGATCAGCGTTTATGACAATGTTCTTGTTGATATAGGCGATGAGCAGAGTATTGAGCAATCACTTTCAACATTCTCGTCCCATATGGTAAATATCGTAAATATTCTCGATAAAGCCAATGAAAAATCTCTTGTGCTTATTGATGAATTGGGTGCGGGTACGGATCCTGTTGAGGGTGCGGCACTTGCGATGGCAATTCTCGAACAGCTCCATGCACAGGGGGCAAAAATTGCCGCAACAACACACTATGCAGAGCTTAAGGCTTATGCCCTGCAGACCTCTCGCGTGGAAAACGGCTCCTGTGAGTTTGATGTAAACAGCTTAAGACCCACATACCGGCTTCTTATAGGTATTCCCGGCCGCTCAAACGCTTTCGCCATATCCGAAAGGTTGGGTATTGATAAGAGCATTATCGACAGAGCAGGGGAGCTTGTTTCTTCCGAGAATGTGCGCTTTGAAGATGTTGTTGATATGCTTGAAAAAAGCCGCCTTGAAATGGAAAGCGAGCACACCAGGGCAATAGAAATAACCGAGGCAGCAAAGAAAGACCGACAAAAGGCGGAGAATCTCCTTAAAGATGCTCAATTTAAGCATGAAAGAGAAATTGAAAATGCAAGGGGCGAGGCATTAAGGATTGTTGAACACGCAAAGCGCGAGGCAAATGCCCTTCTTAACGAGGTTGAAAAGCTTAAAAAAGAGGCGAAAGAAACCAAGGATGCCGCAGAGCTGGCAAGGCGGGCTAAAAGCTCGGTTAATGCACACCTTAATGCTATAAACAGTGCTGTGAATCCTGTTTTTGACGGTGTTGATGATAATGACGACTATACTTTGCCGAGACCTCTTGAAATAGGTGATACGGTCTTTTGTAAGACCATAGGCAAGAACGCAAGCGTTACCGCCCTTAAGGATAAAAAGGGCAATGTGGAAATTGCGGCAGGTATGCTTAAAATGAGGGTTAAGGAAGAGTCCTTAAGACTTGTTGATAAGCCTAAAAAAGAAAATAATACCAAAAAACAGGTTAATATCGGAAGGGTGTCGGGCGAGAGCCGTGCCTCTATGCAGATAAATAACCGTTGTGATCTCAGAGGACTAATGGTGGATGAAGCCATCATAGTTCTTGACAGATTTCTTGATGATTTGCTTCGCTCGGGTCTTACTGAGTGCACCATAATACACGGTAAAGGTACGGGAGCCCTGAGAGCGGGAGTTACCCAATATCTTAAATCCGATCCGAGAATAAGAACATTCCGTCTGGGAACATTCGGTGAGGGTGAAAACGGCGTAACAATAGCCGAAATAAAATAAAAAGCTCTGTCATTCGTCTGAATGACAGAGTTTTTTATGCAATGTTAAATTCTGCTTTTGAAAAATCGAGCTTTTTCAAATCCTCTTTGTTAACAGAAATATAGGCGATCTTTTCAGTGTCTGCAAGGAATGAGGGCATATTGTCATCAAGCGGGTCATATTGAAGAAGGATAATGTTTTCGCCGTCTTCTTTAAGGAGTCTTGTGCCGTCGTTACCAAACTCGGCTTCAAAAAAATCAATGGAATATTCCGCATCGGTATCGCCTAAAAAATCGAAGCCTGCATTGAAATCGTCAATAAGAGTATCTGGCTCAGTGTTACAATAACGGACATTGGGAATGAATTTTCCTTCCTCAAAAGAAAGGAAGATGTAAATGAACCCTTTCTGAGGTAACAAGCCGTTTTCATCATATTTTTTGAATTCAGATATTTTTAATTGACAAAAGAAGAAATCTTCGTCATTTATTGTGCCGTCTGAAAGCCATTCCTCGGGCATTGTGGGTGCTCCGAAAAATTTACTTGTGCCGGGATCATATTCGCCGTGTGCTTTTTCAACATTTATTCCTATCATCAGGCAACCCCCAGATATTCTTCAAGAACCAGACCGCTTGCTTTTAATTCCTTGGCGGTTTCCACACCCACATAGCGCCAGTGCCATGGTTCGTAAATAACTTTTGTTATATCCTGCTTGTCTTCAGGATAGCGCATAATGAAACCGTAATCTGCCGCGTGCTCCTGAAGCCATTCGAATTCAGCAGTATCCTCAAACCAGTTGTCAACACAGACAATGTCCATAGCGTAACCTAAATTGTGCTCGGAGCTTCCGGGAGGCATAATTATTGTGGCTGCTTTTACCTTTGCTTCCTCGTGGGAGTAGCCCTGACCCTCATAGAATTCTATCTTCCTGTTGTAGTTACGCTCCTGAGTTTCATAAGAACGGTAACCTGAACAGGGTGTGAGTGTTACACCGTCCTTGAGGGCGGCATTGTACATTTCTTCGTAATGCTCTGCAACCTTTCTGTCAAGTCTTTCACCGCTGCCGCATACATACACGAGGTCGGGAGTATATGTGTCGGGAATACGGTAACCGGAGTTTACCAGAGTAAGATGCCAGTTTTCTTCATCTATTGTGATGATTGTGGGGTTATCGATTGTGCCGGGAGTCTCTGCTTTTTGGGGCGCGAGAGTTGTTTCAACGGTTGTCTCAGAGGGCGAGGAAGTATCAACGGGAGTTACTGCACCGGGTTTTTGGGTAGCTCCCACGGAGTCGGCACCTTTGTCGGCGGCATTTGTATTGCTTTCGGCAACAACAAGGTCTTTTCTCAGAGAATTGTTTTTTAAGTGTACAGCAACACAAACAACACTGACAAAAAGAGTGATACAAGCCAGCACTACGCAAAGAAACTTCATAGCATTGGATTCGCGGGCTTTTAAAGCTTTTTTATCGGGTAAACCGTTTTTATTCATTTCAATCATGGTATATACCTCTTTTCACAAATTGATTATATTTCATAATGTGTCAAATGTCAATTATTAAGTTATAGTCAAGTTTGCAGTAATTGGTTGTTAAATACAAAGTTTATTAATTGATTTTGTTGTTTTTGCACAAAGATAAAAAAATCTCAAAAATGTCTGTTGTTAATGACTTTTTTATGGTATAATCACAAGGTGAATAAAAAGTAAAGTCGGTATTTATCGACATTTGCAACAATTATCGAAAGGGGTAAAACCTTTATGAAACGAATTTTTACAGTATTAATGGCAGTTTTGCTTGTCAGCGCTATGCTCGTATCTTTGGTGGCTTGCGGCTCAGATAAGAATGCGGATGCTTCAGCAGAAAGCCAGGTTTCCGAAACAGAAAGCCAGTTTGCAACAGATGCAGCAGAGTACACCGAGAGTGCAACTCCCGTTGCTCACAGCAGTGAGGCAGTTCTTGCTTACTTCAACAGCATTGTCAATGGAATTAAGGTGCAGAAGCCTGCTCTTTCATACAGATATGAAATCAATGTTCCCGACGATATCAAGGTAACCAAAAAGGGTGCCGAGGATGCTGAGGAAATTGACGAATCTCTTACTGCTATCAATGATGCTGCAAAGGGTATCAAAGATTTATTCCTTAAAGAAATCAAGGAAAAATCAGGTGATATTCCCTTCGGTGCAGACAATACCGATGTTCTCCTTGTAAAAGGTGAGTCATGGGCATCAAAACTTACAGTTGATGATATCGACTACGCAACAATAAAAGAAGTAGGCGAGTATTACTACATTACTATCGCTTTTGCAGATATTACTGCGGCTGAAGGTGCGGATATTCTTGCCAAGGCTTTCGACCTTCGTGATAAAGAAGATGTTCTCGCTTCTGAAGAGATTGCAAAAACAGCAGAATATCTTAAGCTTAACGATTACACTGTTTCATACTCAGGCTGTCAGATTACAGCAAGAGTTAACAGATATACTGACGAAGTTGAAAATATCAACTACCGTAAGGTTGCGCTTGTTACTGCTGATATGACAGGTGCAGGCTCACTCGCTTCCTATGGCGATGTAAGCGTTATCTTCAAGCTCGAGGATATTGCAGATTATAATATGACCTGGACCACAGAGCTTCCCACAAGTCCCCTTGAAACTTCAACAGATGCTTGAGTTTTGAGAAATTTTTCTCACGCTAAATTATTTCAGAGGTGTTCAATTTGAATAAAAAAATAATAGCCGTTCTCCTTTTGGCTACAGTACTCTTTATGAGTATTTTTGCAGGCTGCAAAAAGGAAGATGAAGAAGGCGTATATGTAAAGAATGACGATATCCCGTTTGTAACCGACGAAAACGGCGAAAAAGTTCTTGATTATGACGGCAGAGCCATTGTTTACGCTACCGATGAAGACGGCAAAAAAATCAAAGATGAAAACGGCGAGTATGTAACCGTTGCTCAGGAATTCCAGCCCATTGAGGATGACGGAGTTGTTGAAGATTTAGGCTTTAAATTTACTATTCCCGAAGGCTGGAAAACAACCAATAAATTTGGTGAATTTGTAAATGAAGAAACTTCTCAGAATGTTTTAATATCAATTGTACATCAGACCTACGATGATTATTACAACAGCAACAAGGAATTTTACGACGAAGCTAAAAAGTTGTATGGTGATAAGGTTGAATGGCAGGAGGATATAGATTTAGGTGAAGATTTTGAAGGTGTTTGTCGTTTTGTTACAAAGACCGACAAGGGTACAGCTGTAATGTACTTCTTTGTGAACTCAACTAACCTTTACAAGGTTCTTTTCAATTCACCCAATACCGAAGATCCTATTGCTGACAGCGAAGAATTTCTTGAAGGATTGTCTTTCAAGCCCTTCGCATACTATGACGATATAACATCTAAATCAACAACAGCAGCTACAACTGCAGCAACTTCAACAACTGCAGACGAATAATATGACAAAAATAAATGGTCGTGTTCATTTGAACGCGACCTTATTTTTTTATATTCAGAAAAACAGGATTTAAAATTTTTATATTTTGTTTTTGAGTATTTTGTGTGTTGCCATATAAATTGAGGGAACAAGTATAACCGCGGCAACGAGTTCGATAAGTCCGTTTGTGCTGATAAGTGTTCCTATGATGACCTCAAGAGTTTTGGCTTCTTCTCCGAAAAGAACTTCAAAACCGCCAAAAATCTTAAGAGAGCTGAGTACCAGAACGGTATTGGTAAGTGTTCCTAAAAGAGCTGACAATGCAAGTGATATAGGCTTTTTGCATTTGGTTTTTGATAAGAGGTAAAAAACCAAGCCTGCAACTAAACCTACAACAACTCGGGGTACGAGGGAAACCATAGGGTTCTGGAATGGGATTATACCGAATTGGAATGCTCGTACTACGCAGGTTAAGCCCCATACAGCGCCTAAAAGTGCACCGTATTTTGCACCTAAAAAGGTTGCACCGATAATTACCGCAATATGAAGAGTGGTAATTTCAATAATTCCTACTGTGATGTAGCCCACGTACGGTGTGAATGTCATAGCGACTATCAATGCCGAGAACAGGGCGAACAAAACAAGACGAACAAGCTTTTTGTTTTTTTTCATAATAAAACTCCTTTTGCTACTGTTCTTAAAAAGATACAATGCGTTATGTTGTTTTACCTGTTTTTCTTATATATTATCAAAAGTCCCTGAAGAACAAGGTCTTTATTATAAACGATTTCTTTTTCGCAGCAAGCAACAATTTCTTTTGCAAGACCACCTGTTGCAACTAAAGTTTTAATGGGTTTACCTAATTCTTTTTCGATTCTTGTTGCCATACCGTCGAGCATCGCAGCATTTCCGAAAACAGTACCGGCTTTTATACAATCAATTGTATTTGTGCCTAAAGCGTGCTCGGGTGCGGAAAGTTCAATTGCGGGTAATTGGGAGGTTCTTAAAGATAATGCGTCCAGGGAGATTCCGATACCGGGAGCAATGGTACAACCGGCAAAAACACCATTTTCATCAATTAAAGATATTTTTGTAGCTGTGCCTAAATCCATAACAAGGCAGGGTAACTCATATTTTGCCAGAGCACCAACCGCACCTGCAACAAGGTCTGCGCCAACCTCCTTAGGGTTATCCGTGGCGATTTTCAAACCGTTTTTAACACCTGCGGCAACTATTATTGCATCACAACCGGTGACTTTCTGTATAGCGTTCCTGAAAATTCGTGTGAGCTCGGGAACAACGGAACTGATAATAGCACCTTCGAAATTTGTACCGATATTTTCTAACTCAAATATGGCGCGTAATTCAATAGCGTATTGTTCAGCTGTCCTGTGGCGTTGTGTGGCCATACGCGAAATGCACACGGGTGTATCGTCATCGGATTCAAAGAAGCCTAACGTGATATTTGTGTTTCCTATATCTGCTGTAAGAATCAAAAAATCACCCTCAAAGAATAATTTACAACCGAATTATACACTATTTGCACAAAATAAGCAATAAATTTTTAAAACATCTTACAAAACACTTTAAAAGTCGAAATATCTGTGATATAATTTCAAGGTAATTTATTTAAGGAGATGTACTCTTATGAAAAAGTTTTTTGGAGAATTTAAAGATTTTATCGCTAAGGGTAATGTAATCGACCTTGCAGTCGGCGTTATTATCGGCGGTGCTTTCGGCGGTATTGTAACAAGCCTTGTTGAAAACATCATTACCCCCGTTATTTCTCTTATCACAAAGGGAATTGCTTTTGCAGATTTATACATCCCTCTTGCAAAGACTCTTCCCGACGGTACAGCAATTCCCGAGAATTTAACCTTGGCTGCAGCTCAGGAAGCAGGTCTTGCAACACTTAATTACGGTCTTTTCATCCAAGGTGTAATCAACTTCCTTATCACTGCGTTTGTTATTTTCCTCATCGTTAAATTTATTAACAAACTCAGAACAATGAGTGAAAAGAAAGAAGAAGTTGTAGAAGCAGCACCTACAACAAAGGTTTGTCCCTTCTGTAAGAGTGAAATTGCGCTTGATGCAACTCGTTGTCCCCACTGTACTTCGGAGGTTGAATAAACCCTATGGGTCGCATAAGATATTTTATAGCCCTCTGGGCATCTAAAACTGTATATTTGTTGCTCAGGCTGTTAAAGCGTAATGCAACAATGTATCCGGGCTTTATTGCTCTTAAAATATGTCCCGATTATCTGGCAAGAACTAAAAAATCCCCCAATGTTCTGTGCGTTACCGGTACTAACGGCAAAACCACCACAACAAATATGGTTGCGGATATTTTGTCCCAAAGCGGAATGAGGGTTGTTTCAAACCGTTACGGTTCAAATATCAACACGGGTGTAGCAACTGCCCTTACACACAGCGTTAATCTTTTCGGTAAGCCCAAGATTGATGCTCTCGTACTTGAGGTTGACGAAAGATTTTCAAGACTTATTTTACCCTTTATAAAGCCTGATTATTTGATAGTAACAAATCTCTTCCGCGATTCTATAAAGAGAAACGCCCATCCGGAGTATATTTTCAGTATTCTTGACACTTATGTACCTGAAAATACAAAGCTTATTCTCAATGCTGACTGTCTTCAGTCATCTCAGCTTCTTAAGAATAACGACCGTATATATTTCGGTATAGAAAAATTAGATACGGATGTTACCGAGTGCGTAAACCTTATAAACGATTTTTCTATTTGCCCTGTTTGTGACGAGAAATTGAAATATAATTATCTTCGTTATCATCATATAGGTAATGCATACTGTCCTAAGTGCGGCTTTAAGTCATACGAGGCAAATTACAGACTTACCAATATCGACTACGAAAATAAAACCATTACCGTTGACCATACAGGTGATGAAACTGTTTATCCCTTGGTTAATAAAGCACTTTACAATATTTACAATGAGCTTGCGGCAATTTCTCTTATGTCTGAGTTCGGAGTTGACCTTTCAAAGGTAAAGGATTATATGCAGAAAATAAGCATCACTCAGACAAGATATAAAGAAAATAAAGCCGGCAAAACCGAAATCGTGCGCACTATGGCAAAGGGTCAGAACTCAGTTTCCTGCTCAAGAACTCTTGATTTCGTAGGTCACGAGGATGGGGACAGAACCGTCTTTATAATGATTGACGACTTGTTTGAACGCCGTGATTCATCAGAATTTGTAGGTTGGATATATGATGCAGACTTCGAGTTCCTTAATACTGACGGTATAAAGCAGATTGTGCTTGCAGGTCCCCGCTGCTTCGACTACAAATTACGCCTCCTTATAGCAGGTGTTTCGGAAGAACGCATACTTTGTGAGGAAGATGAATTTAAAGCGGTTGATATTATGGATAAGGATATTGATAAGCTTTACCTTCTTCATGATACCTCCACATATGACCTTGCCTGCAAGGTTGAAGCAAAGATGCTTTCGGTGTTTACCGAGGCATATAATTCAAAAGGCGGTGAACAATAATGAAAATTGAGGTTTTATATCCCGAGATTTGTTGTTTGTTCGGCGACAAAGCTAATATGCGTTATTTTGAAATGTGCCTTCCCGAAGCTGAGTTTATTAAAACTCCCGTAAGCGAAATGCCAAAATTCCTTACTGAGGATGTTGATATGGTTTATTTTGGCTCTTGCAGTGAATCTAATCAGGAGCGAATACTTTCAAGGCTCAGAGGTCACGAGGCCAGAATTAACGAGCTCATAGAAAAGGGTGTTGTTTTTCTTATGACAGGTAACACCTTTGAGATTATGGGTAAATACATCCAAAAGCCCGATGGTGAAAAGATTGAAGGCCTGGGTATATTTGATTTTTACGCGGAGCGTACCATACCCAAGAGATATAATTCTCTTTTCCTCGGCAAATTTGGAGAAACGGAAATTGTAGGCTATACAAGCCGTTTTTCGCATTGCTACAATATTGCCGAAAAGGATAATTTCCTTACGGTTACCAAAGGCTACGGCTCAACGGTTGAGGCTAAGACCGAAGGAATTCACAGAAATAATCTTTTCGGAACATATCTGTTGGGTCCGTTCCTTATCCAGAATCCATTGTTTACGGAATATCTTATGAAAAAACTCGGTGTTGAGAAAGCGGAGCTTGCCTTTAAGGACGAGATTTTCAAAGCATACGATGTCCGTCTTAATGAGTTTAAAAAAAATATAGTTTTTGCAGAGTAAAGAATATTGAAAAGCTCCCGATGTGTAATCGGGGGCTTTCCTTATCTTGACAAGAGTTGACTAATGTTGTAGAATATTTGTGGAAATTAATGGGAGGGATAAATATGGATATTCCGAAAGTGTTTGAAAGTGAGTATCGTTTTTGTCTTATTATGTGGGAAAATGAGCCTGCAACCTGTTCGGAGCTTGCTTCTTTGAGTAAAGAACAGTTGGGCTGGTCAAGAACTACCACATACACCGTAATAAAAAGACTTGGTGACAGGGGAGTCCTTAAAAAAGAAGGCTCGGTTGTTACCTCTCTTTACAGTAAAGAGGATATTCAGATTTCTGAAATTAATGAAGTGCTGGAAAAGAAGTTTGACGGTTCAGTTCCTGCTTTTATTGCAGCTTTTGCCAAGAGTAAAAAGCTTTCCGAAAAGGACCGTAAAGAAATTATTGAGCTGCTTGGAGAATAAGAAATGTTAGAAGGTATTTTTAAAAATATACTTGATATGTCGTTTGAGGCATCCTTTCTGATAATTGCTGTTTTGATTGTGCGTGTTGTTTTGCGTAAGTCCTCAAAAATTTTCAGAAAAGTTTTGTGGGGTCTTGTTGCCTTAAGATTGTCGGTGCCCTTTTCTTTTAAGAGCCCTTTAAGCCTTGTGCCTCACGAAACTGAATATATAGCAGATACCACAATGGTTTCTCACAATGTCGAAAGTGCGGTGACGACTTCTGCATTTGATTGGAAGGTTGTTTTGCCGTATGTATGGGTAGCTGTATCGGTACTCTTTTTGGCTTATGCAGTTTTCAGCTTTGTCAGAGTAAAGAAAAAGGTAAGCGATGCAGTTTTATTTAAGGGCAATGTTTTTCAAAGTGAAAAAGTTGAATCTCCTTTTGTTTTCGGAATAATAAATCCTAAAATTTATATTTCATATAACCTTAAAGGCGAAAGACTTGACTTTGTTCTCAAGCACGAAAAAACTCATATCAAATATTTTGACCATATTACAAAAATCATCGGTTTTATGATCCTTTGTGTTCATTGGTTTAATCCTCTTGTCTGGGTTTCCTTTGTTCTTTTCTGCAAGGATGTGGAGCTTGCCTGTGATGAGCTTGTGGTTAAGAATATGACGGCATCTAAGCGAAGAAGCTATGCCCGTGCTCTTTGCGATATGGGCATAAATGGTAAAAAAGAAATATCCGCTTGCCCGGTTGCCTTTGGTGAGGTAAGTGTTAAAGAACGTGTTAAAACCGCCCTTTCATACAAGAAAATCGGGAAAAAAGCCATTGTTTTATCAATTCTTATTTGTGTGTCGGTTGCGGTGTGCTTTATGACAAGTCCGGAGGACACGGTGATTGAATCACCCGTTAATACTGAGGTTTCGGTAAGCGAAACAATTAACTACGCTCCTAACGAGGAGGACACGACGTCCGTAGTCTTTGAAGAAAAAAAGGACGAAACGGTGAATGACGAACCGATTGAAACCGAAGTACAGCTTCCTGAAGAAATAACAGTTGAAAATACTGCCTTCGTAATTGAAAATGACGGAATTTATGAAGCTTTGGTGGATTCGCCCAAGTATCACGGATATACCGGTAATTATTATAATCCGTACGGTGTTGAAAACGGGAATTCAACTATATCATACACAATGCCGGTTATTAAGTGGGATATATCTGATGATATGGTTCCTGATAGATTTGCCAACACGCCAAGTCCTTACAGAAACTTCTATGATCCCGCTACTCCTCAATCATGGTAAATAAGAAAGCCGTTGGACGATTATTTCGTCCAACGGCTTGTTTATTTATTGATTAGCTCTTTCTTTTTTGAAGCTCCGATTGATTAATGTGTTTAAAACTACATTGATGGCAAATAATCCGATTCCCACATAAAGACCGAACTGAATTGAGCCGCTAAGGAATGAGATGCCGGTTGAACTTATCTGTGAAACTGAGAGAGTAAATAAAACACCGGATACAGCGAAGCTTAAAGTTGACAATACGCAAAGAACAATATTTGCGCCTGCTTTAAGAGAAGGTGCTTTCAGTAACACGAAAACGAAGTTTATAACACCAAAAACGATGGCAAGATAAATCAACAAAATTGATGAAACCAACATTGCTACGGGTGTACCAAGGGTTTCTGCGGGAAATAGTCCTAAAAGCGAACCCCAATTAAGACTGAGTAATGTGTTCATAGAAAAATCAAGCAAAGTAAAATCTGTTGAAGCATCACTCATAAACGGTAAATTCAAGGTGTAATTTGCAAGGGGTAATATTAACACCACGAGGGGTAAAAATGTAAAAGCAAATCGGATAATTCTGAACACATTGCCGAAAAGAGCGCTTTTTAAGTTGCCTGTGAATTTTCTGAATTTTGTCCAGGCGATTTCAGCTTTTTCAGCATCCGCATCAAGGTTGCCTTCCCAGTTGTAGTTGGGAATATTAACACCGCAATAAGGACACTCGGCTTTTACGTTCCATAAGTTCAGTATGCCGTGACATTTAGGGCAAAGAGCCATATAAATTCAATCCTTTCAAAGAAGGGAAATATTTTAATAATCAAGAACGCGAAGAACGGCTTTAACATCAATGGGTAAGGTTTCAATAACTGCGCGAGCTTCCTTTTCACGCATCTGAGGAATTACAAAAGCGATTTCGGTCTTGGGTTCATCCTCTCTGTGAAGAATAACGGGTGCTTCAAAAGCCTTGTTTACTGCATTGAAAGCAGCAACATAATCGTTTGTTTCAGCACGTACATATAAAGATGTGCTCTGTAATAATGCATCAATAACATAATTATCTTCTGCGGGACCCCAACCGAAGGCCTTTCTTTTTGCGGTGTGTTTTGCGCAGTCGATTACGTCTGCAACAACAGCACTTGCGGTGGGAAGCTTGCCTGCGCCTCTGCCGTAGAAAACAACATCACCGATTGCATCACCGCGTACAAGTATTGCATTGAAAACATCGTCAACGGATGCAAGCTGTGAGTGATTCTGAATAAGGCAGGGGCCTACAGTAATACTGATTTTTTCGTTATCGTTAAGTTTTGCTCTGCCGATAAGCTTAATAACACCGCCCCAATTTTTTGCATAAGCTACATCTTCGGGAGTAATTTCGGTGATGCCCACTGTTTCAACAGCATCGGGGTAAACATGTTTGCCGAAGCAAAGGGATGCAAGAATACAGATTTTGCGTGCTGCATCGTGACCGAGAATATCGGCGGAGGGGTCGCGCTCTGCGTAGCCGTTATCCTGAGCGAGCTTTAAAGCATCTTCAAATGCCATACCATCCTCAATCATTTTTGTGAGGATGAAGTTGGTTGTGCCGTTAAGAATACCTGCAATTTCACAGATTTCATTAGCTGCAAGACATTGGCTTATAGGTCTTATAATGGGAATACCGCCGCCGACACTTGCTTCAAACAAGAAGTTTACATTATTTTCTTTTGCAAGCTCAAGTAATTCGTAACCATGAGCAGCAACCAGCTCTTTGTTTGACGAAACAACGCTTTTACCTGCTTTGAGACAGGAGGAAACATATTCATAAGCCGGCTTTGTTCCGCCCATACACTCAACTACGATACCTACTGATGCATCATTAAGAATATCATTAAAGTCGGTTGTGAAATAACGACCTAATTCGTGATTGGAAAAATCACGGATATCAAGAATATATTTGATGTCAAGTGAATTGTGACCGCATTTTGCCACAATGCTTTTTTGGTTTTTTAAAATAACTTCGGCTACACCGGAACCGATTGTTCCGAAGCCCATAATTGCTATCTGCATATTTGTACCTCCGCGGGTGATTGATATGTAAACGATTTGAGTATATACAAAATGTATTTTAACATAATTTTTTGTGATAATAAAGAGAAAAAACTGAATTTTATAAATATTTTTTAAATTTTTTACTAAATTTGACATAATTTAATTGTATTCTTGTTTTTTATAGTTTAAAATAGAGCTGTGTGAGGAGGATTCTCAAATGAACAAAGCTGTTGAAAAGAAAAGATCGTTTGTTATTACTTTTGTGTATCTTTCGATTTTTGTGGGATTATATTATTTTTTAATTAAATATGCAATGGGTTACATATTCCCGTTTGTGGTTGCAGCTGTTCTGTCTGTGTTTTTGCAACCGATAGTAAGAAAGCTGACCAAAAAACTGAAGGTCAAAGCTCATAGCATTGTATCTACGTTGCTGGTTTTGTTGTTGGTGGTTCTGGTGGTAGGTTTACTTGCAGGTATGGGTTATGTTTTATTTATGGAGCTGAAAGACTTCTTTGCCTACCTGTCCACCTCAATTTCATCTGTTGATGATGTGTTCGTAATGGTTGAAAGCACGGCTTTAAATCTCGTTTCAAAGCTTCCTAAGGGTATTTCGGCAACGGTTAGCGAATACATCGGAAATTTCTTTGATAACCTTTCATCCGGTTCGGGTGAAACCGCTAATTTTGACTTTAGTGCTCTGGCAGCGCCGTTAAGCGGTGCATGGAGCTTTGTTAAGGGCATTCCTTCTTTTGTTGTGGGTATTATTGTAACGGTTATCTCATGCGTGTTTATGACATCGGAATATGACAAGGTAAGGGATATGCTTCTTGAAATGTGCTCCGAAGAAACCGGGAAAAAACTTATTAAAGCGAAAAGAACAGTAACTAAGGGTATCGGTAAATTGATAAAGGCTTATGCCACACTTATGCTTATAACATTCACCGAGGTTTTTCTTGGCTTGAATCTTATGAAGCTTATCGGTGTTTATGAGGGCGGATATATAGCAATTATAGCCTTCGTTACTTGTATTGTTGATATAATTCCTGTTCTCGGTACCGGTACAATTCTCATTCCCTGGGCAGTATTTTCTATAGTAACGGGTAAATTCGGTTTGGGTATAGGTCTTTTGATTATGTACGCCATTATAACTGTAATACGCCAGGCTATTGAGCCCAAGCTTGTTGCAAATCAGGTTGGCTTGCCTTCAATAGTAACCATTATGGCGATGTTCCTTGGTGGCAGAGTCCTGGGTGCTCTCGGTATTCTTATAGTTCCTTTGACTGTGATTGTACTTAAGCTTATGTATGATGAAGGTATTATAGGGCATAAAAGAATCCCTGTAAAAGCAGAGCAGACCGAAAAATAAAACTTTTTAAGTTAGGAGAGTTGTAATGTTTGGTAATATTACAGATATCCATTCCCATTCCTTGTGGGAAATAGATGATGGTGCAACAGATTTTGATGAATCTATGGAGCTGTGTCTTGAGGCAGAGGATTCGGGTACCAAAACGTTATTTCTGACACCTCATCTTATGTATTGGGACCAAGCGGAAGCCCTCTATGACGAAAGAGAAGAAAAAACAGAGATTCTTTGTGAATGTCTTGAGGATAATGATTCGTCACTTATCATAAAAAAAGGGTTCGAGATTCTTTGCGATGATGAGATTTTTAATGTTCGTTATTTTAAGCCTTATACTTTATGTGATTCCCGGTACATTTTAATTGAGTTTCATTTTTATAAAACTACTTTTGGTGATGTTGCTTCCTGGTGCGATTATTTATCTTCTTTTGGTCTTGTACCGATAATTGCCCACCCTGAGAGATATGAATTTGTAATGGATAATGCATCCTGTGTGGAAACGCTTTCGGATAAAGGTGTGCTGTTCCAGATGAATGCCGCATCTCCTACGGGGGTTTTTGGGGATAAGGAAGCGTATGTTGCCTGCGAAATGCTCAACTGCGGTTTTGTGGATTTTGTGGGCTCCGATGCTCATGACCTTAGAATGAGAAATACGGATATACTGTCCTGCCTTGATATGTATCCCGAGGAATTGAACCTGGATTTATTCAGAAAAGCAGCTTGTGATAATCCTCAGTTTATTCTGAAAGACGGAGTATATACGCCCCGGAGATTAGAACATATAGAAAATTTATAAAAAAAATATCTTATTTTTCTTTTTTAGAAAAAAGATTTGAGCATAATATGTTAATATACAATTGCATAATAGGATGAAAGGAGGACAAATCAATGTTAGATTCTATTTGGCAGCTTCTTGCTAACTACGGCCTTGATACAAAGGAAATTGCAGACGCTATGCACTCTCTTATTGGTCCCGTTGTTGATGCTGAAGGTAATGTTGTAGGCTACGAAGGAACACTCGCAGCTATCGTTGACTTCCCGATTATCGGTAGTGTTCTTAAGGGCTTTGCTGACTTTGCTCCCTCAATCGCAGAGGCAACTGAAACTGTAGCTTAAGTTATGCTACAAAAAACACTTTATAAGAAGTGTGAATTATTGCAATAGTTTTCACAGGGGGAGTGCGGACAACCGCACTCTCTTTCTTTAGTAAAATTTTGAATTTTATATATACCTTTTATATATAGTGTTGCGGAGGTATTGTTTTGGGTAACGAAAACAACGAGAAAAAGCCGATTGGCAAGCTGGGTGCGGTTGTAATTGTTTTAGGTATTGCCATAGTTATAACCATGATTATTATAGGTGTAGTAATTGCAAGCATGGCAGGGGGAGGTTCCTCAGACAACGGCAAGCCGGTTTACGATTTTTCTTATGTCGAGAACAGTGACTTATATCAGACGACAGAAGATGCGTTTGGGGATTATTTCGCTGAAAACACAGATAGTGATACAGCTTCCGGTAATACTTCCTCTGATGCAGCGCAGCAGGATAACGGTGGTTCGGATAATAAAGAGACCACTAAAAACTCCTTTGTTGAAGAATATGAGAAAATATCAAAAAACGGCGACAATATGCTTTCGGACCATCACGAAAATCAGTACATAAAGCTTGTTGCAGGTGAATACAATGTGGATACTGATTTGCTCGTTGCCATATACAGTGTACCCGATACGGGAAATAACTTTGTACTTGAGTTTGACGGCACCAAGGATTCTGCAGGCAATATAGTAAAAAGTCCCGACACCTTAAAGAAGGTCTATCAGATTGATCTGGACAGAAATATTAAGGTTGCTACCGAAAGCGGTGTGGGTAATGTAGGCGTATCTTACGCAGAGGGTGTTTTATGTTTTAATATGGTAAAGGTTATCATAATGGAGCAATATCCGGATTATTTTACGGGACTCAACTGAAACATCCCGAAAAAACCATTGTAAATATCTAACAAAAAAAATTATAAAAATTCTCAAAAAAATACAAAAAACACTTGCAATCTTTAAAAGGTTGTGATATTATGATAGGGCGCGCGAAGGGCGTGTCCCTATCTTTTTATGCCCTGACGCGAGCAGATATGCGTTGATGCGGGAGGTGGCTGCCCACTGAGGCAGGGAATTTCCGCGGAGTATGTCCGATTTAAAACCGGGCGATTAAATACCGATATCAAACCGTCTGCCGTCCTTAACTGCGGCTTCGGTGTTGTTTCGGAGCGTGAGTATATCCCGGAATTGACATTCCGGTTTTTAAACGGAAGGGGCGATAAGCCCGGGACAGTTGTTAAAACTTGCGCAGCCCGCCAAAATTATTAGGAGGCGTTTAAAATGGCAGTTAAGGAAAAAATCAGAATCAGACTTAAGGGTTACGACCACAACCTCGTTGACAAGGCAGCAGAAAAGATTGTTGAAACTGCAAAGCGTACAGGCGCTCAGGTTTCCGGTCCCATTCCGCTCCCCACAGAAAAAGAGGTTATCACAGTGCTTCGCGCAGTTCACAAGTACAAAGACTCCCGTGAACAGTTCGAGCAGCACACACACAAGAGACTCATTGACATTCTCAGACCCTCAAACAAAACTGTTGAGGCTCTCACAGGTCTTGAGCTTCCCGCCGGTGTTGATTTTGAGATTAAGCTTTAATCCGATAAAAGCTTAATTTTAAATATACCTATTTATATATAGGTGCAGGTCATGTTGAGGAAACTCAACCAATAATCTGACAGGAGGAAAACAAAATGAAAAAAGGTCTTATCGGAAAAAAGATCGGCATGACTCAGATCTTCGACGAAAAGGGTAATATGATTCCCGTAACAGTAATGGAAGCTGGTCCTTGCGCAGTTGTTCAGAAAAAGACAACTGAAAACGACGGCTATGATGCCGTACAGATTGGTTTCGGCGACAAGAAAGTCGGCAGAGTGAACAAACCTGAAGCAGGTCACTTCAAGAAAGCCGATGTTGCCCCCAAAAAGGTACTCAAAGAGTTCAGACTCGCTGATACCTCATCCGTAAACGTTGGTGACATCCTTAAAGCAGACATCTTTGCAGTAGGCGATATCGTTGACGTTGTAGGCAAGAGCAAAGGTAAAGGTACAGCTGGTGTTATCAAGCGCTGGAACTTCGGCAGACTCAGAGAGTCACACGGTACAGGTCCTGTTGCAAGACACGGCGGTTCTTTAGGTGTTATCGACCCTGCTCGTATCTTCAAAGGTAAGAAAATGGCAGGTCACCTTGGTAGCGAACGTGTTACTGTACAGAACCTCAGCGTAGTCAAAGTTGACAGCGAAAACAATCTTATCGCTATCAAGGGCTCCATCCCCGGACCCAAAGGCGGCATCGTTGTAATTGCTGACAGCGTTAAGAAAGCGTAAGGAAGGAGTGTAACAGATGAGTAAATTATCAGTACTTGATATGGCAGGCAAAAAGGTATCAGACATCGAGCTTAACGATTCTATTTTCAGCATCGAGCCCAATATGTCAGCAATGCACCTTGTAGTTGTCGGCTATTTAGCAAATCAGCGTCAGGGCACTCAGTCCACAAAAACTCGTTCCGAAGTAAGCGGCGGCGGTAAGAAACCGTGGCGTCAGAAGGGAACAGGTCGTGCAAGACAGGGTTCAACTCGTTCACCCCAGTGGTATCACGGTGGTATCGCTCTTGGTCCCAAGCCTCGCACATACGGCATCTCAATCAACAAGAAAGTAAGAAGACTCGCTATGAAATCTGCTCTTTCTTCTAAGGTTGCTGCCGAAGAAATGATTGTTCTTGATTCAATCAAGCTTGATGCAATCAAAACTAAAGAGATGGCAAGAATGTTTGCAGCTCTTGAAGCAAGCAAAAAAGTTCTTGTAGTTCTTCCCGAAAACAACGAAGTAATTTACAAGAGCATCCGTAACATCGAGGGTGCAAAGGTTGCAACCGTTAATACTCTCAATGTTTACGATATCCTCAACTGCGACAAAATCGTAGTTCTTAAGGATGCTGTTACAAAAATCGAGGAGGTATATGCATAATGAAACTTGCACAGGACATTATCATTAAGCCTATCATCACAGAAGCTTCTATGATGGGTGTTGTTTCCAAGAAATATACCTTTAAGGTAGCTGGTGACGCTAACAAAGTTGAAATCGCAAAAGCTGTTGAAGAACTTTTCGGCGTTAAGGTAGCAAAGGTTAACACAATCAGTGTTAACGGCAAATTAAGAAGATACGGTAGATTCGAAGGCTACACAGCTTCATGGAAAAAAGCTATCGTAACTCTTACAGAAGATTCAAAGACAATTGAGTTCTTTGATGGCATGATGTAATCTGAAACTTAAATAACTTATACCCCACTTGGTATAGTATGGAGTTGACATTCTCCGCAAAACCATTATAGGAGTGTGAATAAAATGTCTATTAAAGTTTTCAAGCCGACCACAAACGCAAGACGTAATATGTCGGTTACAGATTACTCCGAACTTTCAAAGGTTGCTCCCGAGAAGAGCCTCTTAAAGCCTCTTCAGAAAAATTCAGGCCGTAACAGCTACGGTAGAATTACAGTTCGCCATCGTGGCGGCGGAAACCGCAGAAAGTACAGAGTAATCGACTTCAAGAGAACAAAGTTCGATATTGAAGCAACAGTAAAAACTCTCGAATACGATCCCAACCGTTCAGCACACATCGCTCTTATTGAGTACACAGACGGCGAAAAAGCATACATCCTTGCTCCCGTTGGTCTCAAGATTGGTGATACAGTTGTAGCAGGTCCCTCAGCAGATATTAAAGCGGGTAACGCATTACCCCTCGTTAATATCCCTGTTGGTACTTTCGTTCACAACGTTGAACTTTATCCCGGTAAGGGTGGCCAGCTTGCAAGAGCAGCAGGTAACGCAGCTCAGCTTATGGCTAAAGAAGGCGCATATGCACTTCTCAGACTTCCCTCCGGTGAGCTTCGTAACGTGCCCGTAAATTGTATGGCAACTGTTGGTCAGGTTGGTAACCTTGACCACGAGAACGTTAAAATCGGTAAAGCAGGACGTACACGTCACTTGGGTATCAGACCTACAGTCCGCGGTTCTGTTATGAACCCCAATGACCACCCCCACGGTGGTGGTGAAGGTAAATCACCCATCGGTCGTCCCGGTCCCGTTACCCCCTGGGGTAAACCCGCTCTCGGTTATAAGACAAGAGCCAAGAAGAATCGCTCCGATAAGCTTATCGTGAAGCGTCGTAACGGCAAATAAGCCGGAAAGGAGCAGTATTTAATGAGCAGAAGCATTAAAAAAGGACCTTATGTGCAGCCTAAGCTGCTCGAAAGAGTTCAGAAAATGAATGACAACGGCGAAAAAATCGTTCTTAAAACATGGAGCAGAAGCTCAACAATCTTCCCTGATTTTGTTGGTCATACTTTTGCAGTTCATGATGGTCGTAAGCATGTTCCCGTATATGTAACAGAGGATATGGTTGGCCATAAGCTCGGTGAATTCGCTCCCACAAGAACCTTCAAGGGTCATGCGGGATCAAAAACTTCAAATAACGGTAAATAATAGGTCGAAAGGAGTGTGTAATAATGGAGGCAACAGCAAAAGCTACTTATTTAAGAATAGCTCCCCGTAAGGTTCAGATAGTTCTCGACCTTATTCGCAATAAGCCTGCAGATGAAGCAATGGCAATTCTCAAGCACACACCGAAGGCCGCTTGTGAGCCGCTTGAGAAGCTTCTTAAATCCGCTATCGCAAATGCGGAAAACAAAAATATGGACGTAAGCTCACTTTACGTTGCACAGTGCTGGGTATGCCAGGGTCCCACTCTCAAGAGAATCAGACCCCGTGCAAGAGGCAGCGCTAACAGAATTAACAAAAAGACATCACATATCACCCTTGTACTCAAGGATGCAGAATAAGCGAGAGGAGGAAATATAATGGGCCAGAAAATCAATCCTACCGGATTAAGAATAGGCGTTATCAAAGACTGGGAATCTCGCTGGTTTGCTAAGAAGGGTGAATTCGGTGATATCCTTGTTGAGGATAACAAAATCCGTGAATTCCTTCTTGAACTCCTTGCTCCGGCAGGCGTTCCGAAGGTTGAGATTGAGCGTGACCCCAAGAGAGTCCGCATCAACATTTACTGCGCAAAGCCCGGTATCGTAATCGGTCGTGGCGGTGCAGAAATTGAAAAACTTAAAGAAACAGTTAAGAAAATGCTTGGCGGCGATAAAGATGTATTCATCAACATCACCGAAATCAAGCAGCCCGACCTCAACGCTCAGCTCGTTGCAGAAAGCATCGCAGCTCAGCTTGAAAAACGTGTGTCTTTCCGCCGTGCTCTTAAACAGTCCATCGGCAGAACAATGAAGGCAGGCGCTAAGGGTATAAAAGCTCAGGTTTCCGGCAGACTCGGCGGTGCTGAAATTGCTCGTACAGAGCAGTATCATGAAGGTACAATTCCGCTCCAGACAATCCGTGCTGATATCGACTACGGTTTTGCAGAAGCAAAAACAACATACGGTCGTATCGGTGTTAAGATCTGGATCTACAAAGGCGAAGTTCTTCACGAGTCCCGTAAGACCAAAAGGGAAGGAGGAGCCAAGTAATGTTATTACCTAAAAGAGTTAAATACCGTAGAGTACAGAGAGGCCGTCTTAAAGGCGTTGCTCACAGAGGTAACAAAGTTAATTATGGTGATTTCGGTCTTCAGGCTCTCGAACCCGCATGGATCACTTCAAACCAGATTGAAGCAGCCCGTATTGCTATGACAAGATATATCAAACGTGGCGGTAAAGTTTGGATAAAAATCTTCCCTGATAAGCCGATTACAGAAAAACCGGCTGAAACCCGAATGGGTTCAGGTAAAGGTTCGCCCGAATATTGGGTAGCTGTCGTAAAACCGGGCAGAGTTATGTTCGAAATCGGCGGCGTTGACGAAGCTCTTGCTCGTGAGGCTATGCGTCTTGCAGCAAACAAGCTTCCTATTAAATGCAAGTTTATTGTTAAGGCAGAACAGGATGGTGAGGCAGAATGAAAGCAAGTGAATTAAGAAAACTCTCTCAGGCGGAGTTGGATGCTAAGCTCCTTGAACTGAAGAAAGAACTCTTTAACCTCCGCTTCCAGCAAGCCATCAATCAGCTTGATAACCCAATGAGAATAAGCGCCGTAAAAAAGGATATCGCAAGAGTTATGACAGTAATTCGCGACAACCAGCTTAACGGCAAGAATTCTTAATGACGGAGGGCAATTAAATGAGTGAAAGAAATTTAAGAAAAACTCGTGTCGGTATCGTTACAAGCGATAAAATGGATAAGACAGTTGTCGTTTCCATTAAAGACAGAGTAAAGCATCCGCTTTATGGAAAGATTGTCAACCACACACTTAAAGTTAAGGCTCACGACGAGACTAACCAGTGTGGTATCGGCGACCGTGTAATGATTATGGAAACACGTCCCTTATCAAAAGATAAAAGATGGCGTGTATGTGAAATAATTGAAAAGGCTAAATAATTTAGCCGCTAAAAGGAGGCACACACTGTGATACAGCAGCAGAGTTACCTCAAGGTAGCCGATAACACGGGCGCAAAAGAAATTATGTGCATCCGCGTTTTAGGCGGTACCGGCAAGAGGTATGCCAACATAGGTGATGTTATCGTGGCTTCTGTCAAGAAAGCAGCACCCGGTGGCGTTGTAAAAAAAGGTGACGTTGTAAAGGCTGTTATTGTTCGTTCAAAGAGCGGCGTTCGCCGTGAAGACGGTACTTATATCCGTTTCGACGAAAATGCAGCAGTTATAATCAAAGAAGATAAGAACCCGAAGGGTACCCGTATTTTCGGACCCGTTGCAAGAGAACTTCGTGAGAAAGAATATCTCAAGATCCTCTCTCTTGCTCCGGAAGTACTTTAATGGGAGGTACGACTAATGAGTAAAGTTCATGTCAAAACAGGCGACGAGGTCATCGTTATTCAGGGCAAAGACCGCGGCAAAAAAGGCAAGGTACTTCAGGTATCTCCCTCAGAAGGCAAGGTTATTGTTGAAGGCGTAAACATCGTTTCCAAACACGTAAAACCCCGCAAGATGGGCGAAGCAGGCGGCATTATTAAAGCTGAAAGCGCTCTTTATGCGGATAAAGTTCAGCTTATTTGCCCCAAATGTGGTCAGGCTACAAGAGTTGGTCACATCATTGAAAACGGCAAAAAGTTCAGAGTTTGCAAGAAAGCATCTTGCGGCGCTAAGTTTTAATTAAGGAGGGTCTAAAAATGTCAGCAAGACTTAAAGAATATTACAACTCTGACGTAGCCCCTCAGCTTATGAAGAAATTCGGCTACAAGAGTGTTATGCAGATTCCCAAGCTTGATAAAATCGTTGTTAGCGTTACAACAGGTGAGATTAAAGATAACTCCAAGATTCTTGACGCTATCATTAAAGATCTCAAGCAGATCACCGGCCAGACTCCCGTAGTTTGCAAAGCAAAGAAATCAGTTGCTAACTTCAAACTTCGTGAAGGTATGGACATCGGTGCAAAGGTTACTCTTCGTGGTGACCGTATGTATGAATTCCTTGATAGATTCTTCAATCTCGCTCTTCCCAGAGTTAGAGACTTCAGAGGTATCAACCCCAACTCATTCGATGGCAGAGGTAACTACTCCATCGGTATCAAGGAA
>JAZQLZ010000015.1:0-2147 GCA_045543075.1 Acutalibacteraceae bacterium
CTTTGGGTTAAAAGTGGCGGTGCTGACAATATGCGTTCTGTAAAGCTTCGCAAGAAGCCTTCAACAGGACAATGGTTTTTAAACGATATTCAATGTCTTTCTGAAATTAGACTTCCAAAAGAAGCTGATCCGTGGGCATAGCTATGGAAAATAAACTTATCGGATGTTGGGTAAGCGCAGAGCTGTCCTTTTGTGCATATAATTTTCTGTATGACGGGAAGGGATTCTATTCCTTTTTTGAAGCAAAAAAAGAATTTACATATACAGATAACGGAGATAGTGTAACAATTCATTTTTCAGGTGATTTGATGCCGAGCACATTCAAATATTCCATATGTGAAAACATATTATCTATCGAGGACAGTTTTGGGAATCTTGTGAGATACAAAAGAAATAAGGAGTGATTTCATTAATGAAAAAATTTTTGGGTGTTTTATTAAGTTTAATAATGATGCTGTCAATATTGCCGATAACTGCGACGGCAACAGACGTTATCACCAAAGTAGATTTGAATATAGAAAAACCGGTTGCAGGTGAGCCTTTAGAATGGCACAAAACAGCCACTATGGTAAATAATGATTCAAACTACAAGGTATATCAAAATGCTGACTGGTATGACGAAACAGAAAAAAGATATATGAAGCTGACCGAGAATTTTCAATCTGGGCATATTTATACCGTTGAAATATGGGTGGAAGCAAAGGATGGATATGAATTCGATGCAACCGCTACCGCCTATAATTTGAAAGCAACCGTAAACGGAAAGGAAGCTAAGGTCAGCAAAGCCTTTGAGTATCAAACATGGGCTATGACGGTTGTGTCTTATACCTTCCCCGAAGTAACGGAACATAAGGAAATCACACATGTTAATGTTTCGGATATTATAGAACCAAAAATTGGAAGACAGTCCATTGCCCGTCCGCATTATCTGAAATACAGCGAGGGTGTGGAAGGGTACGATGCAACGTGGTATGAGAATTACCAAAGCACAGGTGCTGCTTTAGCTCTTCCGTTTACAGGAGTTTTTGCAGAAAAAAACACCTATACGTTTGAAGTTGTATTGGAAGCAAAGGACGGTTATGCTTTTGCTCGTAAATCCACGGGACTTCCGGATGTGGTGGTTACTTTTAACAGCGTTGCTGTCGGTTATGACATTAGGTTTGACGGAGCCGGCAGGCTTGTGGTACTTGAGGAATACGATTATTTAGGAGCTGCCAAAGAAAAAATAATGGGTGCTGTATCGTACGAAATTCAAGAACCCGTAATAGGAGAAAAGCCTTCCTTCAAAGCCGAAAACCAGCGTGAAGACGGACTCTATTATATTGATACGGTTGATCCCAATTCAACAAAGTATGGTATTACCTGGTACGAAGGTGTTGGCGGCGCACGAAAAATGGATGAGAACGATACATTTAAAGCCGGTGAATATTACTATGTCGCAATAAAAGTAAAGCCGATAGACGGATACCAATTTGATACAGATTCAAACGGTGATTTGCTCGTGAAAGGATTTATCAACCGCAATTTATCGGTGATGGGCGGTAATGAGGAAGGTATGTTTATCGGATATACATTTGAAAAACTCGAAGAAGTCACAGTAACAGAGCCTGAGAAAGAACTCGAAACACCATCAGAAAAAGAACCGGAAAAGGAACCGGAAAAAGAACCGGAAAAACCAACAGAAACCGAGAAACCTACCGAAACAGAAAAACCGACTCAAACCGAAAAACCTGCGGAAACAGAAAAACCTGCTGAAAAACCAACTGAAGCAGAAAAACCGCAGGATACAAAATCCAATCCTTTTGTTGATGTGATAAAGGGGCAGTATTACTATGATGCTGTTTTGTGGGCGGCAGAAAATGGTATCACGGGCGGAACAAGTGCAAACACATTCTCACCGGATGCAAATTGTTCAAGAGGTCAGGTTGTTACTTTCCTCCATAGAATGATTGGTTCACCCGAGCCTGCGGCAATAACATTGCCGTTTGCAGATGTAAAAACAAGCGATTATTTCTACAAACCTGTAAAATGGGCATTCGGCAGTAAAATAACCGGAGGTACAAGTAATACTGCTTTCTCTCCTGATGAAATCTGCTCAAGAGCACAGGTTGTTACTTTCTTATGGCGTACAGCAGGTCAACCTGAAG
>JAZQLZ010000016.1:0-114460 GCA_045543075.1 Acutalibacteraceae bacterium
TTCGGCAGTTTTCGGCGAATAAAATAACACTGAAGCCGTAAGGCTTCAATATCACTTTTGATTTATCAAAAATATAACTGCAAATTTTAATTTGCAATATCACTTAATACTCACCGAAGAAAATATTTTCACTTTGGCGTAATTGCCTTTAGAGTATATAACCCACTATGACACTTTCAAGCCGAAAGTGTCACTTTTTATATAAAAAATTGGGAGCACTTCATCACAAAGTGTCTCCCAATAATTTTATCTGTCCTTAGCAACCTTACCCATTCGCCGAGGGGAGTTTTTTTAATGAATAATGAATAATGAATAATTTTGGGGCGCAAGCGCCGGATTGTAAAGCGTAGCAAACAACCGATTGTGTTCGGCTTCGCCGAGGGGAGTTCGAGTCTCTCCCCCCTGATTTATTAAAACAAAGTAAAAAGGATATCCCGTAGGATATCCTTTTTACTTGGCGCAGAAGGAGAGACTCGCAAGGCTCTGCCTTGCGTTTGCTACGCAAACATCCGATTATGTTCGGCTTCGCCGAGGGGAGTTCGAGTCTCTCCCCCCTAATTTATTAAAACAAAGTAAAAAGGATATCCCGTAGGATATCCTTTTTACTTGGCGCAGAAGGAGAGACTCGAACTCTCGCGCCGGTTTCCCGACCTACGCCCTTAGCAGGGGCGCCTCGTCACCAACTTGAGTACTTCTGCATTGGTAACTGAATACGGATATTCAATTGTCCTCAAAAGAGGTGGCGCAGAGAGTGGGATTCGAACCCACGGTACGTTGCCGTACGACGGTTTTCAAGACCGTTCCGTTATAACCACTTCGGTATCTCTGCATATTGCCTAAGTATATTATCACAACAAAGCTTAAATGTCAACCGGTTTTTTAATTTATTTTAAAATTAAGAGAAAAAAGGAGTACCCTTTTATTGATTACATACACGACAATGTCGTGATTTATCTTCTTCATTTCCATAGGACGATAAACCACCGTAGGGTTTAGGCTTGCCTAAACCGCTAAGTTAATGATAAATCCATGCCGCAAGGCAATTCATGATGTAATCAAATCATGCCGATAAGCAATTCATGTGAAGCAAATAATGATTTGGCAAATGCCATGAATTGACCGAAAGGTCATGATTTCTCGCTATGCTCCATGAATTGATTTGCTTCACAAATCATTTTTATTACAATCGCCTTAACTCCTCACTCCTAACTCCTAACTCCTAATTATATTTTATTGTTTCTCCTCTTCCTGCGCACCCGGTTTATGTGTCTTTCAAAGTCGCCGTTTTCAATAATCTCGGCTAAGACGATTTGCTCTAACACGGGAACTGTACAGGAGTAAAAGCCCACTTTTTTCTCATATTCCTCCAAAAGGTTCAGGGGTAATACCATATACCCTATTCTGACAGAAGGCGCTATGGTTTTTGAAAAAGTGTTCATATACACCGTGCACTCGGGTGCCAATGAAAAGAGGGTATCCTCCGCTTTCATTGACACGGTAAACTCCGAATCAAAGTCATCCTCTATAATATAGCCTTTTCGATCCTTTGCCCAACGCACATACTCACTGCGCTTTGATGCACCTGCAGTAATACCGCTGGGGAAGCTGTTGAAGGGTGTTACATGCAGAACTGTTGATTTTGCCTTTTCAAGCTCCGTTGACTTTATACCGTCTGAGCCCATTTTCAACATTTCGCAATTAACTCCGTTGGCTATGTAAACCTTTCGGATTTTCTCGTAAGAGGGGTCCTCTATTGCCACTCCCCTGTTTCTGCCGAGGGTCTGAACAATAATACTGTAAAGATACTCGGCGCCCGAGCCTATTATAATCTGTTTTGCCTCAACATTTATACCGCGGCTTCTCCCGAGATATGATGCTATCGCCTGACGCAATTCACGGCAACCGTTATTGGGTGATTTAACCAGTATATTATCCCCGTAATCGCTAAGGACCTTACGGACTGTTTTACAGTAAACGGAAAAAGGAAACTCCGTACTTACATTATGGTAATTGCTCTGCCTGATATTTTCGGATTTTTCGGACACGGGCAGGCACTCGCCTGCGCTGTAAATAACATAATAACCGCTTCTCTGCCGTGATTCGGCATACCCCTCGTCACACAAAAGCTCAAAAGCGTGCTGGGCGGTGATTACGCTTACTCCCGATTCCGTGGCAACAAGCCTTTTGGAAGGAAGTTTTGAACCGTATTTATAAACTCCGTTTACTATGTCACGGCGCAGCTGCTTATACAGCTGCATATAAGCAGACTCTTTTTTCTGTTTATCTATGCCGTAAATCATAGCTTTTCTTCTTCCTTTCTCAAGTGTTTAAAGAAAACAAGCGTGAACGGTATGGCTATAAAGAATGTAACAACATCCGCCAACGCCTGGGAAATCTGCACACCTGTGAGTCCGAAAAATTTCGTGGTTATAAAAAGAATCGGAATAAACACAAGACCGCTTCTCAATGCAGACAAGAATGTAGCGGACTTATTCTTACCCACACTCTGGAATGTCATATTACAACAAATGGAAAGAGGCTGGAAAAACAGGGCTATAAGCTGAGCCTTGAGGGCAAAAGAGCCGATTTCAATAACCCGGGGGTCATCCCTGAAAAAGCCCACGAGGCTGTCACTGAAAAAGAGACCTATTATGGCAAGAATTGCCAGAAGTGACTCTCCTACAATAAAAGTAAAGATAAAGCCCTTTTTAACCCTTTTGAACTTCTTTGCCCCGTAATTAAACGCGCTCACAGGCTGGAAGCCCTGACCGATGCCGAGACCCACGGCGAAAATAAAGAAGCAAATTCTGTTGACAATGGTCATACCCGCAACAGCAGCATCCCCATAACCTGCGGCTATACCGTAAACACCCGCCATATTATTCAGAAGCATTGTTGAAACGCTGGAAAGTCCCTGACGGGTAAGGCTGGGAAGCCCTGTAAACATTATATTTTTAATCTGAGGTAAGCCCTTGATTAAATTCTTAACTGATAATTTACACTGGGTCTTACCCAGAATAAACATCATTAAAAGAATGAGAAAACTGATAGCCTGAGAAACAGCGGTAGAAATGCCCGCACCGCTTATATCCATACCAAAAACTTTTATGAGCAACCAGTCACCGAAAATATTAAGAAAACCGCCTGCGGTTAAGCCTATCATAGCGAGGGCGGCCTTACCCTCGTAACGCAAAATATTATTCAGAACAAAGCTCGCCATGGTAACGGGTGCTGCGAGTAAAACCCAGAAAGCATATTTCCGTGCAAAGGGCAGAATTGTATCGGTACTGCCCAATAATCTCAGAAAGGGCGACAAAAACACAATGCCGAGAACTGAAATAACCACACCCGAAGCAAGACAGGCAAAAAATGCCGCACTACCGACTTTATTTGCGGTTTCGTTATCCTTAGCGCCGAGCCGTCTTGAAACTATACTACCCGCACCGTGACCGAACATAAAGCCCACAGCCTGAAGAATAGCCATAAGTCCGAAAACAATACCTACCGCACCGCTGGCACTTGTACCCAGCGTGCCTACAAAATAGGTATCCGCCATATTATAGATATTGGTAACAAGCATACTGATGGTTGTGGGTATGCCCAGCTTAATTATAAGCTTACCCACCGAGGTTTCGGTCATCAGCTTGTACTGTTTATCAGCATTTGTACTCGTATCGGTCACATCCCGTAAAAAATATTAGGTAAAAGATTTTATTATACGTGCCTACGGCACTATAACTCTCCACCAACACTCCGCTATGCTTCGTGTCGGTCCCCCTCTCTTCACAAGAGAGGTTAATGCATAAATATTATAACACAAAAAATGCAAAAGACAACAAATATAAATGAAAACCACATCCGTACAGTAGTCACAGATGTGGTAAAAACTATATATTTTTCAAAAACAAAAGCCACCGTAAACGAAGTGCCAAAAATATGGATATATGGGTAATTTATATGATACTTTTTTGTATGGTTTCTAATATTTCTTTCTCTGTTTTTTTGCCGAAAGCATAAAGTGTAACAGTAACTTTTGTGCCGTCTTTTAAATTTAAGGTGTGAAAAAAAGTATCCTTGGAAATTAACCCGTCACCATTATGCAGTTTACTTTCAACAGATTTGATTTTGCTCATTTTTACGACAGTTTTTTTGAAAGCCATTTTACCGTTTACATATGCGCCCCTCGGAAGGATAATTTTATCAGCATCCATTGCCAGGGCACGATCTTTTTCAGACAAATAGCACACAAGCAAAAGAAGGCTAACTGTAACTCCGCCGGTAATTATTCCGACTCGTAATCCGATATCCGAAGAATTAAGTATAATCAGAATAATACTTGTTATTGATATCACGACACTGACCAAGGATAAAATACCCAACCATTTGGCAGAGCGGGAAGTGTACTTTTTCATTTTACAGTCTCCTTTGCAGTGTTGATGGATGGTTGTATATATTTAAGTTATAACAACCGAAACATTATTTTTTATACCCCTCTTAAGAAGAATAACATAATTAAAGGGATTTTTCAATTATTCATCAGTAAACGACTTCAATGTTCAGATTCTTAAAAAGTCGCAAAAGCAGGAATGAACAATGAATGATGAATATTGAATAATGAATAATACAAAAATAAAAGTCGCAAACTTACGCTTGCGACTTTTTATCTTTATTTTCTTTTGCTGTTTTTATTGATGCAATTAATATTCTTTTAATCTCTAAGCAGTCATTTATCAAAGATGCGCCTTCTTTTTCTGATAAATACTCAGATTTAACAAGCAACTTTAACCAATATTCAGTTTCTGCTGTTTCTTTTAAAGCGATGTGCATCTTTGATATAAAATCCGCGGTACTTTGACCGTAGTTCGCTTCATTGATATTTGCACCAATTGAAGTTCCGCTACGAAAAATTTGTTTCGCTATAATTGTTTCCTTGTGTGTTTTTATTAGATATTTATGAAGTTTTACAATTCTTGCTGCAAAATCAATAGTTTTATCTACTAAAATATTATCCCGCATCATATCACCTCTTTATGAGAATAACACAATTAAAGGGATTTTTCAATTATTCATTATTCATCAGCGAAGCGACTTCAATATTCAGATTCTTAAAAAGTCGCAAAAGCAGGAATGAATAATGAATGATGAATATTGAATAATGAATAATACAAAAATAAAAGTCGCAAACTTACGAGCATAGTTGACTTCATTGATATTTGCCCAATCAAAGTAACGTTTCTAAAAATTTACTTTGATATGATTGTTTATTTAGACGTTTTTATAAGATGGTTATGTAAATTTACAATTCTTGTTAAAAATCAATAGTTTTCTACTAAAATATTATCTCTCATCATTTATACCTCTTAATAAGAATAACGCAATTAAAAGTAATTTATAATTATTCATTATTCATCAGCGAAGCGACTTCAATATTCATTATTCATTAAAAAGTCGCAAAAGCAGGAATGAATAATGAATGATGAATATTGAATAATGAATAATACAAAAATAAAAGTCGCAAACTTACGCTTGCGACTTTTATTTTTGGCAGCGGGATAGGGATTCGAACCCCAACAAACAGAGTCAGAGTCTGTCGTGCTACCGTTACACTATCCCGCTAGGAACGAGTGATATTATACTATCAGTTTACCCGAATGTCAATAGTAAATTCCAAAAATTTTTAAAATTTACGGATTTTTATTTAAACGCCTTGTCGTAGGATTTTGCCCATTTTACAACCTTTTCTTTATCCCATTTACCGGGCATACGGGATGTGACCGCCAGGACCTTACACATCTTTGCACCGATACCCATTACAACCGCTACAAGGTGCTTATTGTTGTTAAGACTTTTTATTTTTTTAGGAATTTCGCTTTTTATTATCCTTATTGCTTCCTTGGGGGTTTTAAGTCCCGAGATAATTTTCATATCGTCGTCACTTGCAATTTCAGTAGCGAATAAATAGTCAACATCTTTAACGCTGAGCTTCAGTAATGCACTCTTTACACATTCAACCGGAGCTAAGAGCGCACCGACTTTTTTATAATACCCCACCTGATAACCCCACAAGGTCTCGGCAGTGTAAAGCTCATTTTCGTCCTCCGATACGGTATCTGCAAGTATTTTTCCCGCCATTATTGCATTTGCTATACCGTTACCTATAAGGGGCATGGGCATAAAGGCGCTGTCCCCTATTGCAGCATAGCCGTCAGCTACCATTATTGACAAATTATGTCTTACGGGGATCTCCGCGAACTGACCGCCTCGTAATTTTTCCCTACCCAATCTTGGGTTTGTTCTGCGCAAAAACTCGGTGAATTCAAGCGCCTCCTTTTCATCGTAGGGCGTGAATCTGCCGATAAGCACATCCGTGTATTCATCGTGACAAGAAACCCAGCTTATACCCGGGTGACCGCCTGCATAAAGTATAATTTTAAAATCACCCAGAATTTCATCATCGGAGCATTTATTATAAAAGGCTCTGTATATTCTGATTTTACCGCTGTCTTCGATTTCATTCTGTATATTAAGGCTTTTGGGTAAATTACGGCGTACGGGGGAATTCATACCGCAGGAATCAATTATCAGATCCCCAAAAACATCACCCTTTGCGGTTTTGATACCAACCACTCTTTCTCCATTCATTATGGGTGAAGTAACTTCGCAATCATAGACTATTTTAACGCCCTTCTCCAAAGCAAAATCTATAAGATATGTATATAAATCCTTACGCTCCATTACAATCTGCATATTTTTATCGGTAATATACTGAGTTAAAACCTTTTGGGATGACGGTCCGCTGAAGGTCATATCCTCTTTATATTTAAATATATCTTCCTTGGGCATGGGTAAACCCGCAAACTCAAGTGCCTTGGGGTCAAACATATCGGTCCAGTCGTGACCGAGAGTGCCCTCCTTGCCTTTTTCATAAACAGTGACATTAAAGCCCTTTTCCGAAAGCCATGCTGCCGCAACAATGCCACCGTGACCCAAGCCTGCCACAACAATATTTTTGCTCATACTATCCCTCCATAATTCACTGTATTTATTTTTGCACATTCCGAGTAAAATAGCAAGATTAGTTTTATTGATTTTCAAATAACTATGTGATAAAATCAATACATCTTAACAAACGAGGTGTGTTTATGGAAATTTTACGACAAATATGGGATACTAACCCTCCCGCAATGTTTGCTACTATCTGTTTATCGCTTTATTTCTTCGGTATGGCAATAGTATTTATATCAAAGCCACTGAAAAACGCCGAGAGCTTCTCAATAAAGCCGGTGGATAACGCAGGTAAAACTGAAATCCGCGTTTACTACGGCGGTATTTCATTCGCCCTGGGTGCTTTCCTTTTGTTCCTTATGTTCACCTTGAGTACAGGTTATTATTCACTTATAGGCGGTATGTTCTTTGCAACGACGGTGCTTGTCACCAGGACAACATTCCTTTTCGTTGACAAGGGCTGGAAATGCCCTTACACGAAGCTCGCAATCCCTGCAGAAAGTGCATTCGTAATAGCCCTGTGGGTTTGCTTCTTCCTTGCAAGAAAATATATCTGAAAAAGCAAAGCGTTGAGTTCCTTAAAACGAACTCAACGCTTATTTTATACTACCTGGAAAATATAAAACTTAAGATAATCTGTTTCGGGGACATTCCATAATATGGGATGGTCGGCACTTTGCTGACGGCACTCGATTTGCCTGAGAGATACCCCTGCATCAGCAGCCGCTTCACAAAGCATTTTCTTAAAAAGCTCGTCGGGCATAAAGTGAGAGCACGAGCAGGTTGCCAGATAACCGCCACGGGGCAGAAGCTTCATCGCCTTGAGATTTATCTCCTTATATCCCCTGTATGCGCTTTTAACCGTTGCACTGCTTTTAGTAAATGCAGGCGGGTCAAGAATAATAAAATCATAGTCACAGGAATTTGTTTCCTTCATTTGGGTTAAAAGGTCAAAAACATTGGCGCACTTAAACTCCATATTCGTAAAGCCGTTAAGTGATGCATTGCGTTTTGCACTCGCCAGAGCGTCCTCGGAAATATCAACTGCGGTTACAAGCAGGGCGTCTGCTGCCGCGGCATTAAGAGCAAAAGCTCCCGTATGAGTAAAGCAGTCAAGAACCTTTCTGCCTTTAGCAATTTTTCTTATTGCCATACGGTTATATTTCTGGTCAAGGAAATACCCTGTTTTCTGACCGTTTATGTAATCCACCGCGTATTTAATGCCGTTTTCGGTAATCTCAGTAATGCCCGAAAGGTCCGTTTTCAAGCCCTCTGCTTTATAGAAGCCTTTGTACTGCTCAAGACCCTCGCGCTCGCGTATTGCCACATCGTTACGCTCATAAACAGCATCAATTATTTCGCCCTGTTCCCGAAGCACCTCCACAAGCTTTGTGATAATGAAGTGTTTTACCCTTTCAATACCTAAAGAAAGCACCTGAACAACGATAATATTATTGAATCTGTCAACCGTAAGTCCCGGGAATGAGTCCGCCTCACCGAAAATAAGACGACAGCATTTATAATCCCCGTCGCCCATAACAGTGCGACGGTAATCAAGGGCGTACCGTATGCGCCTTTCATAGAAAGCCTCGTCAAATTTATCGTTGGCATTACGGGAAATAATGCGTACTCTGATTTTGGAGTTATCGTTGATATAGCCTGAACCCAGATATTTGTTTTTCTGAGTAAAAACATCAACAATATCACCGTTTTCGTAACCGCCCGAAACCTCGGTTATTTCCTCACCGAACACCCAGGGATGCCCTGATTTAATATGTTTTTCACCTTTTGGTGTGATATATACTTTTGTAAAATTGCGTGCCATAGAATCCTCCTGTTCTTACACGATTATACAACCTTTCGTATAAGATTTCAAGGAGGACGCAATCAAAAAACAAAAGTATCACTGAGAAGCAAAAACACAACTCCGGGCACTGAGTAAAACACGGAAAATGCCAGGGAATACCAGTTGAGACCCACGGACACGGGCACTACCAGAGATACTGCGCTCACTGCGCACAAGGCGGTCACACCTCCGACGGCGCTTGTAAGAAAAGCTTTTAAGAAATTACCGCTTTTCTTGAATATCAAAAGAGCAATAACCAAAAGAACTGCCCCCAAAACATACAACATATAATCACTTCCGATATTTTCAAGTTGTTAATGAATATGTCCGAAAAATATATTTTATTACAGATTATAACCGCAGGTGTCCGCGCATAATATGAAAAGAATATAAATATCAGAGGTTTTTTATGAATAAACATTCTTTTACTTATGAGCAATACTGCAATATTGTAGATAAAAACATCATTCTGGAAGAAATCACCTTTCACAACGGCAACAAGAAGCTCAGGTGCCTTAATCTGCACAAATGCCGTAATGCAATGGGCGGCTGCAAAAACCGCTATGTTATCAGGCGCATGGAAAAAACGGTTGAAAAAAACACAGAGGAATAGTATAATTACACCTATACTATTTCAAGGAGGTGAGCCGTTGAGCGGAGTATATATTCACATACCATTCTGCAACTCCAAATGTCCCTATTGCGACTTTTATTCTTACCGTTGCAAGGAAGAAAAGCAAAAGGAATATGTTGAGGCGTTGATTGACGAAATTAAAACTCTGCGCCGCTCGGGTGAATATTTATCCCATGATTTTACTGCAGACACTCTGTACTTAGGCGGCGGCACACCTTCGGTTTTGCACGGCGAGGATTTATGCCGTATTATTGAAGCTGCAAAAGAAAAATTCAATATAAAAGACGGAGAAATCACCGTTGAATGTAACCCCAACTCCCCTGTTGAAAATCTTATACCCTATTTCAAAAAATGCGGTGTAAACCGTATATCCTTAGGAATGCAATCCGCTGTGGATAGCGAAAGGCGCGCGCTCGGCAGACAAGCAGACCGACAAAGAATTAAAAAGGTTATTGAACTTTTAAAGGATAAGGGTATTGATAACATATCCCTTGACATAATCCTGGGAATACCCTCGCAGACTGCCGAAAGTCTTAATGAAACCTTAAGCTTCGCCATTGACTGCAATGTAAAGCACATAAGCGCATACATATTGAAAATTGAGGACGGCACATTCTTTGATACCCACAGGGAGAGATACGCTTTCCCCGATGAAAATGCTGTCTGCGATTTATACAATCAATGTGCCGACACACTTACAAAGGCTGGCTTTTCCCACTATGAAATATCAAATTTTGCAAAGCCCTCATACGAAAGCCGTCACAACACCAAATACTGGGAGCTTGAAAGCTACCTGGGCATAGGTGCCGCGGCACATTCCTTTATCGACGGCAAACGCTTTTATTCCGAGAGCGACACCGAAAGCTTCATAAATGGACAAAAGGTCATCTTTGACGGCAACGGCGGCGACAGCGACGAGTATATTATGTTGAAGCTTCGCCTGAAAAAAGGACTTAACACACACGAACTTACAGAGCTTTACGGCGAAGAATCCGCCGAAAAAATAAAAAAGAAAGCCCCCCTTTTTAAAGAGCAAGGCTTTGTGGATTTTGACGGCGAAAACCTGTCACTGACCCGAAAGGGATTTTTAATTTCAAACAGTATTATATGTGAATTTATATGAAAATACCTGCAGGCACTTTCGGTGCCCACAGGTATTTTTTGTTTACTCAGAATCTGCTTTTGCCGCTTTACTTGCGTTAGCCTGATGCTCTGCAAAGGAGTTTGCATAGTAGATATTACCATTTTTATCGTGTCTGAAATAGAGGTAACTTGTCTCTTCAGGGAAAAGTGCCGCTCTGATAGCCGCATCGCCCGGGTTCGCAATAGCACCTACGGGCAAGCCCTTACACTCCTCGCTGTATGTGTCGTAATTATCACGGAATTCAATATAACGCTGAGTATCCTCTACACTTGAGCTGAGTCCGGGTTTAATGGTATCAAGAAGATAATCCTCGGTAGAGTCGCACTGAAGAAGCGGGAATGCATTGGGTCTGTCAAGTCGGTTGTAAAGAATACCCGCAATCATGGGCATCTGTTCAGAGTTTGCAGCCTCCTTCTGGAGAACTGAAGCCATAATCACGACCTCATCAACAGTAAGACCTCTGGCAATTGCCTGCTCCTGATATTCCTCAGTCCACTTGCTTTCAAAGTTATCAAGGAAGCGTCTTACTACGCTGGATGCATTTTCCCCTACATAAAACTCGTATGTATCGGGGTAAATGTAACCTTCGAGCACACGGAAACGTTTTTCTTTATCGGGTATTGCTTCGAGGAAATCATACTCGGTGGAAAAATCAACATTCTGTAATGTATTAATAAAGCTTTTTGCAGTACATACATCGTTTGCTTCAAGCTTTTCTCCGATCTGGTCAATGGTATAGCCTTCGGGGAAGGTAAGCTTTACTGTATCTGCGTTGGTATAGTCACTCTTCATAGTGGCTATCATTTTTTCAACACCCATGGAGGGGCTTAAGGTATAGCCGCCGGAAATATACTCGCCGTCCTGGTCAAATACAGAAAGGAAAAGCTTGCAGAATAATTTATTTTTAATAAGACCGTTATCGTGAAGGATATCAAGAACCTCGTCGTCGGTCATACCCTGCTGAACGGTAATTTCAACGGTGGTTTCATCCTTATTGAGATTAAGAACGTCGTTTATACAGCCTATACCGTAAACACAGAGAATGAGGCTGACAATGGCGATAACACCTATACATATAACAGGACGTAAAAACTTGGGTGAACTGAAAAAGCCCGCTGCCTTGCTTTGCTTCGGAGGTTTACCGTTAACCATGGGTGGTGCACTGCCACGAGGAGCACGGCGCCTTGTTTCGTTGTTCATTTTATTGACTGCTCTGTTAATATTACGGGGAGCATTTGAGAAATAAACTCCGCCTTTATAGCCCTGATTCTTTTCAGGAGCATTTTTAGCAGGCGTATTGCCGTGAACATCGTTACCCTGAGCAGAATTACGCGAAGGTCTTGGGGTATTCTGAGGTGCATTGCCCCTGCCGCTTACAGTCCTTCTGGGTGCAGTTCCTTTGTTGACGCCTTTTTTAGCATCAGTTTTTTTACCTTCAAACTTACCTAAAAGTTCATCATAATCGTTAAATCTATCAGCCATTATTATGACCCCCTTTAAACATCTTTCGATTGATTGATATCGCTTATAATATCTTTCTCGGTAACTACCATATCAACACTTCTGTCATACTTACCGTGAAAAAGCTCTTCAACTAAATTATCGGCATAGCATATTCCGATTGTCGAGCCTTTGTAGCGCGACAGATATCGATCATAATAGCCCTTGCCGTAACCCAGGCGGTAACCTTGTTTATCGAACATAAATGCAGGCACTATACAAACACAATTCCTTGTATCACCTATTATTATATGCTTGGACGGGTCAGGCTCATCCACGCCGAAGCTACCCGAGGAGAGCTCATCCAATGAATTTATATAATAAAAATTCATATTGGATTTTTCGCCCTCACACCTTGGCACTGCTACCCGCTTACCCATTTGCAGAAGTGCGCTTATAAACTCCCGTGTATCAACCTCAATATCCGTTGACACATAGCAAAGCACCGCTTCGGCCTCGCGTACCGACCACAAATTGAGTAATTTGTTTTTTATTTTCCTGTCAAGTGAAGCTTTCCTGTCAGGACTTATTGAACGCCTCATCTCTCTTGCTTCGGCGCGCAATTTTTTCTTTATAGGTCTTATATCAATTACTTTTTCCATTGAATTGCTTTAAGTATTGTGTCACTTTTCTCTTTACCCACAAGCTGAGCACCGATTGCGGCACCGAATTCCCAGGCAACGCCCGCACCCTTTGCGGTGATTATATTGCCGTCGGTAACAACGCCATCGCCTAAAACATCGGCTCCCGAAAGTTGATTTTCGAAGCCCGGGAAGCAGGTTGCTTTTTTTCCGTTGAGTAAATTCTTTCTTCCTAAGATAAACGGTGCTGCACAAATAGCTGCCACCGTTTTGTTATTATCTATACAATAATCTATTGCTTTATGAACATCGGCACATTCATTGAGATTATCCGCTCCGGGCATACCGCCGGGAAGCATAACCCCCTGAAGATTATCATTCAAAACTATCTGCGAAGCAAGGATATCCGCTTCAACATTTATACCGTGAGCGCCGCGGACATTCTTACCGCTGACACCTGCAGTTAAAACCTCAACACCCATTCTTCTCAGAAAGTCAACGGGTGCCAAAGCCTCTATTTCTTCAAATCCGTTTGCAAGAAAAACATAAAACATAAATTACCCTCCATACGGGATACCGAAAAAAGCGTTTTCAAGCTGTGGGGCATTTTTTAATGCAAGCCACATTCCCACTTGTTTTGAGTTGCCCTCAAATGCTACTCCCCTGACAGTGAGCGAAGCCGCTTTTGTCAAACTGAAAATACATTGTAAAACTGTTTTTTCGTCACCGAACAACTCGTGCACCGTAACAGTGTCACCCTCTGCTTCATACACGCCGTAAGAATCTTTGCACTTAACAGCCTTTACGGTTTCACTTTGCGGTGACAGAAAGCCTTTAAAGCCCTTTTCACAAAGGCTCGCAAGGGCTATTTTCCCCGAAAAACTCTTGCGTAAATTTTTATAATCCTCAAAACCAAGGTTTTCCGTAACGGGAGCTTCCCCGCAATACATTTGTGAAGGAATCACTCTTTCAGAACAGAAAAAGCCGTTTTTAAAACCGAGTTTTTTATACATTCCAAAAAGATTATCTTGTGCAGGAACGAGGAAAAGATAGTCAATCCCCCGTTTTTCGGCAGCTTCAAAAAGGAAATCAAAGCATTTTTTCATCAATCCCATACCACGGAAATGCGGGTCGGTGCAAACAGCGTAAACATAGTAGCTCTTATATTCGACGCCTCTGTTTCTGATTACGCATTCAATCATATACAACACACTCACCGGGTTATCACCGCTGTATGCCGCAATAACATTCTCGGGTGTTACGGTATTCTCAAAAAAACGCTCAACAACATACGGCGCATCGTCAAAACACCTCAGCCATAAGGCCTGTAAAGAGGTGTATTCGTCAACACTCGGATGTCGTATTTCAAATGATTTTTGCATAGTATTTTTTCACGAGAAACTCGGGTTGATAGGACATTTTTGCTTTGCGCAAGCCTTCAACGCCGGCATCGTCCTCACGGTTTATATATTTATAATCCCCAAGGGATTTTTCTGCAAAAAGCTTATTTATAGCCGCATATGCCTGAGGGAATAAAGGCGAAGCCTTCTCAAAATGAACACAAAAGGTTTCATTATCCCACATACGCTCGCCCAGGGCATAGGCTACAATCCTGCCGTCAACGCGTAACAACGCCCCCGACAGCTCTAATTTATCAAAATTACGGAATGCCTTGTCTATAACCTGACGCTCCGCCTCAAGTCGCTGAGTGCTCTCGCCCATCATATGCCACGAATGAGAAAACTCAAGACATTCACTTAGATTATTTTCTGAAAGCTCTTCGTAAATAAAATTATACTTTTTACAAAAAGCGTTTACATGGTTTTTCTTTGAGTGAAACTTCCTGCCCTTAAGGGTGGCAAGATTTTCACGAAGATAAATATAGTCAAAATAATCTCTTTGCTCTTTTACAACAAGTCGGTTACCGAAAAAGCTTTCCAGCTGAGGCAACTGCTCCTCAGAAACGCAGTAAAAGCTAAGATCCGCCTCACGCTCAAGGGCATCCCGCTGAACTTCCTCAAGGGCAATATTAATATTCCCATCTCCCCAAGGGACCGCGTAAGATGTAACCCCGTTAAAAGTTGAACGAAGATACAAAAAACCGTCTTTTTCCGCAAACTCAGTATGCTCCGCCACACTCCAGGCATAGAGATTACCGAAGCTGAAGTCGCACATTTTTTTGCATGACTCGGGAATATAGCTTCCGATTAAGCTTTTATGATATTTTTTAAGATGTTGTAAATCAAGCATAAATATTATTTCAATGTTTCCAGTAAAATAGAATAAACTTTTTCATTTATGGTTTCAATGGATAGGGGCTCGCCGTTTTCTGCACACTCAACAACGCTCCAGCCGTATTTCTGAGCCGCATAAAGCGCCGCTTCGCGACAAGCGTTCAAAAACTCAACATTTGCCTCGTGAACATCCTTTTTGCTTTCGTCGCCGTTATAGCGCGAAGTCATAAGGCGTTGGGAAACCTCGACGGGCATATCCAGGAAAATAACCTTATCAGGTGCGGGAATACCGATTTTCTCATACTCAAAATCAAAGAGCCATTCCAAAAACGGGTCCCATTCGGCTTTATCGAGCTTAGTCATCTGATAAAGGGCATTTGCGGGAGTGTATCTGTCAGCAAAAATTAATTTGCCGCTACGGTAATCCTCGCCCCATTTTTCGGTATAAGAAGCGAATCTGTCAGCCGCATAAAGAACAGAGGCGGCATAGGCGTTTACATCCCCGGCATTCTTGCCGAAATCCCCTGCAAGATATTTACGCACGAGAATACTTGAGTCGCTTTCATAATCGGGCAATTTTATCTGCCTGTAATCAATACCGTCCGCCTGAAGGCGTTTGCAAATAAGCTCGGTCTGGGTAGTTTTGCCGCTACCGTCAAGACCCTCTAAATCAATAAAAATGCCCATAGGAAAAACCCTTTCACCCATAATAATTCCAATTATACCACTAAATAATACTATAAATATTTAAAACTGTCAAATAATGCTACAACATTGTAATAATTTATTAAGAAATACACATAAAAGCTAATATAAATGCACCCCCTTTTAATCAAGGGAGTGCAAATCGTGTATATGGAGCAAACGCTGTGTTTAATTAAGATATTTACTGAAAAACTGCTTTGTTTCACGAACACATATAACCTTAAACATATATTTGCCACAATTATCTCTAAAAACAATGTAAGAACACCCTGCATTACTATATCGGTAGCCGCGTACCCCCATTGAATAACCACTCAAAATTTCTACGGTGTCAATTTCGCGCATAGAAAATGTCTTTTCTTTTTTGATACCGAAATAGTAATCTGTGACAGTAATCACATCGTCAACAATTTCAATGAAAGCCTTATCCATATCCTTTTGCGTTATCACAAATAGTATCGCAAGCACCAATACAGGAGCAAGTATCACAACTGCCGGCATAATGCTGTTTATATGCAAGGAACATACGACAGCCATAAAGAGAAATAACGAAATAAACAAACAGAAACCGATAGTAAGTATTATCTTAACAGACTTCTTGATTTCTGTTTTTGGTGTTCTATCGTGGGTGTTAAGCCTCATAGTATCACCTCTTTGCCAACAATATAGCAGATTTTCTTCCGAAAATCAACGCTTGCTCCTCTAAACCAACGATTACTTGTATTTCAACGATTTGAAAAACAATAAATCCCCTCACGCCCGCAGGCATTTCACATTGCGAAGCAATATTTCACACGCGCAGCGTATTTCACAAATCCCGCAAGGGATTTATTTCGTTGAAAAAGACCGTAACTTTGGTACAAATGCACCCCATTTTAAGGTTAGGGGGTGCATTTAGATCCATCTATCTTTCGGATGAGCTTTATACCAATCATGCAACCATACTTTTTCACCAAAGCCATTCGCAGTTTTATCCATCCTTGCTTTATAACGAATTTCACGCAAAGCGACTTTTCTGTAAGACTTGTCGCAATTCATAACCTCAAGAATGTGGTGTGCAACCCAAAGACGAATACCTGAGTTCTCATAAGAAAGCAGTTCGCAAAAATCATTTTTTAGTGTTCGATGGTTGGCCTCTATTTCGGTAGCGATTTTGCGCATCCGTGTTGCCTTGCGATTGTATTCCTCGATAGCATTCTTATTATCATATTCATCAAACGAAAAAACATCATTTGCTAACTCAAGATATTCTTGAACCAAACTCATCCAATCACCGCCTTTTTCTCATTATAACGCAAAAAGATAATAACTGCAACTTACATCAAAATTGCGGTGATAAGTGAAATATTTGCCTTACGGCAAATATGAAATAATTTACTTCGTAAATTGTGAAATTTGATGCTGCGCATCAAGTGAAATGAAATAAATCCCCTCACGCCCGCAGGCATTACACATTGCGAAGCAATATTTCACACGCGTAGCGTATTTCACAAATCCCGCAAGGGATTTATTTCGTTGAAAAAGACCGTAACTTTGGTATCAAAGTTACGGTCTTTTTCTGGCGGAGAGCATGGGATTCGATGGGCTCTGCCCATCGTTTGCTACGCAAACACCCGATTGTGTTCGCCTTCGGCGAGGGTGGGTTCGAATCCCTTTTCTTTCAAAAAAATCACAGAGCACTACCTTACGGTAATACTCTGCAATTCTTGGCGGAGAGCATGGGATTCGAACCCACGAAACGGTTTTGGCCGTTTACACGATTTCCAATCGTGCTCCTTCGACCAGCTCGGACAACTCTCCATAACTATTCACTTTTCAAGTGCCTTGATATTATAACTAATTAGCAAAGAAAAATCAAGTACTAATTGATATTTTTATTATTTTGATAAACCATATTAAGTTTTTTCCGAAAAACACACTATTAATTACGGAAATTACCGAAAGCTGACTATAACAATAACCCAAAACATCAATATGCAGGAAGTAAACACACAACCCTTAAAGTCCGAAGACTTTAAGGGTTGTAGTTTAATTATATGCTGTTAGTTTTGGGTTTGGGATAGCATCAAGGATAAATTATTTCTTATCTTTTTTGCGTTTCTTGAGAACAACAATCAATACTGTTGCTGCTGCAGCGAGAGCAATGATACCACCGATTGTACCCCAACGAGCAGGTTTGTTAGCCCAGAAGATCAGGAATGCATTTGAAGAAACTGATACGTTCTTGTAAATCTCATCCTCTACCAAACCGTAGATGTTTCCTGCATAGTCTTCACAGATAATCTGTACGTTCTGATAAAGACCTGTTGCAAGCTCGAATGATATGGTGCCTTCTGCAAGAGCTTCAGCTAATTCTTCGCCTGACAGGTTGAGTAATTCATCAATGAACTTTCCGTCCTCGTCAACAAGACGAACAACAAGACTCTTCAAAGCACCGCCGTCATCATTGGGAACAAGTGTAACAATCTGTTTGTCAACCTGGTATCTGCCGTTAACTGTAAGACCTGTAACTGTAATAACGGGAGCTGTTCTGTCAACAACGAACTCTACAGCTGCGTCCTTAACATCACTGAATGCCTCGTTATTTGCTTTGTCTTTTGAAGATATAACAACATTGTACTCGCTTTCGCCTTCAAACAATGATTTGTTTATCTTATAAACATATTTATACCAGGAGCTTGAAGCGTTATCAACTGTAACTGTGTAGTCAACATTCTTGATAAGTGCTTTACCGTTAAGAGTAATTTTGCTTTCTACAATCGGGTCAGCATTAATTTCGATTAATGTAACCGCTTCAGCAACTTCTTTAACATAATAATCCTTTACAAGGTTCTTAGTAAATGTATCAAGTGTAAATATTGAACCGTCACGGTTAACTGAGAATGTTACCAAGGTTTCGGGAGCTGAGCGTTTTGCAACATATGATTTGCCGTTTGCATCTTCAAGTGTTACTTCGCTGTATGCGTTACCTGCCTTGTCAACAACGGTACATGTGATGCTGTAAATACCGTCTTCAGCAATATTGGCAACAACATATCTCTGTCCTTTAGTGATATTTTCAGTTCTGCCGATAGCCACATTCTTGGACTCAAAAACGCCATCCTTAACAACAACTGCTGTTAATACAGTTGAAAGACTGTCAAAGTTTTCATCAGTTGCTGTAACGATAAAGCCGATGTTGCCTTCATCATTGTTTGCGGACTGGTCAGCAATACCTGAAATGGATACTGCGGGGTTAGTTTTATCAACATAGAATTCCTGAGGAGCGAAATCTTTGATTTTGTTTCCTGCTTTATCTTCAAATTCTATATCGAGAGTGTATTTACCGTCTGTATTGTAAGCAATAGTTGCGGTATGTGTATCACCAACACTTCTCCAACCACTGAGAGCAGGTGTTGTTTCCAAGAGCTTAACGCGTCTTGCATCGAAATTGTGTTCAACAATTGTAATTGTTGCAATACGGTCAGCCTTGTAATAATTGCCGTTCATTGCGGAATTATTATCGAATGTTACGGTTACTGTGGGGATGGTCTTATCAATTGTAAACCTACGGGGTGCAATTGAATTACCGTAATCAACAGCTTCATTCTTATTCTCAGCATTATCTGTGCATGAGATGTCGAATGTATAGTCGCCATCAACATTGTATTTAACGGTTGCTGTATAAGTTGTCTTGTCAAGATCAGCTTCGTCGATTACTTCTTTCCATACTGCGCTGTTGTTAAAGTCAACAATTGTAATAGCCTTACCGTCTCTTGTAATAAGAGTAACTACATTTTCTGCACGGAAGTTACGCTCTGTAACAGTAATTACAGCCTCACGGTCTGTGCGGAAATGGTCGGTATAAACGCCGTCGTTTACAGCTTTGTTATCATTGTACTGAACCTTGATAACGGGTTCTGTTGTATCGATACCGAATACATAGTAATCGTAGCTTGTGTTCCCTGCACGGTCGGTAAGCTCTACCAACAATACCATATTGTTGTGGTTACCTGTAACTACAAGGTTACCTGTAAGACTGTACACAAGGTTATCAGCACTATTATCATCGGTAATAGACCATTCTTCGTTTCCTTCGCTGAGTCCACGGTTATTATCTACATCAACTGTTTTTGATAAAACGGCTGCGCCGTCTTCACCTTCGTAAACAGTCCATGTAACGCTGCGGATACCTGAATAATCATCACGAACATTTACGATAAACTCAACTGATTCAGTATTATAGAGCGGAACCTTCTGTGAATCATCGTAATCCTTTGTGGCATCAAGTGTTTCTGCTTCGCCGTTATAAACGAAGCTGAATGCATTATTCTGAGTAGCTGTGGTTTCGGGTGCGTTAATAGTAATACCGGATGTTGTCTCGTGCTTTTCAAGACTTTCAACAACTGAACCGTTGGGATGTACATAACCCTTGTAATCACCTGCGCCGATCACTTTATCATCAAGACAATATTCGCAATCGTTGGGGTTGTTACCAACATTGTCAGTTGCGTATGCATAAATCTGACCTTTGAAGTTCTCTGCTTTTGCGATTTCAAAAGAGATACTGTTGTTTTCGTCAACATCAGCTGTACCGCTGTACTTAACAGTGCCGTCTATATCAACAGCTGCGTAAGTAATGCTCTTTACGCCGGTTGCTGTCGCTTCAACATCTTCATTAACAAGGTCTTCTGCTTTTATTGTTACTACAACATCTTCTTTGAAATAGAAGCCGTAATCTTCAATAGTAACAGCCTTATAAAGCTGATCTTCAGTGTCCTTGGCAACATCTATGATGACGTTTGAAAGGCTGAAGTCAAAGCCTTTAATAACGGGTGCTGTCTGGTCGAAGTATGCAACTGATTTCTTAGCGGCAGAAACATTACCTGCGTTATCATAAGCGATTACACTGATTTCAAGTTTACCTTTATTCCATGCACCGCCGAGCTCTTCACCGTTAACGGTTTTGTTTGCGGAATCCACCTTTAAGGCGTGCTCACCGGTATATGACTTGCTACCTATTTTCTCGGTTGCAAGCTCATCTTTCAATACCTCAACACCATTAACTGTAACATAAACATAGTTGATACCTGAATAATACTTATCGGTAACATCAGTTACATCAAATGTAAAGCTGAAATCATCTTTATGTTTGCTATCGTTATCAGGCTTGATTTCGCTGATTACAGGTGCATCGTTTTCGATCATAAATAAGTCAAAATCACCTAAATTAGAATTTGCATTATTAATAAGAGTCTTCTGGCTTACATTACCTGCAACGTCAGTAACAACTACTTCTATATAACCCTTAAAATTCTCGAGTACTTCTTTAGCCTCTTCATTCAGGGTGAATTCAGGGCTTTCCTGTCCCTCTATTGAATAAACTACAGTATCATTATCAGCATAGAAGTAAATTGAGTATGTTTCGACGCCTGATGCGTTACTTATTTCTGTCTCTGCATCAGTTGCGTCAACTTCAATGGTAATTCTTTCATTAAAGAAAATACCGAATGAGAGGAAATTAAACACACGCTCGAGTAAATCTTCGTTATGTTGAGTGAAAGTTGCAAAATTAACCACGGGGATCTCTTCATCATACTTTTCGTAGCTGTATTCAAAGTCCTCAGAAATGTTGCTTGCATTATCTTTTACTTCAAAAGTATGTACTTTTTTATCGGAAACGGTGAATGTGTTTTCATCCTGCCACTGACCACCGTCCATACGGTACTTACAAATACCGGATTTTTCATCACTTGCAATTACTGTAACTGTTGTTGCTGCGTTAACCCATACTTGTTCATCGGGAACGAGTTCAACTCGCTCTACAACGGGTTTTATGATATCGATACCGAACACATAATAATCGTAGCTTGTATTACCTGCACGGTCGGTAAGCTCTACCAACAATACCATATCGTTATCGTTACCTGTAACTGTAAGTTCACCTGTTAAATTGTAAACAAGGTTGTCAAGGTCAGCTTCATCAGCAATAGCCCAGCCTTCGATATCTCCGCTAAGCTCGCCTTTGTTGTTAACCATAACAGTTTTCTGTGTCTTTGATTCACCTGCGAAAACAGTCCATGTAACGCTGCGGATACCTGAATATTCATCACGAACATTTACATTGAACACAATTCCTTCTTCGGAATTATAAAGCGGAACCTCCTGTGCATCATCGTAATCCTTTACAGAGTCGATGATTTCAGCTGCACCTTCATACTCGAAAGTGAAAGCATTAACCTGAGTACCGGTTTTTTCGGGTGCAGTTATGGTGATATCGGATGTTTTTGCGTGTTTTTCAATGCTTTCATTAATTGAACCGTTAGGATGTACATAGCCTTTGTAAGCACCTTCGGTGAGCACATTATCATCAAGACAATATTCGCAATCGTTGGGGTTGTTGCCTACATTGTCAGTTGCGTATGCATAAATCTGACCTTTGAAGCTATCGTCTTTTGCGATTTCAAAAGAGATGCTGTTGTTTTCGTCAACATCAGCTGTACCGCTGTACTTAACAGTGCCATCTACATCAACAGCTGCGTAAGTAATGCTCTTTACGCCGGTCGCTATCGCTTCAACATCTTCATTAAGAAGGTCTTCTGCTTTTATTGTTACTACAACATTTTCTTTGAAGTAGAAGCCGTAATCTTCAATAGTAACAGCCTTATAAAGCTGATCTTCAATGTCCTTGTCAACATCTATATTGTTTGCAAGGCTGAAGTCAAAGCCTTTGATAACGGGTGCTGTCTGGTCGAAGTATGCAACTGAAGATTTTGCTTCGGCAGCATTACCTGAGTTGTCATATGCGCTGACTTTAATAGCAAGAACGCCTTTATTCCATGCATCGCCGAGCTCTACACCGTTAACGGTTTTGTTTGCAGAATCTACCTGCAAAGCATAGTCCTTACTTTCTGTTTTTTCAGCAGTAAGGTCATCAGATAATACTACAACATCATTAACTGTTACATCAACAGAGTTGATGCCTGCAAAATTCTCTGATTCAAACTTATCATTTACATTAAATTCGAATGCAAAATCATCTTTATGTTTGCTATCGTTAGCAGGCTGGATTTCACCGATTACGGGTGCATCGTTTTCAATTGTGAATAAATCGAAATATTTCAGGTTGGAGTTTGCTGTGGTTGCAGCAACCTCACCGGTTGTGTTACCGGCTACATCATTAACAACTACCTTAATGATACCTTTGAAGTTTTTAATATTATCGTTACTTAAACCGAATTTAGCATCTTCTTTGTTTTCATCTGAATACACTAAATCTGAGTTTTCGTTATAAAGGTAAATTGAATATGACTTAATGCCTGATGCATTGCTTGTTTCTGTTGCTATATCCTCAGCATCAATTTCCACAGTAACTGCACTGTTAAAGAAAATACCGAAGGTAAGGAAATTAAACACACGATCTACGGAGTTTGCCTGTGCAAATTCTATTGATTTAACCACAGGTTTTTCTGCATCAAATTTTTCATAGCTGTATTCAATAGCTTCAGAAATATTACCTGCATTATCTATAACTTCAAATGTATGTTTTTTTGCATCAGCAATGGTGAAGGTGGGTTCATTCTGAGGTTCACCATCATCCATTTTGTACTGATAAACGCCTGATTTATCATCACTTGCCTCTACCGTAACTGTTATTGCCTCATTAACCCACTCTGTTGCAGAGGGATTAACTGCTGAAATAACAGGTTTAACATCGTCGTATTTATCAGCTGCTTTGGTAAATACTGCTGAAACGTTACCTGCATTGTCTTTTACTTCAAATTTGTGTTCAGCATCATCAGTGATATCCTCAAATACATTTGAAGTCTGCCAAGCACTGTTGTCCTTTCTGTACTGATAAATGCCGGATCCGCCTTCATCAGCAGCAACAACAGTAAATTTTACAGGCTTATTTGTCCATGTATCGGGAGTAACTGTAACATTACTGATTACAGGAGCGATTTTTTCGATTTTTGCAGGCTCTTCCATATCATCTGCTTCAGAAATATTACCTGCATTATCTTTAACAAAGAAGCTGTATAACTTCGTGTCTTTAATTACGAATTCAGAAGAACTCTGCCATGCAATATCATCGGTATTGGCTTTGTTTTCTGTAAGAATAATACCGTAATAAGCAACACCTGATTTATTATCTGTTGCGTTTACTTTATATGTGATTGATTCATTGGACCAACCATCTTCACATTCAACATCTGTAATCTCAGGAGCTACATCGTCAAACTTGTCTGCAACAAAGCTTTCTGAAGCGATATTATCCAACTTATCTTTAACGTAGAATTTATGCTCTGCAGCATCCTTAACAGTGAATATAGCGGAATCCACCCATTCACCATCATCCATCTTGTACTGACTTACGCCGGAACCGTTGTCGGTAGCATTTATCTGTACCTTTACTTCATCTTTGGTCCATGAGTCAGGATCGATAACAATGCCATCAATTACAGGAGCATCCTTATCAATCTTAGTCACTTCAACAGTAAACTCTGCACTTTCGTTGTCGGAAGTGTCCTTAAGCTTGAAGGTGTATGTACCGTTTTCTGTTATTGTGAAAGCAGGCTCAGTCTGAGAAGCGTTACCGTCAGTAACATTAATGTATTCAGCGATATCAGTATCGTCGCTTACAATTTCCAATGTTACATTGTCTTTTGTCCAGTCTGCAGGATTGCCCTTTACTTCTTTGATAACCGGAGCTACACTGTCCTTCAAAGTAACTGAAACAGCGCCATCTGCGGTTACATCAATAGCATCCTCTTCCTCAATAATTTCTTCCTGATAATTCTCAGCAGTTACTTTATAAGTTGCTTTGAACTCAGTAACATCCTGATTATCAGAAAAATACTTGTAAATCGCATCAAATACTGCCTTACCTTCAGCATCAGTATCGACCGATTCAAGATCAGCAATCTCCAACGATGTATCAACAGGAGTAATCGTTACGGTTGCTCCTTTGATAGCCTCACCTGCAACATCAGTTACGGTTATCGTGAAAGGTTTCTGGTCCGTTGCTGCAAATACAGTGATTATTGTACTCATAAATGTAGTCATAAGCATAACTACACTAAGCACAACAGCCGCAGTTTTTGCAAATCGTGAATTTTTGACCATAAATTTCATGATTGTGCTCTCCTTTTTCGTAAATAAAGTTTATATCTATAGTTTTGACCATTTGTTATGCAGTGCAAACGGAAGGATAAAACTATTAAGAACAAGAGAATATACTGTGCAACATCTTCTCCCCAATTGCCTATTGCCAGTACAATAAAAATAACTAAAGAAATTATAAAAGTTACATCTGATGCAATTCCGAGCTTTGTTCTGAAGAATGAGAAAATACCGGGCAAGCCGCGATATTTTCGTCCTGAAACTTCACTTTCAATTGCCTTGCGTTGTTTTGCAGCCTTCCAGAAGAAAACCTGCTCCGCTACCAGACCGCCCCAGAACAGTAAGGAGGTCAGAATCTTAACCAACACCCCAACCTTTCCGTCAACATCTATGAGGGTCAGAAGAAGGGCGGCGGAAGAGATTACAGAAAACAACAACGCAAAATCCAGACTTTGTTTATAACGGGATATCATTCTCATCTTACAACCTCATGTGAATGCACATAAGTGATATCTATTTCCACGCTGAAATCGGGAGCCTGTGTTCCAGCATCCGCCTGTGTCAAAACAGGGCTGATATCATCTGTTATAACCTGAGCTTCAGTTTCTGTTTCCTCCGCCACAGCATTTAATACCGTGGTTTCAGATACGGGTTCAGCATTTAACGCTGTTGTTTCGGAAGCCTCCATAACATCGTAACGGTCCTGAGGACTGATTTTTGATGTTGCCATGGACTCTGCTGCAAGCCGAGCAGATGTTGTTTGCTTTTCTGCATCATACTTGGGTTCGGGCTTTTTCTTTGAAGCTTCCTTGCGGTTTTTATTGTTAATATTTTCAATTGCTTTTCGCTTGCTTGAACCGGAGATGTCGCCGATTGCCGACTTTATATTCAAAAGGAAGAAAAGTAAAATCGTTGTTATAAGCATAACAATGGAAAGAACAAGACAGCCAATGAAAATATATCTGAATAAATCATAAGTCATTTCTTATACCCTCCTTATTACTTACCTTCGATAGTACTGATTTTCTTTAATGTTGTTTCAATTCTTTCCTGTAACTGCGCAACGTCATCTTTAACGAAAGTATTTGTAACGCCTTTAGATTCGGATTGAATTCGTTTCAACATGGAATTGAGCTCCGCTTTAGAAGCAACCTCACAGAATTCCGCGCTGTTTTCGTCAATCATATTAACGACTTCATTCCACACACGAATCTTCAGATCGTCTTCCAGTTCCGGTGCCTCGTTAACGAGATTTACAACCTCGTTCCAGAGATTTCCGTACTCTTCGTAAAGCTTTGCCGTCTGGTTTGCGTTTGTATATTTAGCTACATTCTGTAAGCAGGTAGATATATCGCAGTATATTTTTGCAACGGGATGGCTTTCAACAGATTCTTTAAACCAGGAGGCAGCCGCCTGATATCTGTCCTTTGCAACATTTACATCATAATAGAAAAGGTATGCTTCGCCAATTTCAAAACAAACTTCTGCGTAACCTTCAGGATTCTCCTTTTTCAGCTCACTGAGAACATCAACTTTGTTGACATAGCCGGTGCTGCCGCTTTTTTCAATACCGAGCTTTAACTGAGTAAGAGCACCATTATCCTCAGCGGATAAGCTTCCGTCAGAAATCAGGTAATCAACCATACCACCGAAATCATCCGTACCAACATATGCCTCTGTACGGGTCGGGTCAGTTAAAATTGCCTCATAGTATGCATCCACACTGTCTGCTTTTCCCACCTGGTAATCGTAGCTGTCTTTTTTTGCGCCCTCAGACAGGAAAAAGAACACACCCGATATAAGAGCAAAAACTACTGTTAAGGCTGCAGAAGCAGAGAACAGGCTGATTTTACTTTTCTGCTTTTTGATGTACTCATCCTCAAAGTCCTTGTAATGCTCTAAGTCGTACATCAACTCTGCACATGACTGATATCTGTCAGCAGGGTTGTTCTGTGTACATTTAAGAATAATTTTCTCCAAGCCGGTGGACAATGAGGGGTCAATTTCAGTTATGGGACGAATCTCATAAGGAGGTTGGCTGGGATTCATACCGGTAACCAAATGGTAAAGGGTTGCACCCAGGCAATAAATATCAGTTCTTGCGTCCGTCTGTCCCATTCCGCCATACTGCTCGGGTGCGGCGTAGCCTCGTGTTCCGAGACAGGTTGTATCTTCAACCTTTGAAGCCTTATGCTCACGGGCAGTACCGAAGTCAATCAATGAAATGCTGCCGTCAGGCTTCAGCATTACGTTTGCCGGTTTCATATCTCTGTAAATAATTGCCGGCTGACGCGTGTGCAGATATCCTAAAACGTCACAAAGCTGTTTTGCCCATTCAATAACATCCTCCTGAGGTTGAGCACCGAATTCCTTCAACGCCTTATCAAGTGAGTTACCCTGAACATAGTCCATTATGATAATGAAAGAATCTTCAGTATCAATAACGTCGATTATGCTGGGAAGATGCTTATGACTTAATTTTTTAAGAATGTCTGTTTCTGCAACAAGACCCTGCTTAACCGATTCAAAATCCAGTACGCCATCCTTACGGACCTCTTTAACAGCCCACTGTTTATTCGCCCTTTCGTTCATGGCGAGATAAACAACGCTCATACCGCCCTGGCCTACCTTGTTTAAGATTTTATATTTACCGTCAACAAGTGAACCTACTTCTAACATTCCGCCACCCCTTAATATGTTCTTACAAGCACAACTGAAATGTTATCTCGTTCTGCTCGCTGTTTGTTCAACTCGATTAATGCTTTTGTATTATCGTTCATAACAGTTGTATCTGTTAAAACATTGGGCTGAAATTTCTCATATATTTCATCAGGTGTTATCTCATGTCTGAAACCGTCAGAGCACAACATATACACTGCATCCTTTTTGGTTTCACCAAAAAACATATCAGGATATATATCGTCAGAAGCGCCGACACATTGCAAAAGCACATTTCTTCTGGGATCTACCTTTGCCTCTTCAACCGTCATATGACCCAGCTGTATTTCGCGGGCAACGAAGGTCTGGTCTTCTGTTATCTGATAAAGCATATCAGAAATCTCATAAGCGCGAGAATCACCTATATTCATAATGTAATATCTAGTCTGTGTGAGAAGCATAACAACAAGAGTGGTACCGAGACGAATACCCTGTCTTGCACCATAGGATTTGATGATGTTGTTTTGCTTTACAGCGATTTCTTCCCACTGACGTCTTATTACTGAATCTTCAATAGATGTTCTGCATAAAACAGGGAGTTCTTTGAATACCCATTCATTAAAAGCTGATATTACGGTTGTGCTTGCAACCTCACCCTTTGCAAGACCTCCCATACCGTCACAAAGAATAGCAAAAGTCATTTTGCCCTGAGGGGTATTTATAACTTTTACTGATAAACCATCCTGATTGGTATTCTTTACAAGTCCGATATCGGTATTAGCCGAAACAATAAAATCCATAATTCCAACTCCCTAAATAAACGTGTCTTTATTACGCTAAAAATGCTAATAGAACAAAGGCGGCAGCGTCGCCGCCTTTTTCTATAGCTAAATTCAATGCTTAATTTTTAATTACTTTTTGTATTCAAACTTTTCGTCAGCAAGAAGAACCTTGTCGCCGTCTTTAAGTTCGATTTCCTGGCCTGCGCGAGCCTTAACGCCGTTAACAAATGTGCCGTTAGCAGCTTTGTTATCAACAATGTATGTTGCACCGTTACGAACAACAAATCTTGCGTGAACACGGCTGATGTTTGTGTTGCCGCCAACACAGTAATCAACACTGCTGCGTTCTCTACCAACTGTGAAGTTAGCTGAGCAAATCGGGATACGTTCATTGTTGCTCATACGAACAAGTGTACCGCCGTTAACATTTGAAGAAAGAACGGTTGTTTCGCCTGCGCCCTGTGAAAGAACAGTTGTCTCGCCTGCACCCTGTGAAAGAACAGTTGTCTCTGAGGAAGCGGGAGTTGCGGGTCTTACGGGGGCTGCAGGAGCTGCGGGTCTTACGGGAGCTGCGGGAGCAGCGGGTCTTGCAGGAGCTGCAGGAGCTGCAGGAGCTACGGGTCTTGCAGGAGCTGCGGGAGCTACAGGTGCGGGAGCTGCCTGTGCTTTTGATTTTTTCTTACCTGCTGAAACAGCAACGATAACAATTACTACAATGAGAATAAGAACAACTGCAACAACAGCAATAATAATGATAATGCCCATTGAGCCGCCTTTGTTTTCTTCCAAAGCATCAATTGCAGCTTCGAGTTCTTCAGCTGCTGCATCGATTTCAGCCTGAGTAGAAGCGTTCATAGCACCCTTAGCTGCTTTTACAGCAGATTTGAGAGCATCGTATGATTCTTCAGTATAAGCTTCAGCATCTACTTCTTCAGCATCAGCAAGCAATGAAGATAATTTAGAAGTGTCAAGAACAACTTCGGTATTCTCTTCAGTTTCGGGAGTGTCAACAGAAACACTTGAACCTGCTGCTGTGTAAGTAATACCGAGAGCAGTTAAAACATCAATAAGCTGTTTGCTGCTGATTGCGATATTACGGGTATCATTACCTGCAGCATTGATACCAACTACGTTACCGTCAGCATCAACCAAGGGACCGCCTGAGTTACCTGCTGTAATAAGTGCGCTGCTTTCTACACAGTTAACGCTGTCGTAAACGCCACCGTCAGTTGTAATAAAGCTCATATCGCCAACCTTATTAACGTTACCTGTTGTGATTGTAACATCATCAGCATCATAGTGGTTTGCATCTTCAAGAGAAGCGATGTCAGCCGGGAAGCCTAATGCGTAAACATCCTCTGTCTGACTAAGTTGTGAACTATCACGAAGCTTTAAGGGTGTACGGCCGTATATAGTTTCATCCAATGTCAAAACTGCATAGTCCATTTCTGTACTTGCCTTTTTAACGGTTGCCTTAACATAAACGTCACGATACACGCTAACGCGCAACTCAAGGTTTTCTTTAACCTGAGAAGCAGTACGGTTGCCGCCGAAAGCCTCATTTGTTGCCTGAGCCCATAAAACATACCAGTCATCCGGGAAACCTGTAGCTACATGCTGACATGTAACAACAGTGTTTTCATTAATAAGGAAACCTGTTCCTGAATGTAAAAAGAGTTCCATGGCAGCCTCAGGGTCAGAGAACCATACCTGAATCTGAACAACACCTTTTTTAGCGTCTGTTACAGCCTGATTCTCTGTAGCCGCATTTGCAGTAATAGCCATACTGAATACTAAACCCAGTACCATTACCATTGCGAGAAAACGAGCAATATGTCGATTTCTCTTTGACACATTAATTTTCATCTTTTTACTCCTCCGCATTGAATTTTTTTATATGTAATCGGTACAGGAAATACCGTTCACACCTAAACAACCTACAAAAAGGTACAATTCGACACATTAAGACATTATCTTGGTATATTTTAGCATATTAAAATACACAAGTCAACAAAAACGAACGCAAAAAATTGCTAAAAAGTCATAAAAAACGAAGCCTCTCCCGACTCAGAATTCGGCGATTATAGCGCTCCGAGCAAAGGAAGCTTTTTTTGTATTTTATATACCTATTTTAATATATATTTTCATTACATTTTTCTATTTACTAAAAATCATAATTATGCTATTCTTATTTTATTGGGGTGAGCAGATGTTAAAATCAGAAAACGGCATACTTTATTATGAATGTAAAACCAAAAGCAACAATCCGAATATGGGCAGTGGTATCATTTCATTCCCCTCGGATTACACGGTAATAGACCTCGAGACCACGGGGCTCAACCCCGAAAGCGAGCTTATTATTGAATTTGCGGCGATAAGGGTCAGAAACGGTGAGATTGCCGACACCTTCAAACAGCTTTGTGACCCGGGCTTTCCCATCTCCCCTGTTATTACAGGGATAACCGGTATATCCGATGAAATGGTAAGATTTTGTCCCAATCCCCGTCAGGTTTTGCCTGATTTTCTGGACTTCATCGGTAATGATTTTGTTGTGGGTCACAATGTTTTGTTTGATGTACGCTTTATAGTAAAAAGTGCGCAAGTTTTCAGAAACAACTACATAGACACTATGAAAATATTCCGAAAGCTTCACCCCGAGCTTCCACACCACAGACTTTCGGATATGGTTTGCTTTTACAACAAGCGCAACGAGACTGCTCACAGAGCCTTATCCGACTGTTACGCTACGGGAGCCTGTTTTGAAGCAATGCGGTCTGAGATTACAGATTTATATCAGAGCGAAAATATTTTCTTGAATAATTTAAAATAATCAATAATTATTTTAAAGAAATGAGGTATATATATGAATTTCAAAGCATACCACAAGAGCCTTGCGGACCTTCATATCGGCACCGAGGCTCCGCGTGCCTACTTTATCCCCTATGACAATCTTCAGGATGCCCTTTCAGGCGACCGCAACAAGTCATATTATATGACTAACCTTTGCGGTGACTGGAGCTTCAGATATTTTAAGAGCTTCGAAGATATCGACGAATCTCTTTATGCTGAAAATGCACCTACAGCTTCACTTGACACTGTGAAGGTGCCCGGCAACTTCCAGCTTTACAATATTGAGGGTATGGATAAGCCCCTTTATTCAAACCTTATGTATCCGTTCCCTACCGACCCGCCCCATGTCCCCGAGGATAATCCCTGCGCATTTTATCTCAAGGATGTTGAAGTAAGCAGTGAAATGCTCGAGCGTGATAACATTATCACCTTTGAAGGTGTTTCATCATGCTTTTACCTTTGGGTGAACGGTGAATTTGCAGGCTACAGCCAGGTAAGTCACTGCACAAGTGAATTCAATATTTCCCGTTTTCTTAAGGAAGGTACTAACAGAATAGCCGTACTTGTTGTTAAATGGTGTGACGGCTCATATCTTGAAGACCAGGATTACTTCAGACTCTCCGGTATTTTCAGAGAGGTTTATATTCTTTCAAGAAACAAAACAAGACTTGAAGATGTTTTTGTTAAACAGAAATTCAACGAAGATTTCTCTCTTTGCACACTCAATGTGGATTGCAAATTAACGGGCGATACACCGGTGCTTTACGGTGTTGCTTCACCCGGTGGCGATCTGATTGCACAGGGCGAAAGCGAGAGCGCTGAGTTCAGTATCGAAATAGAATATCCTCGTATGTGGAATGATGAAAAGCCCTATGTTTACCTGCTTTTCCTGACAGTTGAGGATGAGATTATCCCCTTACAGATTGCCTTGAGAAAGGTTGAAATCAAAGATAAAAAGCTGCTTGTCAACGGCAGGGCTGTAAAATTAAGAGGTATAAACCGCCACGATTCTTCTGCGGAAAACGGCTATGCAGTTACCCTCGACGAAATGAAACGCGACCTGTTTGTTCTCAAAAAGGCTAATGTTAATGCAATCCGCACCTCGCACTATCCCGACGACCCGAGATTTTATGAGCTTGGTGAGGCTCTCGGCTTCTACTTCATTGACGAAGCGGATATCGAAACTCACGGCATGGGTTATAATACACCCACTGACTGGGATTGGACCCGTTGGTCACTTCTTTCGACCATCCCTGAATGGAAAGAGGCTTATGTTGACCGTGCCGCAAGACTTTTCGAGCGTGACAAAAACCACGGCTCGGTTATTATGTGGTCCCTTGGTAACGAAAGCGGCTGCGGTGTAAACCACCGTGCAATGCGTCAATACATAAAGAGCCGTGACGAAGAAGCCATTGTACATTATGAAAATTCACACCTTGAATTCAAGGCAGTACCCGAGGGCGAATGCTTCAAGGATATTTCCGATGTTGAAAGCAGAATGTATGCGGATGTTGACTACATTGACACCTACCTTAATAACGAGAATTATGACAAGCCCTTCTATATGTGCGAATATGTATGCGCTTCTACAACGGGTGATGTTTATGATTTCTGGGAGCTTGTGGATAAATACGATAATTTCTGCGGCGGCTGTATATGGGAGCTTACGGACCATGCAATAAACATCCCCGATGAGCAGGGCAACCCCCGCTACTATTACGGTGGCGACTTCGGCGATTTCCCTAATGACGGCATTTGCTGTATTGACGGTCTGGTCTTCCCCGACAGAAGTCCCCGACCCGGTTACTACGATATGAAAAAGGTGTATGAGCCCTTCAGAGGTTCATATAAAGACGGCACTCTTACAATAAAGAGTGTGCGTTACTTTGAGGAGCTTTCAGATTTATCACTCAAATGGACCATTTCAGATGGCGGCAGAACAGTTGCAGAGGGTTTCATTGAAAATCTTGATGTTGAGCCTCAGACAGCAAAAGATTATAAGCTCTTCAATGAAAAGGATTATAAGCTCAAAGAAAATGCTTTCCTCACTGCTTCAATTTGTCAGAATGATGACACTCCCTGGGCGGATGAGGGTTATGAAGTCGGCTTCCTTCAGTTTGAGCTGGTAACCGCTGAGGAAGAAAAAGAATTCACTTCCCATCCCATTGTTTTCACACAGACCGACCGTTTTGCAACAGTTATGTGCGGTGAAAATGAATATGTTTTCGACAAGCCCTACGGCAGAATCTGTTCTGTAAAAAATAACGGCAACGAGTTACTTGATGCCCCCGCTAAATTCAAAATGTGGCGCGCACCCTCTTATAACCGTGGCTCCGTTGACGAGTGGATTGCAAACCACCTTCACCACATAGCTCAGAAAACCTATGACACACGCATAGCACAAAACGAAAGCTCTGTAATTATTGAAACCGATATCGCCCTTGGCGGACCCTCAAATCCTCCGATTTTAAAGGGAACTGTTACCTACACATTCCTTAATGACGGCAGTGTTCAGGTTGCAATAAAAGGTGATATCCGTGAAAATGCACCTCTTATCCCCCGTTTGGGTCTTGAGCTTTTACTCAAGGAAGAAAACGAGGATATTTCCTACTTCGGTCTCGGCGGCACTAAAGAAACCTACCCCGACAGATACAAGGCCGCAAGATACGGCGAATATAATCTCACGGTTACAGATAACTTCGTACACTATATAAGGCCCCAGGAAAACTCATCCCACTTCAAAACAAGATGGGTGCAGACAGGTAAAAAAGGCGGCAGCTCGATTTTCGTTGAAGGTCTCGGTAACACAAAAGAATTCTCATTCAGCGCTTCGCATTACTCCGCCGAACAGTTAACTGAAGTAAAACACGATTTTGAACTCAAAAAAGAGCCCTATACTATACTAAATATAGACGGCAGATTCAATGCAATCAGCGAAAGCACCACTCTTGACAATGACGAGAATAACAGACTTTTTGATGAAAAGAGCGTTGATTTCGGCTTCGTAATCAGACCTTGTAAATTTTAAGGGGGCTTTTTAATGAAAGAAAAGAAATCTCTTAAAAACAAGTTTACCTACGGCATAGGTGCTATCGGTCTCGACTTAAGCTACGGTATGTTTTATTCATACCTTGCGAAATATATGACCGATATCCTACAGCTTAACAAGATTTTCCTCCTGCTCATAACCCCTCTCGCAAGAATATGGGACGGAATCAACGACCCGATGATGGGTACGGTTGTTGATAACACAAAAACTAAAATGGGCAAATACCGTCCCTGGATTTTAATCGGCTCTTGCTGTAATGCAGTTGTTCTTATACTCTTATTTACAAATCCCGGACTTAAAATCGGTGCTGTTCCCATACATATTTATACTGCCATACTTTATGTATTCTGGGGTATGACAAATACCATGGCGGATATCCCCTACTGGTCAATGGTGCCTTCATTCACAAGCGACCCGGGTGAACGAAATATCATAGCCACAATCGCCCGTGCCTTTTCAGGTCTTGGTCAGGGTATAATATCAATACTTACACCTGTTGTACTTCCTCTTCTGAGTATTACAACCGACCCCAACACAGGCGAAAAGGTATGGGATGCAAGAGGCTTCAGCATCTGGGCTACAATATGTGCTCTTTGCCTTATAGGCTTCTCATCACTTTCTGTTGCAACAACCAAAGAAAAGCACATTATTCCTCCCCGTGGTGAAAAATTCACCTTCAAAAAGATGTTCAGTATTGCAAAAAACAACGACCAGCTTTTAGTATTCATGTTGTTCGCCATGCTCTCCAACGCAGGCTGGTATATGATTTCCGGTGTTGGTGCATATTATTTCGATGTTGTTATCGGTGACATTGAAGCCCAGAGTCTTTTTAACACCATAGGTGCCGTGGGCTCCGTGTTAGGTCTTCTGGTTGTGCCTTTAATGACAAAGTTCACCTCAAGAAGAAGGACTTATCAATTCTCGCTCATTATGGCTATAATCGGTTTTACCGGCACCATGGCATTTGCAAGCTTTTTCGACAAGCCGAAGCTTATGGCTATGAACATAAGCTACCTTATGGCTTCAATCGGCGTTGCTTCAATGTTCGTTTCCCAGACAGTTTTCCTTGCAGATATTGTTGACTACGGTCATGTCAAGCAAGGCTTCCGCTCAGAGTCAATCACCTTCTCAATGAAGGGATTTTTACAGAAAATGGCTTACACCATTCAGACCATTATCCTTTTCTCGGGTCTTCAGATTTCAGGCTATGATGAAACCCTGCACGCCGCAAACTCTCAGGGCGTAAAGACCTCCATAAGCATTATGATGTTGGGTGTACCCATTTTACTGTTCGTTCTTTCACTTATTATATTTACCTTTAAATTCAAGCTTCACGGTAAATATATGGAAGAAATAACAGCACAGATAAATAAAATAAGGGAAGAGGGGACAAATTGATGGAAGCTGTTACAGGCGGTATTATTGGTGCAATACTTTTAATACTTGCAATTTTACTTGGTTTGCTTGCGCTTCTTGTACCAATAGCAATAATTATCGTAGTAGTTGTTGTAGTGGTTAAAAAGAAAAAAAGCCAACAGGAAGTACCCGTTGACGATATACAGAACCCAATTAATAAAGAAAACGAAGAATAACCGTAAGTGAAGTACTTATTATACCCTCGGGTGCGCTATACCTGACGATGCGATATATTTTTCGTACGCGATATGTTTCGCTTTGCGAAACGAGGATAGTAAGGAAGGCAGATTTTTCTAAACAACAGTTTCAAAGGATGTGCTTTATCTAAGCGGTACGCATAGATGCGTACCTTACTGTTGTTCTATCCAACCGAAGAATAATGGTAAGAGAACTACCCACCACCCCGCCTACGGCGGTGTCCCCCTCCTGTTTGCTAAAGCAAACAGGGATGATAGTCTTCGCATTACATCAACTTAATCTATAATCGGCACGAAGTGCCCCGATAATTCTGCATTCTGCATTTTGAATTTTGCATTAAAAAAATCCCCTCACCGAAGTGAGGGGATTTGTTGTTTATCAGCTACCTAAGATTTTTGAAGAAACACCATTTTCAACTGCTGTGAATTTACAGTACTCTTCAATAGGATACTCGATCTGACAACCTTCACCTGTTGCAAAAGCCGTATTCCAATCGGTAATGCCGAAAACATCACCAATAAGCTCAAGGTCTTCTTTTGAGGTTGTGCAGGAAGCACCTATAACACCTGTACCGGATGCTGTAATAAACATAGCACTGGGCTTAATGTACATATTCATTTACATAACCTCCCCTGCAGGTAAAAAGTTAAAGAGACTCATAATAATTTCCATAATCATAGCGATAAGCTGTTCAATGAATGAACCTGTTGTACCGCTGTTGTCATCGGTTGTGCTGTCGTCACCGGTGTCAACATTTGCATCATCGTCAACTACGGGTGTAACAACACCGTTAACAACATCAGCTCTTACTGATTCAGCCTCCATAGAAGCCTTAACCTCCGGAATATCATCTTCAGTAACAATACCCATCGCAGCACTGCCTGTTAACTTGATATTATTAACTGCGAGAATGTCTGAGCCTGTGTTCTGGATAGTGATTGTTGCAATACCTAAATCGTCAACCTCAACACAATCAGTTACATCGTAGTACATTTCGGTAGCACCTTTGATTGTAAAATCAGTAGCACCGATTTTAACTGTTGCTTCGCCTGTTACGGCACGAAGACCAAGATGAACCTTTGATGCGGGTCCAGGAAGCTGAACCTTAAGAACAAGTGCATCGGAAGCATTTCCTTTAAGATAAAGTTCATTCTGAGGACCATAGCTCTGATAGTTTGCAAATGTGAGTGTTTCATCTTCGCCTACTGCTGTTTCAACATAAGCGATGCCCGTAATCTCAGTTGTATCTGTGCCGATATGGTTTTCATTGATACAACTGATTACATTGTGGTAAGTTGCAGCCTGCTCACTTGCAATGTAGTCATCGTCAGCATTTTCCATAGGATGATAAATACGGAAGCCGTCGATGTAGCAATCAAGAGAGGTTGTTGTTTCGCCTGCTCTGTTTGTTTTAGCTACACCCTTAGCACCTGTACCGCCGTTAAGAACGGAGTTATCGTCGAACCAAACAAGCTCAAGGTCTGCATTTGCAAGCTCGCTTAAACCGAGGTCCGCGAGAGCTGCTTTAGCTGAAGCTTCATCAATTGTACCTGTTGTAGCACCGAGCTTACCGTTTGCGAGTGAAGTACCCTTAACCGACTTACCAAGTGCACTTGCGTTTGAAAGGTAGAGAGCGTTTACTTCAACAGTATATGTGCCGTGGTCACCCTTAAACTGAGCAACGGGAACCTGACAAGCAAGACCGTCAGCATTTACATTTGCACCACTATAATAGGTATCAATAAGATAACCTTTAACAAGGTTGCCGTTTTCATCCTTAACGGAAACTGCCATAATACCTGTGTTAGCACCGCAAGCGGAAACGAGGTCAAAGCCACTACCGATAAAGTCGAATGTCTTTGTAATACTACGCTTATTTGCAGCTGTTACAGATACCTTAGAAGCAGTACCGTTTGAGTATGTGTTATCAGTTGTTTCATAAGCAGCATCATAACCGTAAACATCAGTTTTAGCATCAGTAAGTGTCTGATATTCCTTGTTGGGTGTACCCAGGTTTTCCCAGGCAGCGCCTGTTGTGCCTTCTTTATTTTCTACATAATCCTCTTCAAAGAGAACGTTTGAAGCGGGAACAACTTTGATTTCGAACCAGTCATACTCTCCGCTATCACGCTGAATTAAGCAGTAGCCTGAGTCAGCAAAGTTTGTGGGAGTTGAAGTATAAATAAGGTCGAGATTGTTATTTGTTATTTCAACAAGACCGTTTTCTGACTCAGTCTTGTAAGCGAGATTTCCGTTTGCATCACGCTGAGCAGAAAGGTCCGCACTAACTGATTTAAGTGTACCGTTAACCTCCGAGTCATACATCTGAAGACCGTAGTCAAGAACGTAGGTATATTCGGGGATGTTGAAGTATGAGGTAGGCAACATCTTGAACTCTTCATTGTTGTTCATATTTGCCTGAGTCTTATAAATACCGGTTGTATCAAGGTTATTGATAGATGTGTTACGAATCTTCTTGGTTTCGTCGGCAAGAAGACCCTTCAATGTTACACGAAGCTTTCTGCCGTCTTTATCCGTTCTGTTTCTTGCAACATACTCATCAGAGTAGTCATATTTAGTAACAGTAAGGGTTCTGTTTGCAGCATCAACTGTTGTAGCATTTTTGATTGTAAGTGCATCAATTGAGTTAGAGCCTTTATTAGCTTCGTTGAAGGAGAATCGACCAACCTCGTCATATTCACCTGTAATAAGCTCAACTATAAGGTCTTCGTCCTTATTGAAATCAGCAGGGAACTTGAAGGCATCATTAAGCTGCTGACGAAGGTAGGAGTTTGCGTCAAGGTTATCAAGACCAACTGCTGTGTTAGCTGAAACCTCTTCAGTAGTCATTGCACCGAAGTTAACGAAGTTGTTCATAGTGGTTGTAGCCAAGCTGATTGCGTAGTTAACGCCGTCAACGCTCTGACCACCAAGGTCGGTTATACTTGTAGCAGCGGCATATTTACTGGAAACACCGTCCATATAAGCCTTTTTGTTAAATCCGCTTACCTCGTTATTACCGATAAGAACCGTGTAAACAAACGCACCGTTATTTTTTGCTGTAAGAGCTTTACTGATAACTGCATTTGCAGCAGCAGTTGTTGCGCTGTTAGCATCCGCACCGGGGATACCGTCCGAAAGAAGGATAACCGCAACGTTTCTTGTACCGTCCTCTTTATAGCTATAGCCTGAGTTTGCAATAAGAGCATTTACATAGTCAAATTCAAGACCGTTGTTGTTTGTCTGTGCTGAGGTTGTAAGATTATTAATATAAGGTACAAACTGGTCAACTGCACCTGTGGCCCAGAATGCCTGTGAGTAAGCAGTTGTTGAGTAAGAACCGCTCTGGGTAAGGAAGCCGCTGTCAGCATCTGCACCGTACTTAACGAGGGCAATTCTGTTACCGCTGTTCTGTGCTGCAATCTGTGTAGCAAGATTTGATATTGCTGTTTTTAAAGTATCAAGACGTACATGCTCATCAGTGTAGGAAGAGTTAACATCGTCGAAACGGTAGTGGTAACCTACGTAGATATCTTCTTCACGTCTGTTACTGTTAGATGTTTTTGTACTGTAGTCGGATTCATTTTCACCGCTGTCAACCCAGGCTTTCCATTCGGTATAGGTTCTGCCTACAGGGTTAACTGCGTGGTCCTGTATACAATAATAAAGACCGTCATCAGCAATGTAATATGCGTAATATTTCTGACGCATTGATGTAATCATACCAATAAATTTATTAAGCTCTGTTGTATTAACAGCCATATACAATTTATAATATTTACCGTCGGTATGCTTAAGGTAAATATCCTCGTCAGGGTTAGTGAAGCCGTAGCCGCTGACACCCGTACCGTTATCGTCAGAGGTGTTTGCTTCAAGGCTCATTGAACCAACTGAAAGACTACCGGTGTATTCGTTAATACCTGTACTACCGCTTGAAGCCATTGAGGAAGATGTATCGGCTACGATAATGTAGTCGGTGGGTCTTTCTCCCTTATACTGATAATGGTTGGGAGAAATTGCAAATGTTTCAAGAGTAACGTCGTATGTACCGTCCTCCTGAAGCTCTGCCTGAAGGTCAGTGTAAACACGGCTTTCGTAAGTAGAAGCAGCCTCGTCAACTACACGGCGATAAATCTGGAATGCACCCTCTTCGTACTGAACGTCATCATCAGAAGTATCAATCTGACCGCCGAGAATGTTTGAAGCAGTACCATTCAAAGCATCGCAATGGAATGTACCGGGAATTTCGGTAACACCGTCAAAGGTGGGGTTTGAAGCGTTAGCTGTGTAATATGCGTTTGCCTTGGTGTTGTAGGTAGCGTTTTCGCCGTCATTACACCAGAGGAAATAATAACCTCCATTTGAAAAATAGAAATAACCGCTACTATCTTCCAACTGAGCTATTTGCACATTATTAAGGTAACTTGCGTTGGAAGGAGCCATTGTGATTTTGCTGCCGTCAAAATAGAATGAGTCACAGTTAGCAAAATATGTTTCGGTTGATTTTATGCTATACTTATTGTCACCGATTTTAGTAATTGTCCAACGGATGCTTTCAATATCGTCTTGTTCGGGATGTTCAAGATAAAGGATGTCTTCATCATAAACGCCCTTTTCAAATGAATAGTAGCTGATGGGGTGACCTATCATACCGTCGTAACCCTTAACAACGTCAGTACTGCTCTTTGAAAGCTTGTGACCGCTGAAGTTACCGTCTGCATTGAATGCATAAAGGTAATTCTTCTGAGTAACAGGGTCTTTTTTGTTGGATTCGTGAACGATGATGTATTCCTCACCGTCTTTTATATCTGCGAGACTGTAGAGCTTTTCGTAATAAATACTCTTTTCGGGCTCAGCAACTGTGATTTCCATAAGCTCGTAGGGGTCAAGCTCCCAAATAACGTCAACGGGCTTTTCGCAGTTACCGATTGATGTAAGACCTGAACTTTCGTTCATGTACTTATTGGAAGCACCTTCGAAGGTAACGAAAATCTTGTTGTTAACAACGCAAAGACCTTCTGACATGGGCATCATAGCGTAACTGTCATAGTCATCGATATCGTAAGCCATAACAGTTTTGTCAAGAGAGCCTGTGCTCTGTGTACTGATTGTAACGGGAGTATCACCGGGCTGAGAAAGGTCGATATCAGCAACTGTAAGGAAACTGCTGTCACCGAAACCGAAGTTGATTGAGTTACCTGCACCTGAACCGTAGGAACGGCTGAGGTAAAGCTTACCGTTATCAACAACAGCGTACTGAATATCCTTAAGAGCGTTATCAAGACCTATGGCATAGCTGGGGTTACCCTGACAATCCTTGCCGGTGGCACCGGTGAGGTTTGCCCACTCCTCAGCGGAGGAGTTACCCGAAAGCTCATAACCGAAAATCATTGAGTTATACTGGTTGTTTGAGGGGGCATTATAGTCAGCCGCCGCAATGGTAATACCAAGGAGCTTAGCACCAAGGTCATAGAAGTTACCCATCCAGAGAATACCCTGGTCGTAACAAACGTAAGCTGAATAAGCTGTTTTGTCGTCATAAGAAACAGAACCTATTTCAACGAAATCATGTTCAGCAACAAGCTGAATCTGTGTATGCTGACCCAAGGGTGCGTTTTCGAGAGCAGAAATAGGTGCATAAGCAATTTTTCTGTCCTTATCGCCACAGGAATAGTAGATGTTCTTTTCTGAAACCGCAATACCGCCGCCGTGGTCCATATTAAGGGCTGAACCATCAACATTAACAAAAGAAAACATTGCTACAAAATCACCTGTAGCAGCATCAAGAGCGAAAATCTTACTTGATTCCGTACCATCGTTATGGTATGCCGTAACAAGCATCCAGTCCCTCTTGGGGTAGTAAGTAATACCCTGGATAACATAGTCCTGAGCCGCATTAAGACCCGGAATAACAATGTTAGTGGGGCTGCTTGCACCGTTAAGGTACATAGCCGCATAGTTGTCGTAAGTTGATTTGTATGAGCCGTCTGTACCGACAACACGTTCCTGAGTAACGCCGTCGATAGTCGTAGCTGCATCCGCATCAACAAGAAGCATGGGAACCGCTACTACAAAAGTAGTCGCTACCATTATTGCTGTGAGCAATAATGATATGATTCTCTTTGACTTTCTCATAGAAAAAACCTCCATTCAGATTTAAAAAAGGGTGCACTTCTACACCTATATTTTTACATTTACAATTCTACAATATAATACTATATAAAGTCAATGATTTTTCTTATAAAAAAACGATGATTTTTTTGTTTATTTTATGCAGTATTTCGCAATATTCAAAGAAAAGCGATATTACAGTAAAAATCTCCTGTAATATCGCTTTTTAGTTATGAGAGTTTAGATGTATCTAATTCCCCGTATTTTGTTATAAAACTCTTAAAGAAATCAAGCATTTTTCGGCATCCGCCCTGTTCGTTGCTTTCGCAATTGAGAACAAGCAACGGTTCGTGAACACTCATTCTTAAAAGTTGCCATCCGTCTCCGTTATTTTCGTCAAAATTCACGCGCACACCCTCGTGGTTTACGGGCGAAACTGATATGCCGTCGGTATTTTCACAAAGAGCCTTAAAATCGGAAATAACCGACAGTCCGTAATCTCTGAAATCCGAAAGCTTTATTGTGAAACGGACCTCCCTTTCCTCCTCGGGAACCTTAAGATTTTCTATTAAATCCCCTATGGTCTTACCCTCTTTTCGGAGCTTTGCCGCTTCAATTATTATCTTCGTTACAAGGTACGCACCATCATCAAGATAATAATTCTCCCTGAATGCCGCGTGACCCGAGGTCTCAATAGCCAAGGGGGCATTTTTGCCCTCTTCATTCTGAAGTCTTATTGCTTCATCAATAACATTTTTGTAACCGCGTTTGAACCTGTGGTGCACTCCGCCCAGGTCTTTTTCTATAAATTCATTCAATCCGTCGGATGTAACGGAGTCGGTAACGATTGTACCGCCCTCGTTACCCTTAAGGGCAATAAATGCGGCGAGAGCCACAAGCTTATTTCTGTTGATTTCTTGGGCATTTTCGTCAACGCAAGCTGCTCTGTCACAGTCCGTGTCGAATATAACACCAAGGTCTGCCTTACTCTCGGAAACCGCCTCACAAATTGACTGCATAGCCACCTTATTTTCAGGGTTAGGAATGTGATTCGGGAAGGTGCCGTCGGGGTCAAGATAACGGCTGCCGTCAGTGTCTGCACCCAGTATTTTCAAGACCTTTTCGGCATAGAAGGCACCCACGCCGTTACCCGCATCGACCACTATTTTCATCCCCTTAAGGGGCTTGTCATAGTCCTCGGCATCAACGCCTTTTTTAATCATTTCGCAGATATCTTCGCAATATTTATCCATATTATCAAGCTCTGAAATACCCTTATTTTCAAGCTCAATTTCATCGTCCTTTTCCTGTGCGGATGCAAGAATAGCTTTAATATCATCCCCCGAAAAACCGCCTTCACGGGTAAAGAATTTAAGTCCGTTCATCTCCATGGGCAGATGGCTTGCGGTGATTTCCACGGCGGAATCAACACCGAAATTCACCACCGACATAAACATTGACGGAGTCGAGGAAAGTCCGCAATCATACACCTTGACACCAAGGGAAGAAAGGGCTTTTAAAACAGTCCCTGCAATGCGGGGTGATGATACACGTGAGTCATATCCCACCGCAACGGTAAGGTCATTTTTTGCAAGTTTTTTCTTTAAAAAATCCACATAGGCACACACAATTTTTACAAGACGCCCATCAGTAAGATCAACGCTTTTCCCATCCTTTTCGATAGCTGTACCGCGAATATCCGTACCGCTTTTCAAGTACATAAGATTATCCATTATTTTCTCTCCTTATAACATAGTAAACACGCTCGGTATCCTCTTTCGGAGCATCAAATTTCAGGTCCGCAAAACGGTTTAAAACCTTGAAGCCTGCACTTTCAACCGCCTCGGTAAGCTCCCGGTCACTAAAGGCAATTTCCTTGAAATTTTCGTTGAACCTTTGGTAAGAGCTTCCGTTTTTCACAAAGAAATCAAGGTTTATTCCAACGGTTTTTTCATCATCAAAAAGCCTGTTCTGCCAGACACAATAGACATTTTTCTCATCGTAAACAAAGGTATTGTTACCCAGAACACGTCGGTGCTTATAGAGGGTGTTCACATCAAAAATCATTATGCCCCCAAAGTCAATAAAATTCTTTAATACTCCGAAGGTTTTTTGCACCTCGTCAATACTTTCAAGATGATTTATACTGTCGAGAGAGCAGATGATTGCACCGACTGTACCGTACAAATCCGTTTCCTGCATTTTCTGGCACAAAAACATTATGTTAAGCCCCTCAGAGAAGGCTTTGTTCTGAGCCTCCATAAGCATATCCGCCGAGGCATCCGTAGCGATAACCTCATAACCTTTTTTGGAAAGCTCCACCGAAAGAGAGCCCGTGCCGCAGGCGAGGTCAAGAAGCAGTCCGTCATTTATATTATTCTGTTTCAGAATTTCCGTTATATATTCGGCGCGTTTTTTGTAATCCACATTAAAAGTCAGACTGTCATAAACGCTTGCAAATGATGAATAGGACATAATATCCTCCAAAATAGTACTCAATACTGTAATTTTACCACATTCACAGACGTTTCACAACAACCCCTTAATAGTTGAAATGCAAAAAAACGAGCAATCAAATTTGTAAATATTGCACACTTTAAAGCTTTACCTATGTGTGCTAATATAAATGTAATAAATATTCTTAATATCAGGGGGATTAAATATGAAGAAAATATTTTCAGTTACACTTTCGGTTATTCTTATCGCCTTAAGTGTTTTACCCTGCTTTGCTGCAACAGAGCACTGTAACTGCGGCGAAGCACCCATTATCTATGTTGCGGCACTGGGCAGCGGCTACATCTTTCTCGATGAGGGCACAGAAAATGAGCGTACTCTTTTCCGTCCCGAAACAAGCGATATTTTAAACGATTTCGCACCACTTGTACCTGCAGCAGGTCAGCTTTTACTTGACCACGATTACGATGCCTTCGGTGATGTTTTAATTCAATGTGTAAATAAATCCTTCGGTATGCTCGCTCTCGACAATGAGGGTAAATCCCACGAGAGAGTTACTTCCGAGGAATTCCACCCCGAAGCAGAGCCCGTTCACAGCATCGACCACAACTATTATTTCGGTTATGATTTCCGTCTTGACCCTGTTGAAAACGCTCAGAAGCTTTATGACTATGTTCAGGAAGTAAAGGAGCTTACAAAACACGACACCGTAAGATTCAGAGCCTCATCAATGGGCGGCGTTGTTACAATGTCCTACATCAAGCTCTACGGCACTGACGATATTGAAACCATTATTTTCCAGTGCTGTCCCTTACAGGGTACTGCAGTTGCAGGTGAGCTTTACAACGGTAAGGTTCAGATAGATAAGGATGCACTTGTAAACTACGCAAACTGCGCACTTCCGGATGTTGGAAGTGATGCTCTTGCAGGTATTCTTTACACAATTGTTGAAATGCTTGATGCAGGCGGTGTATTTTCAGGTCTCGTAGGCATTGCGGATAAGCTTGTTTATAATCTCAAGGACAGAGTATTTGACGAGGCTCTTATCCCCATTTTCGGCACAATGCCCGGTATCTGGAGCTTTGTTCCTCACGAATACTACGAGAGCGCAAAAGAGTTTATGAAGCTTGACGAAGCAACACATGCCGTACTTCTCGACAAACTCGATTTTTATCATTACGAGGTTCAGCAGCAGGCTGAAGCCCTTCTTAAGGATGCCCAGGCAAACGGCACAAAAATCTACATCGTTGCAGGATACAATATGCAGCGTACTCCCCTTGTTACAGCATACAAAAACAACTCCGACGGTACTGTTGACACACAGTACGCAACAATCGGTGCTACCTGCGCATATTTTGGCGAAACGCTTCCCGAGGATTACGAACAGGCCCGTTTCCCCGAAACAAGATACATCTCACCTGACAGAGTCATTGATGCTTCGACCTGCGCGCTTCCCGAGTGCACCTGGTTTATCAAGGATATGCTCCACAGCACCACTCACGACGGTCACGGTGAATTTTACAAGGTACTTTTCAACAGTGATATTCAGCTTACTGTTAACGATATGGAAGAATATCCCCAGTTCATGCAGAACGACGTCAACAACCAGACATTTACAAAAGTAAAGCCAACCCTCGGCAACGATTTCCTTGATGCTTTAAGCAACGCTTCAAGCCAGACCAGCTTCCTTAACGTTATGAAGCTCTTTGTGGCATTCTTTGAGTCTCTGTGGGACTTTATGATGAATTAACAATTCACAAGGAGAATCCGTTATATGAAAACTGACAGAAGAATACTGACAGAGGAGATTATACGTGCTGAATTAGAGGCATCAAAGCCCGGCACCTTAAAGCTTGCCATCCATATAATTCTCATAGTGATTTTCTTAATCTGTACCGGTATTTCCGTACTCTTCTTTATAATAGCCTGGCCTTTTATAGGTATATTCATAGGCTTAATAATTATCGAAGCAGTTAGAATTTATAACTATGCAATCATCAGAAAAGGCGACTATACCGTACTTCTGGAATCTGTTACAGATAAGGAAAAGCTTATTACAAAAACCTATCTGGACTTCAATTTTAACAGAAGTAAAAACTTCAACAGAGTAAATGTACCTCAGGATATTTACGATAAAGCCTGCATTGCCGAAGAATATTATGTTGTGCTTATCAACGGTTACAAGCCTATGTTAAAATCCAGATTCGCTCTGGTTTTCCCTAAAAAAGACTGGGAGTACAAAATGTAGAATGTATAAAAGCCGTATCGCTCAATCTGAACGATACGGCTTTTCTTTTTTATAAAGTATCAAGTGTCTGTTCATAAGCGGGAAGAAATTCACTGAGGAACACATTCGCCTCGGGAATATTTGCTTCTTCAATACGCTTTCTTGTAGCCATTTCCGCTTCTTTAAATTCGGTATTACCCGCCTTGCGCTCCTCAATACACTTTATGAGGGCGCTTATTTTATCAGCAATTTTTACAAGGGGCTTGAGCGCCTCATCATTTTCCGTAAGCAAATCACGGAAATCCTCCCTGAAATCCTCGGGCAATTTACTCAAAAGCTTCTCGTTGGCAGAGTTCTCCACCGCCTTGAATGCCACTAAAATATCTTCATTCTGATATTTAACGGGAGTGGGCATATCCCCTGTTAAAATTTCGTGAGCATCGTGATAAAGCCCCAACACTGCGGCACGATCTGCGTTATAATTTTTACCGAAACGTCTGTTGCCTATTATGGCGAGGGCGTGAGCTATGACAGCCACCTCCTTTGAATGGCTGTCAAGGCTTTCCCTTTCGGTGTTACGCATAAGTGCCCATCGGTCAATATACTTCATACGCGATACCATAGCAAAAAAACTATAGTTCATAATTACACCTTTTATTTAAATTTAACTTTGAATGTTTTAATTTCATAGGGCTTGAATGTTGCAGTAAGAGTATTACCGCCATACTCAACCGCTTCATCCTGCTCCTCCATAAGGTTACACTCATAAGCCTCGGCAATCTCACTTGCAAAAGTAAGAGTTGCGGGGGTTTTGCTGTTCCATGTTTCGTAAGCACGGATAATTGTTGCGTCACTGTCCTCGGCAATTTTTACGGTTTCAATAACAACATTGCTCTTGTCGCAGCTTACAAGGGAATACTCAGAGGGTAATGTACCCTTATGAGAGCCTGCGGGTATTGCGTAAAGAGGATAGTTCACATTAAATGCCTCTCTGACAACATCCGAGTCATTTACCCTGCCTGAGTGAGGATAAATCGAGAATGTAAATGAGTGCTGCTCTCTGTCCTGAACTCTGTTGGGACGGGTAGCACAACGGAAAAGAGTGGGTCTTATATTGCCGTCTTTAACATCGCAACCGTATTTACAGTCATTGAGAATTGAAAGGCCGAAGCTGTTATCGGAGAGGTCAACCCATTTGTGCATACTCTCCTCAAACTGAGCAAACTCCCAGGTTGTGTTTGTGGTTGTGGAACGCTCAATATTACCGAACTGAATATCGAAGGTTGCCTTAACTGCATTTACATCCACGGGGTAATCCGCTTTGAGAACAACGTGGTCCTCTTTCCAGTCCGCCTCATAGTCAACATCAATTCTCTCAAGCTCATTGTAGATACAATAATACTCTGTGAAGGTTGATTTTCTGAAGCTTCTGTCAACCTTATATACTGCTCTTACCGAGCCGAGCTCAACAAGCTCTGCGTTTTTAAAATCAAGGTCCCAGGACTTCTCGTCAAAGTAGCATTTGATATCCCACGCCTCGTGGTTGTGTGGTCTGTCCTGATATGCAATAACCTTACCCACAGGTCTGTTATCCGGTGAAACACTTCTGCCGCTCTTTTTGTGAACAAGGCTTTTAATATTACCTTCCTCGTTGAATTCCACGGTAAAGTAAGGTGTCTGAGCCTTGTTAATATCCGCATCCACATTTTCTGCGGCTGTGGGTGCAACTCTTTTAACTGTATAGGTTGAGTAACCCTTCGAGCCCACCTGAGCAATGAATACCATTTTTCCGTCATAGGTTTTCTGGTAATTAACCTCATTGCCGTTTTTATCAAACAAAGCAAACTCGCCGTCAAGGGGAATTTCGCAGATTGCCGCATCCTTACGGTCAAAGCCCGTGGTATTGAACACAACTATACTGTCATTGGGGAGATTCATTTTTGAAATAAGCTCGCCTTCGGCTTCGCTTGCCATTTCCGTACCGGCACATAAAACCTTTTCGTAGTCCTCCTTACTGTCCTCATAAACAACTGCTATTGAGGAGCCGGGCAGAATATCGTGGAACTGATTAAGAAGGATAAGCTTCCAGTTTTCGAGAAGCTTTTCCTTAGGATATGCAAAGCCCGTTTCCTTGTTGGCGATGGCACAAAGAGTTTCTGCATCGTGGTAGAGGCACTCGCTCTTACGGTTATATTTCTTATTTCTTGCCTGGCTTGTGAGAGTACCTCTGTGGAACTCAAGGTACAATTCACCGCACCAGGTGGGAAGATGTCTGTTATTCATAACCTGTTTTTCAAGGTTTCTGAAGAAATCAAGGGAGCTTGACTGTTTAACAACGGGGCAACCCTGAATACCCTTTGACATACGCTTACCGTATTCAAGCATTTCCACCGTGGGACCGCCGCCACCGTCACCGAAGCCGTAGCTCATAAGGTAATCCTTACCCAGATCCTTCTGTGAATAGCGCTTGTAGCCGCCTATAACATAGAGGGGTCTTAATTTACTGTTATATGTAGTTTTCCAGTCCCGTCTTTCATTATCTGTTGCGTGACAGCTGGGCGGGAAATGAGAGAGAACCTCCGTACCGTCAATACCGCGCCATTTGAAGGTATCGTAAGGGAATTTATTGTATTCGTTCCAGCTGATTTTCGTGGTCATAAAGTATTCCATACCACTCTTTTTAATAAGCTGGGGTATGGCGGCAGAATAACCGAAAACATCGGGAAGCCACATAATTTTATTATCAATGCCGAATTCATCACGGAAGAAACGCTTGCCCACCATAAACTGTCTTACAAGGGCTTCACCTGATGCAACATTTGTATCAGCTTCAACCCACATTGAGCCCTCGGCTTCCCATCTGCCCTCTTTAACACGCTCTTTGATGCGCTCGTAAACCTCGGGATAATCCTGTTTTACATAATCATAGAGCTGAGCCTGGGAGGACATAAACTTATACTCGGGGTATTCCTCCATAAGCTTAAGGACGGTTGAGAATGAACGGCAGGCCTTGTCACGGCTCTGACGCACGCGCCACAGCCAGGCGACATCAATATGGGTATGACCCACTGCCCAGCAGGTTGCTTCCTCAAACTTGCCGTAAAGATTCTCATCAAGATATTTACTTGCTTCAATAGCGGACTCGTGGAAAACAGCCCTGTCATCAGTATCAATATCAAGTATGTTGCAAGCCTCGTTGAGAGCGTTGATTATATTCACACGGGCATCGCTGTCCTCACCGTGGTATTTGGCAACCTTTAAGGGTGTGAGAATATCAAAATAAATTGAATACGCTATGTCATCAAAAACCTGAAGCTGAGCCCCAAGCTGAATTTCGCCCTTCCATTCCCAATCATCGGAATATGCGTTTATGTATATTTCAAGCTCCTCGCCGCCCTCTGCACATGGGGTAACGGTTACATAGCGGTGGTTACTGTCAGCACCCTGAACAACCTTACCGTTAATGTAAATAATGAACTGAGGATTAACCTCATTTTCCCAGGCACGGGCATACGGGGTAATATTATATATTACATGCTGACCCTTGAAGCTTTCGGGAATTTTAACGGTCTGCTTGAACCAGCAGTAGCACTCCCGATAACCCCAATAATCCTTATTTGCCTTAAAGGGTGTCCACTCCCCTTCATTTATCTGTTCAACGCTGTACTGTCCGTCTCGGAAAAGAAAATCCCCCGTGTCAACACTGTCAGCAATTATAAATTTTTTGTATAAATCACTCAATATCTGATTTATACGGCCGCTCAGCATAAGCCTTTCACTGTTTTTATCGTGAAAATCAATTTCAAAATGAGCCATAATGCACCCCGTTAATATCAGTTTTTTACCAAAATTAAATTGTTCGATAATTTTATCACATTATATGGTGTTTTACAATAATTTACCTGAAAAAAACTCCCCGATTATCGTTATATTTCATAGTTGACTTTCAGCGCAAATACAAGTACAATATAGGGTAATAATCAACAGTTAAAGGAGAGATTTGAATGGCACATTACTGTCAAGAACCATCCAGAACATTCAGTGAATATTTGCTTATCCCCGGTTACACAGGTCCCGACTGCATCCCTGCAAATGTTGACCTCAGTACACCCCTTTGCAAATTCAAAAAAGGCGAAAAATCACCCATTACCCTCAACATTCCCCTTGTATCAGCAATTATGCAGTCTGTTTCAAACGACACTCTTGCTATTGCTCTGGCTAAAGAAGGCGGTATGTCATTCATTTACGGCTCACAGTCCATCGAAGATGAAGCGGCTATGGTGGCAAGAGTTAAAAGCTATAAGGCAGGCTTCGTTGTAAGCGATGCTAACCTCTGCCCCGACAACACTCTCGCAGATGTTGTTGACCTTTACGATGCTCTCGGTCACTCAACAATGGCTGTTACAGATAACGGCACTGCAACAGGTAAGCTCCTCGGTGTTGTTACATCAAGAGATTACAGAATCAGCCGTATGCCCATGGATTTAAAGGTAAGCGAGTTTATGACCCCCCTCGAAAAGCTCGTTACTGCTCCCGCTTCAACATCACTTAAAGAAGCTAACGATATTATCTGGGAAAACAAGCTCAACTCTCTCCCCATTATAGATGACAACGGTAATCTTATGTACTTCGTTTTCCGTAAGGACTACGCTCAGCACAAAGAAAATCCCCAGGAAATCCTCGATGACCAGAAGCGTTACATGGTTGGCGCAGGTATCAACACCCGTGACTATGCAGAGCGCGTTCCCGCACTCGTTGAAGCAGGCGCAGATGTTCTTTGCATCGACTCCTCCGAGGGCTACACCGAATGGCAGAAACGCGCAATCGCTTTCATCCGCGAAAAATACGGCGATACAGTTAAGGTCGGTGCAGGTAACGTTGTTGACCGTGACGGCTTCCGTTTCCTTGCAGATGCAGGCGCAGACTTTATTAAAGTCGGTATCGGCGGCGGTTCAATCTGTATCACCCGCGAAACAAAGGGTATCGGCCGCGGACAGGCAACTGCTCTTATTGAGGTTGCTGCAGCCCGTGACGAATACTTCGAGGAAACAGGCGTTTATGTTCCCATTTGCTCCGACGGCGGTATCGTTCACGACTATCATATGACACTCGCTCTTGCAATGGGTGCTGACTTTATGATGCTCGGCAGATACTTTGCAAGATTTGACGAAAGCCCCACACCCAAGCTCAACATCAACGGCACTTATGTTAAAGAGTATTGGGGCGAAGGCTCAAACAGAGCAAGAAACTGGCAGAGATACGACCTTGGCGGTTCTTCAAAGCTTTCATTCGAAGAAGGTGTTGACTCTTACGTAACATACGCAGGTTCACTCCACGACAACGTTACAAAGAGCCTTTACAAGGTTAAATCAACAATGTGCAACTGCGGTGTTGTTACAATCCCAGACCTTCAGAGAGATGCAAAGCTCACTCTCGTGAGTGCTACAAGTATTGTTGAAGGCGGCGCACACGACGTTACACTTAAAACTAATACAGGAAATATCAGATAAATTGAAAAACCGCTTGACCGAAAGGTCAGGCGGTTTTTTAATGCGTAATTCGTAATGCATAATGCGTAATTCGTAATGCGTAATTCGTAATTAACGGGGCTAACGCCGAATTGTAGATAAGTAGTTGCAACGCGAAGCCTTATCATCCCTGTTTCGGCTTTGCCGGAATAGGGAGGGGGACCAAAAGCTCCGCTTTTGGTGGTGGGTAGTTCTATTACTGTTTTTCTTCAGTAAAAGTAATCTCGACACCAACTCCCAACTCTTTCGCTCTTTCAATACAAGTGTAATATATGGTTGTTTCAGTATTTTTTAATTCTTTATTTATATCACTATTATAAAACCGTAACAGTTTATATCCTTTATCTTGTAAATAATTCTCTCGACGTTTTTCGTATTCGGTATTTTCTTCAAAATAATGTTGTACACCATCTATTTCAATAATAAGCTTTAGCTTAGAACAATAAAAATCAACGATGTAAGAACCGATTATCTTTTGTCTTGTAAAGCGTGGTCTTATCTTTTTAAGATATAAATGCCACAGCTTATTTTCTTCTTCGGTTGGTTCTTTGCGCATATCTCTTGCTCTGTCTACTAATGTGTGGGTTATGTCTTGGTTTTTCATATTTTTCTTCTCTCTTAGTGGTGGATAAAGATAAGAGAACTACCCACCACCATTGCCGTAGGCAATGGTCCCCCTCCCTATTTGCTAACGCAAACAGGGATGATAAGCTTCGCTTTTCGCACTTCGCATTATAATTGGCGTAAGCTCCGAAACTCCTAACTCCTAATTCCTAATTCAAAAAACTGTTACGGTTAAGCCGTAACAGTTTTTTCTTTAGTTATTTCCTTTAAAAACTCAAGTGATTTATTCATACACTCCACTGCGGGTTTATTGCCCATACCGAAATTAAGGTGGAAGCAATGGTTATTATGGAAGCCCTTTACATGGTACGAATCAAAATTCGGCACGCACTTCTGGAGCTTTTCTGCCATGGGCTCGCCCTGATTCTGGCACACCATATCGTCATCCGCCCAGCAAATAAATGTTGAACACCACTTGTCATTTACAAAGTTTGCGGGTGAAATATAATCATAGTATTTAAAGTCTTTGATATTTGAAAAGTCTTTTTTCAAGTCAAAATCAAGTACCATTTTAGCCGTCTGAGGAATAACGCCGAAAAGGGATGTACCCTTAAGCAAAACCTCAAGGTCATATATTCCGCACATAAGCATAAGACCGTTGATGTTCACAGCTACTTCCTCGCACTCTACGGCTTTGCGCAATTCATCATCAAATTTAAGCGCTGCAACATACGAGCATATATAGGCTCCGGAGCTGTCACCCGTCAATATGATTTTATTCTCGTCAATATTATACTTATCAAGAAGCTTTGAAACTGAGTTTACGCCCTTTACACAGCCGTAAAACATATCGGGACAAGCTGATTCGGGTGGCATTTCGTAGTTCACATTATAAACAAAATAACCCTCGTTGGCATAAAATTCACTTACACCAACACGGCATTTTTTGTCGCCCATCAGGAAGCCGCCACCGTGGAAATACACTATCAACGGATGCTTTTTGCCGTCTTTTATTATCTCGGGCTTAAAATACAAGTCCGCCTTTTGTCTTTCTCCTTCGCCGTAAGAAATATCCTTGATGCAGACTACATTCCTGTATTTTTTTGCATTCTGCATAGGGTAGCAAATACCGTCAACGGCTTTGAAAACCAACTGTGCTTTATTCATATATATCCCCTCTATATATAAATTTTTCCTTTTTTTACATTTTATTACACTCCGGCTTAAAATACAAGAATAATTTTCATTTTTCTACGGTCTGACGCTCGATGTCCCTCTTTAATTTTAAAATTATGCGTTTTTCCAATCTCGATATGTAGCTCTGTGAAATACCCAGAATATCCGCAACCTCTTTCTGGGTGTGTTCCTTTTTGCCGTCCATTCCGAAGCGCATATTCATTATCAGCCGTTCCCGTGCTGACAACTCCTTCATACAAGTATGCAAAATCCGTTTTTCATCCTCCTGCTCCACATTGTCGTTAATCTCCAACCCGTCACTTCCCAGCACATCCGAAAGCAAAAGCTCGTTTCCGTCCCAGTCCACATTAAGGGGCTCATCGAGGGATATATCAAGCTTTTGCTGATTTATTTTCCGAAGATACATAAGAATTTCGTTTTCAATACACCTTGAAGCGTAGGTTGCAAGCTTAATATTTTTATCCGCTTTAAAAGTATTCACCGCTTTAATCAGTCCGATTGTTCCTATGGAAATAAGGTCCTCAATATTAACCCCCGAATTTTCAAATTTCTTGGCTATATATACCACAAGCCTAAGATTATGCTCCACCAATTTATCACGGGATTTAATATCCCCCTGCTGCAATCGGTCTATAATTTCCTGCTCCTCCTCTTTTGAAAGAGGCGGCGGCAGCATCTGGGGACTGTTTATGTAATAAACCTCATCCTTTACCAATCCTATGAGCTTCAAGCGCCATTTTCTTAATAAATCAACTGCTTTCATTGGTTTTAATCTCCTTCCACTCTGAATCAATAATACTGCTATGTAAAATCACATTGTACTCGCCGTCGGAGAGCTTGCGGTTACTGAGGGCGACGCACAAAACAGGTGTAACCGCTTTTTTATTGCCCAGCGTAATTTCCACCTTTTCGGGAATTATCGCAGGCAAAAACCCCTCACCCGATACCGTCTGACACGGCACAAGATGTATTTTTCCCATAAGGGAAGCGGGGATTTTTTCATACATACCGCTTTTTAATATCTTCAGCTCCTCGAAGCTGAAAAGAGGTGCTGCCCCGGAAAGCTCGGCAATTATAACGGGGCGCTGAGATACACCGTACTTTAAATTGTTACCCGTATCCCCGAAGCCCCTTAATTTCACCTGAGTATTGCGGAATGTTATTTTCACATCATAAACTTTATTTTTCACCGCGTGTTTTGTAAGCAAAAAATTCACCACCGTAAATATACCGTATATTACTAAAACCGACCCCACCAGGTAGGTTATACTCATATCAAAATACACAGTTCCGTTCATATATAGAATATTCTGCGGATTAATTGTAATTTCCACCGCGTACATAATTCCGCCAAACAAAAAGCTGATACCGAAAAATGCAAGAAATACTTTTATAAAGCCCATTACACTGCGGGGCAGGAACGCAACACCCGTAATCACCGCCGCCACTATGAGCTTAAATGAAATTGACCCCAAAAGGGATATATCATCATAAAACACAATGAGTGAGGATAACCCGCCGAAAAGTGAGGCTAACGCCACGCACCATTTATTTGTTGCCCGCTTGCACACCAGCCTTGTTGAAATTATAATCAGATATGTAATGAGTATGTTTATTCCTACCAAAACATCCGCATAAACCGTCATTGGCACCGCCCCCTGTCAAGTACAATACAATTATACTTTTCACCCGGCGAAACATTTGTCGCTTAAAGTCGGTAAAAAAATTATTGGTTGACACAGAGCTAAAATAACCTTAAAATTAAACTTGGTGATACAAATGAGATTTTATAAAAACGCAAAGGTTATTTTCCCCGACTCCATACGGGATTCGGTTGTTGTAACTGACAACGGAAAGATAATTGATATTACAGACCACTTTGAAGAAACACCCGAAAGCACCGTCACAGACTGTAAAGGCTTATACCTTGCCCCCGGTTTTATTGACATTCATGTGCACGGCGGCGGCAACAAAAGCGCTATGAGTGATAACCCACGGGACATAGTGGCAATGGCTGAGGCTCATTATAAATACGGTACTACATCCATAGTACCCACAACCCTTGCCGCACCTGTTGAGCAATTAAAAACCGTTGTTAATTCAATAAAGACGGCTTCTGAAATGAGTAAGACTGCTCATATTTTAGGCGTACACCTTGAGGGTCCGTATATTTCAATGCAATACAAAGGCGCTCAAAGCCCCGAGAATATTTTAAACCCCAATGAAAATCCTCCCGATGAGCTTTTTGAATTATGGGATAAAATACTCATTATGGGTGCCGCCCCCGAGTGCGAGGGTGTTATGGAATTAGGTGACAAGCTTAAAAACCGAGGCATTGTTCCCTCTGTCGCCCACTCCGCCGCAAGCTTCGAGCAGGTGGAAGAAGCGGTAAAACACGGCTTTTCCGATGTTACCCATATTTATAACGCATGCTCATCATGCTTTAAAACAGGGCTTTTCAGAAATGCAGGTGTTGTGGAAGCGGGTCTTTATATGAACGAGCTTACAGTTCAGACCATTGCTGATTTGCGCCATCTCCCTCAGGGATTACTGAAGCTCATTTACAAATGCAAGGGCGACGACGGTATGTACCTGATTACCGACGGACTTGAATTTGCCGCAAGCGACATAAAAGAAAATACCGTTTACACTCAGGAAAACGGCATTAATGTTATATATGAAGACAATGTTATGAAGCTGGCAGACCGTTCCGCTCTGGCAGGTAGTGCCGCAACACTTTCCGACTGTGTAAGGAATATGTATAAGTGTATAGGTATTCCCCTTTACAGCGCAGTTAAGATGGCTACTCTCACTCCCGCAACAGTTGTTGGCTACGGCGACAGAAAAGGCAGAATCCAAAAAGGCTACGACGCAGACCTTATTTTGTTTGATGAGGATATAAATATAATTAATGCGTAATTCATAATTCGTAATGCTTAATTATCGGGGCACTGCGTGCCGATATTGAAATGCAAAATGCAAAATTATTGGGGCAAGCCGATTATAGATAAAGTTGTTGCAACGCGAAGCCATATCATCCCTGTTTGCGTTAGCAAATAGGGAGGGGGACCGCACCGAAGCAAAGCGTAGGTGTGGTGGTGGGTAGTTCTCTTGCTGACAGTCTTAAGTTCGATAGGACGATAAACCACCGTAAGGTACGCATCTATGCGTACCGTTCAGATAAATTACATCCTTCAAAACTGTTGTTCAGAAAAAATCTATCCTCCTTACTATCGGGACGGATAGATCCGTCCCTTACGGAGTTAATTCTTTCTCTGTAAGTTCAATAGAACAACCACATCCGTAGGGACTAAGCTTCGCGTTGCAACTACTTTATTTATAATTCGGCGTAAGCCCCTTTAATTACGAATTACGCATTCCGAATTACGCATTAAAAAACGCCTGACCTTTCGGTCAGACGTTTTATTATTTGTATGCATTTTTAAGTGCGGTCCGTGTGCCCGAGCCCACAAGCCCGTCAACAGTAAGACCCTTATCACTCTGGAAGGACTTAACCGCCGCCAGGGTTGTAGGACCAAAGCTTCCGTCAACACCCGAGGCTGAAAGATAACCTAATTTGTACAGATACCATTGCACCCATTTAACGGAATTACCCGAATCACCCTGCCTTACAGTTGCCGTAGGCTCTGTGTAGGGGCAGGCTTCTTTTTGCTCTATTGGTGATGCGGTTACATAGTCCGAATGGACATAGCCGGTATATTTCTTACCTTCGAGGGTGAATGTTACCTTGTACCAATCGCCGCTTGTGCCGATAATATAAAGCTTAAAGCCATCGGTAACCTTTGCAACAACGGAGGCGCTTGTATTCGGCTCACTTCTCACATTCAGCCAGTCGCTGACATTAACCGTGCCTATCTGCGTGGGTGCAGTACCGGTTGTGGTAATGTCCAGGGCAGCGGAGTACGATGACCAGGCAACCATACTCTCGGTTTTACTGTATGCCCTTACTTTGTATTTATAATTTGTACCCGATAACAGACCGCTGTCGGTGAATGTAGTTGAGGTGGTACCACCTACATATTCGTAACCGCCCGAGGTAATATCATATCTGTAAACATAGTAGCCCGTGCAATTTGCCACCGGGTTCCATTTTAACGATGCGGAACTATCCGTCACGGACACTTTAACAAGGGAGGTTGGTGTTGCAGGCGAGCATACGCCGTAGAATTTGGCGCTGTATGCCGAATACACATAATTGCCCGATGCGTCCTTTTTATACGCTCTCACAAGATAGTTTTCAATCTTACCGGGGGTAAGTGTTGAATCGGTATAGGTTGTGGATGTGGTGTAATTCAGCACATATTTACCCTGAGCCGCATCATATTTAAACACCTGATAGCCCAGCGCGCCCTCAACGGGTGTCCAGGTAAGGGTTATGGAATTGGTACTGCTGAGATTGCAGGAAACCACGGGTGAATAGCCTGTGAACCGTTCTGATTCAAACAAATCCCCGTAGGGCATATTCTTGAAAACGGGTATCTGGAACACTTTTTTCTGTCCCAGAATTCCGCACTCAAGGTAAGCCTCGTAAGTTGACTCGGACTCAAACGCCGCAGCTCTTACATTCGCCATATATTCATTATAATACAAATTACCCGATGCGGGGTTTACATTGAATTTCTGAAGATAGCCAGTAGGCTGATATGTGGAGAATGAGGAATAAATATACTGTGCTCCGTAATAAATGGACTGATAGGGACTGGACCAGGGTCTGCCGTAAGATGTGGAAACTGATACGCTTGACGCAGGCACAAAGCCCGTATATTTAGTTCCGCTCACCGTGGCGGATACCCGGTAAAAGCTACCGCTTTTTGCGATATAATAAAGGGATACACCCGACGGAACATTGCAGACAACCGAGGATGATGTGGAGGCTGTTTTGTACATTTTAGCGGATGATGAGGTTTTCATATATCCGTTTGCCCAGCGCAGACCGTCCCCTGCACCCGTATTGGCACCGATATTATAATAGTTATAAATACCGTTATAGGGTGATTCCTTACCGCTTGAGCCTGCCGCATATGACGATTTGTCAGAGCCCACCTCCTGCACGATTTTGGAGGCAAGATAATATGCGCTGACTCCGCTGTCCTTTGCCGCTTTTAATATAACCTCGGAATACTTCGGAGTTTTGCCGTTTTCCGTATATGTTACTGTATTACCGAGACCGTCATAGTATGTGATACAACTGTCATGCATCCAGGTATCCTTCAATATGGACTCGATTACTTCAGTATTCTGCCCTTTATCGTAAACATTGTACTCAAACTGGAAAATGTGTTGCTCGGTCAGCCAGTTACGAGGGTCAAGGTATCTTTCAACCGCCGTCTGCGAAGCACTTACCCAGCCTCCGCTTTCCTGAATAACACCGTCGCAAAGACTGCAGGAGCACTTATAAGCGGCAATAACCGACCTTTCAATAAGCTGTTTATTATGGGGTGTGCGCTCGCCCTCAACCGCCTCCTGCCAATCAAGGTTGGTTATAAAGGGCTCAAATTCCCACTGTGGATATTTTCTGTATAGGTCAAGAAGGTCCTCAATATAGGATTTGGGGAAGCCTTTATTCAGAAGAAGCTCAGTATATTCTTCATCGGTATAATTGCCGATAGCGGCATAGAGAGCATCCCTGGCATCCATAACGGAAATTATACCATCAGAGTTCATATCCGCAAGGGTCTTTTGTGATGCGGTAGGTGTAATCTGCCCTGCCGCCATTTTGAGAATGGTGCGTGCATCAACGGTTGTAACCTTGCCGTCACCGTCAAGGTCACCCAAAAGCGACGCTGATGAATAAACAACCATCGTTGAACAGAAAGATATGCATAAAACTAAAGAGATAATTATATGTAGGTATCTTTTCATAATTCACTCCAAAAATTAATTTTCCGAAACTTCTGCGTTTTTTTCTAAGAAAAAGTCATCCTCCGCAGTATCGAGACCGAAACAGTCCGTACTGTATATTTTACGGGATGTTACCATTTTTTGGGTAATCACCGTTTTTTCCTTCTGCTCATCAATAGCAGTAGTATTATAATGCTTAAGAACAATGGCGAACATTATAATATCAAACATAAAATGCACAAGGCACAATACATTCAACACAACGCCGTTACCGAAAACTGCCGTAAACAAATCACCGAAATATGTGAAATCATATTTGGTAACGGAATAATTAAACACTCTGTAAGAGTTGTAAACAACACCGCTGAAAAACGCAAGAAGCTGCGGAATAAAGAGCTTTTTAACTTTCAAATCTCTGAAGATGTACCAGAGAGCCACAATCATAAGCAAAAAGCCGTATGATGCAACAGTATTTAAAGCACCGTAACCGAGTCTGAGTAACGCACCGCCGAAGCTTTCGGCATCGAAGCCCGAAATCCAACTCCATACGGGGGTTTTAATAAACCTTATAAAGAATGCGGACAGGAGAAGTATTTTAAGTAATGTTGTCTTTTTCTTGTGTTTTCTTTGGCGGGAATGCTTGTAGGCGATACCCTCACCGTTGAAGGCAAGAAACCCGAGTGCAAGAATAACGTAGAAGCTGATGTTGGTAAGCTTTGAAGAAACATTCTCCAGAGCACTGCTGTACATACCAAAAAACACCAGTGAATTAACAGCAAACAAAAGACCGCTGCAAACAAGCAACAGCTTCGCAGAGTTGGATAAGTAATCCGATTTCGTCATTCACACACCTCCGTTTTTTGATAACAGTACACTATTTTACGATACAACTATACCATATAACAACTCTTTTTTCAACAAAATAACCCCATTTTTTACATGGTAAAAAACAACACCCTGAGCCGTAAGACTCAAGGTGTGTATTTTTGAATTATAAATCTTTCTTATTCTGTGAAACGCTGAGCTGTGCCTGAGCAAGCTTTTCGATATCTTCTTTACTACCTGACATGGCAAGCTTAGAAGCTTCCTCACGCCTTGCAACAAGTTCAACATACATACGCTCGCGCTTTTCACCGCTGAGGTCATAGAAGAGAATGGGGATGATTCCCAAAAGACCTGTAATTGTGGGAATGATTGTGGCCATAGCGAAAAGACCCATCTTTGTATCGTCTGTCTGTGCAGCGCCTCTTGTGTAAGAAGAAATATCGTAACCGATAAGCTTCTTAAGCTGTAAGGACAAGGCACCGTTTGCAATACTTGCCAATTTCTTGGTCAGGTCTCGGGCAACGGAGGTCATAGCCTCAGTTCGGTAACCGTTCTTCCATTCGCAGTAGTCCATGGACTCGTTGTACATTTCGCTGGGAATTACTCGACGTACGCCCCAGAAGACCATATAAATGGCTTCCTTAATCGCCATTACAAAGAACATCGGCAGCGTCTTTTTGTATATACCGTTATGCTTACCGCCTATCATACCGATAAGGAATACGGGGATATCAAGGAGCGGCTGGCTCTTTGTACCGAGAAGGTAGAGCATTTTGGTTGAGAATCTTCTTCTGAACCAGGGCACCCATGAGAACGAGAAGGGGTTAATAATAGCACCTGGAATACCCGCAACCATTGTCATAGAAGCGAAGTTAAGAACATCTATGTAGTAGTCGTTGATACTGCCGCCGACACTGAAGTTGGAAAGGGTTTCCGAAAGAGTCAGCAACAAAATAGGCTTGTTGTTTATAACTGACTTGATACCCTGCCATACACTGGGTGTTTCAACGGACTGCATAACTCTTTCACGGGTCATAACGCAGAAAATAAGGGATGCAACACCGCTGACAATGGCTGTAAAGTTACCCATAAACATAAATGTTGATGTGTAGGAAAGGTTGATAACCTTATTACCGATAAGGTCGATAAGAATCGTAAGTATCTGCTGCGGTAATTTTTCACCAAGAAGACCTGAGAAGAACTCCGCCATGGTGATAAGCCTTGTACGGTCCACAGGGTGTGGCGTAATGGTAGCCAACATACCCGTTTTTGAAATCGCCCTGAAGGTACCTGCACCTTCACGCACAATGGCGAGCAGGAAATACGTCAGGAATTTTGTGGTATCTCGTGCACCCTTACCCTTAAAGAACATGGGCATTAACCAATAGAAGCAAGTACCGAGCGTACCGGGAATACCCAAAGCTACAAGGTAGGGTTTGAATTTACCCCAACGAGTACGGGTTTTTTCAACAATTGCCGCTGTGAAAATATCGTTGATAACGTCCCAGAAGCCATTAAAAATATTTACGAATGTCTGTAAGTCCAAGTCAATCTGGAGAATATTGGTAACGAAACGCTGACTGAAAGAGTCGATATTGAAGCTCTGGCACATATCGTAAACAACGTACCATACAGTTTCTCTCATACCAACATAACGGCGGTTTTCGTAAATATACTCTCTTGTTGCTGCCTCAGAAGTCTGAACAGCAGTGTTTTCCTGGACTTCTATATTTTCTGTTGCCAAAAAATACACCCCCAAGGTCATTAATATAGGTAGTATAACACAGAAATTTCAGGTTTGCAAGACAAAAACTTTTTTTTGCTCATCAGGAAGACAACCTTGTGAATAGTCACAAAATCGTCCTTCAATGATTGTACACATTTACCATCAAAAAAGAACACCCTTTGGGAGAGTGTTCTTTAATACTTACATTAAAACCTTGCTTAAGAAAGTTTTTAGTCTCTCTGTCTGAGGATTATTGAAAATCTCGTCGGGAGTACCCTCCTCGGCAATAACGCCCTCATCCATAAATATAACTCTGTCCGCAACTTCTTTAGCGAAGCCCATTTCATGAGTGACAACAATCATTGTCATACCCTGCTTTGCAAGGTCCTTCATAACATCAAGTACCTCGCCGACCATTTCAGGGTCAAGGGCGGAGGTGGGCTCGTCAAAGAGCATAACCTCGGGATTCATAGCCAAAGAACGGACTATGGCAACACGCTGCTTCTGACCGCCCGAAAGGGATGAGGGATAAGCATTTGCTTTATCCTCAAGACCGATTCGTTTAAGAAGGTCAATTGCTCTGTCGTGAACCTCTTTTTTAAGAGCCTGCTTTGTGGCGCGGTTGTATTTCTTTTCTTTTTTAAGCTTTTTCTTTCCCACATATATGGGCGCCATCATAATATTCTCAAGAACCGTCTTATTGGCAAAAAGATTGAAATGCTGGAAAACCATTCCCATTTTCTGACGGTGAATATTAATATTTACCTTCGGGTCAGCAATATCAACACCGTTAAAAATTACCGAGCCACCCGTTGGGTCCTCCATACAGTTAAGGCATCTGAGAAACGTACTTTTACCCGAACCCGAGGGACCGAGAACAACAACCTTTTCGCCACGGGTAATTACAGTATCAATACCCTTGAGGACGTGGTTATCATCAAAAGACTTGTGAAGTCCTTTGACTTCAAGAATAACATTATTTTTTGTCACCTTTTCTCAGACTCCTTTCCATAATTTTGATTCCCAATGAAATAATACAGATTATAACTATGTAAACGATCGCCATTGCAAGGTAGGGAATCATAAATTCGTATGTACCTGCACCTATTCTCTGGAAAGCGAGATAGAGGTCCATAGCACCGATAAATGAGACTACCGAGGTTTCTTTAACAAGGGCTATAAATTCATTACCCAGAGTGGGCAGAATATTTTTTATAGCCTGAGGGATTACAACCTTCATCATAGCGGCAGAATAACTGAAACCAACTGAACGTGCACCCTCAAGCTGACCTGGGTCAACGGAAAGAATACCTGCACGCATAATTTCAGAAATATAAGCACCGCTGTTAAGACCGAATACAACTATGGCAATGGGAACCGACGGGATACGGAATTTCTCCATAAAAATAAATTCCAGTAATATGGTAAAAAGCGGAGTGAGTACATAGTAAAAAACAAGCAGCTGAACAACCATGGGTGTTCCTCTGAAAACGCCCACATAAAATTTACACAACTTATCCAGCACTCTTACAATTCTTTTGTACTTCGGCAAAACTCTCACCGTAGCAATAAGAGTACCGATAACTATACCTATTAGAAGACCCACAACCGCAATAGTCATGGTGTTTTTTAAACCGATGATTACATCCCTGTAACCACCCTCGTTGACCAATATATCCCAGAAGGTCTCGAGTCTGACATAAAAATTACCCATAATTTCACCTTTCACAAAACAATGCCTTACTGATTCCAGCAAGGCACCGTAATTGCTATTATTTTAATGCTTATGCTTTAGCGTTGAAGTTTTCAACGATACGAGCAGCAGGTGCAGCGTCAATGATAACTGCATCAATGTTGCCGTTAAGAAGATCCTGAGTTGCGAGAGCACCGCTTGCGTAGCCCTTACCTGTTACTGCGAAACCATCAAAGCCCCAGTCAGCATCGCCGAGAACATAGTACTGACCTGTTGTACCGTTCTGGTAACCGATGATTGTTTTATCGTCGTAGCCTTTAAGGATTTCTTCAATAGCAGCTGCATCTTTACAAGCATCGAATGTTTTGTCGTCGCCTTTAACGATAATCTTCTGAGAAGCTTCATAGTAAGAATCTGTAAATGTAACAGATTTTGTTCTTTCTTCGTTGATTGTAAGACCTGCCATTGCGATGTCGCACTGGTGCTCGCCTACTGAAAGGCAAACAGAGTCAAACAACATATCGTTGATAACGAGCTCTTTACCAAGCTCTTTTGCAAGAAGAGCAGCGATTTCCATATCAATACCGTAGAAAGCATCGCCTTCCTTGTACTCGAAGGGAGCAAATTCTGCGTTAGTAGCAACAACGAGCTGATCCTTTGAGGGATCTAATTCAGCGGAGTAAACTGCTGTGGGTTCGCCGTCACCGAAATACTTGTTGCAGATATCATCGAATGTGCCGTCTGCCATAATTTTCTTGATGAAAGCGTTTGTTTTCTCAAGAAGCTCGGGCTGATCCTTGTCAACACCGAAAGCATACTGTTCGGATGTAAGTGCAATGTCAATAACCTTTACTGCAGGTACATTTTCAACAGGTGCCTTTGTTTCGTCGGGATTCTCTTTTGCACCGCAGGCAGCAAAAGCTGCGAGCATGGCAATAACCATAAGAATGGATGTGATTTTCAAAAACTTTTTCATTTTTATTACCTCACTTTAAATTCGGGAAATCCTTTCCCCTGTGTGTGCATTATACATCGGGTTATTTTAAAATGCAACACTTTTTGTAAAAAAACAAGGTTAATATACAAAATGCTGAATATTTTTACATCTTTTCGTGGTTCAAAAATTAGATATGTACAAATCGCTTGAAATATTATATAATAAGTTTATTCTACTTTTGCTGAAGGAGTATGGTAAGAGAACTACCCACCACCGCTTCGCGTTACTTTTACTGAAGAAAAGCAGCAAGAGAACTACCCACCACCTCGTCAGCACGAAGCTCCGCTAATCGTTTTTTCGCTTTGCTCAAAAAGCTCAACGCTTCGCTGTGCTTCCTCTCCCCTAAAAAGCATACGCTTTTTGGGGACCCCGAAAAGAAGGGGTCCCCCTCCCTATGCTACGCACAGGGATGATAAGGCTTCGCATTGCAACTACATAATCTACAATCGGCTTTGCCCCGATAATTACGAATTACGCATTACAATCGGCACGGAGTGCCCCTTAATTTTGCATTTTGCATTCTGCATTTTGCATTTCAATATCGGCACGCAGTGCCCCGAAACTCCTCACTCCTCACTCCTAATTCCCAATTCTTTTACGGAGGTTCATTATGAAAAAGATTTTATCGGTTATTCTTGCGTTGACTTTTATTATAACAACCGCAAGCGTGGCTCTTGCCGCAAACTACAACGGCTTTGTTTATACAGAGAATTCCGACGGCACTTATACCATTACGGGCTACAATGATTTTCACACCGACCTTGTAAACATCCCTGCGCAAATCAACGGCGTGGATGTTACCGCCATAGGAAACGGTGCTTTCCAGACAAAAAACAATATTGAAATCGTGAGAATTCCCGAAACAGTCACATCCATCGGCTCCATGGCATTTTACAGCTGTAAGAATTTAAGCTCCGTGGTAATCAGCAACAGCGTCACATCCATCGGCGCAAAGGCATTTAACTCCTGCACATCTCTCACGGGTGTCAATCTGAGAAATGTACAGCTTGTGGGAGAATACGCTTTTTACGGTTGTTCCTCACTCACGGAATTATTCTGCGGTAACGCTCTTAAGGTAATCGGCAAAAACGCTTTCAACAAATGCACTCAGCTTAATTTCATACGTATGGCTGACACTCTGTTATACATTGACGATTACGCTTTCGCAGGCTGTACAGCCATTACCTCCCTTAAATTCCCCGATGCGCTGGGTTATATCGGCAACAGTGCTTTCAAGGGCTGCACCGCCCTTTCAGATGTCACCTTCGGCACGGGTGAATTAAAGATCGCAAGCTATGCTTTCGAAAGCTGCACCGCATTGACTGCAGTCACAATCCCCGACAATGTAACAGAAATCGGCAGATATGCATTTGCCCTGCGTGAAGTAAACTCAAATGAGTTTTCACACAATATCATTTTCACCTGCAGTATTAACAGTGCCGCCATGGTTTACGCAAAAGCAAACGGCATTACTGCAAATATTGTCGGCACGGACCAGACACTTTCAGACTTCGGTGACATTGACGGCGACGGCAAGGTTACAACCGATGATGCATATAAAGCCCTGCGCATCGCCGCCTCATTAGACCCCGACCCTGCGGAAGATATCTTCTTTCTTTGTGACATCAACTCCAACGGTATGATAGACACAAATGATGCAAAAGCAATTCTTAGAATTGCTTCGGGTTTAGCCTGATTTTTTTACTATAAACCCGTCAAAGCCCGCTTTCTTCAAATCACCAAGATGATTTTCGGCATTCTTTTTTGAAGAAAATGCACCCGTCTGCACTGCATACAACGTCTTCGCATTTGCGGAGGCGTTTGTTTTTTTGTCCTCCTCGGGTAATTTCACACCGTAATAATCGCAGATACCTTTGGCAATTGCTTCACCGATTTGAGTGGTATTCTTTATGATGAAATCCGAGCCCTCTTTTGTATCGTGGAATTCGCACTCACAATAAACCGTAAGACCGGTTGCCGCTTTGCACTCATAGAAATCAGGTTTCTCAATAAGTCTTTCTGCACTCTTACCGGGTGTAACGGGGGCAAGCCTATTGAGGACTGCCTGACCTGCTTTTTTATTCTCACCCGAAAGCTTATACAGGAGTATCTGAGTTCCGCCCGTAACATTGTGCTTTGCGGTAGCATTGGTATGAACGGCAATATGCATATTTGCACCGAAAGCGTTACTTTCTTTTACCCTCTCATACATATCGAGGTTATATGTACACATTATGTTGAAACCTGCTTTTTCAAGATAAGAAACACAGGCTTTCGCGATTTTGTGACACTGAACCTTTTCGTTGGTGTTACCCGTTGCGTATAAATTCCCCACCTGGTTACTGGGGGAAATATAAATTTTTCTGCTCATTCTGTTCATCACCCCCTGTTAACCGTGCATCCTTTTCGGTAAAATATGTCATTGCTCTTTCGCTGTCACTGAAGCCCTCAGTGGTGGGGTCAACCACAACACCTAAAAGCGCCAGAATATTAACCGCCATGCTTACAATTTCAAGAACTTCATTCTCACTTACGGCGGGAAAAATATCAAACATAGATAACACCCTGTATATAAGTGCAACCAGAAGCACCGTAACGCTTATTAAAAAAGTTTTGTTTTTAAGTCTTGCTTTAATATTGAGCTTCACTCGCATCACCCCCTACAAAATATTCGTTATCCGATTCATTTATAATAATTTCTTTAGGCAACAGATTCACCAGCTCGTCATACTTATGCTTAACCTCACCGTTACCGCCGTATTTTATGTACTTTTCACCTGCGGCAATACGCTCACTCAGGGGCATTTCGTGGGACATAATGGTAAGTCTTTTAATGGAAAGATAGTTGTCAAGAGCGTGCTCGTTTGTTTCCTCAATCCATTTTTCGCACTTGCGGATAAACTTATATACCTTCACCGCGGTGGTGATTATAACTCCCAATGCAGTAAGCACCGATGCTGTCAGCAATACAGTTTCAGCCATCATTCCACACTCCATCCCTTGTCGCTTGCGATTTTCAGCTCACTATCCGAAAGCTTTGCCTTATTGGTTGCGCCGATTGTAACCTTCCACACCGTACCGCTTGTGTCGGTTGTTTTATCCTGAAGTGCATTCATTATGGAAACAAGGCTTTCAACATCCAAGGGCGACCAATGGACATCAAAGTTATTTTGTCCGATTACCCCCTCAACAATCATATGCTCAAGGGCGATACAGTAGCCAAAGCTTGTAGTAGCGTTAAATGTTTGATTTCCGTTGCTGTTCAAAACAAGCTTTTCAATGTATTTTATACTTCTCACACCATTTAAGAAATAACTCATATTTGGTATGGATGAAAAATCTAAAACGCCTACCTCTGTAACGGAAGAAGAGTCAAAGGGATATGTCGCTGATGTTGCTTTTGAAAAATCCAATGTAATGCCCCGGCTTTCAAGTATTTGTTTAAGATTGGTTATTAAAGAGTTTGCGAACATACGCGTTGCATGAACAGGAGCCATATCATATTTGGGTTTAAAGGTTTCGTCAGTCCAACCCTCGCCGCCAAAACCATTGGCATAGTGGGTTCTGTTGCCGTTTTGTTGATAAGCATCCCAAAAATCATTATATTGATTTTCCTGACCTGCAAGCACACCCTCGGCATATCCTGTCTGATAGCCCTCGTCATAGTTACCTCCCGAACCTGCGTTGGCACCCGATTCATACACCTTTGTCATATTTTCTGCGATTGTCTGCAGTTTTTTTGCAACACTCATCAGGAAACACCCCCTATAAGGCTGTTCTGTATTCCGATAATATTATCCAGTGCCGCTGAAACATTACCCATATTTGTATTGACCACCGAGTTCTCCATAACCTCTGCATAATTCATAATATACGCACCTGAGGAAACTGCGTAATCCGCAATTTCTTTAAGGTCATTTTCGGAGCAGTACATACTTGTATCACCGTCTTCGATACGGTGAAAAACCAGTACAAGCCAGGATTTTGATGCCATTGCTCTGTCAATTTGCGTTTTTACATAATCAACATTGTTTGCGTTCGCGCCGATACTGGAAATTGCTCTTACTCTGTAATTATCAGCAGGCGGATAAGTTTCTGAAGGAATATAATATTGAATAGTTCTGCAACCGTCAAAAAAGCCTTTTGCCAGCTGTACAACCCTGTTTTCGTGCATATTATTGGGATATGACATATATTTACCGTCGCTCAGCCCGTTTTCCTTCAAAAGCTTTTTCGTTTCTTCCCAGTGGGCAATCAATTCCTCATTTGTTTTATTGTTGTAAGATGAAGCTCCGTGAACCTCTATATCAGCACCGTAGTAATTCACAAGCTTTTGCAGGTCACCGACCTTCAGGTAATCGTCCGAGCCGTTGGTGTTGGCTTCGGGAACATAAAACAAGGTACCGGTAATGCCCTTTTCCGCAAGTATTTTTAAACCTGTATATTGGGATGCGTAGCCATCGTCGAAGGTAAATGTAACAATACCTTTATCCGACACAATCGGTCTTGTGCCCACATACTGCAGGTTCCAGTCAACCTCGCCCTCGGCATATATGCGAATATAGTCAATATTGGTAAAATCAACCTCATTAAAGCTACCCCAGTTATACCCTGTATATGGCACCGTTATCTCGCGCCAATCTCCCACGGGAGTAGTATCGGCACCCTTCATCAAATCGTAAACTATATTTTTTGAGGGATTCGATACATCGCAAACCTGCATATACAGATGTGCACCCTGTCCCATACTGTTCAGCCGTAATTTAAGCACCAGATTATTATTGAGCATATCATATGTATTTTTCATACAGACCATTGCCCCGTTTGAGGAATGGATCGACTGTATGCCCAAGATATAATTTTCTGTATCGGCTTCACAATTACTGAGGCTGTGGGTGTTCCAATCGGCAGTATTCTGACAATCATTCACAATATTTGTAAAAGGCTTGTGCTTAGGTGTAAGGGTAATACTTGCATCAAGGTCAGCCTCCGAAACAAAACCCGAAAAATCAATATCCTTAATGGCATCATAAACCGCCTTAGCAGAGGGGTATTGCTCGTCAGTTGAGTTTTCGTTAATCTCCCCTGTTTTATTGGAGGTTTTTTCCATATCCCTTGTTTTTTCCAGCAGGCTGTCGGAAAATTTCTTCCAGAAGCTTTCAAACTCGCTTATTTCGGGAACATCCTCTCTGCCGATTTCCTCGGTATAAGAGCCCTCATTCACATAAAATGCCGTAGGCTTCGGAGAATACATAAGCTCCACACCCTCGTCATTTTCACGGTACGCATAAACTCCCAGAACTACCGTTCCCTTTTTCAACGTGGGAATAAGGCATTTGTTGTCACAAACGGGAACGGGGATATTATTGAAAGCCGCCGTCACCGAAAGAGTTGAAAATTCCTCGGGCAAATCAAATTCGCAGGAATTGATGCCCGTTTCCCCTGCATTTATGGTATTGCACTCGGTGATAATTACAGCTTCCTTTGTTACTTTTACTTTCATTTAACCACCTTTTTTATATTTAGCATACATCGCCGCCAGATAGTCCTGATATGTGGCGTATGTCCGAGTTAATTGCGAACTTCCGAATTCCTTTTCATTCATAATGGTATAAACCCCTGTTCTTGTACAGAATTCTCCGTATGTAACGGGAGGTACCGTCAGGCTGCTGTCGGCGTACTCATTATTTTTACTGTTACTGCCTGAGCCCGAACCCGAGCCTGAGCCCGAGCCCCTGCTTGCCGCAAGAGCATATTCTCTGTCGGCATTTGCCTGGTCGCGCTTTGCCTCAGCCTCTTTAAATTCCATTTCTCTTTCGAACTCCTGTCTGTTGAGTGCATCCTGATATTTCTGAAATTCATAATCACGGTCGCTTTCCCAGGCATCAACCTCTGCAAGAAACGCGTCAAATTCCGCATCGGACATTGAAACGAGCTTATCAAGGAGAAATTCTCCGTCGGAATAATATCTTTCCAGCTCGCCCAGATATTTATCGTAGTCGTCACCGTCAAGGGAGCGCAAAAGAGTAATATCCTCTATCATCTTGTCGCCTTCGTCGGTGTACTGAATATATGCTCTGTCACGCAAATCAAGGGCTATTGAATTGAGCTCGTTAAGGTATTCGTCGTATGCCTGATTACCTGCGTTTACCGCGTAGGAGTTAGCGTATCCTCCCGTAAGAGCGCTTGCCTGACCGACGGTATCCATCATTGCCTTTTTACCGTTTTCAATGTACTGCTCACGGTATTGCTGATACAAGGGGTCTGCATTAAGGTTATAATTAAACTCCTCCCGATTGAGAATATCATTTAAAATAGCCTCAATCTCCTGAGAATACTTGCTCTCATACTGCCCGGGTCTGCTTGCCTCCCACTGACTAAGGGCATTTTCTGCGGCGAGCACCTCGTCGCTTTTTTCATATTCGGGCCTGGGAGAATTTTTCAGATTCGGTACGGCGACGGAGGCTGAATGACTTGAGCCTGAGCTTGAACCTGAGCTTGAGCTTGAAGTGCCGTTTGCTTTGGAGTTAAGACTGCCCCAGGTATTTGTGCCTACAATGCCGTCAACCGCAAGCCCGTTTTTACTCTGATAATCCTTTACGGCAGCCTGGGTTTTACTGCCGAACTGACCGTCAACCACAAGGTTATAGCCGTAATTGTTTAAGGTTTCCTGTAATTTTTTAACATCGTTACCCGATGAACCGTAGGAAATAGTTGAATATGCTATGTTAATCACCTCTATATAATGTAAAATCCGCTTATATATACAAGCGTTCCCGGGGCAATGGCAGTATCCGAGCGAAGCACGATATCACCTGTGCCGTAAACAATTCCGCCCGTACTCTGACCACCGCCCGAAAAGTTTGCAAGGCTTTGCAAGGGTGTAAAAATCCTCGGTGTTTTCTGAGGAATTTTTGCGATAGTGTGGGTTACATCCGCCGACAGCTCCTGAGCTGCCTCAAAACGCAGACTGACCCACACAAGCCCTGAGCTCTCGTAGCATTTAACATAATAAGTAAGATTTTCCGATAAGTCTGTACCTTCGCAGGTAAGGTTTATAACCCCGCCTTTATCGCTGCTGTTCCTGTTCACCGTACCGAGAATTGCAAGGCTCTCCTGCTGAATTTTATTTGCGGATGCTAATTTTTCCGAAAGCTCCTTTAACTCCGTCTGATTTTTAACATCAAGAGCGTGGGACAAAGTTTCATTAAGCTCGTACAGATAGTTTTTAAGAAGCAAAAATCGGTTATCGTCAGAATACTTCTTTGAAGTGAGATTCGGCACACTTAAGTTAAGGTCATACATTCAGCTCACTCCCCGACTCGATTTTTCTGGAAATACTGTATATTTTAACATCACCCTTGCCCTGTATTTTTACCCGAAGGTGGTCGCACCTGGGTGTAATAAACGGCAACATCACAGAGCCTGTTTTATCGAAGGCTTTTTCAATCTGCTTAACCCATTCCTTACTGCTGTCAAACTCAAACCACACAGAAAGCCTTGCGCCCTTTGTACCGCTTGCCCTGAGCACCACATCGGAATAGTATTTATTCTCGGGCAAGCCCAAGCCCCACAAGCCGCTTTCGACGCACCAGGTAAAATCACCCTCCGTTTCAAAATCCTTTAACGCGTTAGTAAAATCACCGTATCGGTTTACACCGTCTATAATACCTAAACGATAAGTGTCACCCTGCTTCATAATAAAATACAGATTGCAGTTATTATTTGCGAAGCCCCTTATATCCGCATTGTCCTCACGGTGCCACAGCCCCTTGTCCTCATCATATACAAACAAATGCCTGTCGCCGTTTCTGTCGGACATACAGATGTAGTATCTGTTAAAATAAGCTCCTGCCACAGCATCGGAATAATAAGTGTCGCCCAGAGCACCCGAAACACAAATGGGGACGCCCCCTTCGTATGCGCATATACCGCCCACCGACTTATAATAAAGAGTTTCGTTAAGGCACACCACAGAGCCGTGGGAGCCCTTCTGAACACCGCGTATATATGAGGTAACCACGGTGTAGGGCGGATTCTGACCGTATATTTTATGAACACAGTTTTCTTTGAAGAAAAGAATATATCCCCTGTAGCTTGTAGCGGCGGTAAAAGGTCCGTCACTGCCCAAGCTCACTGCGTAGCTGTCTGTGGAAATCCCCATAAATGTATTAAAATTCGTAGGGTCGCCCAGCTTGGAGGCAAATATCTCGTTGGTTTCCGAGGAGCAGCCCCATATTCTGTTGCCGTATTCACACACAAAATCCATATGGGGAACCCTTCTCTCAACCTTGATTGTGGTATCCAATGTGAGAGTATTGTCAATAACACCCGTCACAACAATAAAATCGTCGCCCTTGTGACGGATAACATGGGAGCCGTCAACATCGGAATTACCGAAGCCTGATAAAACGACCCCGTCATACTCCTTGAAATTCAAGCCGATACCCGTGGTGCTGATTCTTATATAGGTCTGCGCCAGCTCCTGCCAGAAGTTAACCGTTTCGTAAAACTGCCTGAGAACATGGGTTTCGTCGGAGGTATCAAGCCACAAATCCCCGTTGGCAGGATTTTCGGGAGGCACCGGGCTCATTACATAATCCCCGTAAAGCTCACCGTCAGCCTTACACATACTGCAGGTGACCTCGCCACTGCTTTTAAACACCGCTTCAAGACTGCCGTAATCCTCAAAATTCTCGGTGTTCACATAGACCTTATCGGGGAAAATTATGAGCTTAGCACCCATGGAAACAAACTTTCTTTCCTCATCAATATCAGGAAAAGTCAAATCTGTAACCTTCTTACCGGCGTAATGCAACTCTCCGTTATTTATGTAAATGATTTTCTCTTTTGAAAAAACACCGTGAAGGCTTTCACCACTGATATTGAAAAGCAATCTTTTATTCCTGGATGATAATGCGGGAAAAGCGCCGAAACCCGTATTTTCCGTAAAGCTGAAAGCATTTTCATCTATTACGCTGTTATTCTCGTAGCCCTTGAAACGGGTTATGATTTCCCGATTTGTATAAAGCTCACCCAATCTGGGATTATACATATAAATCCCCTGCCTTTATTTTAGTTTCTTTTAAAACCTTCTGCTTTCTGTTAAGGTAATTGCCCAAATCCTTATACATATTATTAAAAAGCAGGGCGGAATTATTGAAGCGGGCAATTTCACCGTTCATATAGTCCAGCTTCATATTAAGGTACAGCTGGTAAATCTCACCGTAATTGTCGGGAGCTCTTAAAACCGTATTGAGAGGTGTGGTCGCGGTGTAACCCTCAAAAGCCCTGTCACCCCTGGGCTCAGTAAGTTCAGTGGTGATTTTGTAATCAAGCTGAGAAATCCAACGGATTTTTTTAAGAATATCCACGGAGTTACTGCGCTCGGAATCGAACATCTCAACCGCTTTTTCCAAAGTCATAAAACCCCTCCTTAAAGGGAGATATTAGCGTCAATGTACGCCGCAGAAACCGCCGCCATATTTTCACTGTTTTTAATTACCTCAGCGAAACGCTCGGGAATTTCCACCGTTTTTCCTGTCTGCACAAGAATACGTTCTCCGTTTACCGCAATAAAACGCTCCGTGTCATTTCTTGACTGCTTGGGGATAAATACGCTCACTAATTTTTCATTTATCTTTTTTGTATTTGCCATTTATATACACTCCTTTAGTGTGTGGGGTGCCGAAAACGGCACCCCTGATTTTTATTTAGTTAGCCTTTGCAGTTGCACTGAAAGCAGAGCCGCTTTCAATTCTGATAAGGTATTCTTCAACAAGTCTTTTTGCAGTCTTAAGACCCTTCCAACCCACTGAAGAACGCTGATTAAGGGGGTCGTTGCCGTAGCCCTTCTGCTTAACAATGTGCTCAACACCGCCGCCGTTCACGCTTGTAACACCGTAGGCATCCGCACCGATAATAAGTGTTGCGAACACGGCGCAGCCGTTTGCGCCTTCGTTCCAGATTTTAGCCTCTGTGCTCTCAACGAAGCGCACACCGCCGAGACAGCCGATTTCACCCTTAAGCATATTTTCGGGAGTTGCGTATTTCTGCACCTCCATCCACTGATTGCCCGCCTCCTGCATAAGGTCGTAGGCAACATAGGGGTGAATGATACCCACATAGTAGCCGTCAATTTTAGGGGCATTCATTGCCTTAAGCTCAGCCGCCGCCTTGAAAACATCCTTAACACGAAGGAGAGAAGTTTTATCAATTGCGCTTCTTGAAGTAACCTCGGTTTCGGCACCGTCTGCTGAAACCTTCGGACAGTAAAGCACATTTGTGCCGCCTACGATTTCATTTCTTACAATGGTATCCATAGTAAGACCTGCCTGGGATGCAAGCTGCTTTGTAGCCTCAACAATAGTGTTGTCAACTGCTGTAAGCTCAAGAAGGTCTGTCTGCTCAATGTAGTCACCGTACTGTTCAACAGTTGCGCTGATGCTTGAAACATTGAGCTTGTTGCCTGTGGGGGTTACGCCCTCAGTAAGGGGTGTAAGAGCCTTGGGAAGTGATGAAAACTTACGGAACTCAATGATTTTACCGCCGTTTTTGGGAATATCGCGCTTCTGACCGAACTGGTCGTGAACAAGGTAGGGTGAAGCGAGGGTAATAAGAGTTTTATCGTAAAAAGTTTTCATTTCGGCAGAAAGTGATTCGGAGGTTGTTTTGTTCACTTCGTCACCTGCTGCAAAAAGCTGAATGTTAAAAATATAATCTGTCATAAAAAATTCCTTTCCGATGGCGTCAAAAGCTTATATTCGCGCCATTCTCAACCTGTTTTAATATTTTAAGAATATCCTGTGAGGTCAGGGAATTGACATCGATTGAGGTAACCACTGCACCTTCGGAGGAAACCCCGTTTTCAATAGGGCGCCTGCCCTTGGCTTCAATACCTTTTACAACCTGTTCGCGGACCTTATCCGCAGTATAAGCCATGGCACCCGATAAGATTTCGTCCTTATGTACCGTTTCATATGCCGCCTTTAAGGGCGCACCGCCCAGAAGAAGCTGTGAAAACAATTTGTCGGAGCGGATTTCTTTTCTTAAATCAAAGTCGGGATAGCTTTTTTTGACATCCTCGCTCTGTTTAATCCAGCTGCTTATTCTTCCTTTAAGTGCTTCCTGACGGTTGGTATTCGGGGTATCCATCGGAGCAGCTTCGGTTTTGTTATCACCTATAAGCTCCGAAAGTCTTGCCTCGTTGCCCTTTTCAAGTCCGTACTTTCCCATAAGGGCTTCAACCACGGGGGAAACCCGTTGCTTATATTCCTCAAGCTCCTTGGTTTGCTTAAATCTTTTGTCAATAATTGCCTGAGTTTTTTTCGTAAACTGCTCATTGTATCTGCCGTTTATCAACTGTGCAAATTCCTCGTCGATGTTTACGCTTTCGGCACCGTTCTGCCCGGCGACAGCATTTTCGACGCCCGATTCCCCGACTGCCTCTGAGCCCTCACCTGCAAAAAGCTGCAAATCGGGAGTGTACCATAATTTTTTCATAAGTAATCCTTTCTTTTTTAGAAATATTTTTAATCCATCGTCTTTCCGAAGTGTCATTAAGATATATCTTTTATATAAAAACCCAAAGGGTAAATAACTATTCAATTCTGATATATTGGGGATAAGCCTCCGCCAGCATCAGAGCTCCTGTTAAAAAGCCGTCGGTGATACCGGAAATGCGTTCTTTGGAAAAATCAAATTTTTCAAACTCAAAGCATACATAGCCGTCGCGTATAATCCTGCGGTGAAGCTTTAATCTGCCGTTACTTTCCTCATCGAGAACACTGTTTACAAAAGCACCCACAAGGGTGGATATGCCCGCACAGACCACATCGTTACCCACGGCACCGAAACCGCTGTGACCCTCGACTATAAGAAGGGTTTTATCGTAGTATTCCCGATAACATACCTTTGTCAAATCGCACCGCCTCCGGAGCTGAGCTTTGCCGCAAGTGCGCTTTTGCCCTCAAAGTCCATCATACTGATGGCTATGAGCGCCTGCTGGCGGAGCTCGGGGTTAAACATTCCTGCGTTATATAACTGTAACGCCAGCTCATTCTGACTGATTTTTGAAAAAGGACTTGCTTTTTCCGCGCTTACCTTTATATCGAACACGGGCTTACTCGAGCCCATCTCAATACCGAAGGTGTTCCCCTGATTTCTGAGTCTTATGGAGGAGTTATCATAGGAAATAAACTGTTGCTCACCGTTATCACCCAGAATTCTGAAGAATCGGGGCTCGTCGTAAAACTGACGGATTAGCTCAACTGCCAGGGAATTAAGCTCTGAAAAGGCTCTGTAACCGCCCTTTACCATATCACGGGTGAGCTTACTGCCCGCCTCCTGCAATGCGGCAATGGCGGATGCCGCCGTAACACCGCTGGAAACGCCGCCCTGTGAGAAGTCACGGTTACCGCTGGTTTCCTTAAGCTCGTCAATTTTACTGTTGAGAATACCCAGATATATTTCGGGAATACCCGACATACGGATTTCCCTTATGCTGTCCTCTCCTAAATTACTGCCTGAAACGTGAACGAAGTTGTTGCTCCAGTCGGCAAATTCTTCTTCGTTCACAGCCCCCGATGAATTAATGAAATAACGGGGATTAGTAGCCATGGAGGCATTTCTTACAAGGGCATTCCCCAGTAAATCTATCTGCTTCTGAGCATCCTTCATAATGTCTATGTAGCCGAAACCGCAAGGGGTGCCCTCCTCCACAAAAAGGGAGTCAAAAACGAAGGGATACTGACCGTGGTCGTAAAACCCTCTCTCCATATATTCAGGGTCATTTTCGGAGGCATAAAGGAGCTCATTGTTACAGATTTTGCAGTAATGCACCGTTTCAACGCCGTTTTTAATGAGCTTATAGTAGCGGTCGATTACGGCACTTTTTTCGGATGTGTCAACGGAATCGTCAAACACATAGTGGGCAATTTCAATGGAGGATGCCCCCAGCTTACCCGATAATTGAGGATAGAGGGATAAAAGTGTCTCGTTATCCATAAGCTCAACATGGAAAATGTTTTTGCTTTTCTGTATATCCTTGATACCGGGCTCCCAGAAAAGATTGAGCACATCAACCTGCTTTATCTCAATATCCCCGAGGCCGTTATTTTTACGGGGATTCCAGAAAATGCCGTAAACCGCCGTACCTGCCTTAAGCTTGTACCACCAGGCATCGCTGTATATTTTTTCGAAGCCGTTACGCTCAAAAACAACGGGTAATACCTGGGAAAGCACCGAGGCTGCCTTTTCGTCGCTTGCCTCACGGGGCAGGCAGGTTACCGTGGGGTAATTATCCATAGCATCCGCGTGTTTATTGGCAATGGAGTTAAAGAGCCATGCAGATGCGTTTTTGTCACCCTTATCGCCCCTTAATTGCTCCCAGTGTCGCATTTTAAACCACTGCTCATTGTCAACAATTCTTTTTTCAAGGGCTGTTTTTCCCTCTTTGTATTTTTTAAGAATGTTTATGGCTTTTTCGGTTTCGTCCTTGCCGATAACACCTTTTGTACCCGCAGTATCGGCAGACTTTACTTTCTCAAAGCCTTTGGTTGCTTCTTTTTCTTTCATAAATACTCCTTATATAGTTCTGTAATATCCTTTGTTAAGATCCAGCGGGTCATCGCCGATGGGCGCCCGCTTCTTTTTAAAGGTGGGTGCAATAGGTCTTGCCATACACATATACCTGACCTCGTCGGCTATGTGGTCCTCACCCGTTGTGTCCAGGTCCTCGGGGTTGGTCACGCTGAATTTAAGCTCGGGCACCGTTCTTATAAACCCTTTACAGGTGTTAAAGACATACATCATAGGCACTCCGTTGTCGTCGAAAGTCATCCTGTAATGCACCTGCATCCAACCGGGCAAACGCTTATTATCCCCTTTTGTGAAATAAATGCCGTTTCTGACGGCAGCCTCGACAATAGCTTCGCCACGGGATGCATCCCATATGGACGGGTCCGCAACCCCTGAAATATGCTTGTTTTTAAGCCATCTGTGTGTTCTTTCGATTTCCGCAATTTCCGAAAAAATTTTCTCAGGCGACCATTTGACACCCTCGTTGGGACTTTTGGTACAGCCGTAAAGCTCAAGTATTCTGTAAAGCCTGCCGTCATAGTCCACCGCCCACCATGCACAGGAAAAAGGCTTTGCGTACCCGAAGTCAAAGGAACGGTAAATCACCCAATCCGAAGGAATTTCAAAAGGCTCTATAACATGGGTAAAGGTGCCGTCGCGGTAATTAGCGGGAACATCACGGAATTCCTCGAAGAACTGGCCGTCAAAAATATCCCAGTTACCAAAGCGGTGTGCCTGGCGCAGTTTTTCGGGAAGTGAGTCCAGAACCTTCACGTACTCGGGGTTGGTTTTCATAAGGATGGTGTTATCATCAATGGTGGCAGGGATAAATATGTAGTCATCCGGGTCCTCACCGTTTTCATAACGCCCCTTTACAAAAAGCCTTTTAAACCAGTTGTGACCAACTCCACCGGGGTTTCCCGTAAAATACATACGGGGCTTGAAATCCTCACGGGTTGTTCGGTTGCAGGTCATAAGAAACTGAATCTGAGTAAAGGTGAAATGAGTACATTCCTCAACACCGATAACATCGTATTCCTGACCCTGGTACTGGTAAATATCGTTTTCAGTGTCGCAATATCCAAGGCGTATTCTGGAGCCGTTGGGGAAAATAAAGGCTCTTTCGTCCCGTTTGTAACGGGCTATACCGTTAAGCAGCGAAAGCAATGGCAAAAGGTGGTTTTCCCGAAGCTCGGGTAAAGTTTTTCTTAAAAGCAGAAGCTTAAGTCCGCTGTACTGAAAAGCGAGTAAAACAAACTTTGTTCTCAAAGCCCAGGATTTGCCTCCGCCACGAGCACCGCCGTAACCGATAAATCGGTTAGTAGCTTCAAAAAACTCTTTTTGCTTCTCATTGGGCGGTGAAATAATAAGCTCATTCATTTGCTCCACTCCTGAATCTGTTTTTCGAGCCTTATAATCACACCGTCGGAAACCTGAGCCGAGCCGTCACAGCATTCGAGTAAATCGTAAAGCTCCCTTAAAGCACCTACGCTCTCTTTCAAAAACTTAGCGTCAATTTCGGGGTTTCCCGTAGCCTTAAAGCTCTTTCGCGCCTTTTTAATAATATCGTCAATCAAAGCGCTCATATTGTCCGCCGCCGAGGAAACCCTTTTATACTTATCGGTATTACTCTTAGCGCTCAAGCTCTTATGCCCCTTTCATAAAGCAGCGAAAGGCTTCTGTAATGCTGACACATTTTGCCTCCGCGAGCACTGCATATATTTTCCTCATAACAGTTTTTCTCATCATTGTCGGAAAATTTGTGCTCACATTTGGTGCCCTTGAGAATACCCTCACAGGTAATAAAACGGTTGCCCTCGCAGATATAAAACGGACACTCAATTTTTCTTTCTATTATTTTTGACAATTTACGCGTACCTCCTGTACTATTATTGGTATTGACATAAAAACGGAAATGAGTTATATTATTCTTGTGAAATGTACAGATTTCCGAACTGCATCTGCATTATAGTACAGTTCTCCGTACTTTTCAACCCTTTTTGCGAACATTTGTTCGTTCGACAAAACTTTGTAACTTTGCACAAAATTCGGAGGTAATCATTGTGAATATGTATGAAAAAATAATCCAACTCTGCAACGAAAAGGGCATAAAACCCGCAGGTTTATGCAAAGCAACGGGGATACCCAAGAGCACATTATCCGAATTAAAACAGGGCAGAACAAAAACCTTATCCACTCAGACACTAAGTAAAATCGCCCAGTATTTTAATGTTTCATTGGGATATTTTGACGATAACTTTGACCCGGTTGAAGATACGCGAGACGAGCTTTTTGAAAAACGAAAGCTACTGTTTGATATGTCCAAGCGAGCGACGGAGGACCAGCTTGACACATTCCTTGTAATGTTTCAGGCTTTAATTGATAAGGAGGACAAATGAGCCAGATTATAAGACAAATAAAAATGCCGCTTACAATCAGGGCATTCACCATACCCGATGCAAACGGCGATTTTAATATTTATGTAAACGAAAGTCTGTCAGACGAAGCTAAGAAAAAAGCCATATGCCACGAAAAACGGCATATAGAAAAAGGCGACTTTCAGAAAAACACATTCGCGAGACTTATTGAACAAGCATAAGGGGCTTGCCCAAGGCTTTGATTTTTTGCGTTTTTCAAAAACCACAGAATCAGATTCTTTTTCTATATCTGCTACTATATCCTTCTCTATATCTGTTTTCTATATCTTAATCTATATCAAAACAAATCTATATCTATTTCTATATCTATATCGGCTGCCATCGCTTGCGATTGCTTGCGGTTGCTTGCGATTGCTACCGACCGCTACCGACCGCTTGCGACCGCATACGACCGCATAGGAACGAATACTTTAGTATTCATTGGTATTCTTCAGTATTCTTCAGTATTCTTAAGTATAAAAAGTATTCTCAGGTACGCTCTGAAAAAACATTATAATTTTTTTGAAAATCTTTCATTTTGGGTTGAAACAGTAAAAATCCCGTGTTACAATTATACCGAACATTTGTTCCCGAGAAATTGAAAGGTATTTTTACATATGAAAGAAAAAAAGAGTTTTTTAGTTTATTTTGATTGGGAAGCACCCTTTGACTGTATTGACGATGAAAGCCTGGGCGAGCTTTTCAGAGCAATTATGAAATATGCAAAACACGGCGAAGCCCCTGAGTTTGCAGACCCCACCCTGTACATAATCTTTTCTTTTGTTAAAACCACCATCGACCGTGACTATGCACTGTACGAGGAAAAATGCAAAAAGAACTCGGAGAATGCCAAAAAAGGTGCTTCCGCCAAGGCAAAAACCTCAGCAGAAGCACCGTATCCACCTCATGATTTCAACAGCTTGTTAAAGACTTTAAGTTGAGCGAAGCCCTATCATCCCTGTTTGCTTTAGCAAATAGGGAGGGGGACCGCGTCAGCGGTGGTGGGTAGTTCTCTTACTGTTTTTCTTCAGTAAAAGTAACCTCAATATCTCCCCTCAATGCCTTCGCTCTTTCAATACAAGTGTAATATATGGTTGTTTCAGTATTTTTTAATTCTTTGTTTATATCACTATTATAAAACCGCAATAATTTATATCCTGCATTCTCAAGATATTCTTCACGGCGTTTTTCGTATTCAATATTTTCTTCAAAATAATGTTGAACACCATCTATTTCAATAACAAGTTTTAATTTTGAACAATAAAAATCAACAATATACGGACCGATTATCTTTTGTCTTATAAAGCGCGGTCTTATTTTTTTGAGATAGAGATGCACAATTTGCTTTCTTCTTCTGTTGGTTCTTTGCGCATTTCTCTTGCTCTATCTACTAATATGTGGGTTATATCTTGGTTTTTCATTATTTTTTCTTCTCTCCTGATGATGAGTATCCGCAAGAGAACTACCCACCACCACACCTGCGGTGCGGTCCCCCTCCCTATTTTGTCTGCGACAAAACAGGGATGATAAGCTTCGCTTTTCAACAACTTAATCTACAATCGGCACGAAGTGCCCCTATAATTTTGCATTTTGCATTTTGAATTTTGCATTTTCACTGCAAACCTGCACGCTCTCGCATATGCCTCAGCAATATATTCCTCAATAGGCATTTTAAAATACTTGTCATTTTCGTGGCGGTTGGGCTTTGATTTATTATTGAGCTCAAAGGTCAGAATACCGTCGAAGCCCGTTTTTGCCAGGCGTTGTGCATTGTAGTCCCAGTCGGCAATACCGTCAAAGGGTAAAAGATGCAGGTCATCGTGCCAGAATATTCTGCCGTTAAAGTCCTTTACTCCAAGATTATCGTTAATATGGGTAATGAGAAGTCTGTCACCGTAAAGCTCGAGCAAATCCTTTGAATCGTTGTAGCACATTTCGTGACCCGAATCCCAGCAAAAGCCCACACAGTCCCTGTTTTTGTACTCTGTGAGAATTGCATCCAGACCGTTTTCGCCTTCGGTATTTTCAAAAGCGATTTTAACACCGTATTTTTCGGCACAGTCAATCACTCTGCCGTAGTTTTCAATACCGAACTGAGTGGGCTTGCATTTCTCATCAAAGCCCACATAAACATGGGAAACCATCACGGGTATCTCAAGCTCCGAGCAGAGCTCAACAAAGTGTGAAAGCTCCTTCACACCCTGCTCGGCATCCTCTTTTTCAGCTTCATCCCACATATCTCCGGTGTGACTGAAGGGCGCATGAAGAGCATTAAAAATCATTCCCTCATCCTTACCCGCTTTTGCACATTCCTTAATGCTTTCATCCTCGCCGTAAACCCAGTGACCCGTAAATGCCTCAAAGCCCGTCTTTTTAAAAAGGCGAATCTGCTCGGTAAAGGGAATTCCGAAATCACCGTTCAGTGACAAGGATAGTTTTTGTTTATACATAAGGCTTCACCTCAGGGCTGCTTGGGCACATTTATTGCCTCTGTATCAGAAGCTATGTCAATAAAATTATTGTGCTCGTAGTAATAGCTCTGCATACGGATGTGCTTGCAGAAGCCGTCAGCAGGAGCGTAAAGCTGACCCTCGCTGAGTCTGAGGCAGGGCGCCTCCATTTCATACTCACCGCTGTCGGTTGTAACTGTCCTTGAATTCTCCGTAAACTCGGCAGTTCTGCCGTAAACACCTATGCGGATTTTACCCTCGGAGCGTTCAACATCACCGCCGATGAAGTTTATAAGCTGACCTATGGGTAAATACCAGAAGCCGTCAATTTTCTCGGGGAGATTGTGGGCATAGCATATACCTAAATCATAGCCCTTGAATTTAAGACGGGGTCTGTTGTAAACGGGTGCCGGGTCATAGGGCAGAATAAGGTCTTTTGCTTTATCAATAATACATTGGTCAACAATTCTGCCGTCCTCAACATACGCTGTAACGGTGCATTTATCACCGTCAATATCAACAATTGAGAACATTGAAAGGTCTTCCTCGTGGCAGTAGGTTTTTGCGTTCCACACCTTGGGAACAACCCTTGTTCCGGGAGGGTTACGGTGACCTGAACCGATATTATAATGAATTGTACCCTCCGAGGGCTTATCGTAAAGACCCTCACCCCTACGGGGATATGAACGGGCAAAGCTATGCTCGTGACCTGAGAAAACCATATCGAATTTATCCATACCGTCACGCATTGATGGATAGGTATCGTTAAGCTCAATCTGGGGGCCCGCGTAGTTTACGGGGAAGTGGTGAACTGCAAATTTCCAGGTTTCGTTGCTGTTATTTGCAGTGTCAATGAGCCATTGGTTCATTTCCTCGTAACCGCTTGTACCCGTGCAGCAAATCATAGTATTGCCGTAAACGAAGGAGTGGTTTGCAATGGGTCTGTCCTCGGGTCCGTTGTGAGCGTAACTGCCCCAGAGCTGATTTGTAAAATATGTAGCATATTCGGAATAATATTTATCCTCTTTGGTGAAATAACTGCTGAAGCCCATATCGTCGTGGTTACCCATACAGAACATTACGGGCCTGTATTCCATTATGCCTTTAAGACCTTCAAAAAGTCCCGTCCACTGAATATCCGTCTGACCGCAGTTGGTGTTATCACCGGCGGTAAGAATAAAATCACACTCAGGGTGCTCTTCAAGAACCTTCTTTAAAATACCGTTCAAAACCGAGTAATCCGCAGGTGGCTCAGCATCCCCTGACTGAACATCGGAAACACAAAGGAATGAAAACTTAGTTGCGTTTTCCTTGGTGGTTTTGAAGGTATAAATTTCACTTCTGTTTTCGTCGTCGCCACAAGTGTACTCGTACTTTGTATCAGCACTGAGTCCCGTCATATCCGCAAAGAAGAAATTGCTCTCGTCCATATCGGTTTCAAAATAGTGCTTCAAAGCCTCAGCCTTGCTCCACTCGGCTGACCCCTCTTTACGGTAAAGGGCGTAACCACCCTCCACGGTTGTATCGGTACGCCATCTGACGGTCATTGAATGAGCCGCATCGCCCTTGATTGACAGCATAATCTGGTCAGGTGCAGGTGATGAGCCTCTTATATTTTTCCACTCGGTTTTAGTAATCATAAAATACGCCTCTTTCTTATGGCAATGCCATTACTCCTATTTTAACCCATCAGGGAAAAATTGCAATTATTTTTATATATTTTACAAAATAAAAAGATAAAAAAATGCCATTTTTTTGCAAAAAAGCCATTGACAAAAACACCGAATATTCATATAATATTGTTAGTTAGCTGAGGCTAACTGATTTTTACGGCAACGAGTTAGCCTCCGCTAACTCTATGAAAGGTAGTGTATTGATGACTCTTAAAGAAGCTCTCGAGGGTAAGGAGTATATTATAGACAGTGTCCTTACCAACGACGAAGAAGTTGACACGTTTTTATTTTCTTTAGGTTGTTACGGCGGTGAAGAAATAACTGTTATATCCCATTTAAAAAGCGGTTGCATAGTTAATATAAAAAATAGCCGTTACCATATCGATACACCCCTGGCTAAAGCCATAACCGTTCACGAAAATGAAGGAGGCACCACCGTATGAAAATCGCCCTGGCAGGTAACCCCAACTCAGGCAAAACCACCATGTACAATGCCCTTACAGGCCGTAATGAAAAGGTAGGTAACTGGGCAGGCGTTACAGTGGATAAAAAGGATGCTCCTTTAAAACTCAAATATGCCCGCGGGAAAGAGAAAATTACAATCGTTGACCTTCCCGGAGCGTATTCAATGTCCCCTTTCACCAGTGAAGAAACTGTCACAAAAAACTACATCATCAACGAAAAACCCGATGTTATAATCAACATAGTTGATGCCACAAATTTAAGTCGCAGTCTGTTTTTCACCACTCAGCTTCTCGAATTGGGAATACCCATGGTAATAGCCTTGAACAAAAGCGACATCAACGAAAAAAAGAAAACCCGAATTGATACGGAAAAGCTTTCTGAGGAGCTTTGCTGTCCCGTTGTCAAGACTGTTTCCACTTCGTCCCACGGGCTGAGAAAGCTCATACACTCAGCACTGGATGCATCAATGAAAACTCAGAAAATCCCCTATTCACAAAAGGGCGTTGATTTAACCGACAAAACCGCCGTGAAAGAAGCCGACAGAAAACGCTTTGATTTTGTAAACGGAATAGTCAGGAAAACAGAAAAGCGAAAAATCTTATCTACTCAGAAAACATTCAGCGATAAGCTTGACAGGGTGCTTACAAACAAATGGGTGGGAATCCCAGTTTTCGCCATTGTTATGTTCCTGGTTTTCCAGATTTCGCAGGTATGGGTTGGCACACCCATTGCAGAAGGTCTTGAAATCGGCAATATTGCCGACGGTGGTCTTGCAGGCTGGTTAAGCTCAAATGCCTGGTATGCATCTCACTTTGTATCAGAAGAAGGCGTGGCGCTTTTACCCGGTCTTGTTTCCTGGATTGAAGTTTTCCAGAATTTTGTGGGCGGATATATCACCAATGAATTTATTTATGCCCTTGTGGTTGACGGAATAATCGGCGGTGTAGGTGCCGTTGTAGGCTTCCTTCCCCTTGTTATGGTAATGTATTTCCTCATTGCATTACTTGAAGATTGCGGTTATATGTCCCGAGTAGCTGTTGTCCTCGACCCCATTTTCAAAAAAGTTGGTCTTTCAGGTAAATCCGTTATCCCCTTTGTTATTACGGTTGGTTGTGCCGTACCCGGTATTATGGCAACCCGTACAATCCGTAACGAACGGGAACGCAGAGCCACCGCAATGCTCGCACCCTTTATGCCCTGCGGTGCAAAAATTCCCGTTATCGCTCTTTTTGCAGGGGCATTTTTCGACGACGCAGGCTGGGTAAGCACAGTAATGTACCTTACAGGTATTGTTCTCATTTTCGTAGGCGCGTTACTTGTAACCAAGGTTACAGGCGCCAAAACCAAAAAATCATACTTTATTATAGAGCTTCCCGAATACAAAGCACCCTCCATAATCGGCGCGTTCAAATCAATGTGCTCCCGCGGATGGTCATACATAGTAAAGGCTGCAACAATCATACTTCTGTGCAATACTGCAGTTCAGATTATGCAGAGCTTTACCTGGAGCTTTCAGGTTGCAGAAACTGCGGACACCTCAATTCTCGCATCAATCGCAGGTCCCTTTGCATATGTTTTATTCCCCATAGTGGGCGTACTCAGCTGGGAGCTTGCCGCCGCTACCGTAACAGGCTTTATTGCTAAAGAAAATGTAGTCGGCACACTTGCAGTATGCTTTGTAGGCTTACAGAATTTAATCGACACCGAGGAGCTTGCTCTTATTGAGGGCACAAGTGCAGAGGTTGCAGGTGTAATGGCAATATCAAAAGCTGCCGCATTATCATTTCTGATGTTCAACCTTTATTCACCCCCCTGCTTTGCGGCAATAGGTGCTATGAACGCAGAAATGAAGAGTAAAAAGTGGCTTGCTGCAGGGGTAGGACTCCAGCTGGGAGTCGGTTACACCGTATCCTACTTTGTATATACAATCGGTACTCTCATCACTGCCCCCGAAGCACTTAATATAGCAGGCGCCCTTGCAGGTCTTTGTATTGTAATTGTTTTTGCTGCCGTAATTACTTCTATTTCAATACATTCAAAGAAAACACTAAAAAAAGTAAAAGTGTAAGAGGTCACTTATGAATATACCCGAAATCATAATTATCTGCATTGTTGCGGTAATACTCGCTGCGGTAATCATCTATTTATACAAAGCAAAAAAACGCGGCGAAAAATGTATAGGTTGCCCCTACTCAAAGCAATGCTCAGGCAACTGCAACGGCAGTTGTAAAAATCACTAATCCATTCAAAAACATAAAACTCAAACCCCGAAGGTGAGCCGTAAAAAGCTTGCCTTCGGGGTTTTTTAGTTTATTTTTCTGAAAGCCCAACAAGAATATCACAGTAATTTAAAACGGTTTTTCTGAAATTCAATCAACCCTTCGTCACGCATTTTACACAACTCATTTGACATGGCACTTCGGTCAACTGATAAAAAATCCGCTAACTGCTGACGGTTAAAGGGAATGGTGATACTCGGGCTGTTTTGCTTTTCAGATTCCTCCGATAAATAGGAAATGAGCTTTTCCCGAGTGGTGCGCTTGGACATATGCCCTATTTTCTGCACCAATTTTCTGTTCTTTTCGGAAATTGCAAAAAACATATTCTGCACAACCAGTGAATGAAACGGGCAGGCGGCAGGACAGGTTGTGATAATCCTTTTCACATCAAAAAATATAACCGCACTGTCCCTTGTTGCCACCACATCATTGAGAAATACACTGCTTTCAGGTGAAGCATATGCTTCACCGAACATCTCGCCGACGGCTATGTGACCGAGAATACTGCGGTTGCCCCAATAATCATCCTTCTGAATGTGCAGCTCACCCTCAACCAGCAGGGAAATATCATTTAAACCTTCACCGCGGCGAATTACATATTCGCCCTTTTTATAGGTGCCGAGCCTTGCCCCGAGACATGAAAGCAGGGAGTTGATTTCATCAACACCCACACCTGCAAATAATTTGGTTTTTTCAAGAACAGGAATATATTTCTTCATAAAAAATCACTTTCCGTTGTAAAAACAACCGATTTATTGTGTTTATTATATTATAATGTGGTTACAAAATCAAGGAGGTTAAATATATGATAAGAAAAATCATAAAAATAGATGAAGAAAAATGCAACGGTTGCGGTGCTTGTGCCAATGCCTGTCACGAAGGCGCAATAGAAATGATAAACGGGAAAGCAAAGCTTACCCGCGAGGATTATTGTGACGGTCTGGGAGATTGCCTGCCCGCCTGTCCCACAGGTGCAATTACCTTTGAAGAAAGGGAGGCACCCGCTTACGACGAGGCAGCAGTCCTTGCCGCTAAGGAAAAGAAAGCCCCCACACTTCCCTGCGGTTGCCCGGGCACACAGTCAAGGGCAATAAAAAGAGAAAAGCACATTGCCGAGGAGCCTGCCGTAAGAATAAACAGTATGCTCTCACAGTGGCCCGTACAGATTAAGCTCGTTCCCGTAAACGCTCCGTATTTTGATGGGGCAAATCTTCTTGTAGCGGCTGACTGTACCGCATTCGCCTACGGCAATTTCCATAACGATTTCATCCGAAACCATGTAACCCTCATCGGCTGTCCGAAGCTGGATAATGTGGATTACGCTGACAAGCTCACCGCAATTATCGCAAATAATAATATAAAAAGCGTAACCGTGGTGAGAATGGAGGTCCCCTGCTGCGGCGGTATTGAACACGCAGTAAAAAAAGCCCTTCAGACAAGCGGAAAAATTATTCCCCGGCGGGTTGTAACCATATCCACCGACGGCAGAATTATTGATTACTGAAAGCCCAAGAAGAAAACAAGCCCTGATATATAGTTCCCCAAAAACAACACCCACAATGACAGGTATAATTTCACACCGTTCATTGTGGGTTGATTTTTTGTTAATTTCGCTTTGCTTTATTTCCCTTGTCGCCTGTGTTATAAAGCCATGATTAATTAATTCTCAGAACCAGGTCGCTTTCGGGATAACAGCAGCAAGGATGAATGAAGTCGAACTGCATATCTGCCATACGGCGCTTATCCTCGCCCTCGGGGATATAGACCTTACCGCTTACGAGCTTGCTTCTGCAGAAGCCGCATTCACCGGTGTGACATCTTGCAGGAACCTCTATTCCCGCGCGCTCCAATGCACAAAGAACGGTTTCACTGCTGCTTGCCTTAATTACGGTTTCCTCACCGCGGTTAATGACCTTAACGCTGAAATCTTTCGGCTCTTCATCGGACTTTTTACCTGAAGAAAATACTTCAAAGCGGATAAATTTCTTTTCGATTCCAAGCTTGGGAAGCTCTGCTTCAAGGAATTTATACAAACCGCCGGGACCGCAAACGAAAATACTGTAGCTTTCTGCAGGTGCATATTTCCTTATAATATCCGCACCTACAAAGCCCTTTTCGTAGCCCGCCTCGTCGCTGTGGCTGAGCACATAAACCACATTGATTTTGTCGTTTTTCCGGGAAAGCTCATCAAGCTCAGCCTTGAAAAGGATTTCGTCGGAGGTTCTGCAGCCGTAGAGCAAGGTAAGACTGCAATTCTCGTCACCCTGAGCAATTGCCCTGGCGAGAGAGAGGAAGGGAGTGATACCGCTGCCGCCTGCAACAGCAACAATATTTTCAGCATCTCTTAAGGGAGAATATATCATATTACCCTCGGGTGCGTAGGCTGTAACCTTGTCGCCCACATTCCAGTTATCAAGAATATAATCTGATACGAAGCCGTCGATGATGCGTTTTACCGTAATCTGATATTCTCCGTTCAAAGCGCTTTCGGGTGATGAAGCTATTGAATAAGAACGGGTAACAACGGAATTGCCGATTTCCAGTCTGAAGGTAAGGTATTGACCTGCTTTAAAATATGCAAGAGGTGCAGCTTCGCTTTTGAAATAATAGCTTTTTGCTAAATTTCCGTGTTCCTCAATTTTTGTGATTACAAGGCTTTGCTTTTTGGGATGAATACTTTTAGCAACCTTGTTTACCCCGAAATCATCAGTGGAGGTAGGTAAAACTGCCTGAGCACTGTTAATAAATTTATTTCTCTCGGTTAAAAACTTTACTGTGTTGACACTGTCCTTGAAGCTGCCGTTGACAGAAAACTTTTTCTTGCTCATTTACTTTACCTCCTTTTCCATAGCGAGTATGGCATTCTTTGCTGCCATATCGCCGGTTGTGTAGCTGGGTGAGTAGCCCATATGCCTTGTGGTATAGCCACCTGCAAAGTAAAGACCGGGTATGCCCTTATCAATGAGATCAAAGACAATTCGTTTAACTATGCCGTCTTCCTTGCTTGCTTCATATCCGTAGATAGTACCTGCAGGAGCATCTGTATAGCGGGCGTAGGTCATAGGTGTTGAAATTTCAATTTCCTCGATGTAATCCTTAATTGCAATGCCCGTTGCCTTTTCAAAATTATCTATCATTTTTTCTGCAAAGGCAGTCTTTGTTTTGTAGTAATCCTTAACAGAAACCTTGCTCCATTCATCCCCTGCGAAAATGGATGTCATATAGAGGATACTTGTACCCTCGGGAGAACAGTCCTCAATAGCTTTATTGAGGCAAACGGTTGCCTGAACATCATTTGTTTCAAGGCTTTTACTTAATTCATAGCATTTTCTGTTGTCGTTGCTGGGATAAATAAAATAGGTGTGGTTATTAAGACCCAACTCCTCAGGGGAGCGGTTAAGGCCCAAAAATACTGCAAAGCCTTTTGCGCTGAGAGTTTTAGCGTTGACTTCCTTTTTGAGCTTTACGGGAATATTCTTTTCGTCAATGAGCTTGGTGAAAGCATTATAGGGTGAAGCATTGCAGATAACCGCCTTGGCATTAATCTGTGTACCGTCATCAAGCACAACACCCTTAGCCACGCCGTTTTCAACAATTATTTTCTCAACACTTGTGTTAAACCATGCATCGCCGCCATTTTCGGTGAAAGCCTCGAGTAAAGCGGTGCTTATCTGGTGGCTTCTGCCCTTGGGAATAACGGCACCGTCAATAATATATGCGTGGAGCATTGTAAAGTAGTGGATAACATTAAGCTCATCCGTAGGCTGACCGAGGTAGCACCAGTAGGCATTTAAAATATCCCTTGTGGTCTTGCTTGCACCGAATGCTTCAAGCACTTGGTCAACGGAGTAGTTAGCCGCCTTGAGGAAATCGGTGTGCTCCGAGAAAATTTCTTTTATCATTGAGGGCTTGAAATCATCAATGTTGCTGACAAAATCAAGGGTTTTCTCTATGCTCTCAATAAGGTCAAAAATCCTTGTAACCACAGCCGAAGAGCCCGGATCATATTCCTCGAGCTTTGCTATGAAAGCCTCCTTACCCAGGGGCATCGAATAGTCGCACTTGTCGTTTTCGTCCATTGATATCATTCTGTACGCCTCGTCAAGTGAAACCCACTCAATTTTATCCGCAGCACCAACCTCCTGAAAGATTTTCAGCAAGGGTGATTTTCCCGTAATAGAGCCTATACCGCAGAGCTCGTGAAGTGAAGCTTCAAATTCAAATCTGCCTCTGACAAAGCTTGTAGCAAAACCGCCGGGCAGGTTGTGTCGCTCAACAAGCAGGGTTTTCTTGCCTTCCTTGGCAAGGCGTGCGGCAGCCACAAGTCCGCCGTTACCTGCACCGATGACGACTGCATCATAGTTTTTTACCATGTTACCACTTCTTTCGTAGATTTTTGAACATTAAGTAAATTATACCATTCACAACAAAAAAAGCAACAGTTTAGCTGTTGCTTTTAAAGTTTAATTTAATAAATCACGAGCTGTGAGCCCCTTCTCCCGATTTCATTAACGGTAATATCACGAAAACCGGGAACCGCCGGGGTTATACAGAGCGCGGCCAGGGCAGACTTTTACCTGTCTTTTTATAATAAATAACCTCAGCAACAAATAAGCCTGTTCCCATACAAATCAGGATGGGACAAACTATTAATGCGTATTTATTATTTTGTGTGTGCGCCTGAATATAATCGTCATAGGATAATATGTCAACACCGTCGCAGGACATTGAGTACAGAAAATATGAATCCTCTTTATAGAACTCTATGCTGACTTTGACCTTATCACCCTTTTTTAAGCGGGATAATGCAGAGCCGTACTTTTCATCAAAAACGATGTTATCTATTTTCAACGGCAGCCCGTACTCTTCAACATATATGTAGTAATATTCAATATCCGTGCGCCTTGTGCTGTTTTGAGCGTACTCATATTTTATGAATGTACAATCCTCATAGACCAGCGAATTTTCAGAGGGATAATCCTGCCTGAGAACCACAATAAGAAGGAATAAAAATACCCCTGCACACAATAAAGAAATAATACGCTTTATAACAGATACGGATTTAACCGTTTTCATAACATCACCCCCGGATATAAATATCCAACCAACCGAAGCCGATTATACCACACCTCCCCCGATAATTCCATACTTATATTCCCATAGCTATATTCCCATAGCTATATTTCCATAGCTTTGTTTCCATATATTATTTTCCATACTTATATTTCCATAGCTTTATTTCAATTGCTTTATTTCAATTGCTTTATTTCCATAGCTATATTCACAATAAAACCCGCCACCATCTGTGCAACCCGCCGAAAAAATCAAAAATAAAAAAATAAAACCGAAGCATTTGTTACTTTTCGTCATATATAGATGAGGTTTTATTAACATTATCAGAATTGCAGCAAAAACCGTTTTAATTTAATCATTTTTTGTAAAATGATTAAATTGAGCGTTGACAAAGATAAATATAACGCATATAATGTAATTGTATCAAAATAATAAAAATGACTAAATTGAAATTAGGAGAAACTCCATGAGAGAATACAGTTACATTAAAAAATGGGAGCAACTTCTCACGCCCGAAATAGTCGCTATGCTTTCTGCAATCCACGAGCTTAAGGGGGAGCAAAACTTATTCGTTGAAACCGAGAGAGATACGCTCACCCAATTGGTTGAGGTTGCAAAAATTCAAAGCACGGAAGCCTCCAACAAAATCGAAGGCATCTTCACATCGGATGAGCGACTTAAAATACTTGTATCAAACAAAACCACACCAAAATCCCGTAATGAGCAAGAAATCGCGGGTTACCGTGATGTATTGGCAATTATCCACGATAGCTACGAGTACATCCCCGTAAAACCTTCAATAATATTGCAGTTACATCGCGATTTATATAAATTCAGCGGAAAGTCCATCGGAGGCAATTACAAAAATTCCGATAATGTTATAGCTCAGGAAGATGAAACCGGCAACAAATTCATTCGATTCCAACCCGTCCCTGCCTGGGAAACGTCCCAAGCAATCGAGGCTGTTTGCAAGGCTTTTGATGAGGTGGTTAACAGAGAAGATGCCAACGCACTTCTCATAATCCCTATGTTTATTCTCGACTTTCTTTGCATACACCCGTTCAATGACGGTAACGGAAGAATGAGCAGACTGCTCACATTGCTTCTCCTTTACCGCTCGGGGTATATGGTGGGTAAATATATAAGCATTGAAAAGCTGATTGAAAACACAAAAGAAACATATTACGAGGCGCTGCAAAACAGCTCACGAGGATGGCACGAATGTGAAAATGATTATTCTCATTTTGTTAAATATATGCTGGGAATCATACTTTCTGCATACCGTGATTTTTCTGAACGAATGAAAGTTATAAATTCCGACAATTTATCAAAGCCGGAAAGAATACGAAAGCTGATTAAAGAAACCATCGGCAAAATCACTAAAACAGAAATAATGGAAAAATGCCCGGATATAAGTCAGATAACAGTTCAGAGAACTCTGAATGACTTACTCAAAAACGGCGAAATAATAAAAATTGGTGGCGGACGCTACACATCTTATATTTGGAACAGGGAGAAAGAATAATGATTACAGGCGAGCTTAAAAATAAAATAGATAGCTTATGGGATATTTTTGCTGCAGGAGGTCTTGTCAACCCCCTGGATGTTATTGAGCAAATAACATACCTTATGTTCATTCATGACCTTGACGATTCGGACAATCTTCGCGCCAAGGAAAGCGCTATGCTGGGGCTTCCCTACAAGAGCATTTTTGCAGGTGAAGTTACGGTTGGCGACCGTAAAATTGACGGAAGTCAGCTTAAATGGTCTGTTTTCCGTGATTATCCTGCAGGCAAAATGTATTCCACAATGCAGGAATGGGTGTTCCCTTTCATCAAAAATCTTGACGGCAAAAAAGACAGCGCATATTCAAAATATATGGACGATGCTATTTTCAAGTTGCCTACTCCGTTGCTTCTTTCAAAGGTAGTTGATTCCCTTGATGAAATCTATGCACTTATGGCAAAAGAACAGGATAAAGATGTCCGCGGTGATACATATGAGTATCTTCTCAATAAGATTGCCCAGTCGGGTCTTAACGGTCAGTTCCGCACACCCCGCCATATTATCAGAATGATGGTGGAAATGATGCAGCCAAAACCCGATGATATAATCTGTGACCCTGCTTGCGGTACAAGCGGATTTTTAGTAAATGCAGGCGAATATCTTAAGGAAAAACACAAGGAAGAAATCTTCTTTAATAAGCAGAAAAAAGACCACTATATGAATCACATGTTCTTCGGCTACGATATGGACAGAACTATGCTCCGCATCGGCGCTATGAACATGATGACCCACGGTGTTGACAGTCCCTTTATCGAATACCGTGACAGTCTTTCCGACCAGAATGCAGATAAGGACAAGTTCTCTTTAATTCTTGCCAACCCACCATTCAAAGGTAGCCTTGATTACGATACTGTTTCTGCAGATTTATTAAAGGTTTGCAAGACCAAGAAAACAGAGCTTTTGTTCCTTGCTCTCTTTCTTCGTATGCTTCGTATCGGTGGCAGATGCGCTTGTATTGTTCCCGATGGTGTTCTTTTCGGTTCCTCAACTGCCCATAAAGCAATCCGTAAAGAAATAATTGAAGGTAACCGCCTTGAAGCAGTTATCTCTATGCCCTCAGGCGTGTTCAAACCCTATGCAGGTGTTTCAACCGGTATTCTTATCTTCACTAAAACAGGTCACGGCGGAACTGATAACGTTTGGTTCTACGATATGCAGGCAGACGGCTTCAGCCTTGATGATAAGCGCACAGAAATAAAAGAAAACGATATACCCGATATCATTGAAAGATTCCATAATCTCGATAAAGAAACTGAGCGTGAACGCACAGAAAAATCCTTCTTTGTACCCAAGGATGAAATTGTCGGCAACGATTACGACCTTTCAATCAACAAGTATAAAAAGACAGAGTATGTGCCCGTTGAATATCCCTCAACCGCAGAGATTATGGCAGACTTAAATGAGCTTGAAATGAAAATTCAAAAAGGTCTTGCCGAATTAGGAGAATTACTTAATGGCTAAAAAGAAAAACAACCAGACGGTTGTTAATAACATTGAATCACTTAGTTTGAATATAGACTGCAATGAACTTGCAGAAGCAATTGTTAAGGCACAACAACGTGCTGAAGAACAACAATATAATTCTGAAATCAAAACTAAAATTACAGTTAAAGATTTCTTTAGGGCGATTTATCAGATTATAAGAAACAAAGACAACACCCAAGGGAAACTTACCATAAGCCTTTTTGCAATTTTGGTTAGCATGACATTTAAGCTTATTGCTGTTATAGGTTTTTTAGTTACCATTGCAGGAACGATTATTGCAGTTAAATGCATTTTACATGGTTTAGATGTCGGTAATATTGCAGTATGGATAATCTCTGCCATTGGTTTGATTGTTCTTTCTGTTTTTATTTTCCTTTACTCGGTAATTATATGGGGAGCTTCAAATGAAGTTGAAAAAGAGAAAGACAAAAACTATATTGTTTCTGTCTTTTCAGGAATAGTCAGTTTTGCAGCATTGATTATAGCTATAATAGCACTTGTGAAAGGGGTGGGATGATGGCAAGATTAGGAGATGTCGCAACTTATATAAATGGATATGCATTCAAACCGACTGATTGGACAAACAAAGGGAAACCGATTATCCGCATTCAAGATTTAACGGGAAATGCATATCAAGCTAATAGATTTGATGGAGCTATTGCCCAAAAATATATCGTCCATGATGGCGATGTTTTGATTTCATGGTCTGCAAGTCTTGGTGTTTATGTATGGCGCGGTGAAACTGCACTACTTAATCAGCATATATTCAAGGTTGTGTTTGACAAGGTAGATGTTGATAAAAGTTTTTTCATCCATCAAGCGAAAGCAATTCTTGAAAAAGCAAGTTCTGCAGCACACGGTGCAACAATGAAGCACCTTACTAAACCAGTGTTTGATGATCTTCCTTTTTATTTACCAAGTATTGAAGAACAGCAAGAAATTGCAAAAGCTCTTGATAACATATGCAACTTAATCGATAATCGAAAAGAGCAACTCTCAAAACTTGATGAACTCGTCAAAGCCCGATTTGTCGAACTCTTTGGTGACCCGGTTATCAATCCAAAAGGATGGGATATGCCTCTCATAGAGGAGGTAGTTGCCAATGAAAAAAATGCTTTAAAAGCAGGCCCCTTTGGTTCAGCATTAAAGAAAGAATACTATGTTAGTTCTGGATACAAGATTTATGGTCAAGAGCAAGTTATTAGTGGTGACCATACATTTGGAGATTATTACATTGACGAAGAACGATACAAATCGCTTGAAAATTGTGCCGTACAAGCTGGGGATGTATTAATCAGTTTGGTGGGAACCTACGGAAAATTACTTATTATGCCAGAAGAATTTGAGCCAGGAATAATCAATCCTCGACTTATGAAAATCACATTTGATAAAAAACGAGTTAATCCGTATTACTTCAAACATTATTTCCAGTCGGATTCACTTAAGAAGGCATTAGCAGAAAATACACATGGCGGAACAATGGACATTCTCAACCTTGGTATTGTTCGTAAACTTGCTATGCCGTTACCACCATTGGAGCTACAAAATGAATTTATTACCTTTGTTGAACAAATCGACAAATCAAAATTTGAAGTTCAGCAAAGTCTCGAAAAACTCGAAACACTAAAAAAATCATTACTGCAACAATATTTCGGATGAGGTGAAAGTTTATGAATGTAGAAAACAGAATTGAAATGGAAAATCAAAGACCACAAGTGTTTTTTAAAAGCATTACATTCAACGACGATACTTCAATAGCATTAAACCATAATAGTATAATTGTTTTTACTGGTGCTAACAATAGTGGCAAAAGTCAAGTATTAAAAGATGCAGAAAACGACTTGAATAAAGCGAACTCTCTACCTTCTATTATCTTAAAATTTGCTCAATATGAATTCTGCGGAAAGATCGATGATGCTATGTTCATAGAAGAACATTTTTATATAAATCACCGTGGAAACTATCAAGCAGTTGGCTCTAATTTCGATATTAATATATCCACATTGAAAAGATACTGGGATAATCATACATTTTATAGTGAGTTACATAAATTATTTATCAAAAGACTAAGCACAGAAACTCGGCTAACTGTATCCAACGCACTTCAAAGAAGTAACAATCCAGAAAAACATCCTATTTATAAACTTAATAAAAGCGAAACACTTGCACAAAAACTCTCAGATTATTTTCGTCAAGCTTTCGGCATGGATTTGGTTTTGAATCGCAATGAAATGCAGTCGATTCCATTGCATGTAGGTCAAGCTCCAAATACAAAAAACTATACAGTAGCTCAGCAAGACGATTATTATAATCAAGTGAAAAAACTACCAAAACTTCAAGATCAAGGTGATGGGATGAGAAGTTTTGCAAGTATTTTACTTGATACATTTACATCTGATTGTACAATTACATTAATCGATGAACCCGAAGCTTTTTTGCATCCTCCACAGGCAAGAGTATTAGGTAAAATGCTGGCTAATAATAATCCATTAAACAGGCAATTATTTATCGCCACTCATAGCGAAGACTTTTTACAGGGGTTACTTGATGCAGATAACGAGAATGTTACAGTTATTAGAATTAATCGTGTGGATAATATAAACAGAATGAATGTTCTCAAAAACGAAGAAATTAAAAAATTGTGGAGTAATCCTATTTTGCGATATTCAAACATTTTAAGCGGATTATTTCACGAAAAAGTAGTAGTTTGCGAAAGTGATTATGACTGTCTATTTTATCAAGCAGTTATGAACGCAATGTATGAAAACAAAAACGAGATAGCTCCTGACATTTTATTTACACACTGTGGTGGAAAATGTAGAGCAAAAGATGTGGTTGCCGCATTAAAAGCGGTTAATGTCCCGGTCGTTTCTGTTTGTGATTTTGATTTAATTAATCAATCAAGCAATCTCAGACCACTTATAGAATCCTTTGGCGTGGATTGGGAAACAATGTTTTCTGATAATATGAAAATAATTTATGATAGTATGAATGCAAAAAAAAGCAAAGGGTACAATGCTTGGGAACAAATAAAAAAGATTGGAAAAGTTGGATTTACTGGAGAGGAATTTGCAGCATACGAACATGTAGAAAGCATATGTAAATCTATTGGGTTGTTTGTTGTTCCGGTAGGTGAAATGGAATGCTTTGTTAAAAGTGTTAACAAAGAAAAGAAAGAGTGGGTTTACGATATATTGGAAAATTACAATCTAGCTACTGACCCAAAACTTGAAGAAGCAAGAAAATTTGTACAAGAAATTGTTGATTACAAAATAGCATGCTCGGAATAAAAATATATGCTACAATATAAATCAACAAAAGCAACTATACGAGGTGAAATATTTGAATATAACTTTTTTAATTGGAAATGGTTTCGATAGAAATCTTGGACTTGATACAACATACGCAAACTTTGTTCAGCACTATAAAAGTATTGAACCCAAAACAGATATCTTGAAAAGTTTTCGGGCTTATATAAAAGACAATGAAGAGTTATGGTCAAGTGCGGAAATTGCTATGGGTAAATATACGGGTGAACTCGAAACTGGAGCTGCAGAGGCGTTTGCAGAATGTTATATAGATTTTTGTGAACAATTAGCAATTTATCTTAAAGGACAAATGAAACGTATGGATTATGACGATTCACAAGAAGATGTGGTAAAGACATTTTCAAATTTAAATAGAATTATCCAAAGTTTTCCAACACAAGAACGTGATATGTTGCATGAGTTGTACAAGCAGAGAATCAACGAACCGATTGTATTTAATTTTATTTGTTACAACTATACCGATACATTAGATCAATGTGTTTCTATTGTAAAAAACACCCCCAATACTTTAGGTAGTCATAAATATAATGCTCTTACCTTAAATCATACAATCGGGCAAATTTGTCATGTTCATGGAACAGTAGACAATGAAATGGTTTTTGGTGTGAACGATGATTCTCAAATTTCAAAATTAGATGTTTTCGACTGTGAGGATGGCGATTTGTATAAAAATATGCTAATTAAAATACAGGCTAATGCATCTTATTTGGAAAATACGGATGCTAGAGCATTGCAAATAATCCAGAATAGTCATTTGATATACATATACGGTATGTCACTAGGAGAAACCGATAAACTTTGGTGGGAGCGTATTTGCGATTGGTTGAGAGGCAATGCAGGACGTCATTTAATAGTACAAAAATATGATATGCCAGTTAAAACTGTTTTGCAAATACAATATCAGCTCGCAGAACGAAGAATAAAACGCAATATAGTTAAGAATTCAACACTTGATGATGATAGCAAAAAAAATATTGAACCTAGAATACATATAACAGGAGAGAATATTTTTAGCGGAATAAAGGATATTGCCAAAGATAAAACTGATAAAAAGTATCTAACTGTTTTAAAACAAATTGAATCAGAGAAAAAAGAAATGGCTACAGTATAAAAATAATATTAGGAGGTCTAACATGACCAACTTTGATTTTTTAACAAAGGACAAGCAATTTGATAGCTTTTCGGGTATTGCTGTTGCGGCGGAAAAGACTTTACATATTGACCTGTCAACCTGCATTATAAATTGCCGTAGGGCAATGGAAGTAGCTGTTAAATGGATGTATTCCGTTGACGGCTCTCTTGAGTTGCCCTATGATGAACGCCTTGTCAGCCTTATGAATAACGAGGATTTCAGGGATATAGTGGGCAATGATATCTGGCGCAGAATGAAGCTCATTCGTGAATTAGGTAATAATGCAGCTCACGAGGGTAAAAAGTTTTCTGTTGAGCAGGCAACCCTCTGCCTTGAAAACCTTTATATCTTTATGGACTTCATCGCTTGCTGCTATGGCGAGGAATACACTCAGGGCGACTTCAATCTTGGCCTTTTGGAAGAAAGCGCAGAAGAAAAGGTTGAAGAGGTGGAGTTTGTTGATATCGACCTTAAAGCATTGATTACTGAGAACGAAAGTCTTAAGGCAGAGTTAACCTCTCGCCGTGAAAGTCAGCAACAGACTTATGTTCCGAAGCCACTTGATATATCTGAATACAAAACCCGTAAAATTTATATTGATACAATGCTTCAGGATGCAGGCTGGGTTGAGGGCAAGGATTGGGTTAATGAATATGAGCTTCCCGGTATGCCTAATAAATCCGAGGTTGGTTTTGCCGATTATGTTTTATTCGGTGATGACGGTAAGCCTTTGGCAGTTATCGAAGCCAAGCGCACCTGCGTTGATGTTTCAAAAGGCAGGGAGCAGGTTAAGTTATATGCCGATTTATTGGAAAAGAAGTTCGGTCGCCGTCCCGTAATTTTCCTGACAAACGGTTTTGACACCCGTATTACGGATAATCTCTACCCTGAGCGTAAATGTGCAACCATTTATTCAAAGCGAGATTTGGAAAAGCTTTTTAATCTTCAGACTATGCGAACAAGCCTTAATCATGTAATGGTTAATAAGGAAATTGCAGGCAGATATTATCAGGAAGGTGCAATCAAAGCGGTTTGCGACAGCTTCGGCAAAAAGAACCGTCGCAAAGCTCTGCTTGTTATGGCAACAGGTTCAGGTAAAACAAGGACTGTTATTGCTCTTTGTGATGTTCTCTTGCAACACGGGTGGGTAAAAAATATTCTTTTCCTTGCTGACAGAAACTCATTGGTAACTCAGGCAAAACGAAGCTTTTACAATATGCTTCCCGATTTATCCGTCACAAATCTCTGCGAAGAAAAAGATAATTATAACGCTCACTGCGTTTTCTCAACCTATCAGACAATGATGAACTGCATTGATTCTGTTAAGGATGAAAAAGGTAAGCTTTTCACCTGCGGTCATTTTGATTTGGTAATTTGCGATGAAGCTCACCGCTCTATTTACAACAAATACCGCGATATATTTAATTATTTTGACGCACCCTTGGTGGGTCTTACGGCTACACCCAAGGATGAAATTGACAAAAATACCTACGAAGTTTTTGAACTTGAAAACGGTGTTCCCACCTATGGCTACGAGCTTGCAGATGCCGTTAAAGACGGTTATCTTGTTGACTTTATGTCCGTCGAAACCAAGCTAAAATTCATTGAACAGGGCATCGTTTACGATGATTTGTCCGATGAGGATAAAGAAAAATATGAATCAACCTTCGCCCGTGACGGTGAAATCCCCGAAAGCATAGGTTCATCCGCCCTCAATGAATGGATTTTTAACGAAGACACAATCAAAGAAGTGCTCAATGTTTTAATGACCAACGGCATTAAAATTGATTATGGCGAAAAAATTGGTAAAACAATCATCTTTGCAAAAAATCACAACCATGCCGAAAGAATATTTGAGGTATTCAATAAAGAATATCCGCATCTCAACGGCTATGCCAAGGTTATCGATAACAGAATCAACTATGCTCAGACTGCTATTGATGAATTTTCCAACCCTAAGAAATTACCGCAGATTGCTATTTCCGTTGATATGCTCGATACCGGTATCGATGTACCCGAAGTTGTGAATCTCGTGTTCTTCAAAAAGGTTATGAGTAAGGCGAAATTCTGGCAGATGATTGGCAGAGGAACCCGTCTTTGTCCGGGTCTTTTGGATGGTAAGGATAAAAACTTATTCTATATATTTGATTTCTGCGGGAATTTTGAATTTTTCCGTATGGGCGGCAATGGCAAGTCTGCAAATCAGATTGCATTACAAGGTGCAATTTTCAGTTTGAAATCGCAGATTGCATTCAAACTTCAGGACATAGCATATCAGACCGAAGATTTAATTGCTTTGCGCAAAACTCTTGTGGAGGATATGGTTCGCAAGGTTCGTGAACTTAACAAAGACAATTTTGCGGTTCGTCAACACCTTAAATATGTTGAGTTGTATTCAAATCCCGATAATTACACCACCCTCTCCTATGAAGATACTCTTATTATGGGTGAAGAACTTGCTCCCCTCATCACACCCGATGAGGATGACCCCAAAGCAATGCGTTTTGATGCTCTTATGTACGGTATTGAACTTGCTTATTTAATAGGTAAAAAATACTCTCGTGCCCGCAGTGACCTTATCAAAAAGGTTTCAGCTATTGCCGGTATTGCAAACATTCCTGAAATAATGGTTCAAGGGGAACTTATTAATAAGATTCTTCACACCAACTATCTGGAGAATGCTGGCATTAATGAGTTTGAGCATATCCGCAAAAGCCTCAGGGATTTGATGAAGTATATTCTTCCGAATCATGAAATCTACAACACAAACTTTGACGATGAAATTTTATCAATGGAATGGAACGAATCAGAGCTTGAAAATGACGATTTGAAGAATTACAAAGCCAAGGCTGAATTCTATGTTCGTCAGCATCAGGAGAATCCCGTTATTGCAAAACTCAAATCAAATATTCCTTTAAACTCTGATGATGTGAAAGCATTGGAAGAAATCCTTTGGAATGAAGTGGGAACAAAGGCTGACTATGAAGCCGAGTTCGGCAAAAAACCACTTGGTGAATTTGTCCGAGAAATTGTAGGTCTTGATATGAGCGCGGCAAAAACCGCATTCGCAAAATATCTTGATGATGTAAATCTTGATTCAAGACAAATTTACTTTGTAAATCAAATCGTTGAATACATAGTTCACAACGGCTTAATGAAAGACCTTTCGGTTTTGCAGGAATCCCCATTCACAGATAAAGGCAGCGTAGTTGAAATTTTCACAGACTTGTCTGTCTGGGCAGGTATAAGAAAAGTAATTGAAAACATAAATTCAAATGCTAATGTGGCATAGCAAAAAACTACTTATACCTCCCCAATCACAAACCCAACCTCATAAAACGAAACAAAGGAGCTGATTTTTATCAGCTCCTTTTGGTTTTGGGGTCATTTTTTTTGAAATATATTTTATCCGTTTTGGGCTGTTGTTTCCACAATCTCCACATCGGCGGCTGTGCTATCGTTTACATACTCGCCGTTTTGGTAAAAGGGCTGTGAATTTATATTTACAACCGCATTATCCGGCACATACAAAACAGCCTTCACACCCTGTGGTACTGTAAGGTTAACAACATAATTCTCCGCTGTCTTTTCAAAGCTCAGGGTAATTAACCCTTTCACGCTTGGTACGGTACAGCTTATACTGTCATACAGGGTATATTGAGGATTGATCTGAACCTTTTCATAGCCTGCCTCAAGGGGCGTGATGCCTGCGAAATGCTTACTCATTATAACAAGAGGTCCGCCGCTCCAGGCGTGGTTCATAGTACCCTGCCACGAGTCCCAGAATTCCCACAGAGTAGAGTAATCCTCATTCACTATATCCTCATATCTGTCCTTGATTCTGTCCCTTGCCGCTTCATATTCGCCCATTTTACAAAGGGCTTCAAGGACATAATATTCCATATACGGGCTTGAATTCTTTGTTGTTGTGAGTACATTTAAAACAGTATCGTACTTTTCTTCCCCTGCAAGTCCTGCCAGAACTGCAAGGGCATTTGCTCTGTCATCGGGAGCTTTCGCATCCTCACTCCTGAAGCCCTCATCCGTCCAAAGGGTTTCATAGCCCTTTGCGATAGTCTCCTTTCGTGTGGTTATAAATGCGAGATCCTCGTCCTTACCTAATATTGTTGCCATTTCCTCCGTGGCAGAAAGCGCATAGTAAACCCATGCATTCTCAATGGCTGTCATATCAGCCTTTTTGCCCCAATCGGGCCAATCCCACGAGCCCTCGCGGTGAACCACCAGATTATTTTCGCCCATTTCCCAGAGCTTAAGGTAGTCAAGGGAGGGTCCGTAAACCTTCTCAAGAAAAGCCGTGTCCCCCGTATATTCATAGTAAGTCATAAAGCCCACAATTCCTGCAAGCTGCTGAACGGGAAGCTCAAAATAGTCCCCGCTTATGGGCACAACCGTCTGAAGCACCTTTGTGTCATCAACATGGGAAAGCATCGCCTCCACGCCCTTCTGATACAGCAGGTAGGAATTACTGTCCATGGAGTACATTGTCATTATCATTTCGCTTGTGACATCGCCCCACCATTGGGCTCTTTCCCTGTCGGGACAATCCATAAAATTGTCGCGCATGGTAACATACAGAGTACGCAGGGATTTTTGCCACAGTGAATTCATAAATTCATCATCGCACTTAAAGTCACCGCAGAATGAGCTGTCATATCCCGTTTCACGGTACATCAGCGAAACAACCGTAACATCCTTTGGTATTTTATATGTAATATGCTCTCCGTTAACCCAGCCCAAAGCCTCAAACTCCTGCTCGCCCTCCTTGGTTATATAGGTGGTTGAAACTGCCCCGATTAACGTATTTTCCGTTGTTATGCGAATCTTTTTTCCTTCGGGTGCTATGACCTTAAGATATGGGGTAACCTGTGCATTATAGGGGATATCCACGGTGATTTTCTCACCGAAAAGCTTGCTGACGGTATAGTTTTCGTAATTATCGGAATTTTCATAATCCTTAAGACCGTAATCCTTCAGAAAAGGTATTCCCCTGGGATAAAGCCTGCCGTAGGCACCCTCGCCGCCGAGGGCATATTCCGTTGCGTTTTCCCATGCTGAAGCATCATAATCCGCATTTATCCAATCCCCCATATCCGCCCTTGCATCATAATAAATGCTGTATTCGGGAAGTCGGTAGTTAGGCGGATAAAGGGCGCTGTCAATATAAGCGCTGTTTCTTTTTACCTTCCAGCTGTTGTCGGAGGTTATGGCTACGCCCTCGCCTATGGCTTCAAAAAGAAAACCGCCCTGACCGCTGCTGCTGTATGAATAGCTTGTTTCGCTGTCCCAATACCACACCAGAGCACAAACCGAGTTTTCACCCTTTTTAAGGTAAGGCGCAATATCTATACTGTCATAATATCCGCTGCTTTCATCGGGGCCTCGCTTCACGCTGCCCTCAAAAACAACGGTTTCGCCGTTTATGTAAAGCCAATATTTCGAGTCGGCTGATATGTGGGCAACAAGGCTCTCGGGCACTTTATCAAGGCTCACCTTTTTGTTAAAGCACATCCACACATTATTCTCCGTAAGGCTTGCCGAATCCCATATCCATTGAGCCTTCCAATCGGTTTTTTCTTCGGTGGAAATCACACTGTACGCAGGAATACTCTCGGGAATATCGTAATCGTTTGTGAATGGTATCATTGTAATTTCCCCCGTCGGAAAAAGTGATGAAATAAAGCCTGCAGCTATTACAAGATAAGAAATAATTGTCTGTAAAAATTGCATAAAACCCTCCTGATGTTATCCGAGGTAATAAATATGATTGTATTTGAAATCAACGATTTCGGAATATCCATTGAGCTTATTGTATCAAAACCGACTCATAAATTCAACTTCAACTTCATCATAGCTGTAAAATACTGTTGGTAAAGTATATAAATTTTCAATATCCAAAACAAAAAAGAATGCAGTACAGAACTGCATTCTCAAATATATTCTTTATTTCGGGCAAGAAAATCCTCAATTTTTTTACCGTCGCTGTAACCCAGCTCGTAAAGCTTATTAAGGCCTGCTTTATCCTTTGTTGCGGTATTTACCCCAAAACATTCCTTCGGATAAACTATAAAAACCTTCCCCTGCTTTTCAAGCTCTATAATCTCTTTTATACGCTCATCATATGCCGTATGTATAGAAATTGACTTGTCGCGGATTTTCAGATATTTCCGAAGAAACAGTTTCACAAGCTTCGCAGGCACGGGTGCTTTAACTACATCTATGGGCATAGTCAGACAAATAATCAATTTATCGCAACCGTCAGCAAAAGCCCTCTCGTAAGGTATGGGGTCTGCAACACCGCCGTCAAAATGACATTCGCCCTCAAATTTTATTGGATTACGGCAAGCAACGGGAATTGCACAGCTCGCCTTAATCAATGTGTAATCGTCCGATTTCAGATAGTTTTTCGTAAAATATCTGGGCTCTGCGGTTTCAGCCTCGGTAGTAACCGTAACAAGGGACTTATGGGATTTCATAATCGCCTCATAGTCGAGAGGGTCCTTGCCCTTGCTGCTTGAAATATCGGAATAAATGTAATCAAGATTGATAAACATACCCGTTTTCAGATAACTGCCAAAGCTCATATATTTTTTCTCAAAGCAGTATTCAGTATAAAATCTTTTTGCTCTTCCCCGTTGACCTGCGATATAAGTAATAAGATTTGCACTGCCTGCAGATACACCGATACAGTAGTTTATATCAATACCCTTATCCAGCAGATAATCGTATATTCCGCTTGTGTAAGCGCCTCTTAAACCGCCGCCAACATCTAAAATTCCTATCATACAGCACCCAAAAAACAAATTTTGCCCCATTATAACACATAGAAACAGATATTACTATATTATAAAATCAATTTTTCTTTTTTACACCATTTTTATATGATGCAAAAACAAGGGGCAGACTGAAAAGTCGGCTCCTTGTGTTTTTAATTCGACAAATTCTCATTTGTTGAGTTGATTATATCACGAATCAATAACTAAAACAATAAAAGAAAAACGAGTGAAAGCCTCGTGAATTGAATTAAACACTTCAATTTCATAAAAAATTCAAAATTTAATAAAATTTGTTGTTTTATTTATGAAACCTTGCTACAATTAAATTGTATAATTATATTTAAATTCACATTGTCAGAAAGAGGCTTTTTATGAAAAAGATAAAAAAATTATTATCCGTCATACTCTCAATGCTGATTATTGTGTCAACAATCCCGACATCCGTTGCAGCAGTGTGGGAGAATGTGCCGGAAATCACACAACAGACGACGCTTGAAAACGGCTTTGCTTACAGTGACGATATAACAGAACAATCCTCTCTCGCTATTGTGGGCGATATCAATAATGATGGTATAGTCAATGTTCAGGACTATCAGCTGCTTGTAAATACAATCCTTGCAGGTGACCACGAACAGCTTGAAACAACAAGCTATGATGATATTATCCGTTATGATTTAAACAGTGACGGATATCTTGATGTTCTGGACGCTCATCTTATGCACCTCTTAATAAATGGCTTTGAAACTATCAGTGTATATGCAGTTGGTGACTATGATTGTAACGGTATTGCATTTGAAGAATCAGATCTGATTGCAATTAAACATGCTATCGCAAATCCATATAAGCTTTCAACTGCTGAAAAATACGCATCCGACATCAATGGTGACGGCAAGGTAAGCAAAGAAGACTTAACCGAGCTTACTGCACTCTATGGTGAAATTTCAGATACACAATGCACCGATAATGCGAAGCTTTATTACAGCTTCAAAAACAGCTACACAACCTGCACAGCAACCTCAATGTGCACAATTTGTAATGAGCATATTGCAACAGAAACCGTTAATACAACAAGAGAAACACTTTCAGAACTGACCTGCACGGAAGATGGCAAGGTTAAATATACTGCCAAATTCTCTGACGAGCTTTTTGGTACAAAAGAAACCGAAATTGTTACAAAAACCAAAGGTCATAATTGGAGCAAATGGAAAACTGAAACTCCGGCAACCGCTTTATCGGCAGGAAAAGAAAACAGAACATGCTCTGTTTGTATGACAGAAGAAGACAGAGTAATTGATAAGCTTAATTTAGATAGCCGAATTGTTGCATATTATACAGTGGTTGACGACAAGGTCATTAATCTGGTCAATGGTCAGGAAATGGAAAATGCCGTTGTAGATGACGACGGTTATTTCAGGGGCGGAAAGGTCAAGCTCTCCGCTTATTATGAAAAGGCAAGTATTGAAGCCGTTATGGTTTACAATAAATTGTCCTCTGATTCACCTGTCGGAAAGGATTTAAGTTATTACGGCGGAGCATTTTTACTCCAGGAGGCTGTCAATCCAAGCACCTGGGGTTTGGTCAAAACTCCTTTCGGAGGCAGTCCGGCAAGCACCAAATACATATTGAGACCCTCTTTGAATTATGACAAGAGTGTTATGGATGGCGGTGAATCCTATTGGTGTCTGTCTTTTAACAAAAACGACTCCTCATATTCAATGCAAATTAATGATGAATACATTGAAATAAAATCCTGGTCTAATTACTTCAGTAATATGTTCACTTTATCCGCTGAACATCAATTCAAGGAATTTATAGTATATTCCGAAAAGCTTACCAAAGAAGAAATGGCTGACCACTTTGCTGACAGTGAAATCTCTCTGACAGCAAGCACTGATACAATTATCGGTCGTGTTACTAACGGTATCACAGGATTGGGAAGTGCTTTTGCATTTACTAAAACCGGACAATACGGTATTCCCGAATGGTACGACACCAACACCAAGGCCGGGGATTATTCTGTTGACGACGGAAACGGAATGATGTTAAATTACACTATTTCCGATTATGTTGAGCCGGACCTCGGAATTGACCATAGCAAATACGAAAGTGTTCACATTATAAAAAAACCTGAAACCTTACCCATGGGATATAAGTATGCATTATCTGCAGTTCCTTATCCCTTTAATGTAAATCACAATGGCGTTTCTGACCAGTACGATGTTTCCTGGAAATCTTCGGATGAATCCGTAGCTTTGGTAATCGACGGCTTGATTGTTCCTCAAAAAGCCGGAACAGTAACCATTACCGCAACATTAAGAGGAACCGAAATGTCTGACAGCTGCACAATCGAAATTGTAAACAGAAATGCAACAAACGATATTGCTGTCAGGATTTCTGCTGACTATGTCAGCAAAAACGGAAACTCGTTTTCTGAAAGCGACTATGTTATGACAACCAATGCCATTTATGATGCTATCACAGAAGCATACGAGGATGGTTACAATCACATCATTTTCCCCGAAATTGACTTCTATGCCGCTCCTACTGAAACCGAATACTATATTCCCAGCGGAATGACCGTTGAATTCCCCGAAGGCTCAGCTTTCCATATGATGCCAAGTGAATTGGCCAAAACCGATAGCTATGTTTTCTTCAGAATGGGCTGGGGTTGGTGGAGCTGTGATATTCCTACCGAAAAAGCTTCTGTTGAAAAGGATGAAAACGGAAACATACTTGCTTATTATTGCAGAGATGCACATTTGATTATTGATAAATATTACGGCGAATTCTATAAGGAAGGCGCAACAATGAGCGAGCTTTATTCAGGCGTTCAGGAGTATCAATGGAATTGCAATCTGTTGAGTATAGGAAAACGCGCAGAGTTTTGCTCTGTTGAGGTACGGGAGGCTAACTGCCCGGTCGGGTTCTTTATCCTTATGGGCGGAAAAGGAAACTCCGAGCTGGTCAATGGTGCACAAGGCAGTATCGCCGCAAACGGATTTGTATCCGGCCGGTTAAACGATAGCGGAGAAGTGGTAGAAAACTCCAATTGGATAAGCACTGATAAATTTTATTCAGTATCCAAGGCGGCTAACGGAATGGATACCATGCACGAATATTATATCGGCAACTGGGAGCACGATCTTATTTCGGCTACTAATCATTTGTATGATATTTTATGGTATGATGAAAATTACAATCTTATAGATATTAACAGATGGCAATATATTGACGAGGGCTACTCAAATAAGCCTGAAAATGCCGTTTACTTCAAATTATCCATTCAGCAAAGCGAGCTTCCCTCCGGTACGGATGAATATGTGAGAATCTGCCCCGACGAATCATCAAGATTCTGCGAAATCAAAAATACCAATATTATAAACAGCGCCACAGGACTGGCATCTGTTGTGGGAGCTACCGAGGCATGCTGGATTCATGATAACTATGTATCCGCAGACGGAATGCTGAGCGGTGCGAGCCGATCTCTTGATTTAGAGGATGGCTGGGCAGGAATGAGAGGCACAATTATTGAAAGAAATATTTTCAAAAAATATGCATACTCCGGCAGTAGCGAATATCGCGGTCCTGACACGGGTGTTTTAACTATTTCCTCCGGCTACAATACATTTGTTATTTCTAATTACCTCGGTGCTATTCAGCAAAATAACTATAATGTAACAAATACCCATATCATCAATAATGTTGTTCATACAATGTTCAGCACCTTCAGCGGTGTAACGCCCAATGATCTCATAACTAAAATTTACGGACATACTTATTACAATATTTTAGGCCAAAGCAGTAACGGAATATCGTCAAACGGTGTGAATTATTACTACGAAAACAAAATAATTCCAACTATTAATCTATGGTAAAAACGAAGCGGATAGCATACGCTATCCGCTTTGTTTTGGTCGAGATGACGGGATTTGATGGGCTCTACGTCCCGAAAAGATGTGTCCGTCTGCTTTTAAGAACTGCACACAACATATTGTGCTTTCGTGTATTTTTCGAATGCTCTTTGAAGCTGAATTTCACACTGTTTTCATATAGTCCAACCCTGTCTGTGGGATTCATGTGGTCGTTAGCATTTTTAATAGAAAAACTGCAAATCAGTATTTACTTGATAGAAAAAGCAATTTGTTGTAGTCCTGCCTCTCTTCGAAGAGAGGGGGACCACCTTTTTATTAATTTGGGATTAAATCAAAGTTTCAAGCGTGCCAAATAATAAAGAATAAAAATAAATTTAGTTGGGTGGTGGAGAGTTCTTGACGCGAACTTCTGAGCGTCTTTTCACCGTAAGGTGAAACTGTAACAAATTTATTGTTCTCGGTAAGTATATTGCAATTGAATCTTACGATTCAACGACACGCCTGATGTCGTGTCGAGAACCACCCACCGTTCCGCTAAACTTAATTCTACACTCTACAATTGGCTCGCTTGATACCTATTCGTATAAATAATTCATTTCAAGACGGTCCCCCCGCCTTCGAAGGCAGGTATAAATAACCGCAACATTTTCTCCTACTCTGCAAATTCAAGTTTAATTAAATCAAAGCAACTCTCTCAACTTATCAAGGAAAGCTTCTTCGCCAAAAGTATTAACTTTGAACAGAACAGCCTGGCTTCCGCCCGATGTAATTGCAGAAAGATAAATCGCACCATTCGCATTCTGAAACAATGTAACATTCATGCTAACACGGTTACCACCTGCATAGCTATATCACACGAACACTGCATCTGGCATCACCATCAACAATATCGCTTGAATCTTCGAGGGATGCCGACATACTACCGTTCAATATTCCGTTTTCGATTGTCTTTAAAATCTGTCCGAGATCACCATTAAGAACCTGCTCTAATTTTGCCATTACTTCTCCTCCTGTTCTTTACATCAATGTTTACTTATATTTTCAAATTGGATTTTATTTATTCTATTCACCAATCCCATTCAAACTTGTCCCAATGTTCTTTTTCATTTGAAAGCAATTCTTTAACTTTAGGAACTATTGAACCCGCAAATGCAACAGTATTTTCATGAGAAAAATATATTGCCCATGTAAAATCTTTATCCGTATAAATCGTTTCATGTCCACCATATTCAACTAATTCATCGGTTTCAATACAATTCGGTGGTCTGAAATCGCATTCACCATAACTGTATAGATGTGTTTGAGGAAGTCCGACTATCTGTTCAAACTGTTTTATATACGGTTCGAAATAGTCAAACATAATAAAAAACTTTTCTGAAATCTCTTTCGGCTCATCTCCCATAAGAGGAAACCAATACGATGTATTAACATACCCCCAAACCGAACAGAACTTGTCTTGCAAAGCAGTAGCTTCCGAGCCAACAATAACTCTCGTATATGGAATTTCTGCCAATGTGAGAGATTCCTTTTTAGACAAAACATCTTCTAAAAATTCGCAAAATTCTTTATTCGTTTTATCAATAATATGCTGTACTCCATTATTTTGAGGTTCTAAAACAGAAGGTTCATAATGAACATCAATTAAATCTAATATTTCTTTCCTCAAATCTTCTATGCTTTCAAAATACTTGTCTATGAGTGTCGATAGCTTAAAATCCAATTCATATGCGATTTGATAACCAACATATATAATACCGCTGTGTTCTTCATACACCTTTTGATAAATCTCAGCCTTGTTTATACACCATAATTTCAAATGGTTGATTATATTGTTAAAAGTCATATAGCACCTCCACAAAAACTTGTTTATCAAAAATTGTATCTCACAATTAAACTTATCGTTTACTCTGCAACAGTTTGGCACATACAGGACACATTTTACTTTCATCAAGTTCAAGTGGTGGCAAGATTTTCTTTAAATTTGAAACAACTATTTTCTCCTCTTTTAATTCTATTCGAGGATTATACCCTTTGGCATGACATACAACACACTCATTTACCCACTTGTTCAACTTAGGATAATCCTTAAGATATTGTTTTTGCTCTCGTTGCTTACTCATATTCTCTCCCCAATCTCTAAACAATACAAACGCACAAACTCTATTAATCATCCCCATTATACCATACCTTACGCCACATTTCCACAGTTACATTTATCACCAAAAACTTTACTGTATAATACAAAGAAAAGGAGCTGACTTTTTCAGTCAGCCCCTTTTAATTATTAGTTCGATAAATTGGAATTTATCAGTTTACCCTACCTATCATATCAAGAGGGATTTCTTTGAAATCAGGAGCGTCTTTTCTGATTTCATCAATATCCTTGATATTATAATCTCCGTTATCGGAATCCACAAAAATTTCATCACATTTGCCTACATTATAAATTGCATTTTCGCTTATATCGCTGAACGTCCAAACGGAGCTGTAAACTTCACCATACTCCATATTTTTATTAATGATAATATTATTTTTGAAGGTGCTTGCAGGGTTGGGTATATAATCAGGCGAATCTGATTTTGAAATATCGTCTGTACAATTCTTGTATTCAGGGAAAGCATTTTGCCAGGCTTCACTCTGCCAGGGTGAATTATACAGTGCTTCCCACATATCACCACTGCCGACGTGAGCGTGAGTAAACCATCCGTTTTCAAGAGCACCCTCTCTTGCTCTGTCATCAAACCTCAGAGCATTGTTGCCGGGATTCACGATGATGTTATTGGTTATGACATTGTCTCTGCCACCACCGACGTGAATTGAGTTGCTGGGAATATTGATGAGAAGGTTACCGTAAATCTTCTGACCTGAAACCGCATCATCAAGATAAATACCATCGGGATTGTGATTTTCCGAGCCGACATTATAAATACAATTGTATCTTACAACATTGCCGTACCACACCCAGCTACGTCCGGAATAAATTGCACCTGCATCATCCGAAAGAAGGCATACATCGTGGATAAGATTATATTCAATAATATGATTGTTGCCTTTATATGTAATTGCTTCGTGAGGAGAATTTTTCATTTCGTTGTGAGAGCAAATATTTCCCACGCCCTCAAGAGTAACGGCAGGCTGATAGGTCTGGTAAATTTCCGACCAATCGTGGATGTAATTGTTGTCAGCCTTGCTGTTGCCGGGAGTAAGAGTTTCTGTATCACCACCGGTAATAATAATTCCGCCCTTTCCGGTACGGGTGATTTCGTTGTTATATGCAAGGTTGTTGCTGCCGTTCATAACAAGAGCATTTCCTGCAATATTTTTGATAAGACAATTCTGAACGGTATTGTTATTGCCTGTTATAGCTACGCCGTCACTTCGTGTTCCTTTTACGGTTAATCCGTCAAAGGTGATGTAATCAGCCTCGGAATTTATTACGGGATTAAGTGAGAGAGAAAG
>JAZQLZ010000017.1:0-6875 GCA_045543075.1 Acutalibacteraceae bacterium
GTTATTGGTACGGGTAGCAGGGGTCGATGGGCTCTGCCCATCATTCGCTTTGCGAACACCCGATTATGTTCGGCTTCGCCGAGGGCAGGTTCAAGTCCAATTACTTTTCTCATAAAATAACAAAAGAGCCACGTAAGTGACCCTTTCGTTATTGGTGCGGGTGACAGGACTTGAACCTGCACGGGGGTGCCACCAGAACCTAAATCTGGCGCGTCTGCCAATTCCGCCACACCCGCATATTAAGTTAAGGAGTAAGAGTGAGTGAATAGCGAAAAAGTAAAAATTTGTTATTGCACTCATCAACTCTGTTATAAAAACAACCTTTTGTGAAGGACTCTTGCGGTGCCCAAAATCGTTGGTCGCTCCTGATACCTAATCGTAATTGCATTACGAATTTTATCATATAAACTCCACTGTGTCAACAAAGCAATTTAAAGTGTATTTATTTTTCGGCAATGTTTTAATGTGAAAAAATATAATAGTTGTTACAATTATTGTGAAAATGCAAGCAGGAGAAATAGTGTTATTGAATATGAATAATTAATGAATGGTGTATGTTAATCTGTGTGTTTTTCGGGTAAAGGTGCGTCTGTGTTGATTATTGTCGAAAAAAGCGGAATTTTGTTGACTTTTGGTTATTGAGGTGTATAATCAAGATATGGGAAAATATGTGAAAGGATTTGCTGTTATGAATAATACACCAAACTACGAAACTCCTGATTATCAGACACCTGATTATCAGACACCTAATTATCAGACACCTAATTACCAGACACCAAACTACGAAACTCCTGAATATAATTATAATCCCGAGCCCGTAGTACCTCAGACTGAAAAAACCATTGGTCTTGTTTCACTTATTTTAGGTGCTGTCGGATTCATTATCAATCCTCTTTACGGTTTAAGTATTGCTGCAATAATCACAGGTATTGTGGGTATTGCTACAGCAGGCGGAAGACCCAAGACTAAAGCTACAATAGGTCTTGTTCTCGGTATTGTCTCACTCTTGGCACAGTGTGCTTTGGATCTTTTTCTCACTCTCATTACTATGGGCTTTGGCGGATTTTCAGTTTTAATCTAAAGATATTTAACCGATCCGTATGGGTCGGTTTTTGTTTTAATTTTAAAGAGCACAACAAAAATTTTTGTTGCGCTCTTTTTTACTTATTTGCAAAGTTCTTTTGCCAAATTTTCAAGCTGTTCAATATTCTCACTGCTTACGGCGGACTTTATCTGAATGCTGTTATCAGTAAATGTGAGGTTTTTGCTCTTTTCGAGCATACGTTTCATAACTGTTGTTGCGGTGGGTGCCCAACTGCCGTTTTCGATAAACGCTACTGTTTTATTACGATAGCCTCTTTCGGTCAAGGCATCAATAAATGTTCTCATAAATGGGAAAATATCTGAGTTGTATGTGGTGGTGGCAAGGACGATTTTACCGTAACGGAAAGCATCCTCAACTGCCTCTGCCATATCACATCTTGCAAGGTCGTTTACTGCAACCTTGGGACAACCGTTTTCCTTCAATTTTTCCTCGAGGATTTCAACAGCCTTTTTGGTGTTGCCGTAAATTGAGGTGTAGGCAATTACAACACCTTCACTCTCAACCCCGTATGATGACCAGGTGTTATAAAGGTCGATATAATAACCTAAATTTTCAGTAAGAACGGGACCGTGAAGGGGACAGATTTTTTCAATATCAAGTGTAGCTGCTTTTTTAAGGACATTCTGTGTCTGTACGCCGTATTTACCCACAATGCCGAAGTAATATCTTCTTGCTTCGCAAGCCCAATCCTCGTCAGCATCAAGGGCACCGAATTTACCGAAGCCATCGGCTGAGAAGAGAATTTTATCTTTGCTGTCATAGGTTACTATAACCTCGGGCCAATGTACCATAGCTGCGGTGTAAAATGTAAGCTTACGGCTACCTAAATCAAGGCTGTCGCCTTCACCCACAACAATTCTTCTGTGGGCGTAATCAGTGCCGAAAAACTGATTCATCATCTGGAAAGCAATTTTTGAAGAAACAACAACTGCCTCGGGATATTTTTTAAGGAAAATATCAATATTTGCAGAGTGGTCGGGCTCCATATGCTGAACCACAAGGTAATCAGGGCTTCTTCCGTCAAGAGCAGCTTCGAGGTTATTAAGCCATTCTTCCGTGAAATTTATATCAACTGTATCCATAACAGCAATCTTTTCATCAATAATTGCGTATGAGTTGTAAGCCATACCGTTGGGGACAATATACTGACCCTCAAACAAATCGATATTTTTATCGTTCACACCGATATATTTAACAGTCTCGGTTATTTTCATTTTATCAACTCCGTGTAGATAGTATCATTTTTCAGTAATTATATCATTTATTATCTGACTGTACAAGTAGGAAAATTTTTTCTTATGGTTTTCGGGGTTGATAATATCATTGCCCGGTGTTAAAATTATAAAAAATAAAAGTTGGAGAGAATTATGACTGACAGAGAAAAAATACATTCGGGAAAAATATATTACCCAAGCGGCGACGAAATTATGAATGAACAGTTGAGTTATGTAAATAAACTCCATGATTTCAACGCCACAAGACCCACGGAGCTTTCCAAAAGAGAAGCTCTCCTGAAAGAAATGTTTGCGGAAATCGGTGAGAACTGTTATATTGAGCCGCCGTTCCACGCCAATTGGGGCGGTCACCATGTCCATTTCGGCAATAATGTTTATGCGAACTTTAATCTGACAATGGTTGATGATACACATATTTACGTCGGGGATTGCACAATGTTCGGTCCCAATGTTACGGTGGCTACTGCCGGGCATCCCATTGACCCTGAGCTTCGTGAGAAGGCATATCAGTTCAATATGCCGGTTCACATTGGCAGAAATTGCTGGTTGGGTGCGGGAGTTATTGTTCTTCCCGGTGTTACCATTGGCGACAATACGGTTATCGGTGCGGGCAGTGTTGTAACAAAGGATATTCCCGGGAATGTTGTGGCGGTAGGTAATCCCTGCAGGGTTTTAAGGGAGATAAACGAGCGCGATAAAGAATATTACTTCAGAGACAGAAAAATAGATTACAGCGATTTGTAAAAATAACCCTGTCGGGCGTTATGCCTGACAGGGAATTATGTTATTTATAGAAATTATAAAGAGCAGTTGTATCAGTGTTTGTGTTATCAACATACCATTGACCGTCAGCCTTAACTACCAGAACTTTCTGAGCGTCAACTACTGTTTTTTCTCCTGCAATTATCTGAACGGTAATTGCTTTTACCTCTTTTATATCATCAATTGATACTCCATAGGTTTTGAAGGTTCCTTCGTCAACATGGGTTTTGTATTCTTCAAGGTCAATATCTTTGTTCTCGGTTACTGTACATGTAAATACGCAGTTTTCACCGTATTTGTTCTCATATACGCCAACTGTTTTCTGACTCAGCTGTACATTTGAGTTTTCGTCAATAACATCCTCTGTACCCACCAGCTCATCACCGTATGCGCTGACATTTGCCTCAAGAACCGTAAACATAATCTCATCAGTCATATATTTATCGCCGAAAACCTCCTCGCGAACCTTGAGGAGCTGAGCAAAATATCTTGTATAAAATGTGTTGTAACGGTCCCAACCGTTTAATTCGGTTATAAGCTGAACATAGAACGGATACATTCTGTCAATGACTTGACCTGCCAGGGCGCCGTTATCGTTTTTGGTTGCGTCACTCATATAGCTTTCATCGTTAAGACCTTTAAGGTTGTCGGTATCCATACCTTTCTCATAGTTGCTTTCTGCATAAATTATAGGATACATATAGTTTTCGCGGATATAGTCGCCGTATTTGCAGTTCTTGCTTATGAGTGTGTTTTTATATGCATTGTAACCGTCACCGCGGTTTACGATGGTTTCGGTAAAATTCACCGCAACTTTTTCAGGGTCAAAACCGTTGTATTTATTTTTAAAGGTTATTGCACATACCGATACGAGAAATGCCAATACCAGAAAGAATGCGACAACGGCGTACAATTTAATATTAAACTTGAATTCTTTTTTGCTTTTAGCCATATTATCGCCTCCTTAATTTTCTTCCGCTTTTGCCGCACGGCGTTCCGCAAGAGTTTTTGTGATGTGTTCTTTCTTTTCACCGACCATATCATAGAAGAAAATCGGCACAGCCTGTAAAACAACGAATATAGCGGGAATGATGGTGTAAATCATAAGTATTCTGCTTAAGGTAGTGTCGCTCTGAGCTGCGTATGCCACATTGGCATCGGTTGAAACCGCGTATTGTGACCAGGTGTAAAGAAGCCAGGGACCGAGTGCTTTTGTGAAAGCGGAAGCTATTTTTGAGAAAAGTCCGTAACCTGCATATGCAAGACCTTCCTGGCGTTTACCCGTTTTGTACTCGATTTCGTCAACACAGTCTGCAATCATAATATTGGGGGTAACATTTGTGTTACCGTGCTGAAGACCGCAGAAGAAGTTGAGAATAAGAAAGGGTATAATAAGCGCTTCACCAAATTCAACTGCCTTTGAAACGATGAAAAGAATGGTAAGCGATGATGCACCGTAAATACAGAAAAGTATAAATGTCTTCTTGGTTGAAAACTTTTTCAGTACGAAGTTTACAAGGAGTGTACCGACGGCGGTACCGATACCCATGGGGAGAAGCAAGCCCAATTTTAAATCCTTTGAGCCTAAAAGGTAAATTGCTATGTAAAGTGAAACTGTGCCGTAAACACCTCTGCCGAAACCGAAAAGCTTTGTGAGAGAAACCATAAGAAGGTTTTTGTGAGTGAAAACTACCTTGACTGCATCTTTAAGTGAAACCTTTTCCTGGGTAAAGGGGACGCGCTCTTTATTGTTGGAGAAGAAAATCATAACAAAAAGAATAAGTCCCAAAGCACAGACAGCGGTAGAGAACAAAAGGTCAAGACCCTGAGCCTCGGCATTTTTGAACTGTTGCTCGCCGAGAAAAGCCTTCATAACGGCACCTACAACAATAATAACTACCATACCGCCGGATTGACCTACCGAGCGCAGGAAAGATGCTATGGAAATAGCGGTAGAACGCTCCGAGGGGTTGGGGGAGGAAAGTGAACCGAAACAGTTTGCAGGGCTTTCAACAGCACAGCAAAGGGCAGTATAAAGTGAGTAAATAACAAACATCCAGATAATTGCAATAACGGGACTGTTTGTGTTTGGTGCCACAAAAACCAGTAAAGAAACAAGGGCGAGGGGAATTGCACCAAAGCCCACCCAAGGCTTAACCTTACCGATTTTAGTGCGGGTGTTATCAACAAGATAACCTATAACAAGTTCACACACTGCACCAACGATACCCGCTACAAGGAAAACAATTGAAATGGCGTTTGACATTAAGGTGCTGTCAAAGCCTTTGCCCTTAAATGCAAAATCAGCAAAGAATGTGGCAGTATAATCGGGCATCCACCCTGTCAGAAGCGCAACACCGAAAAGACCTATACCGAATGTTACGATTTCTGACTTTTTCATATATTTTTTCATTGATTTGTCAGACATGAGTACCCTCCTTGAAATTGATGGAATGATTATAACACGAATATTTTCATTTTACAAGAAACAAAGGGCGGTTTACAATCTCAAAAGCCTGTGATATACTTATAAAAAATAAATTTACGAGGTTATTTTATGAAATTAATGATTGCATCCGACATTCACGGTTCGCTTAAATATTGCCGTGAGTTAGTTGAAAGATATAAAGAGGAAAATTGCGATAAACTCATACTTCTCGGGGATGTTCTTTACCACGGACCGAGAAATGATTTGCCCGAGGAGTACAATCCCAAGGGCGTAATTGCACTTCTTAACGGCATGGCTGACGAGATTCTCTGTGTAAGAGGTAACTGTGAGGCAGAGGTTGACGATATGGTGTTGGACTTTAATGTTCTTGCTGATTATGCCATACTTTACCACGGCAAAAGAATGATTTTTTTAACCCACGGACATAAGTTCAATCCTCAGAATCCGCCGAAGCTCAAAAAGGGCGACATACTCTTTAACGGTCACACCCATGTTAGTAAAATAGAAGAATACGACAGCTTTACCTACTGCAACCCGGGCTCGGTCTCAATACCTAAAGAAAACACACCGAGAGGTTATATGATCATTGATGATGTTGCTATAACACATAAGACACTTCAAGGGGAAGTTGTTGGGAAGAAAGCGCTTTAATGCGTAATTCGTAATTAAAGGGGCACTTCGTGCCGAATTTAAATGAAGCTGATTGATAGCGATAGCCTTATCACCCTAAAACAAAACTAACCGACCTTTTATGAGTCGGTTAATTTTTTTGTTGTAAATTTGTGTTTAGTGTGTTACACTAATTATGCCAAACCAATTGAATATAAAAGTAGGGGCAATTTCTGTTTTTATAGGAATATTGTACTCTCTTTTGCATAATCACATAGTATGAATTTGATAAAAATGCAAATTCCGCAATGTGATTGTGCTTCATTGCCCTTTATATTGAATTGGTTTGGCGACTATCGGAGTTTGCGTTTTTTGTGCGTCTGCTTCGGTGGGCGCACTTTTTATTTTTTAGCGAAAATAAAGTTTATCCTTCAAAACAAAAATGACACAATGTGTTTACGGTTTGTTCACAAATTTGCGACGTTGGTGTATAGATTGTTGGTTAGAATTAAATCAAAGGAAAAAGCACGTACACGCGAAGCCTATCATCCCTGTTTCTGCTTTGCCGGAATAGGGAGGGGGCAAGGAACACGACCGCGCCCTGTGGGCGATGCAGGGAGTGTGAGTTGGCGCAGTGGTCAAAATTGTGCGAAGTGAATAACGAGCAAACAATTTTGGGTACCACAAGAGGACTTCACAACAGTTGGTTTTTAAA
>JAZQLZ010000018.1:0-2136 GCA_045543075.1 Acutalibacteraceae bacterium
CGACTATTTCTACAAACCTGTAAAATGGGCATTCGGCAGTAAAATAACCGGTGGTACAAGTGATACTACATTTAGTCCTGATGAAACTTGCTCAAGAGCGCAGGTTGTTACTTTCTTGTGGCGTACAGCAGGTCAACCTGAAGCAAAATCTAACAAGTGCAATTTTACAGATGTTAAGTCTGACAGCTATTACTACAAAGCCGTTTTATGGGCAGTAGAACAAGGAATAACAGGCGGAACAAGTGCTACCACCTTCAGTCCTGATGACTCGTGCACAAGAGGTCAGGTTGTTACTTTCCTTTATCGTTTCATCAATGCCGGGTAAATGTGAGGTGGTAATATGTCACGAATTATAACAAGTATTATCTTGCTTATGACAATGGGATTTTGCGGATGCGGATTGTCCCGACGTAATACGGATCATATTGACGGTGGAGTTAAAACATATAACAGCGGAGAGGATTCGCCAAAGGTCATAGAGTCAACAGAAATAATCAGCTTTGAATTTGAGGTTTCGCTTTATAACATTGTTGTAGAAGAAGGAAGCGAGCTTGTTGGAAGAAATTATAAGCTAAGCGCTGTGTTAGAAGATGGAGCTGTTAAATCTAAAATCCAATGGCGTGACAGAGCAGGTGCCGGAGAAGAAGGCGATTTTACAGCTGACACCTCATTTATGACGAGTCTTCAGGAAATCGTATCAAAATATAATTTTGCCCAATATAATGGATATATCAGCAAAGTAAGCGGACTCCCTGATATGTATGGTGCAAAGATTGATATCAAATATGCATCAGGAGAAAGCATATATGCATACGATAATCAAGATTGCTTTATATCCATTGATGCAATAAATGAATTGGTGGAGATATTCAATATAACTGAAAAAGAATAAAATCTTTAAAACTGTGGAGTGAGTCGGTAAGGCTCACTCCTTTTGCATACCCCCATACCAAAATATGATGCACATTAATCAAAGAAAAGGACTTTGAAAAAACTTCGTAGACTTATGCCATCTTCTGTGGTATGTTTGTGTTGCCGAAAGGTAATATAAAACAGAGAGGAAGAATTTTATGAAGAAAAACGTATTATGTACGGCATTGGCAGTGACTATGATGCTGACAACAACGGCATCGGCAACTACAAAACCTTGGTGGCTCAGTAAATACCGAGTGACCTTCGACAATGAACTTGGTATCGTAGGAAATGTAACCTTGCAATTCGCATCGGACGGCGGCAACTTTATCAGGCCAATAACAAAAAGATACGGTGAAAGCATCAGCCTTGAAAGTTACATCCCAACAAAATATGGTTACACATTCGCAGGATGGTTCACCGATCCTCGAACAAAGCAGAATCAGGTAACAACATTCAAATTCACAAAGCCTGATGTCTTGTATGCGAAATGGGAAAAGAATCCTGAAGAACCCATAAATCCAAATGACGAAATCATGGCGAAGGATACCTGCTACCTTACAGATGAAGAAACTGCAAAAAAGGTTGAAATTGTAGAAGAAAAAAATAAAGCCTACATCGAAGGCTTCGGCTATGTAGCATCAAGCAAAACCCAAACCATTATCGTAGACTCGGACGGTGATATAAATAAAATAGTTGGTGAAATGAATTGAAACAAATTGCAGAATTGGCACGGTGAAATATCCGTGCCTTATCTTTTTTCTCATATCAAAAAATATTATAGAATAAACAAAGAAAAGACTTTTTAAGATTGATGCTATTCTTTTAGAAAATTGATGCTTTTTCTTCGCAAAAACGCTTGACTTGTGCCGAGCTTTACGGTATTGTTTGTGTTGCCAAAAAGGTAATACGTAATAAAGGAAGTGAGATAATGCGTAAGAAGCTACTTACAAACGGAAATGTGTTTAAAAGAACGGACGGTCGTTGGGGCGGTGTCGTGTGGTACATGGACGAGCAAGGCGAACGCAAAAGAAAATCCTTCTCAGGAACTACCAAGCAAGAAGCTAACAAGAAAATCACCAACTACATAGCAGAATTCGAAAAAGCTATCGAGGACACAGATGAGAGCAAGAAACTGCTAAGAGATAGCCTGCAAAATTGGCTGGAAATAGTAAAATTCCCATCAGTCGAACAAACAAGCTATGACAGACTCGAAGGAACAGC
>JAZQLZ010000019.1:0-41144 GCA_045543075.1 Acutalibacteraceae bacterium
CGACATGGCTACGATCCGACTTGGGATATTCATCCAAAGGAATGTTATAGCGTTCGATCAATTCGGGATAATTCTTTTTAATATAAAAAGGGTTATATTCCGCATTATGCTCGCTGGATTCCGTACAATAGTAACCAAGCTTATCGATATAATCAAAGCGGACCATATCTTTGTGGATTTCACTACAGTTTTTGGCCTTGGCGCGCTTTTTGATTTCTGGATACAGATCGTTGCCGTCCCGGTCCTCCAGCTTTAAAAGCCAGGCCATATGGTTGATGCCTGCGATGAGCTCTTTGCGGCCGTCGAGTTTGTCCTGCATGTCCAATTTTTCAAGTAGATGCTTGGAGCAGACTTGAACACTGTGGCAAAGACCGACCACACGGATGCCGGTATAGCGGGAGAGATAACCGGTGAGCATTGCCATCGGATTTGTGTAATTCAGAAGAAGCGCATTGGGACAGACTTCTTCCATGTCGTGAGCAAAGTCTTCAAGAATAGGGATCGTCCGGAGAGCACGCATGATACCACCGATGCCCAATGTATCGGCGATGGTCTGACGCAATCCGTATTTCTTGGGAATCTCAAAGTCAGTGATTGTACAGGGATCATAGCCACCGACCTGAATGGCATTAACCACAAAATCGGCACTACACAGAGCCTCTTTCCGCTGTTCCACACCCAAATATGTACGGATCACAGCCCGACCACAGTTGCTGTTGGTGTTAATAATGTTTAGCACCTGTGCACTTTCCTTTAGGCGAGTGGCATCAATGTCGTATAACGCAATCTGACAATCCTGAAGTGCCGGTGTAAGCATCACATCACCAAGAACATTTTTTGCGAATACAGTACTGCCGGCACCCATAAAAGTAATTTTCATAAAAATCATCCTTCCCTATAATATGTGGGGTTAAATTTATGATAATTTATTTTACCTTCAATTGCAATAAGGACAATAAAAAACACGACACAAAAAATGAGCCGTGTTTTTGGTGATTTTGATGTTATTCTGTTATTTCTGTGTCTTCCTGAAAGTCATCTTCAATATCTTCCGGGAGCGACAGGTTTTTATTTACTTTTGCATATTGGTAAGATGTTGCAAAGAATGCACCCACAAGGAATGTGTCAAAAATGAGTGAGCCGAATGTTAAAAGCGGGGCTGCGTGCTCTATTCCCATTTTGCTGATTGTGACAAATAAATCAAATACACTGACGAAAGCGTCACATAAAAGCCCTAAAATTAACGGGATCGGGAACAAAAACCAGAATTTGAAAAGCTTAACCGTTTTTTTGAATACGGCAACAAGCAAGGTTGTAACCAAAATAATGAGAATTCCCACAAGATAAATGAAGTCCGTGCATAATCCTAAGGCTATTAAGAACGCAGAAACACCGTCCATGTATTCGTAAGTGAAAAAAGTGCTGAGGCGGTATGCTATGGGAACTATGAATTGACCGAATGAAAAAACCAATAAAACCAAAAGATAAAAAATCGAAGGCTTTTTAGTGGTGTTGGAAGAGAAAAAGGCAAGGAGTAATGAGAATATCAGCGGGAAACCGAAAGAATATCCCACAAAACCATCAAAATATGCGTCTGACAAAACAAGAACAAGCATAATAAGCGCATAAGTTGCAAAGCATAACAAAAACAATATACTTGCTATGGGGAATGAGGATGTTTTTGGGTTTTTGACTTTTGACATGATTTGCCTCCTGTAATTATACTTTTATATTTAAATAATAAGACAAAAAATACTATGTGTCAACAAATTGAATAAAAATATTGTCAATGCTTGTTTAATGTGTTAGAATGAGCTTATAAAATTCTCGGAGGGTGCGTATGAAAGGTAAAAAGAAACTTTTAATAATTATTCCTGCCATTTTTATGAGCATCGTTATTGCGTTAACATCCATAGGTGTTGTGGCATTTGTAAAAGAGCGTCAGAAACAAGTGACTGAATGGAATAATACCATGTGGTTCAGCTTTTCGGATGTTATTGAGTTCGGTGAGGGTAGTATCAATGTAAGCTATGATGAAATCAAGGCTTACAAGCCTCAGAAAGATATTTATAACAGTAAAGTTTATTACGAGACCTTAACAGAGGACGAAAAGGTGCTGTATAATGCCCTGGAATACGCCTTTGACAACAATTATGTGTATATTTTTGTTGAGGAAGCTCTCTTAAGCAAAACAGAAAGAACAATGGAGGATATAATTGACTTTGTGTCCCTCGACTCACCTGTAATTCAGCAGAATGTTGACTGGGAATGGTATTCCCATGAGCTGATTTTTACACAGTTTATATTATTTAAGCCCGAAGAAAGAACGGCTAAAGGTGATTTGGTTGCCATAAAGAATTTTTCCGAAGACAGAGCTGCAAAGGTACAGGCAGCGGTGGATACCGCAAGCAAGTGGGAGCTGGCTTTCTCCGAAAATGCTACCGATACTGAGAAAGCAAGAGCTATTTACAGATACATAGACGAGAATATTGAGTACGAGTCAGAGGAAGTTGATAAAACTCTCGACTATCTTTGCACTGCTGTTGACGGAGCTACAAATTGTGACGGCTTTTCAAATATATATTCATTGCTTTGCAATATGAACGGTTTGCGTTGCTTTGAAAAATATTCAGTGGCTGAGGAGGAAGGTGCCGACGGTCATACCTGGGCTACGGTTTTAATTTCCGATAAATGGTATAATGTGGATTGCACACCTGCTGACGGTATAGATTCGGACAGTGTGGAAAGGGAGCTTATGCGTTTCGGTTTTTCCGATGAATTTTATCTGGAAACACCCGAATACATCGGTGTTTTCCCGGAGAGTGCCGAGTGCATAACACCCGTGTCGGGTCACTTTGAGGCTTGCTCCTCCGAAAACGCTCTTTCAGATATCTGCGATGCTTTCAGTGAGTCCGAAACAGGTTACATTATAGTAGCTTTTGATGTATTTGATGAAGAAGAGTGTGATTTGTTCCAGAATGTTGCGAACCGTCTTTACAAAGATATTGACATAGTTACTTTATACGGTGAAGCAATGACTGTTTGCTATATAACTGCCTGAAACTATTGAATAAAGTATTGAATATTTATACATTTTATGGTATTATTGTTCTAATTTATTGTTATAGGTGGTTATTATGGGTAGTAAAGACATAATTATGTTGGTTACAATAGCTGTTTACCTTATTGTTATGGTGGCCATTGGTGCGATTTTCTCTAAAAAGAATAAGTCCACGGCGGATTTCTATCTTGGTGGCAGAAAGTTAGGCCCTTTCGTTACGGCTATGAGTGCCGAGGCTTCGGATATGAGCAGTTGGCTTCTTATGGGCCTTCCCGGCGTTGCTCTTATTGCGGGTCTTGCGGAAGCTTCCTGGACTGCAATCGGTCTTGCCGTTGGTACATATATTAACTGGCTTATTGTAGCAAAAAGAATCCGTATATATTCGGGTAAAATCAATGCGGTTACAATTCCCGAGTTCTTTTCAAAACGATTTGGCGACAATATGGGAATCTTAAAATTTATCGCCGCACTTGTTATTATTGTGTTCTTTGTTCCTTACACAGCTTCAGGTTTTTCTGCTTGCGGTAAATTGTTTGAATCCCTTTTTGGTATTGACTATGTTACTGCAATGGTTGTCAGCGGTATTGTTATTGTTGTATATACTGCCCTCGGAGGTTTCCTTGCGGCATCTACAACGGACTTCATTCAGTCAATTGTTATGACCATTGCTCTTGTGGTTGTACTTGTTTTTGGTATCACTTACGCAGGTGGTTGGGAGCAGGTTTGTCAGAACGCAGAGGCACTTCCCGGTTATCTTAATTTTACAAGTACACATGCTGCATCAAGTATCAGCGAGGCAATAGCGGGAACAGCGGGAACAAAACCATACAGTGCGCTTACAATTGCTTCAACCCTTGCCTGGGGTCTTGGTTACTTCGGTATGCCCCATATTCTTTTAAGATTTATGGCAATCGAGAAGGTAAGTAAAATTAAACTTGCAAGACGCGTTGCTTCTATATGGGTTGTTATTTCAATGGCAATTGCAATCGTTATCGGTGTTGTCGGTTACGGTGCAGTTAAAAGTGGAGAGGTTTCCGGTATTCAGGATAGTGAGAGAATCATAATTGAACTTGCAAAGGTTATCAGTGGCGAAGGAAGTCTTCTTGCAATTATAGCCGGTCTTATTCTTGCCGGTATCCTTGCAGCTACAATGTCAACTGCTGATTCTCAGCTCCTTGCAGCTTCTTCAAGTGTTTCTGAAGATGTACTTAACACCTTTAAGGTCAAGGCTTCCGACAAAAAGAAAATGATAATCGCCAGAATTTCAGTTATCATTATAGCAATTATTGCAATGTTCATTGCTAAAAATCCTGACAGTAGCGTTTTTGAAATCGTTTCATTTGCATGGGCAGGCTTCGGCGCCACCTTTGGTCCCCTTGTTCTTTTCGCAATTTTCTGGAAAAGAACAAATAAATGGGGTGCTCTTGCGGGTATGATAAGCGGTGCAGTTATGGTATTCCTTTGGAAGTTCGTTATTAATCCCTTCGGCGCAAAGCTTTCAGAGACATTAAGTTTATTGACTGATATAGCAGAAGGAGAAACTCTTGAATTTATTGAAAAATTAATTAATTTTGGAAACTCACTTGCAATTTATGAGCTTCTTCCTGCATTTATTATTTCAGCAGCATTCATTGTTGTTATTTCTCTTATTACAGGCAAACCCTCAAAAGAAGTAACGGATACTTTTGAGGCAGTTAAAGCAGGTAAGGTTGAAGACTAAAAATATACGGTATGTTCATTTTTTGAGCATACCGTTTTTCTTTTTTTCATTGACACAAATTATGGTAAATGTTATGCTTTGAGTATCAAGACATAAAGGGTGATACCTATGCTAAAGCTTAAAGAAAATGACATTGTTCTTTTTCAGGGTGACTCCATTACTGACGGTAACAGGGGACGGCACTCCGACCTTAACCATATTCACGGTCACGGCTATCAATATATACTCGCCTCTGAAATGTATGCGGATAACATCAATAAAAATATCGAGGTTTTTAATCGGGGTAACTCGGGTGACAGAATAGCTGACCTTTACGGCAGATGGGTTGAGGAATGTCTTAATTTAAATCCCACAATTCTCAGTATTCTTGTCGGTGTAAATGACATTATATTTAATTGGGAGCATAAGTCAGGCTCCGACCCGGTCAGATATGAGAAGATATACAGGTATCTTCTCGACGAGGTAAAGGAAAAAAATCCCGATACGCTTATTGTGATTATGGAGCCGTTTTTCGGTGATAAAAAAGAACCTGAGCTTGATGCTTTCTTTAAAGAGCGCATTGGCGATTATCAGTCAGTGGCTAAAAAAATTGTTCGGGAGTATGGCGCAGTTTTTGTTCCGTTGCAGGATCTATTCGACGAATATAAAGAAAAAACGGATATATATAATATCCTCTGGGATGGCGTTCATCCCACAACCTGCGGTCATCAGCTTATAGCAAGACGATGGAAGGAATGTGTTGAACCAATACTCAATAACAGGTGATAATTATGAAGAATATTGATTGTAAAAACATTAAAATTAACGGTGGCTTCTGGAAAATAAAACAAGATATGGTAAACAATGTTACGCTGAAGTCCGTTTATGAAAGATTTAAGGAAACTCACCGCTTTGATGCCTTCAATTGTACCTGGAAAGAGGGCGACCCGGATATGCCCCATGTTTTCTGGGATTCGGATATTGCCAAGTGGATTGAAAGCGTAGGTTATAATGCGTATTTCAACGAAAACCCCGAGCTTATAAGGATTGTTGATGAAACAGTTGAAAAACTGATAAAAAACCGTGATGAAAACGGATATTTTAACAGTCACTTTTTAGTTACGGGTGAGCGTTTTACAGTAAGAAATGAGCACGAGCTCTACTGTGCGGGTCATCTTATGGAAGCGGCGGTTGCATATTACAAGGCGACGGGTAAGAGAGCACTTCTCGATGCAATGTGTAAATATGCCGATTATATTGAAAAGGTGTTTGTTAAAGAACAGTCTGCTGAGTTTGTGACTCCCGGGCACCCTGAAATTGAACTTGCCCTTGTTAAGCTTTACGAGGTAACAGGTGAAAAACGCTATCTCGAGCTTTCTAAATTCTTTATTGACAATCACGGCGCAAACGAAAAAGATAAAGAGTTATATCCCGGTTGTCACTTGCTTTATAATCAGGACGAAAAGCCTATAAGAGAAAGAGATACCGCTGACGGTCACTGTGTAAGAGCTTTGTATCTTCTGGCGGGTGTGGCAGATATAGCCTATCTTTATAACGACAACGAGCTTTTTGAGGCTGCTGAACGTTGTTTCGAAAATGTTGTAAATAAAAGAATGTACATAACAGGTGCTACAGGTAGTACTTGTCACGGAGAATCGTTTACAATAGACTACGATTTGCCTAACAGAGATGCCTACGCCGAAACCTGTGCGGCTATTTCTTTGGCGTTTTTCGCAAATCGTATGATAAAGCTTAATGCGGATGCAAAATATGCCGATGCAGTTGAAAGGGTCATGTACAACGGCAGTTTGTCGGGTATTTCCATGGACGGTAAGGGCTTTTTCTATGAAAATCCTTTAGAAATTGATGTTGATTTCAATGAGGTTCACCCTTGCACCGCCGGTGGCAGACGCTATCCAATAACTCAGCGTAAAGAGGTATTTGACTGTTCTTGTTGTCCTCCCAATGTAACACGGTTTATTGCGGGTATAGGAGAATATATGTATTCATATACTGAGGACACCTTGTTCATTCATCAGTATATTGATTCTGAAATGAATTTTGATAACACAAAGGTTGTTCAGAAAACGCAATACCCTTCAGATGGAAAAGTAAAAATTTCATTGTGTAACAACAATAAAAAGCTTGTAGCATTGAGACTTCCCGGTTGGTGCAAAAGCTTTACCGTTAATAAAGAATATACTCTGAATAAAGGCTATATTTATATACAGGCTTCAGAAAATGAGGAAATAGAAATTTCTTTCAGAATGCCTGTAAGATTTATATCCGCTAATAAAAAAGTACACACAAATTCCGGCAGAGTGGCAATTATGCGCGGGCCCGTAGTGTATTGCCTCGAAGGTGTGGATAACGGTAAGGATTTAAGTGCTTTGAGAGTGGATATAAGGGAAAAAACGGAGATTATTGACAGCGACTTTTTGGTGCCCGATATCTTAATGAAGGGTTATAAAGAATCCGATTGTGAAGAATTGTATTTTGATGCAACGGATGATTATACAGAATGTGATTTGAAGTTTATTCCGTATTATGCTTATGCAAACCGCGGCGAAACCGATATGCTCGTATGGGTGCTGAAAAAATAATCCGATTATAAGAAAACCCTCTGCAAATTTTCATGTTTGCAGAGGGTTAATGTGCTTATTTTATAATAACGGTCTCGTTTTTGTAATCCACATTGACAGTATAATTAAATCCGAGATTTGCCAGTGCACCCTGTAAAGTGTAGTTATCTACAATAAAGTCATCTCCATATGTTCTGTACATAGGAATGTCAGCTACTCCCGTAGTACCCGGAGCATAAAGAGGGGTAAGGATATTTACATCACTGTTTTCCTCTTTAAGGATGCATTTTTCTGCATCGAGAATATATTTTTTGCCATTTAATGTTATGATTGCCTCGGTGTCGCTTTGCCATTCGGTGGTTGCACCAAATTCCTCGAGAATTGCAGTAAGGGGCAATTCGGCATAATTTTTAATTTCTTCGAACTTAACATAGTTGTCAGGTGCAATATCTTTACCATTTACAAGCAAAACCTGATGGTAATGTACCTGAGTTTCAATGGGCGGTACGGAATACTGAACATAGTTTTCTTTTTCGCTTGATTCGGGATTCAGGTTTTCCATAACCTCGGAGGGTGCATCAACTTCTTTTTGTGAAGCGGTTTCATAAGCATAGTGTTGGGTCAGAGATATTTCTGTGGTATTTTTTGAAAAGCTTTTTAAGCTGATGCCAAGGCTTGCACTCAGCACTAAAACCAGGCCGCATATTGCTGCGGTGGAAATAGTGAGTTTAGGTATTGACCTTTTGGTTTTTGCCTCAGTGCTTTCTACTTTTGCGGCAAGGCGGGTTTGTAAATATTCGTCGGGTTTTATATGATTCAACGATTCTTTAAGGTCTTTTTTATTCATTTTCGTAATCCTCCAATTGTATTTTTAATAACTCTCTGCTGCGTTTCAGGCGCATTTTAACTGCCGATTTACTTATTTTCAGTATCTGCGCAATTTCACTCACAGAGTAATCATTGTAATAATAAAGAATAACGACTGTTTTATATTTAGGAGAAAGAGAAATGACTTGTTTCAGAACATCAAGGTGTAAATCTTTGTTGGTATCATCAATATGTATTTGCAAATCATCTATATTTACATTTTTGCGTGAGGTTGCTTTCAAAAGATTTATTGCTTTATTCTGAGTTGTGCGTATGAGCCATGCCTTTTCGTGTTCGTCATTTTTAATTTTCGGGGGATTATGTAAAAATGATATAAACACATCCTGCAGAACATCTTCCGCATCATGGGGATTGCCCAGGTAAACGAAGGCTATTCTGTATAACATTTCGCCGTATTTGTTGTATATAGTTTTGAAGTCTGAAGTTTTATCCATAACGAACTCCTTTCACTTATAAAACAATTAAACGGCATTAAAGGTCACAAAAAAACGGGGGATTTCAAAAATCCCCCATTAATTTTTAAAAAACACTGAAATTAATTACAACTGCTGCGAAAACAATGGATACCATAGAAAGCAGCTTTATAAGAATGTTTATTGAAGGTCCCGCAGTGTCCTTGAACGGGTCGCCGACCGTATCGCCTACAACTGCAGCTTTGTGGCAGGATGAACCTTTACCGCCGTGAGTACCGCTCTCAATATACTTTTTGGCGTTATCCCACGCACCGCCCGAGTTTGACATAAAGACTGCCATAAGGAAACCTGTTGCAGTGGCACCTGCGAGCATACCTACAACACCTGTACAGCCAAGTACAAGACCTACCGCAAGCGGAACAATGATTGCCACAATAGTGGGTAATACCATTTCTTTAAGGCTTGCCTTTGTGCAAAGGTCAACACACCTTGCGTAATCAGGGTCCGCTTTACCCTCCATAAGACCTGTAATTTCTTTGAACTGGCGGCGGACTTCTTTTACAACGCTTTGGGCAGCTTTTCCCACGGATTCCATAGTGAGCGCGGCAAAAACAAAGGGCAGACAAGCGCCGATGAAAATACCCATTAATACGGTGGGATTCATAATGCTGAGATCCGCTATTTTTTCTGCACCGCCGGGTATGGATTTTGCTTTGTCGATATATGATGCCATAAGGGCGAGTGCGGTAAGTGCAGCGGAGCCGATTGCAAAACCTTTGCCGGTTGCGGCGGTTGTGTTACCTAAGGAATCAAGAGCATCCGTTCTCTGGCGGACTTCTTTTTCAAGGCCTGACATTTCTGCGATACCGCCCGCGTTATCCGCAACAGGTCCATAGGCATCCGTTGCAAGGGTTATACCTAAGGTTGAAAGCATACCTACTGCCGCAAGAGAAATACCGTAAAGACCCTGTGAGCCACCACCTGCAACGAAATATGATACAAGTACGCATACAGCAACGATAACAATCGGTAATGCTGTTGACATCATACCAAGGGAAAGACCGCTTATAATGATGGTTGCAGAGCCTGTTTCCGAGGAGTCTGAAAGCTTACGCGTGGGCTTATAAGTATCAGAAGTGAAAAGCTCGGTTGCCTGACCGATTAAAACACCTGCTAAAAGGCCTGCGAGAATGGGGAAATACAAAGTCCAGTTATCTTTACCCAAAATAAAGTAAACCAAGGGGAATGAAACAATTGCAATAACAATTGCCGAGAAGTTTGTACCTTTGCTCAGAGCGCGGAGCAAATCTTTCTGTGATGCGCCCTCTTTTGTGCGTACAAGGAAGGTGCCGAGAATTGAACAAACCACACCGACTGCCGCGAGAATAAGGGGCAGAGCCATAGCCTTCATATCACCGCCGAAAGCGGCAACTCCAAGAGCGGACGCGGATAAAACAGAGCCCACATAGGATTCGTAAAGGTCGGCGCCCATACCTGCAACGTCACCAACATTGTCGCCTACATTATCGGCAATAACTGCGGGATTTCTGGGGTCGTCCTCGGGAATACCGGCTTCAACCTTACCCACAAGGTCCGCGCCTACGTCGGCAGCTTTTGTAAATATACCGCCACCCACACGGGCAAAAAGAGCCATACAGGATGCGCCCATACCGAAAGTGAGCATGGCGCTTGTGATCTCCGCGGGTGATAATTTGAAAACAAATTTAAGAAGGAAGAACCAAACGGATATATCAAGAAGACCTAATCCTACAACAGTGAAGCCCATAACAGAGCCTGCTGAGAAAGCAACGCGCAGACCGCGGTTGAGCCCCTCACGGCAAGCGTTTGCAGTACGGGCATTTGATGCGGTGGCTATTTTCATACCAATAAAGCCGGAAAGAGCTGAGAAGAAACCGCCCGTAATAAAAGCAAATGGGACATAGGGGGTAATTAGCTTTAATATTGCCATAATACCTAATATAACAAAAAGTACGGCGAAGAAAATACCCACTATTTTGTACTGGCGTTTTAAAAATGCGTTTGCACCTCTGCGTATAGCCTTTGCGTGCTTCTGCATTTTTTCGGTGCCCTCAGAGTATTTGAGAACCTTTCTCGCAGTAAATGCGGCAAATAAAATTGCGGCAACAGAGCCGATGAATGTAAAGAGAATAAGATAATCTCCCATAAAAACACTTCTTTCAAAGAATAGTTAATATATTTTTTTAGGTAAAGTATTATATTCCTGTTTTATTTCGATGTCAAGTTTTTTGATAAAGTAAGTTGCGATATTACAATATTAGACAAAAATTATTCTTATTGACTTGGTGTGTGTTTTATGGTAATTTTAAAATATAAAAAATAACAGGTCAACGGAGGTTCCCGTGAAAAAGAAAGTAAAAGTTGCACTGTGTGCGGTGGCAGCTGTAATAGGTGTTGTGGCAATAGCGGTTACAGGTGTTTTTTCACCCTATCTTCTGAGCTTTGCTTTTACAGATGATGAGTTTATAATAACTGAGCCCGGAGAGCAACTGGGAATAGTGGTTTCTTCATCTCATAAAAACATTAATGAAGACGGCAGCATAAATCTTGAAAGACCCGTAAGCGTAGGTTTTGTGGATAGTGAGTTTAAAATGTTCAATTATTACGGTATAAAGTATTCGTCTGATGGCTATGTAAAAGGAACTTTGACTTATGAATCAGAGTTTAAAGAAGTTTCTGAGGATTTTTTCCTCGAACCCGCCAACACAGAGAAAGAGTTTTATTCTTTCATTGATGGTTGCCTTGAGGGGAAAAAAGCGTATAAGTTAATTTCTCTGAAGTTCGAGGCGCTTGATAAAAATGATACGAAAATATGGGACCTCGAATTTTCTGTATTTAATCGTAAAATTCCCGACCGGAAAATTTTTGTTGAAGCGGATAATCTTAAGATAGGCGTTGATTTGCTCTGGGGCGGAGCTTTGAGCTATGTTGAAGATCTGGACTCAAATGTACAGGCGGTAAATATTGATGGTCAGATAAAGGTTGACTCCAATGCAGAAGAACGCTATAACAGCAAATCTGTAAATGATAATGTTAACCTTATTAACCGCTACGATCCCGGCAGACTTGTACAACAGTCATATTACGGTACAATGGAATACGATTACGGCGTGTTTATGGAAAATGACTGGCGATATAACCCGGTTCAGGGTGGTAATCAGTTTGGTGATGCAAGTAAAATTGTCGATTTGAAAACAACCGACAACAGCATTTACATTAAATGCAGACCTCTTGACTGGGCTAAAGAAAAAGAGTTTATTACTCCATCTTATATGGAAGCTACTTACACAATCGAAGACGGTGCAGTTCACAGTAAATGCCGTTTTGTTGATTTTTCGGGTTATCCCGAGGCAGAGTGTTCTCAGGAAATCCCTGCATTTTACTGTATAGAGCCATTTAATAACTTCGTTTATTATAAAGGTGATAAGCCTTGGACAGGTGAATCCCTTACCAATGAGCCCGACCTTATTTTCTGGCCCGATGCAGGTTATCCCAAGTTTTATAATAAAGAAAACTGGGCAGCATTTACAGGTGAATTTGAAGACAGCTTCGGCATAGGCGTTTATGTAAAAGGCGAAGAAGAATTTCTTGCGGGTGTATTTAATCGTGAACAGACTGATGATGAAGACCCTTCCGTTGATGACCCCACTTCATATATCGCAATTACTAAAACAAGAACCTTCAGAAGCTTCGAGCCTTTTGAGTACGAGTATTACCTTGCAACAGGTAATACCGAAGAGATAAGAGGGACATTTAAGGCAATTAACGAAGCGAAAAAGTAAATGCAAAATGCAGAATTCAAAATGCAAAATTATTGGGGTTAACGCCGGTTATATTGTTCACTTCGTGAAGCGATATACCTACGGTGTTATGCGCGATATATCCGTGGATGCGATATATTTTGTAAACACAAAATGTGATTATGATAGCCAACGCAGTTCCGATAATTACGCATTACGAATTATTAATTACGAATTAAAAAATCCGTCAGCAATTGCTGTCGGATTTTTGTTTATTTTCGTTCTTTAATTACCTTAGCGGGGCAACCTACCGCAATTGAATAGGGTGGGATGGGTTTTACAACAACCGAGCCTGCACCTATTACAGAGCCGTCTCCGATGTTACCTGAATACATAACAGCAGCTCTCATACCGATATAAACATCCTTGCCGATTGTAACCTTTTCACAATGACCGCCCTGACTGTAAATGATTGAGTTGGGGTCATCAAAAATGTGTGAATAGGGGGTTAGTGTGATGTTCTGTGCCAGGAGGCAGTCATCACCGATTTCAAGGCCCTTATGACCGAAGAGTGTTGTGCCTGTGCCGATGTAAACATTTTTTCCAATGTTTATGTAGCCGTCGTTTACTCTTTCTGTATCAAGGTAAACTCTGTGCTGAAGTCTTACACCGTCGGAAAGAGTAATTCCGCCTTCGCCCCTTGCAATAAGTGTAGTATCGTTGCCGATGCTTACATTGTTACCAACTGTTATAAATTCGGGGTTGATAATTGTAACGCCTTTACCGATAGTTACATTTTCACCCATTGACTTGAATTTTGTTTTATAGTATTCAAGTCGAAGCTTTGCGGCGTATTCAGAATCATCATTCATGAAAACAGTTTTGTAAAAGCTTTCTCTGCTTTCATCGTCCATATTCTTAAAAGCGTTTTCGAAAAAATTATCCATAATTAAAACTCCTTATTTCTATATTAATCCCATTCGGTACCTTTGACGGTATCAAGGTTAATGTTTTTTGTATCGTGTGTTTTTGTAACTAAAAGGAATAAACCTATTATATAACCGGGAACCAGTAACGATATTGCTAATGTGCCTATGTATGCATTTCCCAACAAACCGCCTACAATGAAGTTTGCGATGTATGAAATTGCGTAACCGCCTGCTGCTATAATGAATTCAGCAGACATTGCGGATGAACGAAGGTTTGTGGGTGCGGATTCGCTGACCATTATAATGATAGCGTCATTTACCGAATAATAGCTGCCTACAAATACTCCGCAAAGGAAGCCTACAAGGTAAGGATTCCAGTTGTATTTTGCACCGAGCCAGAAGCCTATAAAAGCCAGAAGGCAGTTTGCAGCAGTTGTAATAGCGGCAGCCTTCCTGCCCTTTCCGTCGGAAATGAAGCCTAAAATTACCTGAGCGACGGCACTTCCGAAGGGGAAAAGAATGAGTGCGGTTGTAACAGGCCCGAGTCCGACAATGTTCATTATATCATCGGTAAATGAACCGTATCTGCTTTCTGCATAGCCGTAAGACATAATAACCTGATAACTTACCGAGGCTATAAAGCCCACGTTCAGAAAAGCAGCGGTAATATACAGCCAGCGGAGCTGCTTGTGCTTCATTGCAAATTTTAAAGCGGTAATTAGACCACCCTGAGCATTTGCGGCACTTTTCTGAGCCTTTTCCTGGGCAATTTCTTCATCACTCATTTTAAGACGACGAATACGGGCATCAATAAAGGCATCTGTTTCACGGGCGGAAAAAAGAGCAACAAAGCTTACTGCAAGACCTATAATTGCGGGTATGAAATATACTTTTCTCCATTGAGAGGTATCTGCCATAAGGGCATCTCTTAAAAGCGGAACAAGCATAACACTCATATTGGCCACAAACTTAATAACGGAATAGAATTTAGCTCTGTGTTTTGTGGGAGCAGATTCCATGATATATACCACATGCATATCGTGAGGAATGAAAAACTGCACCATGCATGCGCCTATGAAATAAAGGAAAATGTTATTTGAAATAAAAATTACCAGCAGAGCAACGCTCATACCGACAGTGTTGATAATAAGAAAAGTTTTTCTTCCGAAACGGTCTGCAAGGGGACGGTACAAAAGACCGATGGCTTGAAAAGGAAATCCTACAAAAGCGAGGATGTCGAGCATACTTACGGAGCTCTGACCGAATTTCTGGAAAAGGTCATTGGCGATTTCCGTTTTCATAAGGGTGCCTATCTGTGAAGCTATTTCATCAGTGGCGTAGATCAGTGTAATTATAAAAACGAGGTATGCAATATAATAACTCTTTTTGGGTCGTTTCTTTTCTTTTTCCCATTTCAGAAGTTCTTTTTTTCGTCTTTCCTGCTGTCGCCGGAGCTTTTCGGGGGTTAAGGTTTTCGTTGCCACAGAGTCACCTACTTTACCTTTGATTTGTTAATTATACCATTAACTTTCTTCACGGTCAATAATTGCTCAACAATTATAAAATGTTAAATATCTGTAACGCTTAAGGGGCTTCGGTTGACCGTAAGGAATAAATAATGTATAATAAGAATAATAATTATAATATTTTTTGAGGAAGGAGAGTTAAGTATGACACAGATTGATAGTTATATTGCTCAAAAAGAAGAAATGTGCCGGAAAAATGATGCTGTTTCGCCTGAATTGTACGGAGAGTACGGTGTAAAAAGAGGTCTGCGTGACCAGAATGGTAACGGTGTTCTTGCAGGTCTTACTAATATTTCTAAAATAACATCATTTGAAAATGTAAATGGTGAAAAAACACCTTGCGAAGGTAAACTCTGGTATCGCGGTTATCGTGTGGAAGAGTTGATTGACAGTTTAGGTGAAAAAGAATTAGGATATGAAAAAATAGCCTATCTTCTTTTAATGGGCGAACTCCCCGATGAAACCGAGAGCGAAACATTCAAAAAGCTTATAGGCGAAAGCAGAACTTTGCCCACAAACTTTACCCGTGATGTAATTATGAAAGCACCCGGTAAAGATGTTATGAACTCAATGACCCGTAGTATTCTCACCCTTGCTTCATATGACCAGGGTCCTATCGAAACCAGCGTAAGCAACTCCTTGCGTCAGTGTATAAAGCTTATAAGCATATTTCCTCTTCTAGCAGTTTACGGCTATCATGCATATAACTATTACGATAATATGGACAGTATGTTTATCCACAGACCCGATCCTGATTTATCCACTGCGGAAAACCTGCTTATGATGCTCAGACCCGACAAGAAATACTCAGAAACCGAAGCTAAGGTGCTCGACACCGCTCTTATACTTCATATGGAGCATGGCGGCGGCAATAATTCAACCTTTACAACAAGGGTAGTAACATCTGCCGGTTCAGACACTTATTCGACAGTTGCAGCGGCTATGTCATCGCTTAAGGGACCCAAACATGGCGGCGCAAATATTAAGGTTATTGAGATGATGGATGACATCCGCGCAAATGTAGGCGATACTTCTGACAGAGATGCTTTGGCTGATTATTTATCAAAAATAATAAACAAAGAAACCTTCGACCGCAAAGGGCTTGTGTATGGTATGGGTCATGCTGTGTATTCACTTTCCGACCCCCGTGAGAGAGTTTTCAAATACTATGTTGAGCAACTTGCAAAAGAAAAGGGCAGGGAAAAGGAGCTTCAGCTTTACAAGGATGTTGAAGAGCTTGCTCCGGAGCTTATTGCAAAATACAGGCGTATTTACAAAGGTGTAAGTCCCAATGTGGATTTTTACAGCGGTTTTGTTTACGATATGCTCGGCATCCCCAGGGAATTATATACCCCGATGTTTGCCGTTGCCAGAATTGTCGGTTGGAGCGCACACCGTATTGAGGAATTAGTGTGTACAGATAAAATTATACGTCCCGCATACCTTAGCGTGATGGAAGAGAAATAAAAATATAATCGACATATGTTGCTTTTTCGCGATATGTGTCGATTATTTTGATAATTGTATTGTTTAAAAAATAAATTCTGTTATAATGTAAGGGATATGTAACTTTAAAAGATAGGAATGAAAAAATTGATTACTAAAATCAAAGATATGTCCTTGCCTACAAAATATCATAATTTTAATTTTGTGATACGCTTGTGTATTTTTATTGCAGCTATTGTGGTTTATGTTATAAAAAGGAAAGAACTGGACTCGTTTTCTTTTTTTGATAACGGAAGTATGCCCTGGTACTATGTTCTGCCTGTATGGCTCTTCTTTATGGTTGAGGTTATATTAAGATTTTTTCCGACCAAGTTAGACTCGCCCGGCTGCAAAAAACATTTTAAATCTCAATATGTACCCACCGGCGTAGCAGAGCCTAAGCATCCTTCGTGGAAAGGCGCAGGAATCATTGCGGTGGTTTGGATAGTGCTTAACAGCATTCCCGCTATTTTATATTTCAGTGGTGTAATAGATCGTGGGATTTTAGTGCTTTTTGCGTTGTTTTACAGTGTTTGCGATATGATATGTGTTTTGTTTGGTTGTCCTTTACGAAAAATTTTTATGACAAACAGATGTTGTGCAGATTGTCGCATTTATAACTGGGATTTTATGATGATGTTTACTCCCATAGTGTTTATCCCTCATTTTTACACCTGGAGCCTTTTTGTGGCTTCTCTTATAGTATTCCTTAAATGGGAATTTGCTGCATTTAAATACCCCGAAAGATTTTGTGTTAACACCAATAAATGTATTTCATGTAAAAATTGTCCGGAGAAGGTATGTCCTCATCAAAAACGGTTGAAAAAGGACAAAAACAAGGTGAATGTATGAATATTTTAGTTGTAAACGGTAGCCCCAAGGGTCAATACAGTGTTACGTTACAAACCATAAATTATCTTATGAAATTTTATGGTGAGCATAATTTCGAGGTTCTTCACGCAGGCCAACGTATAAAAGCTCTTGAACGTGATTTCACGACGGCAAAAGAGGCTCTTGAAAAGGCTGATTTAATAATTTTCTCGTATCCTGTATATACCTTCATTGCACCCTATCAGTTGCACAGGTTTATAGAGCTTATCAAAGAGCAGGGTATTGACCTTAAGGGTAAGGCTGCAACTCAGCTTACAACATCAAAGCATTTCTATGATGTTACTGCGCATAGGTATGTGGAAGATAACTGCGGAGATTTGGGCCTTAATTATATACGGGGTTTATCCGCGGATATGGATGACCTGCTGAAAGAAAAGGGACAGAAAGAAGCCCGTGACTTTTTTGAATATGTCTTATTCTGTATGGAAAAAGGCATATATGAAAAAAAGCGTGTTGAATTAACTGATCCCAAGCATAAAAAGGTAACCGTGCCCGACAGTGTCAACACAGAAAAACAAGGTGACGTTGTTGTTCTTACAAACTGTGAAAATGACGACAATCAACTGCGTAGTATGATAGACCGTTTCTGCGCAGTCAGCAAAAGAAAAACCAGAATTATTAATATTGCCGAGTATGAATTCAAGGGCGGTTGTCTTGGTTGTCTTAACTGTGCAAGCTCCGGCAAGTGTGTTTATAAGGATGGCTTCGATGAGTTCCTCAGGGGTACAATACAGACTGCCCAGGCGATAGTTATAGCTTTTTCCGTAAAGGACCATTATATGGGTGCAAATTTCAAGCTCTATGATGACCGTCAATTCTGTAACGGTCACCGTACCGTAACAATGGGTATGCCCATGGGTTATCTCGTTAGCGGTAATTACAGCGAGGAGTTCAACCTTCAGATGATTATTGAAGGCAGGGCAGAGGTTGGAAACAACTTCCTTGCGGGTGTTGCAACAGATGAGGTATCACCCGACAGTGAAATTGACAAGCTCGCTGACAGACTTGAATATGCTCTGGAAAATTCTTATGTTCCGCCGCAGAATTTCTATGGTGTAGGCGGTATGAAGATTTTCCGCGACCTTATATGGCTTATGCAGGGTATGATGAAGGCGGACCACAAATTCTACAAGGCTCACGGTCAGTATGATTTCCCCCAGAAAAAAAGGGGAACAATGATTATGATGAAATTTTTGGGTGCCCTTGTTTCTTCACCTAAGGTAAAGGCTAAAATGGGTAACGCAATGACCGAAGGTATGCTTATGCCTTATAAAAAACTGCTTGATAAAGTAGATTCCCAAAAGAAATAAAAAAAAAATAACCCTTGGTTGATGCTTCTTTACACATACAACCAAGGGTTATTGTTCTATTTTAGTATCTAACATCTTTTGGTTACCTCTCTTTCTGTTGATTGGTGTACTTTTCTGATTATTGAAATTGCCCCGTAATCCTGATTTTAAAATTTAATCTATATAAACTCCCGTAAGTGAGAAACACTTTTGATTCGGAACATATTCAAATATCGGTAAAGTACGGTTTTACAAGGCTTTGAATTTTTAGCCTTAAGGTATTTACCTGTTCATCGGTACCACCCTTTCTTTGATTAAATAGTACCATTCTGAAACACTTTTTTCAATTCGCAGATTAAATAAACTTAAAAGCTTCGATTTATTTAAAACACAGAAATTAATGTCGAAAATGTTAAAGGTTAAATAATGCAATTGACAATGTATATGTTATTTGTTATACTGAATATGTTGGGTCGGCGAGGTGCCGACTTTTTTTGTTTGAATTCAAGGTGATAAAATGAAAAAATTGAAGAAAATTTTAATTGTAATAATTTGTGTTTTTGTTACAGTTGCCGTTGTGACGGGTGCTATGGGTATTTATCTGGGGGATTATTATGAGGCGCAGATAGATTCTCAGGCGGTATTTGCTCCTGCAAATAGTTTAACGGTTACCACGCTTGACAACGGGAATGTTGTATTTATGCCGGAAAACCCAAAAGGCGGACTGGTTTTTTATCCCGGCGGTAAGGTAGAACATATGGCATATGCACCATTAATGGAGGCGTGCGCTTCGGAGGGTATTGCCTGCGTACTTGTTCAGATGCCCTTTAATCTTGCGGTTTTTGATATCAATGCCGCAGATGGTATAATTGATATGTACCCCGAAATCGAAAATTGGTATATAGGTGGTCATTCCCTGGGTGGCTCTATGTCAGCTTCCTACATATCAGAAAATCCGGACGAATTTAATGGCTTGGTGCTTTTAGGCTCATATTCCACGGCTGATTTGTCACAATGTGATATTAAGGTTTTATCAATTTACGGCAGCGAGGATGAAGTTCTTAATATTGAAAAGTATAATGAAAATATAATCAATATGCCCCGGGATTTTAAAGAGGTAATTATAGATGGGGGTTGTCACGCATACTTTGGTATGTATGGCGCACAAGAGGGGGACGGTGTTCCGGAAATAAGTAATGCGGAGCAGATAAATAAAACTGCCGACTTAATAGCAGAGTGCTTCGTGACAAAATAAAAAACGCCTTGAGGCGCAGCTTTCTGAATATAAAATCCATATAAAATTGAAATAACCCTTGACCGAGTGTTTCTTTACACACTTTCGCCGGTCAAGGGTTATTTCTGTTCACTCTTGATATCTAACATCTTTTTGTTTACCTCTCTTTCTTAGGATTGTAATAACTTGCTGTTTTTGAAATCTACCTGTCGTTAACACGAATTTTCACTTTCCCACAAGCGGGATTTACTTTTGTTTTCAAATAATTTTCTTTTCAGAAGTTATTACGATAGGTTTAATTCAAAATCCTGATTAATTATATTTGGATTTTTAAGTTAAACCTGAAAGCGTTTACCGGTACATTGGTCTCACCTTTCCTTGTTTTTAAGCTTTAGGTTTTTACCTGTTCATCGGTACCACCCTTTCTTTGATTAAAGAATATCATAAAAATTGGCTTTTTTCAATATGTAATCTTGTATAAAGTTGCCTAAAAAAAGTTATATAAAACGGAGAAATTAGTAAAAAAGTACAACGAATTGTTTGTTATATATTGACTTTCAAAAATGAATTTGCTATACTGATTCATGTTGGGCGGTTTATACCCGCTATTTTTCTTTTTTAGGAGGTTTATTATGGCCATTATTAAAATGATACTCGCGTTCTTAATGTCGTTAGGTCAGGTTTTTGCACCTATCGGCGCAGTTGTAGAGAGCGGTGAGGCGGCATATTTTACTGACTGGACTCTTGAGGAGGTTTTTGATGAGGATGATTATATAGAGCTCAAGAAAACCCCCGGGGAGGATTTTGTTGTTCTTAATCTTGCGGATATTCAGCTCAGTGATGAAAATGTTTTTGCTGATGAAGGAACTTATTCTCTTGAACTCATTACCAAACTTGTCGAGGCTCATGACCCTGATCTTATTACGTTGAGCGGCGACAATGCCTGGGGTCCCGTATCATATATGGAGGTTGTATCCTGGATAGATTCTTTCGGTATTCCGTGGGCACCCGTAATGGGCAACCACGACGGCGAAGGTTGCATCAGCGAATTCTGGGCAGCATATCAGTTATATGATGCCGAAAACTGTCTTTTCGAGTTTGGTCCAAAGGATATGGGATATGGTAACTATATTATAAACGTTACCGAAAACGATAAAATAGTTCATACATTCTTTATGATGGATACACATAGCTCTGTAGAATATACTATGGAGGATGGCACATATATTGACGGTTATGACCACCTTTGGGAAAATCAGATGCTGTGGTATGAGTGGGCTGTTGACGGTATTGAAAATATCGCAGGTCACAAGGTTGAAAGCACAGTTATTATGCACATTCCTGTTGTTGAATATATAGATGCATGGGAAATGGTAAGCATTACAAATGACGACGGTACATCGATAATTAATCCTGCCCTCGCAGGTATTGCTTCCGGTCAGAAGGGTGAGGATTGTTGCCCCGGTGCTGTTAACAACGGCTTCTTTGACCTTTGTAAGGAGCTTGACAGCACAAAGACAATTCTTGTAGGTCACGATCACAGAAATGACTTCATCGTAAAATATGAAGGCATTACTCTTGCATATGGTGTTAAATCAGGCTTCGGAAGCTATTGGAGTCCCGACAGAATCGGTGGTACAACAATTACAATCAATTCCAACGGTAACGCACATCTTACCCAGCATTATTATGATTTAGATGAGTGCGGTTGGGATATTACAGACGATTAAGCTGAAAAAATACAGACTGTTACCGGTTATGGTCGGCAACAGTCTTTTTTCATTTTGTGAAGGTTTCTTTTCTGTTCTTTTTAATAGTCAGATACACGGGTATTGCAAGCAAGGGGAAAAGCATACCCACAAGCATACCTGCTTTCATTCCAAGCTGTTCGGGAGCTAATGAAAGGTTTTCAGCCAACGCTGACAAATCGGGATTTTCTATAACAAAGTCAGTAATAACGCCGATTAATTGGGGGCCTGCGGCAGCGCCTAAGTCTCCGCCTGCCGCCATCATTGCGAAAATAAAAACACCGCCCGAAGGAAAATGGTCAGAGGCAACAATAAGAGAACCCGGCCATAGCATTGAAACACAAAGACCTGTAAACGCACAAGCAATAAGACCTATTACAGGGTTGTTTGTAACGGCCGCTGCAAGATAGCAGATTGTAGCACCAACAGCACCTGAAAACAGTACATTCCCGATTTTTTTGCCCTTCTTTGCATAAAGAGTTCTGCCAAGGCCTAACATTACTGAAAACAAGGCTACACCAAAAACATCGCCTAATATTTTGGGTATGCCTATGGCCTGTTCAATATAACCCGAACTCCACTGAGCCATTATGCATTCCGCGGCACCACCCAGGAAAATCGCTGCAACCATAAGCCACAGCCCTTTGTTTTTTAGCATTTTAAGTGCGCCCGACATCTTTTCGGGTGTTTGCATGGGGGGTATTTCCGACTTCAAAAAGAGGAAAAATGATATCAGAGGTATAACGGCGAATCCAATAGCCAGCCATTGCCAGTTGTTTTGACCGAAAATAAGAATGAAAATGGTACTTATTATTATAACAGGTACTACACCCCAGGCGTAAACTGAATGAAGCTTGCTCATTTCCTTGTCGGGATCGGGTGAGGGTATCGCGGCAATGGTCGGACTAATAAGTACCTCGGCAAAACCGCCCGAGGCTGAGAAAATTACTGTACCTGCAACAAGACCTGCATAAGCGTGTTGCGGGAATAATAAAGGCAGAGCTGCGTATAAAACCAAACCAATAAAAGTAAGTAAGGGCGTTATTTTAACAACCTTCGGTATGTTGAATTTGTGTGAAAAAAATGAAAATATAAGGTCGATTCCTAATTGTGTTACAAAGTTTATGAGCACCAGCGTGCCCAAAAGGGAGAATGAAATGCCGTATAAATTGTGAAAAGTCAGAAAAAGAATAGGGGATAAGTTACCTACCACAGACATCGAAATATTTGTGGAATAACAAGCCACCTTAAGTTGTTTGTATGATTTCTTCATTTTTAACCTCTTGAAAATTACTGTATCGACTAATTGTAGCAACATTTGTGGCTTTTTGCAATGTGTTTTGTAGTGACTTTATTAAAAGTTAGTGATATAATAATAAAAAAGCTTTTCAGGTGATGTTAGTGAAATTTACAATAAATAGCTCAAATGAAAATGCGGTTATAAAAACCGACGAATTTAAAGACAACGGGGTTTTATTTCTTAAGGTGGATGTGACTTTTGATAAAGCTCAAATTCCGGAGCCCTTTTCAATAAACTGGAAATTCAGCGCAAAGGATTGTGCATTTACATGGAATCCGGGCATGATGGATATTCACGGGCTCTATTTTGATTGGGGTAAAAAGAGAATCAAGTCAAAGCTTGCTTCGTGGATGCCCGAGCAACAGTTAATCTCAAGAAGCGGAAAGAATAAGCTCAATATAGCAGTTTCCGATGTGGATACACCTATTGAAATCGGTACGGGTATTTGCGAAGAGGATGCCACGGTGGAATGCGAGGTATGCTTTTTTACAATTCCTACGGCGCCAATCAAGGAGTATAATGCAACCATTCGTCTGGATATGCGCGAGGTTGACTATTACGACAGTATTTACGATGTTTCACACTGGTGGGAAAATGATTGCGGATATAAAAGCGCCTATGTGCCCGATGGTGCAAGAGAGCCCGTTGATTCTTTGTGGTACAGCTTTCACCAGGATCTCCAAAAAGATGAAATTATTAAACAGTGTGAACAATCATCGGCGCTGGGTATGAAAACCGTAATTATAGATGATGGTTGGCAGACCGATGACAATAACCGTGGTTACGCCTATTGTGGAGATTGGGAAGTATCACAAAAGAAAATGGGGGATATGAAAACCCTTGTTGATAATATACATAAAACCAATATGAAGGTAATGCTCTGGTATTCCGTTCCTTTTGTGGGTGTATGCAGTAAAAGGTACGAGGAATTCAAAAATATGCTTCTGGATAAATCAGGTGACGAAAAGACCTTCTTTGCCCTTGACCCCCGATATAAAAAAGTCCGTGAGTATCTTGCGGCGGTTTATGTAACCGCGGTAAGGGAATGGGGGCTTGATGGCTTGAAGCTTGATTTTATTGACTCCTTTTACCTTAAAGGCAAATCACTTGAATATGACCCCGAAAGGGATTTCCAAAGTCTTGAGGATGCAATACACGCCCTTATGAGCGAGGTTAAGGCTAAATTAACCGCTATTAATCCCGAAATACTTATTGAATTTCGTCAATCTTACGTAGGACCCTCTATAAGAAAATACGGTAATATGCTCCGTGTGGGTGACTGTCCTTGCGATACATTGAAAAACAGGTTCAATATCGTTAATTTGCGCTATACATCGGGTAAAACTGCCGTACATTCCGATATGATTATGTGGAATATTGAGGATAGCGTGGAAAATGCCGCATTGCAGTTTGCCGTTGTTCTTTACAGTGTACCGCAGATTTCTATGCGAATCGATAAACTGTCCGCCGATCACTACCAAATGCTCAAATACTATATTTCCTTTTGGAATGAGTGGAAAAGCGTACTTCTTGACGGCAAACTCACCGCTACAAACCCTGAAAGTGAGTATAGTCTTGTGTGTTCTGAACTTTCGGATAAAGAAGTTTACACCGCCTATAATGACGTGGTTATTCCTGTTACAGCTGAGAAAACCGTGGCGGTAAATGCAACTGCATATAAATATCTTGTAATCAAAAACGCAAAGGACAAAAACTATAAGGTAGTAAATTGTATGGGGCAGGAAATCTCAAAGGGCGTAGTGAATTGTGCTTTAGAAGAAATTGAAGTGCCAACTGCAGGAATGATATTTATAGATTGAAAAATTCACCGTATGCCTTGGCGTACGGTGATATTTTTACATATTGTTGATTTCTTTATAGGTTCGTTCAAACAATTCACTGTCTTTAAGAAGTTCGTTTATTCTTTTTCTGAAAGTGTTATATTGTTCATCCTCTACATAATGCTTTGCATAACCCTTGGCACCATATTTTTCTTTGGTGTGAGTATATCCTCTTTCGATAATCTCATTTTCTGTAATGTTTTGAAAATGCTTCAGGGTGTATTGGTGGGTGCGCCTTAAAAATTCCTCAACATCCGTTGAACGGTCTGCGGATGAAATGATTTTACCATAGTCGCTTCGGGGAATATTTTTTGAAGATGCTCTGTGATCCTCAATAGCTTCTTTTATTATAGTTCTTTCCCTGTCTGAAAAGAATTTTTTCATTTCTTCGTCATTATAAAAGATTTCTGCGGACAGGGTTTCATGTTGTGCCTTGTTTATATGGTGTGCGATATCGTGAAAACAGGCTATTGTATATAAGATATCGGGTTCAATATCCTTAAACTGCTTTTCGAAAATGAAGCATCTTTCCAGTACATAATTTATATGCATTATTCCGTGACCGCCGTCATTGGCGGAATATCGGGGCAGAATATTCGTATCAATATAAAGCTTCAGTTCTTTATTAACTCGGTGCATAATCATTGCCTTTCGTTTTTTAGATATTCTACCATAAAATTCAGTTGTTTTCAAATCTTTCGTTGTCATAATAAAATTACAGTGGTATAATATAAAACAATAACTATAAGAGAGGAATAGCTTCTATGAAATTTATATCCTGGAATGTATACGGCTTCAGAGCTTGTCTTAACAAAGGCTTTGAAGAGTTTTTTAAGAATACGGATGCGGATTTTTTCTCAATACAAGAAACAAAAATGCAACCCGGTCAGGCAGAGTTTAATACACCCGGATATTATCAGTATTGGTACAGTGCCGAGAAGAAGGGTTACTCGGGTACTGCAGTTTTTACGAAGCATGAGCCATTGAGCGTCAGCTACGGTATCGGCGTTGAAAAACACGACCATGAGGGCAGGGCGATAACCCTTGAGTATGAAAAGTTCTATCTTTTGTGTGTTTATACACCCAACTCCCAGAGGGAGCTGGCAAGGCTTGAGTACCGTATGGAGTGGGAAGATGCATTGAGAGAATATATGAAAGCTCTTGACAGCAAGAAGCCCGTAATTTATTGCGGCGACCTTAATGTGGCGCACGAAGAGATCGATCTTAAAAATCCTAAAACCAACCATTTCAGTGCAGGCTTCTCGGACGAGGAGCGAGGTAAATTTACAGAGCTTCTCAATGCAGGCTTTACGGATACCTTCAGAAAGCTTTATCCCGATAAGGTGCAGTATTCCTGGTGGAGTTATATGTTCCACTCCCGTGAGAAAAATGTGGGTTGGCGTATAGATTATTTTGTTGTTTCGGACAGAATATCCGAAAAAGTCAAAGACAGCTTCATTTTAAATGAAATTATGGGTAGCGACCACTGCCCCGTAGGAATAGAGATTGATATTTAATTTATTCCGTAAAGTTTAGTAACGGGATCCCGGAATAAGGGGATTTCAGGCGGCGAAAAGGTGTTAGCGGTAAAAATCAGTGAAATTGCCACAAGAATGAACATAGCGGTTTTGGTGTTGATATTAATTCCCTTTTCTTTTTGAAAAAGCGTATATTCAATAAAATATGCTGTTGCAGCACATATGAAAAATATAGCTATATTGAACCAATCTGCATTTACTCCGAAAACACCTGTGTATGTGTAGTAAATAACGGGTATCAGAATAAGGCTTATTGCCAATCCCGTAAGCTTTGTTGACCAATAATACGGAACCTGCGAGCCGATGAATTTATATTCAATTATGGAGAAAATTGCCATGGGGTAAAACATAAGCTTCATATGCTCCCATGTAGATTCATTTGCCCCTGAAAACAGTGCGGCAATTACATTCGAGTCGGTTAAATCATATAAAAAATGAAGTAATGTGCCCAGGGCGCAAGTGAAGACGAACCCGATAAGTTGAAGATATAATATTTTCTTTTTCATAATATCACCCGTAAAATAAGTATATTCACCCCGTGGCGATATATGAAAAAGTCAAGAGGTAATATGAAAGAAAAACTGTCCATGATACTGTCCATGGTGATTTTCGGCACCATAGGAATATTCGTTGAATTTATTGATATGCCCTCGGGGGTTATTGCTGCAGTCCGCGGTATAATCGGTGCTGTGGTTATTTTAGCGGTTATGCTTTTAAGAAGGCATAAAACCGATTTTAAAAAACTATCCAAAAAACTTCCAGTATTATTAGCCTCGGGTGTTGCAATCGGATTTAACTGGATTTTACTTTTTGAAGCATACCGTCATACGGGAATACCCGTTGCAACAGTTTGTTACTACACCGCGCCACTTTTAGTTGTTGCGGTATCACCCTTGATTTTTAAGGACAAACTGAGCTTCAGACAAATTATTTGTATTTTTATCGCACTTTTGGGCGTTGTTTCGGTTTCGGGAGTTTTAGATGCAAATACTACTAAAATAACGGGCGTTTTATCAGGCCTCGGTGCGGCGGTGCTTTATGCTTCGGTTATGATAATGAATAAATTTATGGGGGAAACTGACGACTACGAAAGAACTTTTATTCAGTTAATAACCGCAGGAGTGGTTGTTTTACCATATGGGTTACTCACTATGGGAGACATTGACTTTAATTTTAAATCCACGGCACTTCTTGTGGTGGTTGGTGTTGTGCATACGGGTATTGCCTATCTTGTGTATTTCGGCGCAATCAGAAAATTAAAAAGCCGCACAGTGGCAATATTAAGTTACATAGACCCTGCCTCGGCAATAATTTTGTCGTCACTGGTGTTTATGCAAATGCCAAAAATCCACGAAATTATCGGTGTTATGCTTATAATGGGCGCCACCATATTGAGTGAAATCAGAAAAAAGACTAAAAAGAATTTATCAGGAGACGAGAATGAATATAACAGGAGCAATTTTTGATTTTGATGGTACGCTTTTTGACTCAATGCATGTATGGAAGGGTATAAGATTTAAATTTTTTGAGCTTTTGGGGATAGAATTAACTCCCGAGGATGAAGAAGTCTTCAAAGGTCTTTTTCTTCGTGATTCAATAAACCTTGCCATTGAAAGATTTAATCTTGATAAAACCTATGAAGAGATTCTTGAAGTGATTTTTGAGTATATTAAGGGTAGGTATCTTACAGAAACCGAGCCCAAAAATGACATTATAGATTTTCTTGAAATGCTAAAATCAAAAGGTGTAAAAATGGGAATAGCCACCGCAACAGGGGAGAGCGCATTGATTGCAGTATTGGAAAAATACGGTATGCTCCACTATTTCTCGGCAATATATTCCACCTATACCGTGGGGGCTTCAAAAACCGAGCCGAGGGTTTATGATGTGGTGCTCAAGGAATTGGGAACCGACAAGGACACAACCTGGGTTTTTGAGGATGCCCTTTATGCTGCAAAGACTGCTAAGGCTAACGGCTATAATGTTGTGGGTATTTACGATAAAAGCGAACCGAATACCGAGGAGCTCAAGGCTCTTGCAGACATATATATTCACAATTATGCGGAGCTTGATGTGCGCTGATTGTTACAAACAGATGTTAAAATAAGAGAAACGAAAACTCCTTAAGGGGTTTTCGTTTTTTGCTTATAGCACTATTTTGGACAATATTTAATCAAAAAACAAAATTGTTAAAAATTTAGCCAATTTTTTCGGAGGTATTGAAAATATTTTGCACTTGTGCTAAAATTAGGTAAAATGAATTAGCATAAGTGCGAAAAGAGTAGGAGGTATCGTGTGGCATTAAAAAAATCAGATATAACTAAGCGGGAAATTCTTAAAACGGCAATTCAGTTGTTTTTTGAAAAGGGCTATTCAGCGGTGTCACCCAATGCAATAGCCAAAGCCCTGAATATGAGTACGGGTAACCTTACATATTACTTTCCGACAAAAGAGCATCTGCTGGCAGTACTTGTGGATGATCTTTGTAAATTTCAACGGAAGCTTATTGAGGAAGAGGTAGAGGACGGCATAAGCTCAGTAATGGCGATATGTCTTGAGCTTATGACAATGGCATCTGCTTGCGAGAGCAATCCCATTGCAAAGGATTTCTTTATTTCGTCATATCAGAGTCCCGTGACCCTTAAAATAATCCGTGAAAATGATACCGAGCGCTCAAAAATCGTTTATGCGGAGTATTGCAAGGGCTGGACTGATGAGCAATTTGCAGAAGCAGAACTTCTCGTTTCGGGTATTGAATATGCAACGCTTATGAGCCTTGATGAGCATATTTCTCTTGAAACACGAATTGCGGGCGCACTTGATAAAATACTTATTATTTACGGTGTACCGGAAGATTTACGGAAAATGAAAATTGCAAAAGCCTTGGGCTATGATTACAAAAACATCGGAGAAAGAGTTTTTAAAGACTTTTCTGAGTATGTTTATAAAACTAAATAGGTTTAAGTTGCGGTTTGTCACTTTCCTATGATTTAAAATTAAAAAAAGAGGTGTAATTTTATGAAAAAAATTCTCAGTATCATTCTTGTAGCGGTTATGCTTTTATCCGTTGTGAGTGTAACCGTATTTGCGGAGGATAAAGAAACAGTTATTCTCTATACAAACGATGTTCACTGTGCAATTGATGATTATCCTGTGCTTGCTGCATACAGAGCGGAGCTTTTGGCTCAGGGTAAGAATGTTGTAACTGTTGATGCAGGCGATGCGATTCAGGGAGAGGTTGTAGGAGCTCTTACTGAAGGTGCGGCAGTTGTGGATATTATGAACGCGGTGGGCTACGACTACGCAGTGCCGGGTAATCATGAGTTTGACTATGGCATGGAGGTTTTCCTGGACCTTGCAAATAATAAGGCAAATTATGATTATATAAGTTCGAATTTTTATGATCTTTCAATGCTTTCTCCTGTGTTTGCTCCTTATAAGGTAGAGGATTTCGGTGATTTACAGGTTGCTTTTGTAGGCATTTCAACTCCCGAGACCATTACAAAAACCTCTCCTGAATATTTTAAAGATGAAAACGGCAACTTCATTTACGGTTTCCCCGTATATCCCGGGGAAATGACCAATGAAAGCCTGTACGAGAATATTCAGAAAAGCGTTGACGCTGCCGTTAATGACGGAGCAGATATTGTTATTGCCACAGGTCATACGGGTATTTTGGAGACCGCTGACGGGTGGAAATCAATTGACATTATCGCAAATACAAACGGTATCGATTATTATATTGATGCTCATTCCCATGAAACAATAGAAAGCGCAACATATAAAAATAAGGATAACGAAGATGTTATTGTAACATCAACGGGCACAAAGTTTGCAAATTTCGGTGTACTGACAATCAGCGGGAATAATGCGGATTTTGAACTTGTTAACCCTGATGCAGTTGATGTTGAAGCAATGTCCGAAGATGCAAAAACGGCTTATAATAATGTAAAAGAAAAAGTTGACGGCTACAATGATGATATAGCCTATCTTTATAATGAAATCGGCACATCCGAAGCACACCTCGTTGCCTATGATTCCGACGGAAGCTGGGCTGTACGCAAGAGGGAAACTAACGCCGGTGATTTTGTTGCCGATGCGTACCGTGCAGTAACAGGTGCGGATGTTGCAATAGCAAATGGTGGCGGTATCCGTGCGGAAATTGAAGTTGGCAATGTAACAAGAAAAATGCTTATGGATGTGAATGCATTCAATAATGATATGTGCGTTCTTGAGGTTACAGGTCAGCAGCTTATTGATGTGCTTGAGCACGGTGCGCGCAGCTGTCCCGAATCACTTGGCGGTTTCTTCCAGGTTTCGGGTGTCACATTCGAAATTCATACATATTTGGAAACCCCTATTGTTACCGACCAGCTTGATAATTTTATTGGAATTGATGGAACAAAAGAACGCCGTGTTCAGAATGTGCTTGTTGACGGAAATCCTGTTGATTTAGAGGCGAAATATACATTAGCAGGCAGCGCTTATGTACTCACTCAGGGCGGTGACGGGCTTACAATGCTTGAGGATGCGCGAGTTGTACAGCAGGAAGGTCTTCCCTGTGATTCTCAGATGCTTATGGAATATTTCACAGAAAATCTTAACGGAAAAATAACTGAAGAGCAGTACGGTAACCCCGATGGGGACGGCAGAATAAAAATAATAGATTCCCACAACCATTCCTTTACCGATAGTGACATATGCACCTGTGGTGTCAGAAAGGCAGATTACAGTGGCTATGATGAAGCCCGTGAGCGTTATCAGGAAATAATGGATAACAATGAGCTTAATAATGCAGCCATCGAATATGCAAGAGAAAAGCATCAAGAAATGATAAATGAGCATCTCGGCGGAATGTGGCTGAAAAACAACTATTCCGAAAAAGAACAGCACATTCTTGACGGACTTGAAGAGGATATGAATGAGATGTGTGATGCTCTTGAGGAAGGAATTGCAAACGGCACATTTATTAAACCCGATTATACGGATATTGAAGCAAAAATTGCGGAGTTTGAAAAAACACATCCCGGGGAAGAATACTCAGAGCTTATTGACGAGATGAAGGATGAGCTTGCTGCAATCAAAGCATCAAATCCTGAATCTGCCGCAGAAATTGCAGATGATATTGCCGCAATTGAAGAAAAAATTGATAATGCCGAAAATGGTAATTCATTTAACGATTATTTCAGAATTATCGACTTTATTATAAAAATAATAAGCTTACTTTTTGACCTTATCTTTTAAATGGTGCAATGTTTAATTTTTCGGGCTTTTCAACTAACTTGATTATTATATTGCTGCTTATGCCGTTGGTGACATAGACGGAAGGGTTAGAGCAGATGATTTAAATGAATCGAAGATAATGTTCCCTCTTTACTTTGCAGAAAACTAATGATGTCTATTAGCTATCATATAATAGGTCCGGAAACCGGGTGACCGGCGACTAAATAAATTTCAATTCTTCTAAATATAAAAACAAAGGTCAGCTATCCAAGAGATTTACTTGGGTGGCTGATCTTTTTGTAATTATATAGAAGATGCTATGAGGCGTTTACTGCCCGCAGAAAGCCGTTTAACGAGAGCTGTGGTAAGGGCGGGGAACTAACCGTAGAGGATGTGTCAGCCTCAATTCAGGTGCGCTTTCCTTTTGTTGATGGTAAAAAACTTTACTGCATAATACAAAGAAAGGGAGCTGACTGAAATGTCAGCTCCTGTAGTTTTTTGTTCTATAAATTGGGTTTCGTTATTATAAAATCTCTAAAATTATAACCCATATTTACGAATGAAATATGATGGAGTACAGCTCCAGGCGTGGCAAAGGCTGTTTATCATTCTGTCATTGTATGGTGAGAAATCAAGGTCATCGGGAATATACGCTTCCCAGAAGGTATCTGCACCAAGCTCCACCATACCACCCCAGAATTTTTTCAAATATTGCACTACTTCATCCTTCATACCAAGCTTTAACATAGCTTCAATAACATAATGGCGCATATATGGTGTTACAGGCTGCTTAAATTCCTTGTTATCAAGGCAGGAAAGAAGAAGTTTTTTTGCTTCTTCTCCGGTTATTACACCACCCAATATCATCCAGACCTGAGAATGAACGCTGAGCTGACCATTATCTAAAGGATTTACGAACACTTTTTTGCTTTCATCATAAAGATGCTTTTTTGAAGCGGAACGAACCTCGGAAATGAGAGCAGAATATTTTTCATGCTCCTCATCACCTATTGCTTTCAGCAATTCCGCAAAACATTCAAGTGTATAAAGATATACTCCCTGCAATGCAGTCATACACTCAAGCCCCGGACACCAGTCAATAAAACTGAACCAACCATCCTGCCTTGTTGCAATCAGATTTTTGTCAAGGGTGGCTTTGAAGCTTTCAAGCTGTGATTTACAAATTTCCAAAAGGTTATTTACAACATCTCTGTCCCCTGTATGCTCAAAATAATCGCATACACTTACAACATATAAAAGTACATAGTCCTCAATATGGGTTGCACCGGAATGATAGTAAGGAGTTTCATAAACAAAGGACGGCAAGAAACCTAATTCATTACATTTCCCTGCGGCAAAAAGATACAAGCATCTTTTTACAATTTCAAGGTTATTGAATGTATAATAATTTGTAAGAGCTTCAAGACGAAGGTCACCAATCCAAAGACGACGGTCACGTTTGGGACCATCCTCAAAGAAGGTCTGCATACATTCCTTGAGCGTGTTTGTTGCAACACGGTCAATTTTATTAAGCAAAGCATCTTCGGTGTTCGCAGATTTCAGCACAGATACATCGGCACTTGTTGAAGCACGGAAGCTGAAATCAAAGAGCTTTATTGGTCGGGTGGTTCTTTCCACCGTTATTTTTATGTATCTGCAGGCATATCTTCTGGGCATAGTTATTTTCTGTGGGAAATCAAGATTGATTATTTCCTCCTGCAACCAAGTTTTTGAAAGTACGCCTTTGTATTGAGAAAAATCATCATTCATTTCTCTCATGTCTTCGCCGAACTTAATAATTAAACGAACAGGAGCATCAACAAAAACATCAACTCTGTCAAAACCAAAAGAAAAATGTCCCACCGCATGTTCCCCGAGGTCAAGAAGGATACTGTCCCCGTTGGAACCGATAAATTCATTTATTTCGGGAGTAAGAACAGAAAAGTTGAGCTCAGGAAAATTATCCTGAGCCTTACTTAAAAAGTACTCATTATTTTTCATATTACAAACACTTCACTTTATAATTACGGTTTTTATTGATAAAATCAAGTTTATCTAACTCTACAATTTGAGATAAATATGAGAGAAAAACTAAAACAAGGAAAGCGCCCCCCGTTTTGAAAAGAGGTAACCCCACCCACCGTTTTTTCCGCCTCTACAAATTCTTTTTTGTAGAGTTGATTATATCATACAAATAGCACTTTTTCCATAGCTGTAATCAGTAAAAAACTTTACTGCATAATTCAAAGAATAGGGAGCTGACCAAAATCAGCTCCCTATGTTATATTTTTAGTTAGATAAATTGGAATTTATCATTATCATTTCATAAAGCATAATTTTATCGGATGCTTTGGGTTAGTTTGTATTGTGTTTTCGTTAATAACAACATTTTCGGCATTTATCTCAACCTCGGGATAAAGGATTTTATCTGCTTCCGGTACGATATCAAAACAAAGCTTTGAGTTTTTGAAATCCACATTTTTCAGCGTTATATTTTCTGAAGGATAAGTTGAATGTAACAGAATATCTACATCGTTTTCAAGAACGATGTTATCAAGAGTGATTCCGCTTTGAGGAATGCACACGCAACCGGGATAATAGCTTCGTGCATACGTGTCATAATTAAGACTTACGGCAATTCCTATATTACGCTTTTTCTTAAGTCTGCAATTTCGTATTGTTATGTTGCGACAACCACAATCAAATTCTTCCGTATCGCGCACAGCAACCCAATTTATACCGTCATATTCCATAATTCCTTTTTCGTGGCAAGGTGGCGTAACGGAAGTGTAAAGCTTTCCGTCCTTCGGATTCATCAGAACACGATATGTTTTACCGTTAACCGCAATGGTGTCCGAGTGCTGAACCTGCATTCCTTTGTGCCATTTGCACCAGGCACCACCAAGAATCCTACAGAAAAAGCCGGTTGTTGAGTTATCATCCAGATCAATACAGTTTTCAATTATTCCGTTTTCAATCCAACCTATATGAGTGTTTGAGGTTGCATAATCAAAGGCGTTGAGAGCTATGGGGTCATCGAGTGTGCGGAACTTGCCGTTTCTGATAACAAATCCATCTCCCCAACCAAGATGAACACCATCTTTATTTCCTGTTATATATAAATCAGTAAGATGAATGCTTTTAAATGCACTTATCTGAATTGCATAATCCTTTTCGAGCAATCCGTGACACTCAAAACCATCAATTTTCAAATTTTCAACATAAATCATTGCAACCTGTGCGCGTAATCCCGCAATCCGACTGTTTATACCAAAGTCATTGCTTTCAATACCGTTACATTCAAGATGCAATCCGATAATTTCGATGTTTCGGTTATATTCGCCCTTAAGTGCACCTTTATTGATAAATGCATTGCCGTTAATGCCTGTCACGCTCGCTTCACGCTGAAGAATAACTCCTTCACAGAACACAAGCTTTGTATTATCGCCGATTTCAATTTGTTCGGAAATTTTATAAATACCGGGAACGGAAACTTGAATTAACCCCCCCATACTAACCGCTTTCTGTAATGCTTCGGAGTTTTTATATGCGTTATTTTCAGGCAAAAAACCATATTCATTAGCACTAATTACTAAATTTTTCAAGTTATCCACCCCCACACAAATTCGTATTTGTTGAGTTGATTATATCATAATTTAATTAGTAAAACAATAAAAGAAAAACGACCGAAACCTTTAGTTTTCAGTCGTTTTTGGTCGGAGTGAAGGGATTTGAACCCCCGACATCCTGCTACCAAATATCGCAATATGTTTACATTGAGTGCTAACCACTACATATTGTGCTGTTTGCTTTTTGGCTATTATATTTTGTTGGGAATTTCAGGATTTTTTATCTAAAATTTTCAAAAATTATGGAAAAACATGTGGTCGTAAAAAGTTGCAAGCTTTGAATCTGAGTCAATCAGTGTATGAACTGTTCTGCCCGTAATTGCTTCTGAATTTTGAAGGGGATATTCCGCAAAGTGATTTGAACCATGAAGAAAAATACTGTTGGTCAGAAAAAGACATTTTTTCTGCAATTTCAGAAAAAGAGTAGTTTGTATTTATTAGATACATTTTAACGGTTTCCAGCTTTTTTGTAGTGTAATACTGATAAGGCGTAATATCAAATTTTTCGGAAAACTTGTTAATTATATGATTTTTTGAGTAGCCGAATTTTTTGCACATATCATTAAGCGAAAAACTTTGCATTATCTGTGAGTCAAGATATTCTCTCATTAAATAGGCAAGATCTTTATGTTCGCTTGATGCATAATTACGCAGGGCTATAATGAGCTTTATAAGTTCGGGTGTCATTTCAGCGACAAAAAGAGAATAATCATCGCCGTATACTTTTTTAGCTTTTTCATATATTTCCCTGAAAAGCTCTTCAAGCTCACAGTTGTGAAAGACATAATCATGACCAGGTAAATACTGATTAAGCAATATCTCGGCTAACTCGCCGGATAAAGTAATAAAAAATTTATGAAGCGTACTGTTTTTGGCATTGTAATACTTGTGATTGGTGCCCTTTCTTAATAAGAAAACATCTTTGGGACCAAGATAATAGTTTTGACCATTGTTTTCGAGAACACCGTTTCCGCTGACAACAAACTCGATCGCAGTAATTTGTGAAGAGCTTCTTTCAAAAAAGCAATTGTCACACCAGAAACTTTCTCCCACAGCGGTAATATTAAGAGGATTTTTATCGTTCATGTGAGAATAATATTCGCAAACATTTTCATATCTTTTCAAATTCAAATAAATACTCTCCTGTCAATGTTTAGAATAACGGTGAACAATGTGATAATTCGTAATTTAATTGTATCATTATTTGGTATGAGATACAATAAAAAATCTGTAAAAATAGTGATTAACATAAACTTTTTGTGATTATTTTAAAAACAAATAGAATGTTTTTGATTATTTTTGTGAATTTCATAAATATTAAAGTGACAACTGTTGTTTGTGATAATTCACAAATGTTGCTGTGATTTATTATATTGGAACTTCAAATAAAATATGTTAATCTTTATTTGTATACAGGAAACATCAACGTTGAAATCTGTTAAGGAGTGATTAATAATGAAAACCTGGCAAAAAGCTACATTTATCATTGTTCTGGTATTATTCATAGCTGCTTCCGTTACCATTTCATTTCTTTCAATGGCACGAGCACCTTTTGAATATGAATATCAGACAGAAATTGCTGATACTCCCGGTAATGAAGGCTGGGTGCTGTTCGGCTTCAATGGTAACAATAACACAAAAGAAGTGTTTATTGACTTTGTCCGTGATGAAGACGGTAACAATCCTGACAAATCAAAGCCTGTTTCTGCAGTTGGTGACTTCACTATGAACACCGACGAATATGTTGAAGTTATTTATATAGGCAAGGATGTTAAATACATAGACGAAACTTCATTTTTCTATTGCAAGGAGCTCAGAGCAATAGAGGTTGATGAAGCTAATGAATATTATACTTCTGTTGACGGTGTGCTTTACACCAAAGATATGAAGACTTTGTTAGCTTATCCTCTTAAGAAAGAGAATACTGCCTACACTATCCCAAAGGGTGTTGAGAGAGTAGGCTCTTGTGCTTTTTATAAAAACTCAACTTTAACCAAAATCGATTTACCTGAAACCTTAAAGGAAATCGGTGATATGGCATTTTTTAAGTGCGAAAATATTTCACTTGTTACTCTTCCTGATGGACTTGAGAAAATCGGCTCTGATGCGTTCAGCTATTGCCATAGTATGGAGCCTGTTATATTTATTCCCGAATCTGTTAAAGAAATTGACAGCTTTGCATTCTATTCCTGCTCAAATCTTAAAGAGTTTTATATGGGTGCAGAAAGCAAAGAGAGTATAACCTTTGGCGATAGCTGGCTTCCAAAAAATATAAAAAAGGCAGTTGTTAATATTGCTCCGGAAGAACAATATGGCATGACACGTGAAGACGCAAATGAAACAATAAACGAGCTGCTCAAGGAAGGAGATGAAAACTGATGGCAAAAGAAAAAGCTAAGAAAAAAGATAATATTTTCAAGGAAATGAAGAAATATTGGAACACTCCTGCTGAGGGAAAGCATGTTCCATATAAAGAATATTTTTCAATTTTTGCCGCAGTTGGTGGCGATTACACCTTAAAATATCTCCAAAGCTTTCTTACCTTTGGTACAGGTTGTTATCTTATTGCACATTATTACGAAATACCTCTTCTTACATTCAGTGCAATTAACGTATTCTTTATTGCATCAACATATTTTTGGAATCTTCTTACAATGGGTGTTGATGCAAACTTAGGATTTCTTCCTAAAAAGATTGAACAAAAATATAATGCGGTGTATCTGATCTTTGCTATGTTAGGCTTATTGATGCTCATATTTGATTTCTCTTTCATTCTTCCTGATGGTGTTGCAAACATTCTTGATACCCGTTGGAAGGGTATAAACAGCTTCAACATTTTCAAAATCTTCGGTGCCCATTTTCTTGCAAACGGTTGGAGCGGATTCAGAAATATTCTTATAAGAAAGAAGCTTCTCAAAAAGCTTGGCAGATACAAAATCTTTGCCTATGCAAATGTTATCCAATGTATTATAGTGGTTGTTCTTATATGCGAATTACCGCTTTATAAGCTTCCTCTTACAGACAGAGTATGGACTCTTTATCTTCTTTTCCAGCTTTATACAATATTCAATTACGTAGGCTTTACACAATCTGTTGCAGATAACATCAGCCCCAACCCTCAGGAAAGACTTTACGTACGTTCGTTCCCTGTTAAAATCAGCCACTTTGTTCAGAATATAGTAAATGTTATTCTTCCCACGATCGCAGGTGTAATGTTTATTGACGGCATTAAGGATATCGGCACATTCAGATATCTTATCCCTGTATTTTTTGTGGTTTCATCTGGTGTTATGTTCATAGGACTTCGCAACATCAAAGAAAGAATTCCTATGCCACCTCTTGAAAACAGAGAGTATCTTTCATTCTGGCATTGTGTTTCAGGTATTTTCAAAAACAAATATCTTTGGATAATTAAAATTGCAGAGCTCCTTGACTCATTGGGCAATGGTATGCTTGATATGAAAAGAATCCTTCTCATTTATACCTGGCGTGAAACAGGACTTTTCTTCTCTATAGCAGAAATCATTTATAAAATGTCCGGTAATCCGGGTCAATTCCTTGCACCTTGGATAAGAAAACGCTTTCAGTATAAGCAGCTGATTGTATTCAAATATATTGTCTTAGCCATGAGAAACGGAGTATATATTCTGGCAATTCTCTTTCTTGGCAATTCTCATTTCCTATGCGGTCTTGCAATTTACATTGCTATGCTTGTTTCCAATACACTTGAAGCTGCGGTTGGTATTGCACAGGATGACACCAAAATCAGAGTTACGGATTATCAGATGTATATTTCAGGCGAAAGACTGGAGGAATATCAGAAAATCATCAGCTGGTTTACAACACCTATTACAACCCTCGTTTCCCTGATTGTTCCGCTTATGTTCTACCGTGTAGGCTTCACTTCCGACTGGGATGTGCTTTATATGGGTGACGTAAGAGTTCAGTGTATGCTTATCGGTCTTGGCTTTGACCTTGTGGGTTACATACTGATGGCGATTCCGTATCTGCTTATGTGGGATTTCACAGACGAAAAGCATGCTCACATTATGGAAGTTCTCAAACAAAGAGCTGAAGAAGGAAATGCTGCAGCAGAAGGCGATGCATGCAAGTTGCAGGATGCAGCGGTTACTGCGGAGGCTGCGGTTATTTCGCAAAACTAATAACGATATGTTCCGAGGCGATTATATGAAATTTATTAATGTAAAGCAGAATAAAGATGTTTTCGGTGACGGAATTCACGATGACACTAAAGCCTTGCAGGCTTGCATTGACGAATTGAAGGATGGCGGAACTGTCTATTTCCCCGATGGTACATATCTTATTTCAGGTGCTTTGATTTTCTATTCATATCAGCATTTGAAATTTTCAGATGATGCAGTTATTCTCAGAAGTGATAAAAGTGAGCCTTTAACAAGATATTTGCTGGCTTCTTATTCCGAGCCGGAATGGGGCGAATACACAGGTACTCACGATGTTGTGATTTCAGGCGGTATCTTTGACGGTAACAAAAATCTTGATGAATGTATTACCCTTGTAAATACCGTTCATTGCAGCAATATTACCATTGAAAACTGCAAATTCCGTCATTGTGCTCATTGGCATTGTATCGAAATTAACGGCACAGAGAACACAACTATTCAAAACTGTATTTTTGATGGTCCCTCATACACCTTCAAAACAGATATTCTCTTTAATGAGCAGATTCAGCTTGATATGTCCCGAGAAGGCTCTTATGGTCCTGTTTATAACTGTGACGGAACTCTTATTGATTTTAAAAGTGATGACACAGTCTGCCGTAATATAGTAATCAGAAATAACATTTTCAAATGTGATGGTTTTCCGGGTATTGGTCATCATGGTGATATTGACCACCACAATATTCTTATTGAAAACAACATTTTTGACGGACCCTCAGGCAGAATCGGTAAAAGCAGAGGATATATTTTCTTCAGACCAATGGTTTATGATTTGAAGGTTAAAAACAATGTCTTTATTTCACCCCAGGAAACCTACTCACCAAGCTACGGCATCATTCTCGAAAACCCCGATGCTAACGCTTTAACAGCAGAAGGAAATATCTTTATCGGCAAAATGGATAAAGAGGTTATCAGAGGTTCTTAAATTAATTTGATTAAAAATTATAATGTGATTGTAAGGTTAAGAAACCAAGCAATCACATTATTTTTTGGAGGAAATTAAAATAGAGAAAAACATCACAAACAAAACAAATGCAAACGGTATCACAGAGCTTGTATTCATCCTTGACCGTAGCTGTTCAATGAGTGGTCTTGAAAAGGATACAATCGGTGGCTTCAATTCAATGATTGAAAAGCAAAAGAAACAGGACAGCGAATGCTATGTTTCAACCGTTCTTTTCGATAACGAAAGCGAGGTTATCCACGATAGAGTAAAGCTTTCAGAAATCAAGCCTATGACAGAGGAAGATTACTATGTAAGAGGTTGCATAGCCCTTATTGATGCAATAGGCGGAGCAATTCACCATATCGGAAATGTCCATAAATACGCCCGTCCCGAAGATGTGCCTGAGCACACAATGTTCATTATCACAACAGATGGTATGGAGAACGCCAGCCACCGTTACACATCAGACAGAGTAAAACATATGATAGAACGCCAAAAAGAAAAATATGGTTGGGAATTCCTCTTCATCGGTGCCAATATCGATGCAGTCGAAACTGCTGCACAGTATGGTATAGGCTCCGACCGAGCAGTAAATTACCGCGCAGACGAAAAAGGTACAAAAATTCTCTATGCAACAGTCTCCGAAAGTATCTGCCAAATGCGTTCCAACGCCCCACTCCAAGCCGACTGGAGCGAAGAAATCAACAAAGATTACGAAAAACGCGGTAAAAAGCGTTAAAATTGAATTCCTAACACCACACAAAGCACCATAAAAGGTACAATTGACGTGATATAATAACACTAACAAAAGTTAGAGAGGCGCTTTTATGGACTGGAACAACAATGGCAGATTTGATGCCGGAGACTATGCTAACTATAAAATGGTGACCGAAACATCCAACAAAAGCTCAAGTAATAATTCATCAAGCAATATAGGCTTAGAC
>JAZQLZ010000020.1:0-12653 GCA_045543075.1 Acutalibacteraceae bacterium
TCACAGCACAAGGAATGTACCGTATGTGGTGAAGTTCTTGAAACCGCAGTAATTCCTCAGCTTAAGCCCGCAACACCCAAGGTTGCAACTACAAACGAGATTAACGGAGTAAATATCACCTGGAATGCGGTAGATGGTGCAGTAAAATACAACGTTTACCGCAGACAGGGCGGTCAGAGTGCATGGACACTTGTAGGCACAACAACAGGCACAAGCCTTGCTGATACAAAGGTATCAAGTGGTATTTACTACGTTTACTCAGTAAGAGCATATAACAATGCAGGTCAGTACAGTGACTTTGTAAATGCTAATACCCAGACCCGTAAATATATGGCAGTACCTAAGCTTACAGGTATCTCCAATGCAACAAACGGTCTTTATATTAAATGGAATGCAGTTGCAGGTGTAACAAACGGATATCGTGTTTACAGACGTGGAGCAGGCTCAACCTATTGGACATATCTTGGTACTGTTAAAACAACTTACTATACAGATACAGCAGTTAAAAATCTCAATAACCAGTATTACAGATATACTGTTATTGCCGATGGCGGATATCATAGTAAATTTGATACAACAGGTCTTTACCTTAAACGACTTGTTAACCCCACTCTTAATAGCGCTGTTTCCTCAAAAGCAGGTATAACAGTTAAGTGGAGCGCAGTACAGGGTACAACAGGTTACTATGTATATCGTAAAACTGCAAACTCAGGTTGGGTACGTGTTGCCGCAATAGGCGGTACAAACAATACAACATACCTTGATAAAACTGCAAAGAAGGGTGTAACCTACACCTACACAGTCCGCGCAGTTTGCGGTACAAACACAAGCTACTTTAACTCAGGTATAAGCTGTTACGATAAATATTAAAAATCACGCATAAAAAACGGCTCGGAAATCCGAGCCGTTTTTATCAATCTTTATCAAGTATTATTTTGGCAATCTTATATACATCTCCGCAACCCAGAGTGAGAACAAGGTCGCCCTCTTCGGCATTTTCCTTAATATAGTCTGCAACCTTTTGGAATGTGTCGAACCATACGCTTCCGGGAATTTCGTCCGCAAGGTCCTGAGTTGTGATGCCGTAGGTGTTTATTTCTCTCGAACCCATAATTTCAGTAAGAACAACTCTGTCAGCGATTGAGAGTGCCTTTGCGAAAGCATCAAGATGAAGCTTTGTTCTGCTGAATGTAAATGGTTGGAAAACCGCCCATACTTTTTTATAATTCATTTTCATTGCGGCAGAAAGTGTAACCTCAAGCTCAGCAGGATGGTGAGCATAGTCGTCAACAATATCGAAGCCGTTGTATTCACCTAAGTATTCGAAGCGTCTGCCCGCACCTTTGAATGTTGCAATACTGTTCTGACATTGTGTGAATGTTGCTCCGCAGTACATTGCAGTACAAATTGCCGCAAGAGCGTTGAGAACATTATGTTCACCGGGAACGCTCAGCTCAACTCTGCCCAGAAGCTCACCCTTTTGGTAAACATCGAAGCATGGGAAAGCGCCGTTTTTCCAATCAACATTTTTTGCAACATATTCGCAGGTATCATTTTTACCGAAGGAAATCATTATTTTCCCTTCAACACCTGCAATACTGTCGATTGTGTTTTTATCATCGCCATTATAGATAACGCATTCTGACATATCGGCAAATTTTCTGAAAGAAGCCTCTAAATTTTCGAGAGTTTTGAAGTATTCCATATGGTCGCGGTCAACATTAAGAATAACGCTGACATCGGGACTTAAATCAAGGAAGGTGTCCTTGTATTCACAAGCCTCGCAAACGAGAATGTCGCTTTTACCGACTCTGCCGTTAGTACCGGTGAGGGGTAGCTTGCCGCCGATTACTGCAGACGGATCAAAACCATTGTCAATAAGTATATGGGTAAGCATAGAAGTAACGGTTGTCTTTCCGTGAGTACCGCAAACACCGATGCAATTGGGATATTTTCTTGTGAAATAACCGAAAAGCTTACTTCTTTCAAATGTGGGAATACCTTTTTCTTTTGCGGCTACGAGCTCGGGGTTATCGGGAAGAAGTGCGGCGGTGTAAACTACCATATCCGCTCCGTCAACATTTTCTGCTTTCTGTCCCATAGTTACGGGAATACCCAGAGCGCGTATGCGTTTCAGAGTGTCGGATTCGTTGTTATCAGAACCTGTAAGATTATGACCCTGAGAATGTAAAATTTCTGCAAGGGGACACATACCGCTACCACCGATACCGATAAAATGTATTCGTTTTGCGGTTTTTATAACTTGCTCTATATTCATGAAAAAATTCCTTTCAGAGTTTCTATAAAAATTATACTCTAATAATTGAAAAAAATAAACCCCATAAATGCAAATAGTTAAATTCGTTCAAAAATCCGCGATTTCTCCAAGCCTTTTCTTAAGGCAGTTCCGAGAATGCCGCAGGATATAATTTCACCTAAAGCTACGGTGAGAAGTATAAACCAATAAGCCTCGCTTGCACCGTAAACAAAGATCAGAATCGGGGGTATTATCAGGGTGTTTGCGATAATAGGCGGAAGAACAGCGAGCATCCTATGGTTTCGCAACAGGTATGTTACGAAAGCGCCCAACAGAGTTGCAAGACTGCCGAAAACAATATCCCATAATGCACATCCTGTAAGGATGTTTGAAATAAGGCACCCGATGAATAAACCGGGAATAGCCGCCGGGGTGAATATGGGAAGCATGGTCAAAGCCTCCGAAAACCGCACCTGAATTACACCGCTTGAAAGACCTAATGCAGAGGATAGGTATGTGAACACTACATACAATGAGGCTATAATTGCTCCCACAGCAAATCGTACAATTTTCTTTCTGTTTTTCAATTGAATCAACTCCATAGTTTTGATTGAACCGATTAGAGTTGAACCGTATGGGTTCAGATTTTCTCGGCTCTGTGAGGATGGTTTCGAACTCACATTTTATATAAAAATCGCCCTTCACTTTCGTGAAAAAGAGATAATCATATTTTCTTGAAAAAATAAGATATGTGTTATATTATATTACTGTAATCCGAATTAACGGAAAGGATGTTCAGTATGATAAATGTTACAATATGGAACGAAGGTCGCCATGAAAAAGAAAGCGAAAGCATCGCTAAAGTTTATCCCAAAGGCATACATAACTGTATTGCGGATTTTTTGAAAACCGATGAGGAGCTCTTCGTAAGAACTGCAACACTCGACGACCCTGATAACGGTCTTCCCGAGGATGTGCTTGAGAGTACCGACGTGCTTTTATGGTGGGGTCATATGGCTCATGAATGTGTGCCGGATGAGCTTGTCGAAAGAATCCATAACAGGGTAATGCGCGGTATGGGCTTTATAGCTTTACACTCAGCCCATTTTTCAAAACCCTTTATAAAGCTTATGGGAACAACCTGCTCACTCAAATGGCGCGACGGCGACAGAGAAAGAATGTGGTGCATTAACCCCTCGCACCCAATAGCAAAAGGAATCCCCGAAAGCTTCGATATTCCCGTTGAGGAAATGTACGGCGAAAGATTTGATATTCCCGCACCCGACGAATCAGTTTTCCTTGCATGGTTCAAGGGCGGCGAGGTATTCAGAGCAGGTAACTGTTGGTATAAGGGATTGGGTAAGGTGTTCTATTTCCAGCCCGGTCACGAGGAAAATCCCACATATTACATTCCTGAAATTCAGAAAATTATAAATAATGCCGTTCATTGGGCTGCACCCGTTGAAGTGGTGGAGAAAATCGAGTGCCCTTGGGTTGAGTCACCCGAAGAAAACTACAACGGCCCTAATAAATAAGTATAACACTTATAAATATTATTATCAATATAAAAACAGGTGAAAATTATGAAGAAGTTTTTGTTCCAGGGCGATTCTATAACCGATGCTGATCGTCGCCGAGAAAATGACCGTAACTACGGTTACGGTTACCCCAATCTTTTTGCAGCTGAGGTTCTTAAGAACAGACCCTATGAATTTGATTTTATAAATTGCGGTATCAGCGGTGACAGAATTGTTGATGTCTATGCCAGAATAAAGATGGATATTATTAATCTTAAGCCTGACTATATGTCATTGCTCATTGGTGTTAATGATGTATGGCACGAGCTTAACGAAGAAAACGGCGTTGAGGCAAAAAAGTTTGAAAAAGTGTATGATATGCTTATTTCAGAAATAATTGAAGCATTACCCGATATTAAAATTATGCTTCTTGAACCCTTTGTGCTTAAGGGTTGCGGTACCGAGAGATATTACGATGTTTTCCGCGAGGAAGTTAAAAAACGCTCGGATGCAGTTAAGAGAATTGCCGATAAATATAATCTTAAGTTTGTTCCTTTACAGGCAAAATTTGATGAAGCCGCAGCAGGCGGAAATGATACCTACTGGCTTGCAGATGGAGTACACCCCACTGCCGCAGGTCACTGTCTTATAAAGGACGAAATGATGAAAGCTTTTGAATAAAAATATGGTCTGTAACGCTTTTGGCGTTGCAGACCATTATTTATATCATTATAATACCGCTGTTGTTTTCGGGTTCTGCGACTTTTAATATATAATCGCGATTTTCCAGAGCACCGATATCGAGAAGTGTTTCGGTTGCGGTGTTGTGAGCGAGTTCCGGGGTGTTGTTATCCCGACTAAGGTGCGCAAGAACAATGTGGGTGGTGCCTTTGTTTACCAGCGCTGTAAGAGTATCGGCACAGGCATTGTTTGAAAGATGACCGATATCGGAAAGAATACGCTTCTGCAAAGTGTAGGGATAAGGTCCGCTGCGAAGCATTGCTACATCGTGGTTTGATTCTATGTAAACCAGTTTACTGCCTGTTACAGCACTTAAAAGCTCCGATGAAACAAAGCCCGTATCCGTTGCCACAGCCGCCTTGGTTACGCCGTCGCAACCCGTTATAACATAACCTCTGCCATCCGCACAGTCGTGGGAGGTTTTAAAGGGCTTTATGTTAAGCCCTGCAATTGATAAATCGTCAGTGTTTATGCTGATATCAACATGCTTGGTGTTTAATATGCCCTTGCTTTTGAGAGCTAAAATTGTACCCGCAGACGCATACACAGGTATATTGTGCCTTGCCGCAAAAACGCTCAGACCGTTAACATGGTCGGTGTGCTCGTGGGTAAGGAATATACCCTTTATGGTACTGATATCAATATTATTATTTTTTAACATTAATTCGGTTTGTTTGGCACTTCTGCCTACATCAACAAGAATACCGCCTTCCCGGTCGGCGATGTAAACAGAATTGCCGCTGCTTGAAGAAAACAGCGGACAAAATCTAAGCATATTTAATTATTCCTCGTCAAATTTTACTCGTGCGATATCTGCACCCACGGCTGTGAGTTTCTCAATGAGCTTTTCGTAACCTCGGTCGATGAGCTTGATATTACCCACGGTAGTTTCGCCATCTGCCATAAGACCTGCTATAACCATAGCGGCACCGGCTCTCAAATCGTCGGCTTCAACGGGTGCACCGTGTAAGCTGTCAACACCGCTGATTAAAGCTGTGTCGCCGTTTACAATAATATTTGCGCCCATTCGTCTTAATTGGTCAATGTATTTAAAGCGGTTATCCCATACATCTTCAACAACAGTGCTTGTACCGTTGCAGGTGCAAAGAATTGTTGCAAACTGAGGCTGCATATCTGTGGGGAAACCGGGATGGGGGCTTGTCTTAACACGGCAAGCCTTGCAGCGTCTGCCTTCGGAAATGATTCTGACGCTCTCGTCGCCCTCAATAACGGTAACACCGCAATCCTCGATTTTATTGGTGATAGACTCAAGATGCTTGGGGATAACATTATTGATTGTAACATCACCGCCCGTTGCGGCAACAGCTGCCATATAAGTACCGGCTTCAATCTGGTCGGGGATAATCGAGTAAGTACAACCGTGCATTTTTTCAACACCGCGGATTTTAATAACCTCAGTACCTGCACCGCGGATATCCGCACCCATTGAGTTAAGGAAGTTTGCAAGGTCAACTATATGGGGCTCTCTTGCGGCGTTTTCAATAACCGTAAGACCTTTTGCCTTAACAGCAGCGAGCATTACATTCATTGTAGAGCCAACGGAAACAACATCAAGATAAATTGATGAGCCGTAAAGCTCCTGAGCCTTGGCGCAGACAACAGCCTTTTCTGTGCTTACATCAGCACCCAGAGCCTCGAAGCCCTTTATGTGTTGGTCAATGGGGCGAAGACCGAAGTAACAACCTCCGGGTAAAGCAACGCAAGCAGATTTGAATTCACTTAAGAGAACACCCAGAAGATAATATGATGCTCTCAGCTTACGGGTCATTTCGTCGGGAACGGGACGGGGCTCGAGCTCTTTTGAATCTATAAGTAAAACTCCGTCTTCGGGTCTTGTTACCTTTGCACCGAGAAATTCAAGGATTTTAACCATAGTATTAACGTCGCTTATATTTGGGACATTTTCAATACGGCATTCTTCTCTCGCGAAGAGAGCCGCAGGAATTATAGCAAGAGCCGCATTTTTTGCGCCACTTATATTTATTACACCGTTCAGCTTGTTTCCGCCGTGAATAACAAATTTTTCCACAAACTGCACTCCTTTTAAAAATCATATCTGAAAGCCGAAAAATCGGCACGAAAATTCAACATACTAATTCACATTAGTTAGTATATCACTTTTCAGATAAAAAAGGAAGTGTTATTTATAATAATCGGTGGAGTTTTTATTAAAAAAAAGACAGGCTATTTTGTTAGCAATATACAAAACAAAAGTACACAGATGATTATTTTACATATAGCATTTTGTAGTAATTCGGATACGCACTGAAAAATTGTGAGAGGTTTGTCCTGGTGTTTGAACCGGGGTCATTGATTATAAATGATGCATTTGTAAGAGTTGATGTGGCAACAACACCTGTAACTACCACATAGTGCTGACTGCCGTTTGATTTCTTTGCACCTACAATTACGGGCTTACCCGATTGCAGTGCAGTGTAAATTTTCTCAAGATATCCTGAGGAGGAAGTTATAATATTGTAGTTTGCAGGCCAATAAACCGCACCCCCTGAGGTATAGCTGAGTTGTTTAGCCATTTGGTGAGGGTATATGGTCGTTCCCGTTCTGTAGCTTTCCGTCATGGCAAGAGCCGTGGTTGCACAGCCGATTCTGCCGATTGACTGTCCTGAAGATCCTAAAGTAACATTTGCCCATCGGGAGTCGGTTTGCTTGTAGTCGGGTACGTTCAGCTTAATTGATTTGTAAGTCTGCAATTCGGTTGCGGGCTCTTTGAGATAATCTGTATGCACATAGCCCGTTTTGTTGCCTTGGTAAATGACTTTTGCGTATGAGTTTTCTGCAAGAAAATGAACAGTAACATAACTGCCGTTGGAAATACGCTCTTTTACTCCGTAGGCTGAAGAAGCACCGCTTCGTACATTAAGCTGACCGTTCACGGTTTTTACCTGTCGCACTTTAGAGGAAACCTGATATAAATAATCCCGGTGACAGTAACCGTATGAGTTTTCTCCGTAGCGTACATACCAGAAATTCCCGCTTTTTGATATGAGAGAAACATAGGAATTTCGCTTTAATGTTGTCTTTACGGCGGATGCGGATGAGGGTGCGGCGCGCACATTAAGGGATGTGGCGGTAGTGTTTACACGGGCAGCACCCACAGGCTTCGTGAACGCCCGGGCTTTCGGCATTCCGGGAATAAGACTCGCGCTTAAAAGAATTGCGAGAGTCAACGATAAAAATTTTTTCAAAAAAATCACCTCGTATGTAAAAGCATAGCATACGGGGCTCTTCATTTCATTGCACAAATTATGGGAAGGGATAATTTGGCTATTAACACTTTTTGACAAGCTATATATGTTGTGATACCATAAAAATTAAGAATAAAAAATATTTTTAAAATTTTGAAAAATTTTATGTCAAAAATTGCAGGTTCTGACACTATATAACAGAAGACAGTTGAAAGGGGTGTGCAGGTGAGTAAAAAACAAACGGCAAATGCAAGGCTTGAGCGGGATTATAATCTGTATTTTTCTAATCTGCAACGCTTCTGTATGATTAAGCTGAAAAACCGGGAACAAACAGATGACTGCGTTCAGGAGTGCTTTTACATACTGTACCAACATTATATGAAGGACGAAGATATTAAAAATGTCGCCGGTTTTTTATATAAAGTAGCCGACAATTTAATAAAAACCCAATGGCGGGAAAACCAAAAGGCGGAAAAAACGGTTCAGATAGATGCCTTACCCGATACAATCCCCGCAAAGACGGATGAATACAGTGATCTGGACTACGATCTGTTAGCAGAAAAACTGCTACGGACTTTGAACGAAAATGAAAAAGAACTGTATAAACTAAAATACATTGATAACAAATCCCTGGATGAAATTTCCACGGAGCTATGTGTGAATTACCAGACGGTAGCAAAACGACTATCCCGACTACGGCAAAAGGTAAAAGACCTTATAACAGAGCATTTTGAAGGAGATGACTACTTTTGAAAGCTTCATTAAAGCAAAACTTCATTACCAATGAAAACTTGAATGACAATGTTTTCTATAACTCCTTGGCAGAAGAATTAAATAATATAATTGACGAAGAATTAAGCAAAAATTATGAAGATATAAACGCAGAGCTTATTGATGATTGTTGCCTGGCGTTAAATGCAATTTACGAGCTTCAGAATGGCGAGTATGAAAACTCTGAAAATATAATCAATATTAACACCATAATTAAAAAATATAATCTCCAAAAGAGGAAAAAGCTTGTTGTTTCGGCGGCTTGTGCTGCTGTTGCAGTATTTACGGTTGGCACTACTATATTTACCCTCGGTAACAAAACGGTAATCTTTGAAAGTGAGCTTATAAAATCAGCGGTAGGAAAATTCGAGGAAATCTTTAACAAGAATGAACCTACCACCCATGTACCCACCACGGAAGATACCACGGATATTTTAACAACTGAGCCGATTATCCAACCAACAACCAACCCAATCACAACCGAAATTACAAGAGAAATTAAAAATATAACCCTTATTGCACCACCCGGGTTCAATACTACTTTTACTTCCCGTGACCAAATCTCCTTGAACAATTTCTATGTGTCGGTTAATTACACAAACGGCGAGAACGGCATTTTCCCCATTTCAGAGGCAACCTATGAAATACGCGATACAAAACAGGACGGCTCTACTGAAATACGGGTAAGCTACAAGGGCTTTACAACATCTTATTATGTAACGGTTATACCCGAGAAAGTGTTAAACCCTGTAACAATAACTTCTATTTACGGAGCATTTGAAAATGCTTATACCGTTGAGGATATGAGGGTGTTCGCTGTGTTTAGCGACGGCACCGAAAAGGAAATACCGAAAAACGAATGCACAATAACAACCGAGGATTTTTCAGATAGCGAAGAAACGGGCGTTATTGTAACAGTAGAGTACCAAGGATGTAGCTTTCAGTTTTTGAGTGAGTGAAGTTTATTTTGTGAGAAAAGTTAAAGATATGTTCATACCTCCTTTCGAAAGGAGGGGGACCGCGCGTCAGCGTGGTGGAGGATTCTCGACGCATGAGCTTAGCGTCGTTGAATCGCAAGATTCAATTGTAATAAACTATGTTTTCTCATAAAGTAAAAATGAAATATATACTTTCATATAATATTTGTTAAAAAGCAAGTTGGGGTCAATGGAAACTGCGTTTCCACAAACGCTCGAGGGCTCGCGTTCAGAACTCTCCACCATCGCAAGCGATGGTCCCCCTCTCTTCGAAGAGAGGTTTGACACCTTATAAAACATTTCCGAGGAGGAAGCTATGAAAAATATATTAAAAAAATCCCTATCAATATTTTTAATCCTGTTGATACTTGTATCAATTGCACCAACAAGTGTCATAACGTACGTTAGTGCAGCGGATGCAATAGAGTGGACATTTGACGGTGAAAATTTAGTTGTAAGCGGTTCGGGTGAATTATCATCCACATATACCTCAACTGAAGAATGGAAAGACATGCAGGATAAATGCGTGAATGTTCTTATTGAGGGTGATATTAAAATTATCGGTAAAAACGCATTTAAAGATTTTACTGCCATAAAAAAGCTTGAGGCTACAAGTCCCTTGATAACCGTGGATGAATACGCTTTTTACGGCTGTACTGCCCTTGAAGAAATTACATTGCCCGACTCCCTTCTGACTATTGAACAGTATGCTTTCGCTGAGTGTTCATCAGTTAAAAGCTTTGAATTCCCTCCTGAATTAAGAGAAATCAATGCATGGGCTTTTAAGAATTTTACCTGCTTTGACGGTAAAGCTCTTGTTTTACCCGACTCCTTGAAAAAGGTTTCCCTCGGCTCATTCCACGGTGCGGATATCACAAGCCTTACAGCACCCTTTGTGGGTTACGGACCTTTGGGTAAGACGGAGGATTCAAAAGGTAGCGATAATATAGGTACAATTTTTGGTGATAAACAGTTTCCCAATACCTATGTTTGCAGATATAGAAATAATAATTATCAAAGTGAAAATTATTATGTACCAAATTCGCTTAAAGAGGTTACCATAACAAAGAACATTTATGCTTATAATTTTCAGAATATCAAAAAAATTGAGAAAATCACCGTAGAGGAAACGGTTGAGGATACCTTTATCCCTACAGGTTTTGCAAATAATTGTGAGGGACTTAAAGAGGTTGTTTTTGAAAATTCTGATAAAATAACTAAAATATCTGATTCGGCTTTTGATTGTTGCTATGCCTTAGACGGCTTTACAATACCCGAAAATGTTACAGAAATCGGTTCCAGAGCTTTTGCGCTTTGCAGATTTAATAATATAGAAATACCCTCAAAGGTTGAAACAATAGGGGACTACGCATTTTTTAAGTGCACAGGCATTACAAGTGTTGTAATTCCCGATAGCGTTAATTCCATAGGAGAATATGCCTTTAAGGGCTGTTCAAAGCTTAAGGAGGTAAAATTCCCAAGTACATATTATACAATTGGCGAAGGTGCTTTTGATGAAACACAGTACACGGGTACAGAGGCTGATTTTGTTATTACCGAAGACGGTGAACTTACAAAATATAGGGGAAACGATACTGAAATAGTAGTGCCTGATAGTGTTACACGAATCGGTACGGTGTTTTCAGGAAACAAGGATATAACAAGTATAATCCTTCCCGATAGCTTGTTATATATTGAGGAAAACGCATTTAAGGGTTGTTCAGGTCTTACCAAAATCGTTCTTCCTGATAGCTTGGAGTATATTTCGGAAAATTCCTTCAACGGCTGTTCAAGTCTTACGGAAATCAATCTTCCTGACGGTTTGACATATATTCCCGTAAATGCATTTTACGGTTGTTCAAGCCTTACAGAAATTACTATTCCTGATTCAGTTCTTGAAATCAGAACCAATGCATTTAATGGTTGCTGTAAAATTAAAGAGCTTGTAGTTCCCGATACTGTTGAAACAATTCAGAGCAGAGCATTTGCCGGTATGTGTGGCTTGGAAAAGCTTACTGTTCCTTTTGTAGGTAGAAATCGTGATGTCGAAACCGATACATACGAGGCAATTATCGGTTATTGGTTTGATTCCGATGCTACTTATCGTGAAGGGGCTTGTCATCATAGTACCCTTGAAAGTGTAACACAGGAATATGAGCATGCTACAAGTCCTTATGATTATAGTAGCTTCAGAAGAACGTATAAACCCCGCAATTTTAAAGAATTAACAATAACCGGCGGTACTCTCAGGTCTTATGCACTTAACGAATTCGGTCTTGAGGTGCTTAATGTTGGTGCAAATGTTGAACTTATCGAAGAATATGCCGCTGATAACCTGGGACTTACGGAATTAAATTTACACGAGGATGCGAAATTCACTGAAATTCCCGATTACGCCTTTACAAACAACAGTATTACAACTATAACCATTCCTAAAAATGTAAAAAGAATAGGAAAGGCTTTCAGAAGTAACGCACTAACTGAAATCAATCTGAACGAAGGACTTGAGGTTATTGACGGCTCATTTGTGAATGCAAGAATAACTTCAATAGATTTGCCGGATAGCTTACTTGTGATTGGACGTGAGGCGTTCTGGTGCTGTACGAAGCTTGAATATATTGAATTTCCTGAAAATTTAACTGAGATAGGCTTTTATGCATTCAATAGGGCAGGGCTTAAAGAAATTATTTTCTCTGAAAATATTACATATATTTCAAGAGGTGCCTTCGGAAAATGTCCGTTGAAAAAAATTGTTATGCCCGAAAGCGTTGCAAGTATTGTTGACGAAACTTTCTGGGATTGTGCAGAACTTGAGATAGTCGTAATCGGCGGAAAGGTTGAGGAAATCGGTTCTGTGGCTTTCGCAAACTGCACTTCTTTAGAAACAGTTGTTATTCCCGACAGCGTTACTTCCATAAGCGAAGATGCATTTATGGATTCTAACGAGGATATGGTTATTTACTGTAACGAGGGCTCGTACGCTGAAACGTATGCTATTCAGAACAATATTAAATACACAACTCTTGTTCTTGATTCCATTCCGAATCAGACCTACACGGGTAATGAAATCGAGCCCGTTGTAAACGCAAAAGCCAACAACAGACCACTGACCTTAAATACCGAGTATAAGCTGAGCTACAGTGATAATATCAATGTGGGTGTT
>JAZQLZ010000021.1:0-168990 GCA_045543075.1 Acutalibacteraceae bacterium
TGATATTCGGCTATAATGTTACCCGATTTATCATAGTCATATTTAACGCTGTCGTTGTTGCCGTACCTTGCTTCTTCAAGTATGCCGTTATTATCGTCATAATCGTTTTCAGAAAGTACGGTACTGCCGACCTTCGTTTGCAGAACATTGCCGAAATTATCATAGACGAAGCTGTAGCTTTCACCGTACAGGCAATCATTACCATAACCATAAGAGATGGTATTAACACGATTACCGCTATATGTATAATTAACCTTTGTGTAATTTGCTTTAGTGCTTTCTAAGCGACTGTTATCGTACGTATTGGTCGTAACAAGACCATTGGGGCTGTTAGTTGTTAAAAGCTCGCCCGTAAGGTTGTTGTAAGTGTAAGATGTACTGTAACCGTTTGCATCAACAACTGAAGCAACATATGCTCCATCAGCAGTATATTGGGTTTCAGTCTTTATATACCCGTTAAAATCCGAGTTTTTAGTCTGTACATCGGTTACCTGCCCCTTATCGTTATATGAATACTGAGTTTTAACGCCCTTGGGTGTGGTGACCTCGGTAAGGTTGTGGGTGCCCTCCTGGTAATTGAAGGTGGTTTCGTAGCCTAAAGCATCCTTGTACGATACAAGGTTATCCTCACCGTCGTATTCCATATTGTTTTTCTGCTCGGCATTTGCACTTACTGTAACAAGGTTACCGTCCTTGTCATAAACATAGGACTGAGCAACATCCTTTATGAGCTGAATATGGTCAAAATACGCGTGGTTTGCCTGGTTAGCAAACACCAAGGATATTTTTATTTTATACGGCGTATAGGTTTTGCCGTCATCCTCGGTTGTGGTTTTATCGTCCACGTATTTTAAGACGATGGGGGTTGAGCCGTACTGCCACGAGGCAATATTGGTATTGAATTTAACCGGGTTCTTTTCCTGCTGCTTTTCGTTACCGTCCTCGTCCTTGTAGAGTACCGTCACGGCTATTTCGAATTTACTGTCCTCAACAAATTTTACGGTTTCATCGTCGTCCTCGTCATCATTGTTTAAGATTTCTCCTGCGGCTGTGTCGGTAATGGTAGCCCCGTTTTGCTCGTAGTGGCTATGGAATGAAGATGGCACCGCGTAAGCTGCCGCCCAACCGCTGACTATGTAAGTATCGTTGGGATTTCCCTGAACCTCAACGGACTGGAAATAGGCTTTTTTGGTATTTACATCACCATTGATTTTAAGACCCTTTTCCCCGTCCCTGTGTGTAGAGGTTGAACCGTCAAGGGTGGGGTCGGTTATATTACTAACCGCCCAGAATGCAGGTTCATTGGTTGCTTTAACCTGCTCAAAGCTTGAGTTCTGTAAAAGGTTTACGCTGTTGGGTGCTGAGCCCACCTCTAACTGTACGTCGTCAAAGTAGGCTTTACCGGCTACGTTTCTAAGGCAAAGATACACTGCAACGTTTGTTGTGCCCTCGGGCAAGGTGTATGTTGCGCTGAGTCTTCGCCAACCGCCGTTTATATTGTTGTCGGTGTCAGAGGACAGCACCTGGGACTGAGCGTAGCCCAGCACGTTACCTGATGCATCACGTGCGCTGATTTGCACGTAGGCACCTCTGTTACCCGTTGCACCCTCGTAGGTGGTTTTTACAAGGTCAGCTGTTTTAACGAATGCGGACAAGGTGTAGGTATCACCCGCTGTAACACTGTTTACAATCTGACCGTAGTTTGTGTTCGCCTGTACCGAAAGGCTTGTGCCGTTGTTTATTGCAAAACAATTTTTACCCGTGTATTGAGTGCCTGTAACAAGGTACATTGCGGTGTTTATACCCGTGGGCTTATTCTGTGTCCAACCCAAAAAATCCTCACAGGTTCCGTTTGTAAGCATATTGAAGGTGTTTTTACCGAGGCTTGCAGAATCGGTTATTCTGTTTTTACTGCCCGATGTATCACCGTGATTATACGTACCTGCGCCAACCTCGTCACCATTGCCGTAAGACACCTGCTGTGAGGTTGTTCTGCCCGTATTATCAAACTGCAATGTGGTTACAATGTCATCATTCTTGTAGCCTCGTGTAGCAAGCTCGGTGTCTTCGGTGCTTGTATCGTAGGTTGTGCCGTCAATACCGCCGGAACGTATTACGGTTGTATTATAGCTTGACCTGTCAAAGGTCACAACCTGACCTTCCTCGTGCTGAGTAACAGTCGGTAGAATTGTATTGGCTGCAAACTCAGTTACCTTACGCACGCGGTAACCTTTAGCACTTACGGTATAGTCAAAGTTTACGCCAACCCGGTCGCTTGACCACACATAGTTTATTAAATCGGAATTTACACTTTCATAAACTATAAATACCTTTGTGCCATCGTAATACTCAACTGAGTTAAGCTTACCGCCCGATGTTTTGAAATTAATTACCCTACCCGCATTATCGGTTATGGTCTCAATATAGCCTAACTCAACATTTTCGGTTGATTTGTAGTAACCGAATGTTAGTGTATGACCCGTGCCGTCGGTGATTTTTTGTATTTTTTTGCCCGCAGCATCATATTCAATCTTAATGCTGTTGCCGTTGGAATCCTTAATATGAGTAAGGTTGCCGTTAGCATTGAACAAACGGGCATTGTCCTGCTTGTCCGTTATTTTATACTTATATTCGGATGTGGCAACATCATCGAGGGTTAAGTTAAGATTATCCTCATCCTCGTAAGTAGTGACTTCTTCACCGTTCTCGGTTTTGGTTACTTTTTTAAAGTAATGCTCCGTGCCGTCACCGTCTGTATATACATAGGGATATTTTTCAGCATCGTCACCCGTCAGATTATACTCTGTGGAGGGCAGAACGGTTTCCTGAATATCAAGCTTCCAGCCCTTACCCGGAGTGGTTTTTGATGATCCGTTTTTACCGCTTACGTAGGTTTCGCCCGATGAATAAGTGTTATACACAAGGCTAAGACTTATAGGCATAATCTCGCTTACAGTGGATGCAATGGGTATCTGATAAACAAGGTTACCTGTATAGTCATTTACGCTCCCGATACCGCAGGAGGACTGAGAGAAGCTCGAATAACTCCACTGACTCTCAAGACCTTTATTGTTGCGATATTCAATTTCTATGTACGGATAGCAATCCTCTTCACCGTTATATTTATCAGACCAGAAAATACCGCGGGCTGCTACCTGTCCATTGGCGCCGTCTTCAACAGCTTTTTTAATCATAATGCCGTTGTTGGCATATGTACCCTCGTACCAGCCCTTAACAGCTTTTGTTATATCAAAGCATTTCCACTCATTAACGTTTTGTTTAATGAAGGAATAATCAAGTACTGTACCGTTATATGCGGGCTGATTGTTCCAATTTACCTGTGTATCAACCCATTCGCCCGTTACAAGGTGGGCGTTTATCTGTTGATCGGGCATTGTGGAATCGTAAAAGCTTGATGAATGCTGAGCCAAAGCAAGCCTACCGCCGACTACCATTTCGCCCTTTTGAAGCGGGGGTAATGAAAATTCAAAAAGAGCTCTGCATTTTAAGTAATCACTGCTTTCCACACCGATATACACGTCACGCATATCGTCCATGTTTTCCGTGGGTCTGCCACTTGCTACAAAGGTTGCATTAATAGCGGACCTTTCGCGCTCGGTCTGTATAGCGGGGTCAATGGTTACGGGATAAGCTCTATCCTCCGATTCCAACCAAGCCTTATGGGCAATAACTGTTAAAATATAGTTCCCGTTACCCTCATTTTTCAAATCATACTCAACATCGTATGAATAAACATTCTGAGAATCATACATAAAGGGAGCAGGTATGTAAAATATTTCGGTATTATCGCTGCTCTTAGCTGATATTGAGCCGTCCTCATTTTTATTTAAAACAAGACCCGGTGCACTAACATTGAAAACAAATTCATTTTTATCGGTTTTTGTGTTGATTATGATATTCTCTTTTACACCGTTACTTGTTACGGTATATTCAAGACTGCAATCAGCTTCAAAGCCGTCATATATGATACTTTCGTTTATCTTTTCAATATGACTTGCTACATCGTTTTTTAACTCCACTTTCTCGGGAAGCTCGGCGTTCACAATATTTCTGCGTAACGAATTTCCGTTATATCCCATAGTGAGCGTGTAGCCGTTGTTTTCTATTTTAATCAGGTTTTCATCATTAAAATCCTTTTTAAAGGATATGTCAAAAGTGTTGTTTTCGTTACGGTATTCGCCATTGACAGCATCATATGTCAGGGTGTTGTCAATATCAACCCACTTGCCATCCTTAAGAAAATGGACGGGTTGCGAATACATAACAGCTTTTCTGCTACCGTCGCTCATTATGAAATGCTTTGTCAACTCATCTCGACGGGTTTTGTCTTCACCGACTATTTCAGGCTCTTCTTCGGTTTCGTCGCCCTCATAGTTTTCAGTTACTTGTTCCGTAACATCCGAACCTGACTCTTCGGCACTTGCCTGCTGTATTTCAGCCGCTATCGCAGGATTTGCCGCTGAGAATACGCCGAAAAACATTATGGTCGCCATTATTACCGACAGTATTCTGAGTAATCGTTTCACCAAAATCATCCTTTCATAAATTTTAAAATCCATATTACAATTTCTTTATATACAAATTTACATACATCACGCTCCGATTTTTATTGGTTTCACTTATATATGACAAAAAATGTAAAATGCTTCATAAATTTTTTAATTTTTTCGAACTTTGTAACATTGTACAAAGCAAAAGAAAAGAATTTGTCGTTTTTGACCATTTTTTATTTGCATAAAACGAGTCGCGGGAATCTGTACCCTATCTGTTATTTTTGCATTAAAAAAGGAGCCGCAAGGCGTTGTACCCGTAAGGATACAACGCCAGTTTTATTCGCCATACGGCGAGTTGTATTGCTTCGCAGTTTTATTGTGCTTCGCACAGTGTTATTCGCTTCGCGAGTTTGTTGCGAATAAAATAACACTGAATCCGAAGGATTCAATAACACTATTGTCCGGGGACAATAATATCACTCTGCCGCAAGGCAGAATAACACTTGAAAAACTTTTCCGTTTTCTGTATAATTTATATAGAGGTGGTATTTATGGCGGATAGTATTTTGCGGGATAAAGCTAAAGAGTTTGCAAAAGAAATAGTTTTTGCTTGCCGAGATATGAAAAATAATAAAAAAGAATCTGTCCTGATAAATCAGCTTCTTCGCTCAGCAACTTCTATCGGCGCAAATATACACGAAGCACAATATGCACAGGGAACCAAAGATTTTATATCAAAATTAGAGATAGCACAAAAAGAGTGCTACGAAACAGAGTATTGGTTAGAACTTCTTTTTGAAACTGACTGTTTATCTGAAGAAAATTATAAAAAGTTACATAATGATTGCGGAACAATCAGAAGAATGCTTATTTCTTCATTGAAAACAATCAAAGCTAATCACTCATAGGAGGGGTGTAATGATAAAGGGATGCAGTTTTAAAATTGAAAACATATTTCAGATGTTTAAAAAGCATTATTGTCCTGTTTGCAATGCTGAATTATCTAAAAGAAAAGTTTCAGAAATTGTCAATTCCGAATCACCCGAATCTGAAAATTATGATTTTGAGGTTGCAGATATGTTTGTAAAAGGTGATATGAAATTTACGCATATTGAGCTTTATTGTAGTCAATGTAATAAGTACTACACAATTAAAGAAGCGAAGAAAAATAAATTTTAACAGCGCACTTACTCACCACCAAAGGTGTAAGTGTTAAAAATGAGAGGTAATACGGATGTCCGCATTACCTCTTTTTTTGTGTCCTTAGTAAGCCCGCTCTAAAAAACCAAAGTTTTTTTGCAGCTCCTTAGAGTGGATAAAGTGTATCCGAACCGGATTTTGGGATAATCCTTTCCACTCATATTTCGTTAAAATACTCGCCAATCTTAAAGCAAATCGTTATCGTCGCCATATTCATCTTCAAAAAACAATTCCTCTGAGTACTCATAATCAAAATCATCATTATCGTAATCATCGTAATATCGGGAATCGCCTTTTTTATACTTATCAAAATCAAACATAAAGCTCATATTTTCACACCTTTCAATCGCATTGTTTTTGACACACTTATTCTGTTCGTAAATTTTATTGTTATTCATTGTAACAAAAATATGTCTCTGACATATTATGCATTGAAAGGGGGATTAAGAATGGGTTGCTTCTTCAATAACGGTAATAACTGTTCATGGATTATTATCCTTATCATCATCTTCTTGATTTGCGGCAATGGCAACGGTTGCGGTAACAACTGCCTCAGCAATGACTGCGGTCGCAACAACGACTGCGGCTGTGGCTGCTGCTAATTAAGCCAAAAAACACGATGCCATCCCGAAGGATGGCATCGTTGTTTTTATTCTATACCTAAAAGCTCTTTTACGCTTGAAGATACTTCTGCAAGCTTCTTCTCGGCATCCTCTCTTGAGGTCGCTTTTGCGGTAATATAAATTTTGATTTTAGGTTCTGTACCCGAGGGTCTTACGATAACCGTATCGCCGCTTTCCATTCTGTATGAAAGCACATTTGATTTAGGAAGACCTGTTTCACCGTCGGTAGTTTTGCCTGTCTTATAGTCACCTACCCACACAACCTTGCTTCCGCAGATTTCCTTGGGCGGTTCATTTCTCAGAGACTCCATCATATCCGCCATTTTCTGCATACCTGCGGCGCCCTCGAAAGCGTAGTTGTCAAGCTGGTTGAAGAAATAGCCGTATTTTTCGTAAATACTGTTCATAAACTGCCAGAGTGTAATACCCTTTGTTTTATAGAATGCAGCCATTTCACAGATAATCATAGCACCGTTAACGGCATCCTTATCACGGGCGTGAATACCTGTAAGGTAGCCGTAGCTTTCCTCAAGGCCCATAACATAGCGGTATTCCTCACCCTTTGCTTCAAGCTCGGTAATGCACTCACCAATATACTTGAAGCCTGTGAGAAGGTCACGCATATCTGCATTATAAGCTTTACAGATTTCTGTAATAAGGGGTGTTGTAACAATTGTTTTAACAACAACCGGGTTTTCGGGAAGTGTGCCCTTTGCCTTAAGCTCAGAAAGAATGTATTCACAAAGCATTGCACCCACTTCATTACCGGTCATAAGCTTGTATTCGCCGTTATCGCGTACTGCAATACCAACGCGGTCACAGTCGGGGTCAGTAGCAATCATAAGGTCTGCAGGGAATTCATCGGTCATTTTAAGACCTTCCTCAAACACCTGACGGATTTCGGGGTTGGGATAAGGACATGTGGGGAAATTGCCGTCGGGCTTTTCCTGAGCTTTAACCACCTGCAGCTCCTTAACACCTAATTTTTTGAGAACACGGCGTACAGGCTTATTACCCGTACCGTTAAGGGGTGTATAAAGAATTTTAATACCTGATTTTTTAACAACATCCTTGTTGATTGAGCAATCAAGAACGCAATCAAGGAACTCCTCTTTAAGCCAATCCTCAATATAGTCAACCATATCCGCTGCGAGTGCTTCCTCGAAGGTCATACGCTTGATACCGTCAAAAATATCAACGCTCTTCATATAACTGTAAATCTTAGCAGCAGCTTCGTCAGTAATCTGGTAACCTGTGGGATCATAGCACTTGAAGCCATTATATTTTGAGGGATTATGGCTGGCAGTAAGCACAATACCCGATGAACAATGCAATCTTCTTACAGCAAAAGAGAGCATGGGTGTGGGCATAAGCTCGGGATAAATATACACCTTGACACCGTTTGCTGCCAGAACACTTGCGGCACACTCAGCGAAAACATCTGATTTAATACGGGAGTCGTAAGCAATGGCAACTGTGGGCTCTTCAAAAGTCTCATTAAGATAATCTGCAAGACCCTGGGTAGCCTGAGCAACGGTATAAACATTCATTCGGTTTGTACCTGCGCCGATAACTCCCCTCAATCCGCCTGTACCGAATTCGAGGTTTTTATAAAAACGGTCAAGAATTTCATCTTCATTACCTTCAACGGAGATTAATTCTTCTTGTAAATCATTATCAAGGATAGCCTTTTCTCTCCATAATTTATAGAGTGCATGAATATCGTTCATTACAATCTTCCTTTCATTTCCAACTGGAATTATTATACCACCAAAAACGCAAAAATCAATTATCTTATAAAATTAGTGCGAATTTTAAGTTCATCTGCCGGTCTTTCTATACCTTTATTTTTTCCCATTTCGATACATTTGAGTAACCATGCCATATTTTTACCCAAAGTACGCATAACCTGAAGACCTTCCTCATCCTTAAGCACATCCTCAGAAGTCGAGCCGTGAACCATATTCCAATAGCCCGATGAAACTATGGGCATATTGCTTATGGTGAAGTATTTGTTAAGAACATCAAAAGCAGCAGTTGAACCTGCACGACGGCAGCTGAGCACTGCAGCACCCGGTTTATATTTGAATTTATTGCCGCCTGCATAAAAGGCTCGGTCAAGAACAGCGCAAATTGTACCCGAAGGTGCGGCATAGTGAACGGGCGAACCGAAAACAAACCCGTCGCAATCCGTTGCTTTATCAATAAACATATTTGCAACGTCATCACTAAAAATACAGTGCCCGTTATTCTGAGCACATTTACCGCAACCGATGCAACCTCTTACAGGTTTATTACCCAACCAGAAAATTTCAGTATCAATGCCCGAGCTCTTCAACTCTTTTTCCACTTCACAAAGTGCAGTGAAAGTACATCCTCTTTCGTGAGGGCTACCGTTAACAAGCAAAACTTTCATAATTAAACCTCATTTCAATATTTCTGTTATCTGATTTGTTTCGTCAATAATATATTCGGGATTAAGCTTTGTTAAAACCTCTCTGTCCCTGAAACCCCAGCTCACCGCAATACAAGGTATTTGGCAATTACGGGCAGTTTCAACATCAACTTCCGAGTCCCCTATATAAACAGTTTTATTTTTATCGGCATTTAAATATTCCATTGCCGCAAAAACCGAATCGGGGTATGGCTTACGCCTTACGCCATCCCTTTCCCCCGTTGCAAAATCAAACACACCGGGAAAATATCTCACCATAAGCTCCTGAACGGCAAAATCAGCTTTATTTGATACAAGCGCAATTTTAATCCCCTGTTTTTTCAGTTCATTTAAAACCTCGCTTATGCCGTCATAGGGCTTTGTTTTATTAGTGGAATTGGTTTTATAGTGACTTTTAAAATCGTTGAAGCAATTATCAACTACTGATTGATCGGTGTTTTCGGGAACGGCTCTTTCAATCAGTAATCTGATGCCGTTACCTACAAAAGACCTTACCTCATCCTCGGTACGAGCGGGCAGACCGTTTTTTTCGAGTGCATAATTCACGCTGTCACTTAAATCCGAAAGCGTGTCAAGAATCGTACCGTCAAGGTCAAAAATAGCAGTATCAAACCTCATCTTCGTGACACTCCAAATCAACCACCGTATAACTCCTGCCCAAAGCAGGAAGAACCTTTTCTTTTAAATCCTTGGTAAGAAAACGAACCGTAGCAGTATTTACACAAGGATGGCAGGCAAAGTACTCGTCATTGAAAACATTCTTTTCAATAAGTAGCTCAACATTCTCCGCCTTATCAAACATAAGTGACAAAACCGTCAGTGAGCCCGGGGTTACATTAAGAAGGCTTTCCATCTGCTCACCGCTTGCAAAAGAAAGGCGGGATGAATTAATCTGAGCGGAAAGATATTTCGTTTTAAAGGGCATATCACCGGGAATAAGTAACATATAGAACTTCGTCTGTTGACGGTTGCAAAGAAGCAGATTTTTACAGATTTTTGCATTAATTACCTTTTCCACACCTTCGCATAGCTCAATCGTTGCCGCCTCGTCGTGCTCGGCACGGATATACTCTACACCGTTGTTTTCCAGGAAAAGGTAGCTCTGCATTTCCTTTTCGGTATCGGTGGTTTCGGGATGGATATTAAAGGTTTTTTCGTTTATGTACATAATATTTTCTCCGTATATCAATATAAATTCAGGGTTTTTTCCGCCATTTCACGAAGGCAGAAACCTGTTAAAATCACGCCGTCGGAATTGTATTTTTCCGTAAGCTCCGAAAGTATTTTCATATTATCTTCAGACGCGTCTTTCTTAGCGTTGTAAATTGCATCAAGCAAATCGCAACACATTGAAAATTTCTTTACCCATTTTTTAAGCTCTTTGAAAAGGGGCACAGATTCATCCCGAAGCATCACAAGGCACTCGCGCATATTTTTGTTGTAGGCAGAAAACTCTTTGAAGCCCTGCTCTTTATCACCTTTATTTAAAAGGAAATTTATGCGCGAAAGAGTTTCGCTCATAAGTGAGGAGCTGTATTTTGAAAGGCACGAAACACCCAGATGATCTGCAAAATATCCGAAAAGCTCCGCTTTTTCGCCCAGAATTTCATAATGGGCATTTTTCAGAGATTCCTCGGGATTGTAATCCACGGGGTTCCAAAGATAATCGGCAATTGTCATAAGGGGTATTTTACTGCACTCAGCGTATTCCATAACATTTGAAATAAGACCCTCGCAGGCTTTATACAAATCCCTATCCCTGCCGACAAGAGCCCCAAGATGCATTTCCTGGAACATTTCGCAGTCATTCACGGGGAAATTATCCCAAAAAAGTGGTCTGTGGTCTGTTGAGCGCAAAAGCTCCTGAGATTCTCTGACGGTTAATACTCTTGAACAGATTTCCTCCCCCGTCCAGAACATTCTTACATCCGAGGGTATTCCCTTGCCGAATTTTGAAATATAGTATCCGTTTTCGTCACCGCTGTACTGGGTGGGACAAACTGAAAGCTTTATTTCACTGTCGATATTTTTAAGGGCATTATATGTATCATTCACAAGCTTAATGTGAGCATCCACTATACCCTCAAAGGCTTTTTCATCCTCTTCATACTGAAACTCCCACGGTATATCATCAAGTAACAGACCAAAGCCCTTTACACCCATTGAATGAATACTTCTGAATTTATTTATAAGTAAATCAAAATCCTCCGAGGAAGTGTATTTATAACTGAGACCCGGTCCCACGCACCAATTGAAATGGAGATAGTTGTCACAAGCCTCATTAAAAAGCACCTTAAGATTTTCATATTCATCCTCGGGATATGTTTCACGCCATTTTTCACGGTGATAAATATCATCTTTAGGAGCGTAAAAATATGTATTCATACCATATTTTGCCATAAGGCGCATTACGGACACACGGCTTTCATTCGACCATGTTTTACCGTAAAAGCCCTCAATATAACCACGGGTTGAAAACAAGGGATAATCCTCGCAAGTGCCCGTTTTTAATTCATTCTTATTAATCAGCTTACAAAGGGTATTAAGAGCCCTGAACACACCTTTGTCACAAGATGCGGTAATTGTAGCTTTATCTTCTGAAACATCAATAATATATTTCTCATCAGTGATTTTTGAAATCTCGTCAATATATGTTGTTTTTTTCGTATCGGAAATCTTAACTTCAACTGTAAAATCACCGTTAATGTCAATATCATTACTTATAAAAACTCTTTCGGCAAGACATATACATTCGCCCGTTAATTTAACGGATTTAACATCAAGTCTTTTGCCGAGAAGATTATTGCTTCTGATTTTCGGATATATCATAAATGCTTAATTTCCTTTTTATATTTTTCAACCAATTTACTGTTTATTTCGTCGCCGCCGTCAATATTTGCACTTGCAAAATGCTCAGGTTCAAAACCGTCTGCAACGCACATTTCAATACACTCGGCAACTACGGAGTTTAATATAAGCGCCCCCGTAACCGTTGATGTGGGACAGACCTTGCCCGAAACACCGTCAATCTCAACGCAGGCATCACCAACGCAACCGAAATTATCAAGAGTAATATCAGCAATTTCGCAAAGTCTTTTACCGCTTTTATGGCGGGAGGCACCGCTCATGGTGTGATTAATATTTGTAAGAGCAATAACCCTTACACTGCGCTCTTTACAAAGGAGAGCCATATCAACAATAACACCGTTTCTGCCCGAATTTGAAATAATGACTATAACATCATCTTTTTTTATACCGTACTCGTCAAAAAGGCTTTCGGCAAGTCCCTCCCGGCGCTCTTTTTCGGTGCTCTCAAAGGCTGATTGATGTAACATAAGAGGTTCGCTGAGTATGGGGTGAATTTTCACCAGTCCCCCTGCCCTGTAAAAAAGTTCCTCTGCAAGCATATGGGAATGACCCGTGCCGAAAAGGTAAATATTATTACCGTTTTTAAGAGCATTTTTAAAAATCAAGGCGGTTTCTGTAATACTGTCAGCACCCTCGTTTTTTATTTTCTCGATAATACCTTGTACATTTTCTATGTACTCTATATATTTACTCACAATTTTCCCTCGCTATCTTAAGCGCACCCTCGTCAGGTGGTTTTCTGAGCAACTCAGCCTTGATTAAGGGATATTTTTCTTTTAATAATTCAACAAAACAATCCGTAAACATAGCATTATTCTGAAAAACCCCGCCGTAAAGATAAATAACAGCGCAGCCTTTCATTTCGTCAAGAAGTGAGTAAACCGTTCTGAGGAGTTTATTACACTCCTTCTTTATTATTTTCACAGATACCGTATCGCCGTTTTCTGCTTCTGAGGAAACACATTTCGCGAAATGGGCAATAATGTCTTTAGTAGTAGCTCCGCTGTAAACTTTATCTATAATTTCGCGAAGATTGTCTGTTTCAAAAAAGCTTTGAGCACACTTAACCAATGGCGAATCAAGCTCATTTTCATCAAACAGGTTTACTGCCTCGCATAAACCGTTGACAGCTATTGAATAAGCAGAGCCCCCATCACCCAAAATGTGACCCCAGCCACCTTTGGTATAGGTATTCCCCCGAGTATCCATACCCACAACCATGGAGCCCGTACCGCAGATAACAACCGCACGGGAAACAGAGCAATCACCCGAGAACAACGCTACATACGCATCGCTGTCCATAGTGATTTTTTCGCTGTTTATTATGCCGCCGCAAAGGGCATTTACAGTTTCCTCGTCAGCTCTGTTATCCAGAGCAGAGCAGCCTATAAAGGCACTCTTAAACTTAATATCGCCTATATTTTTATAAACCTCAGCCATAACCTCCTGAAGGTTTTCGCGAGCCGTTTCCATACCCACGGAATAAAAATTGACGGTTTTACCCACAGCTTTACATATCACGGTACCGTTTTCGTCACAGACACTCGCAGTTGTACGAGTGCCGCCGCCATCAATACCTAAACAGTAAATCATAAGTATCACCGCCAATTGAGAGTTTTTCGCTTTTTATTTTACCCTGGTCATTATGTCCGCAACATTTTCCGCAATTGTTTCGTTTGTAAGATAACCGAGAGAGTTGGTTTCATGGTAATGACGCCTGTCAAATACATCCTTACCCTGCTCAATATACGCCTGGGTTTCGTGAAGCACGAAATCGTTGGGTGTTACACAGTAACCTGTCATATCGTTGGTTACACAATATACAAGTAAATCTTTATCACCAACAATATCTATAATGGGTGTGGGGTTGATTTCAATACCCTTACCTGTTGCGGATGATTCTGCAGGTGCAGCACCACCATATATAACCTCGGGGAAGGGCTCACCGGGAAGAAGTAAAATCTGCTGTGTACCGAGTTTTATGTAAGCCATTTCGGTAAGAAGTGCAAGGCCCAGATCACCTTTATCGCAGGGATAACGCTGTGACGAACAAGCCTTGATTGTTGCCATAAGTGCAAGAAGTCCGTTATCAACGGGTGAATAATATTTCTGCTGAAGAACAGTAATTTCAACGGGCATCTCTTTATCGTTATCAATACCGAGTGCCGCTTTACCGAGAGTAAGACCCTCAAGACGGGTTCTTTCCTTTTTATCCTCGCAGAAATCACCCGGGTCAACAGCACCGATAGCACCGACACCGTAAAGAACATTAACTGCCTTTTCGTCATTTATATATTTTCTAACCCAATAGGGATAGTCCGCACCGCATTCACGGTTGTCGCCGCCCAAAGTATTGGGATGAGCCGCATAGTTGAGGAACCAGGTTTCTGTTGAACCGTCATGGGGCACAAAGCGTGTTCTTGTGAGAACGTCGTGCATTGCATTGGGCTCGCGTTTGCAGAACTGAGCCTCGGGAACATGAACAGTACCGATATAAAGCTTACCGGGTTTACGGTTTTCGTAAGCCTCAATTGCAACTTCCTTAAGTGATTTAAGAAGTAACGCCATATATTCAGGGTCTTTACCGCTCTGAAGCTTCATAAGCTGACCCCAATAACCAACAGTATCAAAGCCTGCGTGAGTGTGCGTACAGGATGCAAAAACACCGGCACACTTGCTTTTCTCTATTAATTCCTTGAGTTCGTCTCGAACAAGATTGAGTTCAAAGTTTGTAAGACCGATAATATCGGCGCTGATATGGATATAACCGCCGTTATCATCAGCACCAATCCACATTGCACTGACTGTAATGGGGTCGTGAACGCTTTCGATAACATGACCCATACCGTGACCTGCAATCCAGTACTTTTTAGCCTTTATATCCGCAGGCATAACCTCGCGCATTGCATAACCGCAAACATAACTGTCACCCTTAATTACTGTGGGCTCGGGTCTGGGAAGCGGATCCGCTTTAACACCCTTTTTAACGAGTTTTTTTGAACTCATTTTACCTATTTTTCTGACGGCTTTAGCCGCAATTTCATTAAAACCCATATTGATATTCTCCTTTAAAGAATAAAATATATTTTTTCAATATATTATTTTACCAATAATGCTAAATTATGTCAATTAAACAACTGACCAAATACAACCTTAAGAAATTGGTAAAAAAACATAAAACGGGCAACGACTGATGCCGTTGCCCATAAAAAAATCAATAATTTTCTTTTCTTACTTCGAAATAAGCCTGAGGATGCTTGCAAACGGGGCAAACCTCGGGAGCTTTTTTGCCCATTACAAGGTGACCGCAGTTACGGCACTCCCACATTGTTTCCTCAGCTTTTTCAAATACTGCCTGCATTTCAACATTATTGAGAAGTGCTCTGTAACGCTCCTCGTGAGTTTTTTCAATATCGGCAACCATACGGAAACGATTTGCGATTTCCGTGAAGCCCTCTTCCTCTGCCTCTTTTGCAAAGGTAGCGTACATATCGGTCCACTCGTAGTTTTCTCCCTCAGCAGCAGAAAGAAGATTGTCGGCAGTTGTGCCTATACCCTGAAGCTCTTTAAACCACATTTTAGCGTGTTCTTTTTCGTTATTTGCGGTCTGTTCAAAAATAGCGGCAATCTGCTGATAGCCCTCTTTTTTAGCAACAGATGCAAAATAAGTGTATTTATTTCTTGCTTCGCTTTCGCCGGAGAATGCGGCACGAAGATTCTGTTCTGTTTTTGAGCCTTTAAGTTCCATAATAAAATACTTCCTTTCGTTTTTGTTATTAACAATTATTCCCACTTTCGGGTTCAAATATACTATAAAATATTTTTTGAAGGTTGTCAATTTTTTTGTTACAACAAGTGAAGAATTGCAGAAAGGAAACTACCCGCTACCATTCGCAAAGCTACTTTTTACAATGAGTAATTAGGACTCTCCTCCACCACACGGTCTTGGTGTTCTAACCGACTGAAAAATACCCACATCCGGAACTACCCACCACCGCTACGCGGTCCCCCTCCCTTTTTTGCCGAAGGCAAAAATGGGATGATAGGCTTCGCATTTATTTTGAATTTACTTTTTATTGACTTATATTTTTTTGTGTGGTACTATATCAATATATTTAAGTGAAGGAGATATTTTTATGTCAAAAACTACACAACCCGCAGATGGCAAAAAAGCCTTTCTTGCAAAGCTTTGGATTTTTGTTAAATTCATTTTTGCAAGCTTGGGTGCTTGTATCGTTCAGATCGCACTTGTTAACCTCATCCCCTTGATTCCCGCTGTTCAAGAGCTTTTTGATCAGGAATTCGTAAAGCTTGTAATTAACAATGTTCCCGTTTTCAACTACCCCGTTAACTACAACGAGGCCGGTGAAATCATCTTGGGTGGTCTCGGTTACTGTATCGCATTCAACGTTTCAAACGTTGTTGCACAGATCGTTGCATTCTTCATAAACAGAGAAAAGACATTCAAATCAAGTGCAAACATTGCAGTTACACTCCCCATTTACCTTGTTTGCACCGTTATAATTCTTCTTGGCTCTGCATGGCTTGCTCCCACAATCAATGCATTATTACTTGACTTAAATTGGTCTTCTACTCTTGCAAACAACGTTTCAACATTTGGTTGCATGACCTTCCAGTTCATCGCCTTCTTCCCCGTACAGGCAATCCTCTTCCGCAAGAAGAAAGAGGACAAGAAATAAGATACATAAAATTAACCGACTTGCAAAAGCAAGTCGGTTTTGTTATGTCAAAAATTCATATTGTTCCAGCCCCAATCGGCATAGCCTTTGTACTTAACATAAATTCTGTCGGGTGAAATACCCAGTTCATTCTGCAGAATATCGCATACTTCTTTGGTCATTTTTTCGCTACCCTCTTTTGATACAGAGCCAAGAAGCTCTACATCTACAATAGCGGTATCTTCAGAATTATCCCCCTTGAACCAGAGCTTAACTCCGTCTTCGATACCCACCATAAGCCACGCCTCTGTTTTACCGGGGAAACACTCAATGGCTTTACCGAAAGCGCTTTTTATCTTATCGCAATTTTCGGGAGTAAGAGTTTTTGTTGTTTTCAAATTAATGTACGGCATAAAATAACCTCCTTAAGTTAATTTAAATATAACATAGTAATGAATAGCGCTGCCTATTAAAACCACCACATGAAATACCGGGTGAAATTTTTCATTTTTCTTACCCAAGCCCAACAAAATGATGCTTAAAAGATAAAAAACACATCCCACAAAAATCAATATAAACTGACCGATATCAATCTTACCTAAAAGAGGGACTGCAACCAGGAGCATCAATGTACAGCAGGTAATATATACTCCCATAGTTACGGCTTTGAGTTTTTCAAAGAAAAATATTTTGGAAAACAGCCCGAATAAAGTACACAACCATGCAAGGCAGAAAACAATTATTCCGTGAGGTTTACTGACCGCAAAAAGGTTTATAAGAGCGCAGGGCGTAGCAGTCCCTGCTATAAGTAAGGGGATAGTTGAATGGTCAACTATCCTTGCAATTCGTTTTGCCTCGCCATTTTTTAAGCTATGGTAAACAGTTGAAACAACATAAACCGCCACAAGGGATAATCCATAAACAGTAACCGCAAAAATCTCACGAAATCCCTCGGCACGGATAATAAGAATAATACTGCCTAAAAAGCCTAAAACCGCACCAAAACCGTGGGTAAGGTAATTAAGGGTATCCACTCCCCTTGAATATTCAATTATTTTGACATCCTTGCCTACCATAATATCACCAACACGATAATATCACAGAGTTTTTATAATTAAAAGAACTTTTTGTTAATTTTCGTTATCTTTTAACCATTTATATGCATTATACGCCAATAAAGCACTACCGTTTTTCATAACCGCTTCATCAAAAATAACCTTGGGATGGTGCTGATGATATTTATAGCCTTTTTCGGGCTCCCCTGCCGCCAGCGCAACCATAACCGAAGGCACCTGCTTGCTGACGTATGAAAAATCCTCAGAACCGCCCTTATGGGTGTTTTCCGTACCGAATGAGGCTGCATCCGCCACAAGCTCATCGCCTAATAATTCCCTGGCGTATTTCCCGACAGATTCAACCAAACGCTCATCGTTTATAAGCGTGGGGCAACCATTGCCGAAGGTTACGGTTACCTTTGCTCTGAAAGCACTACCCGTATTCTCGGCAATTTCGGTAATACGTTTTTTAATATTTTGGCGCAAGGTATCATCAAAGGCGCGCAAGGTTCCCTGTAAAACCGCGGTATCGGCAATCACATTACCTGCTGCACCCGCGTGAAAGGAACCAATGGTAATAATTCCCTCGTCGGTTACGCCCATCTCCCTGGCGGAAATTTCCTGCAAAGCAATTAAGATATGAGCCGCCGCAGTTATAGGGTCAATGCCCAAATGAGGTGTTGACCCGTGACAACCCTTGCCCTGAATGTTGATGGTAAAATAATCCGCCGCAGGTGCTCCCACACCCGAAGCCGGTACAATTACAGTACCCGATTTTAAGGGAAAACCCGCCATAACGTGAAGCATCATTGCCCCGTTAACATCGGGATTTTTCAAGATTCCGTTTTCTATCATATTATTAGCACCGGACAAAATTTCTTCTGCCGGCTGAAACATCAGCTTGACCTTACCCGAAAGCTCGTTTTCAAATTGTTTTAAAATCTTAGCCGCACCCAGGAGCATAGCCGTGTGCATATCGTGTCCGCAGGCGTGCATTTTGCCATCCTTGCAAGAAAACTCAAGCTCCGATTCTTCATTTACAGGCAAAGCATCCATATCCGCTCGCAGTAAAAATGTTTTACCCTCATTTTTACCTATAAGCCCACTAACACCGCACTTACCGCAATCGCTGTATTCGCACCCGATTTCCTGTAATTTTTGTTTTACAAAAGCGGCAGTTTCCTTTAAATCAAACTCCGTCTCTGCGTGGGCGTGAAGCCAACGACGATTTTCGATAATTTCGTTTTCCAACTTTTCAGCAAGGCTGATAAAATCCGTTGCTTTCATATCAATTATAAATACCTTCTGATTTCCTGTGCAAGGTGCTCTTCAAGATTAATAAGACGTTTTGCAATATCCTTTGACTTTTCATCCGCAGCCTTGTATTCGTTAAGATATTTATTAAGGGATTTTACACCCATATTGCAACCATCAGTAATAAGGTCGGCAACAACCTTATCAGACTGGTCCATACCAAGCTTGAAGTTTGTTTTCATCCAGGACATTCCCTTTGCAACCGGGTTAGGATCCTTACCCGCATCCTTATACTGTGCAAGAAGCATCTGAAGTTCAGTATCAAGCTTATAATGCTCATCCTTGTTTTCAATAAGGAATTTTTTGAGTTTTTCGCTTTTAACATAATCAAGAACATCATCAATTGATTTAGTGCCCATTTTTACACCTGCATCACATTCACGAAGAAGCCTGATTGTATCCTGTTGTACCATAAAAAATCATCCTTTCAAATATTTTAAAAACATTATTCCCCGTTTGATGATTTTTATAAAAAAATGTACCGACTCCGAAAAGCCGATACATTAATTCGTTATTTAATTGAGCCGATGACCTTTTTCACTGTGTTGTACAGATTATTATACGCAACATCTTTTTTCATAGCTTCGGTAAGAGGCATATCCTTCGGAGTTATCTGAAAGCATTCACCTATTCCGAAGTCACGCAAAACAACCGCATCATCCGAAACCGAGCCTGCAAAAGCAAGCACCTTTTTGTTGAATTTCTTTGCAAACTGAGCTACACCCACGGGAGCTTTACCCATGGCACTTTGGGAATCGAGCCTGCCCTCGCCCGTTATGACTATATCTGCATTTTCAAGGTGTTTTTCAAAACCGTTTTCCTCGAGTATTATGCCGACACCTGACTCAAGAGAAGCGTTGAGATAAGTTAAAAATGCAAAGCCGAGACCGCCTGCGGCACCTGTTCCGGGATATTCGGAGTCAGCATCGGGGAAAAGAAGTTTTGACTTTTCACCGTAATTTTTCAGCCACAAATCCATTTTAATTATGTCACTTTCCGTTGCGCCTTTCTGTGGCGCGAAAACCACACTGCAACCCGAGGCACCGCAAAGAGGGTTTGAAACATCACAAGCAACACGGAACGAACAGTTTTTTAATTCGGTTAAAACATTTTCTGCAGAAATATTCTCAAGAAGCCCAAGCCCTTGGGCTCCGTGAGGTATCGGATTGCCGTTAATATCCGTAAAAGAAAAGCCAAGTGCACTAAGCATACCCACGCCGCCGTCATTAGTGGCACTGCCACCTATGCCGACTATAAATCGACGGCACCCTCTGTTGAGGGCATCTTTTATAATCTCGCCCACGCCGTAGGTGGTAGTTTTTAACGGGTCTCGTTTATCAGGCTCAATAAGGGTCAGCCCGGCAGCAGAAGCCATTTCAATAACGGCGGTTTCACCATCGGGTAATATGCAATATTTTGCCATAACCTTTTGTTGTAACGGTCCTGTAACAGAAACTTCAATCAAGTCTCCGCCAAGACCCTCATACATAGCCTCAACAGTTCCCTCGCCTCCGTCAGCCAATGGTAAAACGACAACTTGGGAATCTTCGTCAAGGTCAAGTATGGCATTTTTGACCGCTGAGCCTGCCTCTAAGGAAGAAAGACTACCTTTAAAAGAATCAATTGCCACAACATAACGCATAATTTATCACCTTTTGGGATTGAAGTAAAACTTTGTAAAAAAGCAAAAATCACGCATCAACATACTCGTAATTAAAACTATTTTCCTCATTCCACTCTACACCGAATCGCTCAAGATATTTAGGATAGTATTCACCCTCATCGGGATTGTTCCCCACCTCTATATCGCTTCCTATAGATGTATAATTATAGATTATTGTAAGCTCATCATAAGAATATGTAATTGACTTATATACCATATCAACATATCTGTAATCTTCATCTCCCTCAAAGTTTATGGAAGCTGCAAGATCTCCGTCCTTGTTTGAAGATATAACCCATGTTTTTTCGATTATATCCGTATATTTCGGATTGTATGGATTCTGATAAGTAAGATAACCTTTTTCAGAAAATGAATTTTTAGCCGTAGTTAAATATTCATCCATTATTTCCCTATTCTCAAACGCAACTTCAAGATAAATGTCATCTTGATAAGTGTCTATATATTTATAAAAATATGAAAACTTAACCACTGTCATATCATCAGTAATGGACTCGGGGAAATAATTAATGTTGTAGTTTTTATCGTACTTACCGTAATTGTTTATATCCTCGGTATATGAACAGCCGTTTGGACCAAGTATCATACCACCTATCATTCCTATTAAAGAACCATAAAGAGACACAGGTAAAAAAACAACAAGAAGAATTATACAAATAATACGAATAATTTTTTTACCTCTGAACATCATTACATTAATTAATATGAAAACAGCGAAAGCAATTATTGTAGCAACCACAAAAATGCATAAGGAAATCACAACATCTCGACTGTAATATAAATGAGACAGACCGCCCCAATAATACAAAAATCCCCAAAAGGCTACACTCAAAAAAGACAAAGTACTAAAAACAGTCAGTAAAATTTTCCCTGCCTTTTTGATATTTGCGGTACTTTTTGTTTGCTTGAAATCAGCCTTGGAATCATCAATTTGATTGTCAGATTCGTTGGTGACAGAGATTTGTTCCTCACCGCTTTTTGAATAAACAACCATACCTACACCGTGGTCTTTAACCAAAATATCTTTTGGAAAACGTGAAAATTTAGCAGTAACAAAAATATCGCCTGCGGCACCTGAGACGTTAATTATCTGTATTAAGTAAACAATCCAGAACCATGATGTAGAAACCATTGGAGTTATAACGGCAATAACAATACCCCAAAACACAATGGGTGCCAGGGCAATAAAAATATAAGGCTTTTTGGCATAATAATCATCACTGCCTGCAAAGGCATATAAACCGGTAAAACCATATTTAATCTTTTTAGTACCGCAGATTTTCATAGCTATTCCGTGCACCAATTCGTGAAGCACCAAATATGCAATCATCAATATAAAACACACTGCCATTCTAATTATATATCCGATTAAGCCTGTTTCCGTATCAAAAAGAGTTGTCACAGGCACTACAAAATGCATGGGAACCGCCATAATTATACCTATAAGAATTGAAAGCCCGTTTACTAATAAGGACGTTTTCTTATCCTTCTGTAAATTTACACTGTAAATTTCTCTGTAGCCTTCGGGTAATGTATTAACAGCCTTCATAATACCACCTCGCAAGCATCATATCACAAAACAAAAATAAAATCAATTTTACACAATAAAACATTTTTCGCTCTTGCAAAAGCATTTGAAAATGAGTATAATTAGAAAACAACAAATCCGTCCATGGCGCAGTTGGATAACGCAGCAGATTCCGATTCTGAAGAACGGGGGTTCGAATCCCTTTGGGCGGGCCAAAAAAGCAATACCACTTTTGTGGTGTTGCTTTTTATTAATTTACAAAGGGATTCGAACCCGTAGTCCATCTCGCGTCGGTTCGCCTTGGCGGAGACGCGAGGGACATATAATGCGACGGTTCGCATAGCGAACGTACTCGTGCGGAGCACGAATCCCTTTGGGCGGGCCAAAAACAAACCCCACTGAATGATATGCAAATATCACTCGGTGGGGTTGCTTTATACTTAATCAAAAAGAACCATAATTTCGTGGATTATTGTCTGAAGAATGTTTTTGAGCATTCTGATGAGGCTTTCGGAGGGTGTTTCGGCTTCGTATTCAACATCAACACCGTCGCCGCCGTAGCAACCGATATTGTTGCTTGTGATTTCGTTACCAAAGAAATCAGTTGTCAAGCCATCATCAACCTTTGTACCTGCACCGATAAGCGGTGAATCCTTTGAAAGCACGTAACTGCTTGTATCGTTTGTATTGTTACCTGCAAAACCGGGCACCGTATTCATTGCGTTGATGTCAATAACGGGTGTCATTACATTGTAATAGCAGTTGTTTTCAAAAACATTGCCTCTTATCATATTATCCATATCATAAGCGAAGGTACTGCCGTCATTCATAACAAACACGTTATTTGCAACGTATGCGTTATACATATTTTTAAACTGAAATTCAGCAGAATTGATAATGGTGTTATTGTAGAAATTAAATTCGTGTTCACCGCATTCACCAACCGCGGTAGTACTTCTGCCACCGTTGTCATTAACAGATAAGCAGTATCGCACAGTGTTACCGTGATGACCTGAATAATTGGGGTTATTACACATAAACCTCATATTATCGTGAGAGTAGATGTACTGATAGGTGCAGTTATGGGTGTAGGAGTCGAAGTCAACGGTCATGCCGTCACCGAAGTTTTTCTGTCCGGCAATTTCGCAATACTGGAATGTACTGTTTACACTTCCCCAGAACCACATTGCGGCGGTAAAATAAAGAATTTCGCCGTTTTCGTCAACTCCTTCGCCCTGACAACAGTCAATGGCTCGACAGTTGGTAATAAGCGCGCCGTCACACATACCTATAACCATTGCCTCCGCATCCATATCGTGAAGATAGCAATCCTTTATAAGTAAGCCCGTGTTGAATACAGGGTCAATTTCACTTTCATTTTCGCACCAAGGGGTTTCAGCTTCATTCCACGAACCCCAGATAATAAATCCGTTTGCCACATCGTAAACCTCGCAATTTGAAATTGTAAGGTTATTTACGGGGTATCTCGATGTTCCGGGTAAGGCTTTGACCATAACGGCGGCTCTTGCACGGGCGGCACCCGAACTGAAATCGTCACGGCTTGTAACCTTACCGTTGGGCATATCGTAAAAATACACATTATCAATGGTGATACCCTCAGATGCCTTTGTTACGGTATTAATCCATATACCGCCACCATTAGGTGCAGTAATATCCAGGTCGCAAACCTTTACGTAAGAGCAGTCAACAAGCTTCAGAACCTCCGTAGCCTCGTTTGTATAAAGAACGGCTCTTTCGCCTTCACCGTAAGAGGAAATAACAATAGGGTTATCCTTAGTACCGCTTACGTCACCGAGAGTGGCTGTACACTCATACCTGCCGCCGTTTCTGAAAAGGAACTTTGTGCCGGCTGTAATATTATCTGTTTTCAGACCGCTGATGGTCTTAACTGCCTCTTGTTCACTTAAGCCGCTGTTGGCATCATCACCGCTTATTGCGTCAATATAATAAATTTTCGGAGCAGTTGCAGCAAAGCCCAAAACACCGAAGCCCGTTAAAAGTATGACGCAGGAAATTAAAACTGATAATAATCTCTTTGTGATTTTCATATAAATCCCCTTTTCATTCAGACTTTTTCTAAATAATCAACTTTTGCACATTTTGTCTTTATAAAGCTCAAAAAATCATCATATTGCTCTTTTGTGCTGAAGCAGGAAAACGGCAAAATAAAATATATACCGTTATCGTCAAGCAACAGCACCATATTACCTTTAATTACGATTACAGAGCTAAGCGCTGAATATTTAACCTCGAACTTGGTTTTATCCGTTGTATCGCAGAAATAGTCATCATAAAACTCCGTAGTTGACCAAGGAGAATACAGCTGCTTGCCCTTCTTCTTGCGGATTTCACAAATGATTTTCAGGCACAAGCGGAAGTAAGGTTTCATAATAATCTGGAAAAAAATTACAATAACAACCCAGCCTACCACCTTAACAATTGAGACAACTGTAAACCCATCGCGGATAAAAAGAAGAACGCTCATACAAAAAATGATAGCACAAAGGAGAATTCTTATTGTAATTATCCTCTTTTTATTTGCCTTATTAAACACAAACCGGTTGAAATCCAGATAATTTTCTTCGTTCAGGGTAGTATCAAGCTTAAACCTCATAAAAACCACCTCTTAAAATTCAGATTTTCTCGAAATAATCAACTTTTGAACATTTGGCTTTTATGAAACTCAAAAATTCATCGTATTGCTCTTTTGTTCTGAAGCAGGAAATGGGCACTATGAATGCCAAGCCCTCGTGTTTTTGGAGAAGCACCATATTACCCCTGATAATGCGTACACACTCAATTACAGAATACTTCATTTCGGATTTTTGATCATCCGTTGTTTCACAGAAAAAATCATCATAAAACTCTAAAACCGATACGGGTGAATATTTTAACTTGCCCTTTTTCTTTGCAGAGTTCAAGCGCAATTTCAAACTAAGCCATAAAAGCTTTTTCAAAAAAATCTGCAAAAGAATCATAGTTATGATTAAATAACCTATGAAAAAGCACGTATTGACAGAGAACCCCTCTGCCATACAAAACAACCATCCGAATACAAAATACATAAGAAAGACAGTTACACGTGTCAATGTTGTTATTCTGGCACTGTTTTTACTATGGAACATGAAAAATTTATTGAAATCATAATAAATTTCATCTGTCAGATTAACATTCAGCTTGAAATGCATAATACGATTCACCTCTTGGTGTAATTGTAGCACAATGTTTCAAAGGGTGCAAGGAAAAAAGAAACTTATGTTTTTTCAATAAAATAACTTGACAATCGGTTTAGCAAAGATTATAATCTAATAGCTGTGCCGGTGTGGCGGAATAGGCAGACGCAAGGGACTTAAAATCCCTCGGTGGCAACATCGTACCGGTTCAAGTCCGGTCACCGGCACCAAATATAGAGAAATCACATTTTTGTGGTTTCTCTATATTTTTTTACTTTTGTAATACCAGGACTTGAACCGGTCCTCGGCGAAGCCGAACATAATCGGGTGTTCGCGCAGCGAATGACGGGCAGAGCCCGTCAAGTCCGGTCACCGGCACCAGAAAAAGACCTTGTCAACCGACAAGGTCTTTTTCAATGAAATTTGCCCTTTCGGGCAAGTGAAATAGCTTCGCTGTGAAATATTTGCTTTGCAAATGTGAAATATTCGCTTTAGCGAATATGGGCAAATTTTATTTCACATTTTGCCGCCAAGGCAAAATATTTCATAATCCGAAGGATTATTTCATATTGCGTAGCAATATTTCATTATATTTCTCATCTTTTATAATTGAGTTATCATTTTTGTGGTTTCTCTATATTTTTTTGCTTTTGTAATACCAGGACTTGAACCGGTCCTCGGCGAAGCCGAACATAATCGGGTGTTCGCGCAGCGAATGATGGGCAGCGCCCATCAAGTCCGGTCACCGGCACCATAACACCTACCCTTATTTGATACAATGGTATCAGCAAGGGTAGGTATTTTTATGCTCACATCCTCTCTTTGTGTTGCAGTAAGCAGTCATTTACGATATAATGTAATAAAAGGTGGTGAACACGGGTGAAAAAGTTACGCGGAAAAAAGTTAGCTATTCTGATTTCTTTACTCGTTGTTTTTTTGATCATACTCTGCGCAATTATTACTGCGGTCAGTATTGCGCAATACGGCAAATTGGATGAGAAAGCGCGTTGTGATGTTGCAATCGTTTTGGGAGCGGCAACATCAGACGGAGAAGTTTCCCCTGTGTACCGTGAAAGAATCAATCACGGCATTTGGCTTTATGAGAACGGATACGTTGACTATTTGATCCTAACCGGTGGAACAGGTGAAGGGAACGCTATATCGGACGCCAGTGCTGCAAAGCAATATGCAATTGAAAAGGGTGTTCCTGAACAAGTAATATTGATTGAAGAAAAATCAACGATCACAGAGGAAAATCTGGAATACACAAAAGAGATCATGGATGCGTTTTCCATGGACACGGCAATCATCGTTAGCGATCCGCTACATATGAAGCGTGCTATGTTGATGGCAAATGACTATGGTATCGATGCCTGTTCCTCCCCAACACCAACGACTATGTACAAAAGTGCAAAAACACAGATTCCATTCTTAGCCAGGGAAGTGTTCTTCTACATCGGATATTCGATTGTCAGGGTATTCCAGTAATTTAACGAATGCAACGCTCGGTGATTTAGCGTTGCATTGTATCAAATAGCGCAGTATATGCCAAATAAAGAGAAATCACTTTTGTGGTTTCTCTTTATTTTTATGCCCCGAGAAACATACTTGTTTTTTAATTCATTAGACAAATTTCGCAATAGATATTGAATTATACCAAAAGTAGCTTTATAATAAAAGCATCATATCCTTGGAGGCTGTTATGAATAAGGAAAACAAAAAATATCTGATACCCACACTTGTTGCCGTAGTGCTTATGTTTGTGTGGATATTTATTACCGTATTTCTTACGGGCAGTCGTGAAATTTCGGATTTCACCCAAACAGACAAAACAATTTTCGCAGGCTTTATAGTTGTTGAATTGTTAACTCTGGCTTTTATTATAATTTGTATTGTCAAGGCACAAAAGCTTGTTAACAAAAATAATGCAAGCGTACAAAATGCAGTAAAAAAGCCCGTTGATAAACGCAGGGTTGCTATTAGTGTTGCATCTTTTGTAGCAATAACCGCAACTATGATTGGTGGTATTTTATCCAAAAAGCTCTTTGATGCATCCTTGGAAAATTTAACCGGAATTATTGCTCTCACCACGTTACTTTTACCCATTGTATTTTTAATTATCAACGTGGTTATCCACCGCATTTACATAAAGAAATTAAACCAAAAATCCATTGCCGAAAACCAGCAATACTGGTTATCACACAGAGATAATCCTGAGAAAACCATAGCAAAAAAGCTTTCCTTATTAAAAACACTTATCAGAATTAACGATTTTTATAGTGTGCTTTTGGCTGTTTGTGCTTTTATTTCAGCATTTTTCTTCGGTGTTATTTACGATAGCTCCATATCTGTTACATTGTTGTTTATATCTTTTATTGTCCTTAATGCCGCCACATCCAGAATACGTCTGAAAACTCCCGACAGCTTCTTTGAAGAAGATAAAACCTACGTTTCAGAAAAGGACTACCCTGCCCTTTACGATTTAGCTAAAAAAGCCGCAACCGCAACGGGTTGTCCCACAAAAATAAAAATCGCCATACTCGACGATTTTAACGCAGGTGCCGCCAATATCAACGACACAATTTCAATTCAGCTTGGCGCCCTTTTACTTAACGTTTTGTCAGAGGATGAGGTATACTGCGTTTTACTCCACGAGTTTTCACATATAAAAGATGAAGTAAGGCGCGAAAAAATAAACGACTACTACCAGTTCATATGTGACGTTCACAACAATAAAATCACCACCTTTTATTCCGGCATTACCAAGCACCTGTTCACGTTTATTGACGTGTACTTCAATATGCAATACCAATTATATTTATATTCTGTTACGCTCACCCGCGAAAGTGCCGCAGACAGAGCCATGGCACAGTACGGAAAGCCTGAAATTGCCGCTTCATCCTTAGTAAAACTAAAATATTACGAGCTTTATGACTGGCAAAAAGGCACTTACGACACACCTTGTCATATGGAGCCCGAAGAATATGACATCAATTCCTTAAAACGCGAAGCAGAGAATTTCAAGGCATTTGCACATAACAATTCGCTGAAATGGAACACACTTATAGACAACGAAATTCTTTCGCGCAGTGCCACACACCCCACTTTAAAAATGCGACTTGAGAGCTTAGGAGTAAGCGAAATAAAAACGCTCAATCCTGCAAGCTCAGAGGCTTATAAAGAAGACTGCGAAAAAGCTATTGAATACGTAAGCTCTCTGATAGCCGAGCAAAGTCGGGAATCTTATGAGGAATACCGCAAATACTATTACACCGAATCAAAGGAATTAATCGAAAAATGGGAAAACAACGGCAGACGTATAGTTGCGGAAGAATACGGAGATATCTGCGACGCTCTGCGCCGTTTAGGAAGAAACACCGAAGCTCTTGAATTATGCGAAAATGCCATAAAGCTTCTTGACGACGTGGGTTCGTGCTACGCTTACTTTATTAAGGGTTGCTTCCTGCTCCACTCATTTGATGAATCCGGTATCGAATATATTTATAAAGCTATTGAAAATAATCACAACTATGTGGACGAGGGACTCGGCGTAATAGGTCATTTCTGTTGCCTTACGGGACAGGAGGACCAGTTAGAGATTTATCGTGAGCGTGCGATTACCTTAACGGAAGAGAATAAAATCCACTCGGAAGCATGCGTTCTTAACAAAAAAGACAAGCTTTCAACCGAAGCTCTCCCCGATGGTATGCTTGAAGATATTCTTGAACACATTACCGCCGAGCACAAGGATAATATCGAGAAGATTTACCTTGTGAGAAAAATTATAACCGATGACTTTTTCACAAGCGCCTTTGTTATTAAAATGACTTCTGAAACAGACGACGACACCCGCTATAACATTTTACATCGAGCATTCAATTACCTTGACACAAGCAGTGATTGGCAGTTTTCGTTGTTTGATTATGAAGATGTGAAAAATGTAAAAGTTGAAGATGTTGCAAATAGTTGCGTATATTCAAAATAAGATAAAAATCCTCCGGGCACATTACTGTACTCGGAGGAATTTTTAAAAGCATTTTCCTGTTTTACAATCTTCTGCGCAGTCGCCGCGGAAACACAACTCATTGGGGCACTCGCCCGACTCAAAAAACTGCACAATATTATTAACGGTGGTTTCCGCAATGTTTTCGAGAGCCTCCTCAGTCAAAAATGCCTGATGTGATGTTACGAGGACATTGGGCATTGATATAAGGCGGGCAAGAGTGTCATCCTCAAGAATATGTCCTGAATTATCCTCAAAAAACAAATCAGACTCTTCCTCATAAACATCAAGACAAGCAGCACCGACTTTTCGTAATTTTATACCCTGAAGCAAAGCCTCTGCATCAACGAGCGCACCTCTTGAGGTGTTGAGGATTACAACACCTTTTTTGCATTTTTCCAAAGCAGTTTGATTAATAATATGATGTGTATCCTCGGTTAAAGGGCAATGAAGGGATATAATATCACTTTTTTCAAAAAGCTCGTCCAATTCAACGTATCTTATTGTGTCACCGTTATCAAGTCCCTTTGCAGGGAATTTATCGTAAGCGAGAACCTTCATACCGAAACCGCGACAAATATCAATAAACACTCTACCGATTCTGCCCGTACCGATAACACCGACAGTTTTGCCGTGCAGGTCAAACCCCGTAAGGTTTGAAAGGCTGAAGTTAAAATCCTTTGTTCTGTTGTATGCCTTGTGAATACGGCGGATGGATGTGAGAAGCAACGCCATTGTATGCTCCGCTACTGCATACGGAGAATACGCAGGAACACGCAGAACATGTATTTTACCGAATGCGTATTTCATATCCACATTGTTAAAGCCGGCACAACGCAAAGCTATAACCTTTACGCCCATTTCACTGAGTTTATCAATAACAACATCATTTATTGTGTCATTTACGAATGCACACACGCCATCATAACCACGGGCAAGATTGACCGTATCCTCATTTAATTTAGTTTCAAAATATTTAAAAGTAAGTCCCTTTTCACCGCCATATTTATCAAAGGACGGTTTATCGTAGGGTTTTGTATCAAAAAAAGCTATTTTCATAGTAATCTCCATATTTTTTCAATTATGCATCAATATAATTTTTACCCGATTTAAGAGAAATTATATTATCTGAATTTTTAAACACGGCATTTACGCCCTCGGGAATAGTGATTTCAAACCGAGTTTTGCCATCTGTATTTTCGTAGCTTACCGATACATCACCATTGGGCGTTGCCATACTACCCTTCATAAATTCAAAGTTTTTAAAGGCTTTGGGCTCTATAATAACCGATTTATAGCCGCCCTCGGCTTTAGCCTGATTAATACCTAAAAGGTATTGGAAGAAATAAGCAACAGGCGCACCGAACATCGGGTGGGAATGTGAACGGCTACGGTTACTGTCCCAATACTCATGGAATGTGGTGGCACCGTTCACGCGCCAATGCTCATAGCCCTGCTCACCGTTATTTGTAAGTAATTTTACAGCTAAGTCCTCATTGCCGTTTTCAAAAAGTACACGGATTAATATATCTGTCGCGAAAATACCCGTATCAAAGTAACCCACTTTTTCGTAGTATCGCACAAGATTTTTATATGTATCAGCATTTCCCAGACCGATATCCACACCAAAGGCATTTGCACCCTGAATATTCATTATAAAATTATCGTCAAAGGTGTTGAAATATGCGGCTCTTACGGCATTTTTGCGAAGCTTTATTTTTTCCTCATACTCCGGTATATCGTCGGTTTTATTAATGAGGCGGGCAATCTCGCACATTTTCTCAAGGGATTTAACCATAAAATATGTATTCACCATTGCCGCAGGCAATGCAACCTGCTGATTATGGGAAGTAATATCCTTATCCGGATATAAAATATTGGGACCGCACCAATCACCGAGGCACCATTCCCCTTCTTTATCGCTTGTAACAAGACCGAACTCTGAGTGTGACTCAAGGTAATCTATATAACGGCACATATTGGGATAATACTTACTGAGAAGCTCGGTGTTGCCGAAATGCTTGTAAAACTGATACGGCACTTCAACAATTGCGCTACCCCAACCACCGGGGCCGCCACCGCTCCTGACATACGGTGCGGTGTATTGAATATGACCGCTTAAAACATCCTGAGAGTCCGCAATATCCTGCAACCATTTTGTATATAATTTTTCTGCATCCATAGTTGTGAATACAGCGTTGCAGGTAAGCTGACCATCGCCCGTATATCCCCTTCTTTCAAGGTGAGGACAGTCCGACGGATGCCCCGTGTGCATATTGCAGAGCATGGTATGTATAAATGTTTTGTAAGTCCAGTTAAGGGTTTCATTACTGCAGTTAAATGTAGAATTAACCTTCACATCGGAATGAATAACCTTAACCTCAATAACTTCTGCATCGCCGATTATTTCAAAGCATCTGAAACCATACCAGGTAAAATCAGGTTGAACAACTCTCCCCTTTCCGTCGGAAATAATTTCACATTCCTGACCCTGCCAATGCTCCGTATCAATTTTACCGTCGGGTAAAAGCTCCTCAGAAAATACAATCTTTATTTTTTCGCCCTTTGGCGCATTTATTTTAATAACAGGGTAACCCGTGGTATTTACAAGGCAATCGTAAACTACTCCACTCTCACCCAAACCGACTTTTTGAGGTTTAATGCTTTCAATAAGCGCATCCACAGGACAATCTGTTGTGCAGTATTCGGTATCAAGGCTCTCAACAGCAACCGCATTCTCCCATAAAGAATCATCGAAATCAGAGCCAAAGCAATCATCCCATTGGGAATAATCGCGATTTTCACAAAATGTAAAGCGGTAATGAGTCACAAAGCTTTTGCCGATTTTACATTTTTCGTCTGAAACGAAATCGGTTTCACCATTACTATCCTTTACGGATATATGATAAATGGCTTTAGGTAAACCAAAAATACGATTTTCGTAACAATACCAACCGCCACCGTAATGAATGGCAATAACATTTTCACCATTTTTTACGTAAGGGGTTATATCAAAGGTCGGAACATAAACTCTGTGACCTGAAATAACCTCATCAACAGGGTCATTGGAATTTTCATAATCCGATGAAAGAGGTAAAAATGTATCGGGATTAATTAAAACACCATTAATATAGCATTTAAAAAAACCTAAACCGAGAACATTCAAATTGGCAGTTTTAACATCATCAACACAAAACTTACCTCGTAAAACCGAGAAGGTTTCATCCGTTCTTTCGTTACTTCCGACCCAAAGGGCATTTTTAAAAAAATCCGATTGTTTCATATTATCACCACAATAAATTAAAGCTTATTTTACATATTCAATATCATATTCTAAAATATACATTTTGTTAAATTCGGAGCTATAGAGAACATTTATATAATGATAAGTCCCTTCCTTCTCAGGCAAAGTATTGAACTCTGCCATATCAGTGTTATAAATTAAAGCATAGTCATACGCAGAAAAACGCTGATAATACGACATAACACCTATTAAATCATTGGGAATTAAAGACAACCATCTCTCATCATTCTGAATTTCCTTTTCAAATTTCTCTATCTGTGAGTTATTAAAGCTGATTTCACTTCTTAAATAAGTTTTTTCACCCTGTGTACTTTGGACTCCTGCCATATCCTGAGTGTTTATGCCCGTATATTCGGGAATATCTACACCTATTATCTGCTCTGTTTCTATAATCGGTGTGTCGCTATGATCATAGAAAGCTCCGAAAACAAATGCAAATGATCCGTAAATACACAAAACCACAGTCATAATAATACCGGTAATAACATTCTTTTTGTATTTATAGCCTTTGGATTTTAATACAAAACCAAGAATGGCTGAGGCTATGGTGACAGGTGTCATTAATAATAAAACCCAGGTATTTTCAACAAACAATCCATTTATTTCCGACACAAAGGAGAATAAACTCATTCCAACCATAAGGGATAAAAGAGAGCCCGCAAATAATATATTTGAAGCTGTTCTCAGCTTTGGCGGGATCTGACGAACAGTAGTTTTTTCAGTATTTTTAACTATATAGGAATAAAATGCCGAATTATCTGCCAAATCACCTTTTCTTACAATATAAGACTGACCCGCAATCTGTAAAAAGAGCCACTTATCATATTGCTGCACTCCTTCAATATCTTCATATTGACATTTTATCTGTCGAATTTTTTCGTTATTTCTATATATATTTATGCTTATGTAATTTTCGTAAAGCTGATACTCATAGATTGATTCAGCAATACGAGGAATAGTCTTTTCACAAGACTTATTGTACACACGGAGATTCTTAAAGAAAACGAACAAATTAACTATAAAAACCCCTGCCAGAAAACTTAATCCGATTTCAGGAGTTTCAGAAGCAACACACGGAATAATTGCCAAAAAACATATTATCGCTGTAATAATTGGTCTTTTGTACAATTTTTTCTTTTGCATACGGAATATTCCGTCAAGCTCGGTTACAGAAAACTCGAACGCATAGGATTCCGTAGGTTCTATATCACAATCAGGTTCCTTTGCTTCTACATCCAAAAGCTCATCAATTGAAACACAAAATATTTCTTTTAATCTGATTAAATTATCTATACCGGGAATGGTCTGATCTGTCTCCCATTGACTTATAGTTTGTCTGCTGACATATAATTTTTTGCCTAATTCCTCCTGGGATAATCCCAATTTTTTTCGGAACATCAGAATTTTTTCGCCAATGGTCATAAAAACACTCCTTTAACTGTGAATTATTATATCATACCCTTCTAAAAAAGCAAAGAACATCTTGCTTGACTTTGTCAAGTAGCGCTTGCATTAAGTTTTTTCTCCACACTTCAAGCAAAAACAAAATTAATTTTTAATTAATGCATAAAAAACACTTGACAACATATAATTATAGTGTTATAATACCCAAGCACTCAGACGAGTGAAGTAAATATCGCGGAGTAGAGCAGTTTGGTAGCTCGTCGGGCTCATAACCCGGAGGTCATGTGGTTCAAATCCCATCTCCGCAACCAACGACAAAGAATACCCTATCGGGTGTTCTTTGTTTTTTGTTTTCAGATAGTATTTCTACATGACCGACGGGTTCCCGACTTTTCAACTTGACAACAATGCATTGATGACTATAATAATACATATATTTATTATTAGGATGCGAGTTAATGAAATTGACATTAAAACACAAACGCCTGATTGTTTTGGGCGTTGATTTACTATTAATAATCTGCTTTTTGGTTTTATTCTTTCTTGCGCCAAAGCTTATGGCTATTTTGCCCGATTGTATAATGCGTGAGCTTGGGTACCCCTGCCTTGGTTGCGGCGGCACCAGGTGCTTATACGCCTTTGTGCACCTGGATTTTATAAACAGCTTTTTGTTTCATCCCTTCGCCTTTATATGCATACTGCTCGCCATTTATCTTATGATTGTAACTCACCTTGCGTGGGTTTTCGGTATAAAAAAGGCTCAGAAATTTTTTGATACCTTGTTACATCCTGCATACCCGTTTTCATTCCTTGGGTTGTTTATCATTTTTGCTGTTTTGCGCATTACAAGGATACTGCCAATCCCATAAGTATTAGTATTATTTTTTAAAAATACTTGACATGTTTTTACATATTTCGTATTATTAATCTATAAAAAAGAAAAGGAGTTTTCCACTATGATTTGTCCTACTTGCGGTTCTGAATTAAACGAAGGTTTAAAGTTTTGCACACAGTGCGGAACACCCATTGAAACCGAAGCACCCGTTGAACCTGTTGCTGAAGTAAACACTGCTGAGGTTATTGAAGAAGCACCCGCTTTCGAAGCAGACGCTTCCGCAGAAGCACCGGTTCTCGAGGCTGATGTTTATAGCCCCGAATTTGCTCAAGAGCCCGTTTTTGACGGCAATTATGAATCTGTACCCCCTTATGAAGCAACTCCCGAAGCATTCAACCAGATACCTGAGGCAACTATTGAACCTGAAAAACCCGAAGATAAAAAGCCTTTGATTTTCGGTATTATCGCCGTGGTAGCCGGTGCACTTTCACTTGTTTTTAGTTGTTGTGGCATTTACGCAACATGCTTTTCAATACCGCTCTCTGTTGTTGCTATTGTTATGGGTATTCTCGGCATTATATTTTCTAAGAAAGCCAACAACAAAACCGCATTTATTTTGTCAATCGTTGGTCTTGCATTGCCTGTTTTAGGTGTTATTCTTGCAGTAGTTTTAGCTGCATTGGGTTTGGGCGGTAGCCTTTTAGCCGGTTTAGCTGAAGGCTATTACTATTATTAATTCCACCACTATTTGATTTTTTCAACCCTTTGCTCTGACTTGAGCAAAGGGTTGTTTTTTGTTGTGATGGTACTACATTGACAACGAAATGAATTATTTGTATAATAAATGTGTGGAGCTATTAATTAATATTACTTTTCAAGAAAGGGTGTTTAGTATGTTTTGTCCTAATTGCGCAGGCGACTTAGATGACGGTTTAACACAGTGTACTTTTTGTGGATTTAACCTTGTTGAAGAACAACAGCCATATACAGATTCTCAACCATACGAAGCTCAGGTAGTTTACGCAGAGCCTTCCCGGTATGACAACCAACAGCCTCAATACAATTACCAACAACCTCAGAATAATTACCAACAACCTCAGAGTAATTATCAACAAGCTCAGAATAATTACTATCAGCCCCAATATCAGCGACCCGCAGCTACCGATCCGGGTAAGGGTATGGGCATTGCCAGTATGGTTTTAGGCATCACAAGTTATTTTGTACCCATCCCCTTAATCCTCCCTATTATCGGTGCCATCTTAGGTTTTATGAGCAAATCTAATTCTGAAAAAGCAGGTTTCAAGAACAGTTTTGCAATAGCAGGGTTAGTTCTATCCCTTGTAAACTTAGGAATGTATGTATTATCATTCATTGCATCCATAGTACTACTCATTATATACATTGCTATTATATTGTTCACCGTTGGAGTAGCGGGCATGGGGACATATATGTATTTTTAATAGTTGAAAGGAGCGCTTTTAATGTTTTGTCCTAAATGCGGCACAGTTTTAGATGATAGCGCGGTTTTTTGCATAAATTGCGGCACACCCCTTAACGGTGAGCAACCACACTACGAACAAACCAACCCTCAACCGTCCGCAACTGATCCGGGTAAAGATATGGGTCTTATAAGCTTAATATTATCAATTGCCAGTTTTTTAGTACCCTCCGGAATGCTTCTTCCCGCCGCCGGTGCAATTCTGGGTTATATAGCACGAAACAAATCACAAAAAGCCGGTTTCAAAAATGAATTTGCTTTTATTGGTATGGTAATCGGTATTGTGAAGTGCGGCATAGCCATATTAACAACCATAGCTAGCGTGGCATTCATGTTACTTTACTTTTTTGCATTTTTCGGTTTTACCATGACAAGTATATAAAGCGACTTGTCGTATTGACAAAGAACTATCTCTTGCACTATAATTAGTGTATTCTGTAATGAAAGGATTTTTAATTATGATTTGTCCTATTTGCGGCACATATCTAACTGATGATTTAAACTTCTGCACACAGTGCGGATCTTACATTGAAAAGCAGGCTTCTGCTGAACCCGAATATTCTCAGGAGGATGTTTATAATCCCCGGGCTGATGTTTATTCTCCGGAAGCTGCTCAGGACGGTGCTTACTATGCCGAGCCCGCTCAGGAGCCCGTTTACTATAACGAGTATGCGCCCCAATCCTTTGAACCTGTAGAAACAGCTCAGGAGGGATTGAATCCCCCGCTTCCCGATGTTGACCCGGGTAAAGGGTTAGGTATTGCAAGTATGGTAGTGTCCATTGTTGGTATCGTTCTTTGCAATCTCTTTGGTATCACCCCAATTGTTGGTCTTATATTGGGTATTGTAGCTAATTCTAAATCTAAAAAAGCAGGTTTTAAAAACGGCTTTGCTATAGCGGGTATATCCGTTGGTGCAGTTGGTACAGTTCTTTCCATTATTGCATGCATAGCTTTATTAGCAATGTTCTTAATGCCACTTTTATCTATGATTGTTGGTGCTGGCGCATTTGCTACTATGGACCCCTACGTTTATTATTGAGTTAAGCTATACACTCCGCAATTTTGCGGAGTGTTATTTTTTAGTATTTAATGCCGTTTTTTGATATTTTTATTGATTTTTGAAATAATGGAAATTATAATAGTCATATACTTTGAATCGAGGCGATTATTTTGAATATCTGGCATGATATGAATCCCGACAGAATTTCCCGCTCATCTTACGCAGCTGTTATAGAAATCAGCAAGGGCAGTAAAATGAAATATGAATTGGATAAAGAAACAGGTCTTTTAAGACTTGACCGAGTTTTATACACTTCAACCCACTACCCTGCAAACTACGGTTTTATACCCAGAACCTACGCTAAGGATAATGACCCCCTTGATGTTCTTGTTTTATGCTCACAGCAGATTATACCTATGGCAATTGTTGAATGTTATCCAATAGGTGTTATAACCATGCTCGACAACGGTGCGGCTGATGATAAAATTATATCCATCCCCTTCAATGACCCCACATACAGCACCTATAAGGATATCAGTCAGCTTCCTCCCCATGTTTTTGACGAAATGAAGCACTTTTTCTCAGTTTACAAAACCCTTGAGAGCAAGGACACTGCCATTGATGAAGTGAAAGGTGTGCTTGATGCTGTGGCAATTATTGAAGATGCAATCAAGGCATACGACGATAAATTCATAAACTCAAAAAATGTTTGAAATCTTTTAAAAAATAACTTGCATTTATAACGAAATAGTGGTATTATATGTGAATGTATGAACATAAAAAGGAGGTGCCACTATGCCCAATATTAAATCTGCTAAGAAGAGAGTACTTGTTAACGCAACAAAGGCTGCTAACAACAAATCTACAAACTCTGCTCTTAAGACTGCTATCAAAAAAGCTAACGCTGCTATTGATTCAGGCGATGCTAACAAAGCTGAAGCTGTTAAAGTTGCTGTTAAGAAGCTTGACCAGGCTGCTGCTAAAGGTCTTCTTCACAAGAACAACGCAGCTCACAAGAAGTCACAGCTTGTTAATAAACTTAACAAGTCCAACTAATTGACTTGAAGAAAAAACCCCGCAACTAAGTTGCGGGGCTTTCTTTTTTTGTTTAATAATAAGAATCACGAGCGAAGTAATTGTGGTGTTCTATCAGACTGAAGAATTACAGCAAGAGAACTACCCACCACCAAATCATATGTGTTTATTTCTCGCTTGAAACTTTAATTTATAACATAAAGTAATGTTAAGTCCTCTTGCGGTACCCAAAATTGTTTGCTCGTTGCTCACTTCGCACAATTTTGACCACTGCGCCAACAAACACTCCTTGCATCGCCCACAGGGCGCAGTCGTGTGTGTTGCCCCCTCCCTATTTGCTACGCAAACAGGGATGATAGGCTATCGCTACTTTGTGACGCAAAACTCAATATGCGCCAAAATGTGAATTATGTAATAATTTGTAGTTGGGATGCAGATTGCGGAATTGTGAAGCGACGGTGTATAAGATACTCCGAGCGGAACAAAACGCGATATGCGCCCAAATACGAATTATTTACACTGATAGAAACCGACTTTTTTCATTACCTTATCGAGTGTACGCTGTGAAATGCGGGTTGCAAATTCCGCACCGTTTTTCATACATTCTTCAAGGTATTTTTTATCGGCAATAAGTTCTTTATAGCGAGCCTGAATGGGTGCAAGTTCATTTATTACCGCCTCGCCTACTGCGGTCTTAAAGTCGCCGTAGCCCTTACCTTCAAACTCTTTTTCTATTTCATCATAAGATTTACCTGTACAGCATGAGTAAATGGTCATAAGGTTATTTATGCCGTCTTTGCCCTCAGCATATCTTACGCAAGCCTCACTGTCAGTAACCGCACTTTTGATTTTCTTCATAATCACGTTGGGTTCGTCAAGCATAGAAATGTAAGACTTGGGATTATCGTCGGATTTACTCATCTTGTGAGTGGGGTCCTGAAGTGATGTAATCTTCGCGCCTGCTTTGCCTATAAAGGGCTCGGGCATTTTAAGAACATTGCCGTAGATCATATTGAAACGGTCAACGATGTTTCGTGCAAGCTCAAGGTGCTGCTTCTGGTCTGCACCGATAGGGACAAAATCAGCGCCGTAAACAAGGATATCCGCCGCCATAAGCACGGGATAATCGAAAAGCCCTACGGAAATATTACCGCCCAGCTTCTGACTTTTCTCTTTAAACTGAGTCATTCTTGCAGCTTCACCGAACTGTGTGTAGCAGTTAAGAATCCAGCCTAACTGAGCATGGGTAGGAACATGGCTTTGCACAAAAACAATGTTCTTTTCAGGGTCTATGCCGATAGCTAACAAAAGTGCATAGAGCTCCATTGTGTTCTTTTTAAGCTGTGCGGGATTCTCACGGAAAGTGGGAACTGTAATGGAGTGCAAGTCCGCAACACCATAAAGGCAATCGTAATCATCGCACATATTTTTCCAGTTTTTAAGCGCACCCAGATAGTTGCCCAGGGTTGGTGTACCCGTGGGCTGAATGCAGCTTAAAACTATTTTCTTTCTTTCGGGGGTTGTGTTTTCCATTGTATATATCTCCTGTTTTTAGAAAAGTCCTGTAATCTTGCCGTTTTCATCAACGTCGATACGTTCAGCGGCAGGGCTCTTGGGAAGACCCGGCATTGTCATAATATCACCTGTAAGCACAACTATGAAGCCTGCGCCGGCGGAAACCTTGAGGTTTCTTACTGTAACACGGAAGTTTTCGGGTGCGCCTAATTTCAAGGGGTCATCGGAGAAGCTGTACTGTGTTTTGGCAACGCAAATGGGTAAATCACCGAAGCCGTCAGCTTTAAGTGAATCAAGCTGTTTCTTAGCGTTTGTTGTGAAATCGACACCGTCACCGCCATAAACCTTGGTAACGATTGCTTCGATTTTTTCTTCTATTGAAGCATCTGTTTCATAAGAGAATGAGAAGTTTGAGTTGTCCTCTTCCTCACAAAGGCGAACAACCTCTTTTGCAAGCTCTGTACCGCCTTTACCACCGTCTGCCCATACAGTTGAAAGAACTGTATTTACGCCCAATTCTTTACATTTAGCAATAATGAATTCGATTTCATTATCTGTATCTGTGGGGAAACGGTTAACTGCTACAACGCAGGGAAGCTTATATACATTTTTGATGTTTGAAACATGGCGAAGAAGGTTTGGAATACCCTTTTCAAGCGCTTCAAGATTTTCTTCACCCAACTGGTCTTTTTTAAGACCGCCATGCATTTTAAGTGCTCTTACGGTAGCAACGATTACTACTGCTGAGGGTTTAAGATTTGCGGCACGGCACTTGATATCAAGGAATTTTTCTGCACCTAAATCTGCACCGAAGCCTGCTTCGGTAATAGCGTAATCACCTGTTGACATTGCCATTTTTGTAGCAAGAACAGTATTACAGCCGTGAGCAATATTTGCAAAAGGTCCGCCATGAACAAATGCGGGTGTGCCTTCAAGAGTCTGAACGAGGTTGGGCTTAACCGCATCAACAAGAAGTGCTGTCATAGCACCCTGAGCCTTAATATCGCCACAGGTAACGGGCTTGCCGCTGTAATCATATGCAACAACAATTCTTGCAAGGCGCTCTTTAAGGTCGGCAACAGAGGTTGCAAGGCAGAAAACAGCCATAATCTCACTTGCAACGGTAATATCAAAACCATCCTCACGGGGTACACCGTTCATTTTACCTCCGAGACCGTTAATAACATTACGGAGCTGACGGTCATTCATATCAACGCAACGCTTCCAGGTGATTCTCTTAACATCAATACCGAGAGCATTACCCTGCTGAATATGGTTATCAAGCATAGCTGCGAGAAGGTTATTTGCCGCGCCTATTGCGTGGAAGTCACCTGTAAAATGAAGGTTAATATCCTCCATAGGTACAACCTGAGCGTATCCGCCGCCTGCGGCACCGCCCTTGATACCGAAAACGGGTCCCAGAGAGGGCTCGCGCAAAGCAACCGTTGTTTTATAGCCCAAAAGGTTCATTGCATCAGCAAGACCGATTGTTGTTGTAGTTTTACCCTCGCCTGCAGGAGTGGGTGTAATAGCTGTAACAAGAACAAGCTTGCCCTGTTTTTTACACTCTTTAATGTAGGATAAGTCAATTTTTGCCTTGTATCTGCCGTAAGGCTCAAGGTAATCGTCACCCACGCCAACTTTAGCGGCAATTTCGCCGATTGGTTTCATTTTACAACTCTGTGCAATTTCAATGTCTGTAAGATAAGCCATATTTATTTCTCCTCAGTTATATTTAATTTATCACGGCATAAACCTTTGAAAAATTCAAAATTTTCTTCACCGCAAATATCAATGTTTAACATAAGCTGCCCCTGATACTCATCGAAAAGCTTTTGTTTGACTCTGGGGCTCTTTGTGTTTTCTATTTTTTCAATAAGCTCATTGAATGACTCATAGATAAAGCCTTTTATTATTTTGTCCTTACGGCTGTTAATATCCTCCAACTGCTCCGTAGGAGTGTGTCCCTCAAAGCGCCAGTAAGGTTCAATCTTCTGCAGATTTTCCGTGCTTGAAATCAAATCTTTCAAGGACTGAAAAAATACTTGCGGATGCTTTGTGGTGTTAACATTCCTAGCCGCATTAGAGCCTATTTTAATATTTTTGATTACATAATTGTTGGTAGCTGTTACCAACAACTCGTATTTAAGCATTTTCCTTGTGACGGGAATTGAAGAAACTATTTTCTGGAGTTCAATTCTTTCATCCCTGTCAAAATCACGAGGACGAAAAACATAACCCTGTTCTTCCTGTTTTTTCTTTTTAAAAAGCATAATTAATATACAACCTTCACTGCATTACCATTTGAATAAAAACTGCTACGATTTGAGCCGTTATATGCTCTCACGGTATAAATATATGAAACGCCTTTTTTGGCTGTTTTATCAACATATGTCGATGTTGTACCGCTTTTAACCGTACCTACAAGCGACCATGTACCGCCGACGGTTTTGCGGTAAATATAATAACCCTGACTTCCGCTTACGGTATTATATTTTAAATTCACACCTGACGATGTACTTTTGACTGATGAAATTTTCGGTGTTGCAAGGAACTTGATCGATACACCGTTTAAAACATAAGTACTGTGATATGAACCACTGAACGCCTTTACGGTGTATGTGTAGTTCTGACCGCTTTTTGCTGCTGTATCAAGATAAGTTAAGTTTGCGTTGCCCTTGACTGTTGCGATACGCAACCAGCTTCCCGAAGCGGTTTTACGGTAAACATAATAACCGTCAGCGCCCTCGCACTTATTCCAGGAAACCATCACACCTGAAACTCGGTTTTCAAGCTTGAGATTCATAGGAGCTGCAATTGATTTCATAGCTGTACCCTGGGGATAAAAGCTGCTGTAAACGCCATTGCGTCCTGCTCTGACTGTGTAAGTGTAGGTTACTCCGCGTTTTGCGGTAGTATCGGCAAAGTAGGTTGAGTTACCGCCGAGAGTTTTTATTAAAACCCAACTGCCCGTACCGGTTTTACGATAAACTCTGTACGAATCAGCGGCGGGAACCTTGTTCCACATAAGCGCTATTGTGGAAGTATTGTTGTAAACCTTGAAAACGGGACTTTCCACATAGAGAGCATTAAGACCGTTTGGATCATATCCGCTTGTTGAAACGCCGTCATATGCTCTGACGGTATAAGAATAATTTTCACCGCTTGTGGTTGTGGTATCAAGATATGTATTAACATTTCCCGAAACGCATTTAAGATACTTCCATCTGTTTTCACCCGGAGCTTTGCGGTAAACATAATAATACTTTGCACCGATAACACTGTACCAATTAACGCGCACACCGCCTACATTATTACCGATTGACCTGAGTACGGGTGCGGGTACATAGTGAATATCAAGTCCGCCGGTATCAAAATACTTATAGCCCGAGTAATAGCAAATCTCAATTGCATATGAAACATCGGTTGCATCGTAAATGTCGCTGTCAAGATAAGTTGTAAAGTCACCTGTACGGGTGTTTATATCGCGCCAGGTGTTCCCCTCTTTACGGTAAATAACATAGTGAGAAACCTCATGAGAAGGGCTCCACTCTAAAACAACTCCGTCATAACCGTTTCTGACAGCTACAAATTCCGAGGCCTTTACAAATTTCAGACCATTGTTCTTAGCGTAATTTTCGCCCGCAGAACCAATAGTGGCATGTAAATTAAAGCTGTCATCAGAATAGCAGGTTATAAATGCATCAATACCGAAGCCTGTAAGATTAGCATAATATTCAAAATTTCCTTCATTAATGGCTTTGTAAGAAATGCCTTTGTAGTCAAGCATGGTTCTGAGAGCTTCGTAATCATAACCGTAGGTGTAGCCCAACGAACAGTATCCCAGGTAATTAACGCTTGAGGGAAGCTGAATGTTTTTTAAGGAATCACAGGCTAAAAAAGCACTGTCATATATTTCCTGAACGCCTTTTTGCAAAGTTACTTTTTCAAGCTCACTACAACCTGCAAAAGCCATATTTTTAATTGATTTGATATGTGAGGGAATGGTTATTGATTTAATCGGACAACCCATAAATGCATATCTGCCGATTGATGTAACGCTTGCAGGAAAATCAAAGCCGTGCCATTCGTCGCCCTCGTAATTATAAGGCGCAGCCATAACAAGCTCTGTCATATCCTTGGAATACACATTCCCTTTGTATGCTTTATAATATGGATTGGATGATGAAACAGTAAACTCGCTTATGGGCGAGCCCGAGAAAATATTCGAGTCAACATCCCTCATTTTTACAGGAATATTGAATTTGTCCATAGCGGTATAAGCAAAGGCGCCCTCGCCGACAAATTCTATACTTGAAGGAAGAGTTACTTCTTCGAGATAAATCTCGCCTGCAAAAGCATTTGACATAATGCTTCTGACGCCCTCTTCAATTGTAACCTTAGTAATGTAATATCCTGCCTCATACTGGGCTGAAAACCAGTTGTCATCAGTATTATTGGGCATATAGCCATTACCCCATAATCTCAAAGAGGCTTCGCCCAGATTGTCGTTATATGTATAAGACCAATACACAACACCGTTGTTGGGTGACGAGGTATCCTGCATTGAGCCACTGACTGTTACATCACCGCTTGCGGCGTTGGCAGATACAGCTATGGATGAAATCACAGTAAAAACTAAAAACAACGAAAATATTGATAATAAAATTTTACGCTTCATAGCAGACCTCCGCAATATAATTATATAATACATTATTATACTTTTTAATACTACAAAAGTCAATAAAAAACAAGCATTGTTACAATGCCTGTTTTTACTGACTTATTCACTTGGTTTTGGTTATTTTCAAAGCTTCATTTTCATATGAACAAAGTATTTTATCCCCTGTTTTTATTTCACCCTTAAGGTATTTTTCAGCCAGAACATCTTCAATTTCCGATGTTACAACACGCCTTAGGGGTCTTGCTCCGTAAACCGGGTCAAAGCCCTTTTTCCCGAGCATACTGATAACACTCTCGGTGAATGTAATATCAATGTTATCTGTTTTACACCTTTCAGAAAGCTCGCTCAGCATTCTGAGTGCAATCTCATATATTTCGCTCCGTGATAAAGATGAAAAAATTATCATCTCATCAATTCGATTTATAAACTCGGGCTTAAAAAAGTTTTTAACTTCGTCAGTAACCATCTTTTTAATTCTTTCGCGGGTATTATGTTCTGTTGTTTCATCTGCAAAGCCCATTGCTCTCTTATTCTCGGATATGAGCTTTGCCCCGATATTTGATGTCATAATAAGAACACAGTTTTTAAAATTGGCTTTTCTGCCGTTAGAATCAGTCAGAACACCATCCTCAAGTATCTGTAACAAAACATTGAAAATCTCGGCGTCCGCTTTCTCGATTTCATCAAACAAGACTATTGAATAGGGATGGCGACGGATTTTTTCGGTCAGTTGACCGCCGTCATCGAAACCCACATACCCGGGCGGTGAGCCCACAAGCTTAGAAACAGAATGCTTTTCCATATACTCGGACATATCGAATCTGACAATATTTTGTTCGGACCCAAAAAGGCACTCTGCAAGCGCTTTTGTAAGCTCGGTTTTACCAACTCCCGTAGGACCCAGAAAGAGAAATGAACCAATTGGTCTTTTTGGGTTTTTAAAAACCGACCTACCCCGTCGCACAGCCTTTGAGACCGCAGTAATCGCCTCTTGCTGACCCACGATGCGTTGATGGAGGATTTTCTCAAGATTCAGAAGTCTTTCACTCTCCTCCTGAGTAAGCCTCGAAACGGGTACACCCGTCCAGGTAGAAACAACCGAAGCCACATCGCTACCCTTAACGATATGTTTTTTATTGCCCACAGAATCCTGCCACATTTGCTTTTTGGTTCTGTAAACACCTACAAGCTCCTTTTCCTCGTCCCTTAATCTTGCCGCACCTTCAAAATCCTGAGAATCTATCGCCTTGTATTTTCTCTCTCCCACCTCTTTAATGTGCTTCTCCATATCTTTAATATCATCGGGCGGAGTGAAACCCTTAAGGCGAAGCCTTGATGAAGCCTCATCAATCAGGTCAATGGCTTTATCGGGTAAAAAACGGTCCGGAATATATCTGCTGCTAAGATTAACTGCCGCTGACATTGCTTCATCGGTTATTATTACTCCGTGATGCTTTTCGTAGCATTCTTTTAAGCCCTGAATCATAAGTAGGGCATTTTTAGGCGAAGGCTCTTCTACGCTTACGGTCTGAAAGCGTCTTTCAAGAGCAGCATCCTTCTCAATGTATTTACGGTATTCATTGATTGTAGTAGCACCCACAACCTGTAACTCGCCCCTGGCTAAAAAGGGTTTCAATATATTTGCAGCATCTACCGCACCTTCGGCAGAACCTGCGCCGACAATATTATGAAGTTCGTCTATAAATAATATCACATTGCCGTCTTTGGAAACTTCCTCTATTATTGTTTTGACTCTTTCTTCAAAATCCCCTCTGTATTTAGTCCCCGCCACCATACAGGTTAAATCCACACTTACCACTCTCTTGGATTTCAACAGCTCGGGCACTCTACCGTTGGCTATACAAAGAGCAAGCCCCTCAACAACTGCAGTTTTACCCACACCCGGCTCACCGATAAGACATGGGTTATTTTTGGTCCTTCGGCAAAGAATTTCAATGACCCTTTCAATTTCACTATCCCTGCCTATAACAGGGTCAATTTCACCGTTCTGAGCAAGCTCAGTCAGATCTCTGCCGTATTTATCAAGCACTGTTTTAGAGCTTTTCGTATAGGTATTTTTCTTGTTTTCAGAGGTAGAGCCCTCGGCAGAATAATCGGTTATCAGCTCATAGGCATTTACACCTAAATTACTGAGAATTTTACACGCGGCGCAGTTAGGCTCGCGCACAAGTGCGTTAAGTAGCTGCTCAGTACCGGCCTCACCCATAGGCTCGTGCCGACCCAAAGCAAGTGCGCTCTCGATTATTTTACGGCATCTGGGAGTTATATCATCAGGTGTAAGATTAGTCGGCATACCCATCCCTACTACCGCTTTTATCTGTTCTTCCGCCTTTTTGAAATTAACTTTTTTGATATTCAGAACCGCTGCAGAAACCGAGCGGGAATCGGACAACAGCCCCAACAATATGTGCTCACTGCCAATATATGTGTGCCCTAAATTTTCAGCTGCCTCGACGGCACAATTAAGGGCATTATTTGCACTTTCGGTAAAGCCTGTAAATTTATACATATTTTCTCCTAATCATTTTTAGTTACGGCAAGAGTTACGACTGTCATATCGTCATTCTTTTCGGGTTGTCCTCGCCTTATGTTTTCGCAAAGCTCAGCGGTAAAATTACGGACATTTCCGTTGTTGAATTTTTTAAGTTGCTTTTTCAGATACGGTTCATCATCCTCGCGGACACCGTCCGAGTGCATAACTATAACGTCACCGTGACTCAGCATTCCGCTTCCGCTGCCGATTTCAATATTACTTATAATGCCCAGCGGTACTGAACAAAATCCTACATCGGTAATTTTGGAATTCCGTTTCACAGTTGTATTTGCAGCTCCGCATTTATAAAACTCCACCCTGCCTGTAAACAAATCAAACACAACCAGATCCATTGTGACAGAACACTCGTCACCTGATTTTGAAATAAGTGAAGTGTTCACTGTGTTGACGGAAGCATTCACACCGAAGCCCGATTTAATCAATTTTTCCAGCAGTGATACCGCCAAATTTGAGGACAATGCCGCTTTTGTTCCCGTACCCATACCGTCACATATAATCGCATAAAAATAGCCCTTGTTATCCCGGAATGTAGTAAATGAATCCCCCGAATATTTCTCGCCGTTTGCATTGAACTGTACACCGGCACTGACAATTTTATACTCTGCTTTTTCCCGATAAATAAACTTTGCATAATCTGTATGCGACACAATTTCAGGAAGCTCAAAATCACGCTTGCAAAGTCCCTTAATTTGTTCATTTAACGGCTTTATATAAGTTTTGTCGTAAGGTATTTTCACCTTCAGCTCAACAGTCATCTTTTCCATTGTGTTTATTATGCAACAGCTTTCCGTTGTTTCAAAACCGCAAGCCGTTGCTGCCGCCCGCACTGCAGCCGCAGTATCCATATCAAATTTCACATCGTCGTTAATATCCTCACAAAGAGAATCAAGCAAAGCCGACACATTCACGAACTGCTCTGCCGCAAGATTATATATCTCCCTTACCCTACTTTGATTACTTTCACGAATTTTATAATCTGTGTACATTCTGTTAAAATTGCTTGCAACATTTTCAGAGCGAATACAAAAGGAGGTAAATGGCTGTGGTAAGGTTTTATATTCAAGATAAACACCATTTTTCTTATATTCAAGAAGATTTTTGAAGGTTTTATCCGTCTGCTCAAAGCCCTCGCCCCAGCAAACATCATATAAACCGCAAGAGCCGCAAACATGCTCTTTTGTTTTTTGACAAATGAGTTTAATATCCCGTTTATCGTTTTTTTCCAAAATCCTGTTAACATCGGTGAGCGAGGTGCAGATTTCTGCGGATGTTTCAGATGCTTTTTTAAGTTTTTCGACGATACCGCTTTTCACAGATTCAATGACGGGTGATGCTACGGAAGGTAAAAAAACTGACTCAAACTGATGGTTGAATTTTAATGTTAAGATTATAAAAATCAAACCCGAAAAACCTGTTTCTATGGCAACAGGGATAATGTTATCAAACTTATCGGACACGGTGATTATGGCAAGACCCGACAACACGAAGGACAGAAGTGACCCGATTCGTCCGAGCGTTGAAAACGCTCCTGCCAATAATCCGCCCAAGGAATAAAAGCCTATAAGAGTAACATCAGAAGTACTTAAACTCGTAGCAACACCCGTACAAATACCCGCAACGGCACCCCCTGCCTCTTTACCGTAAAAAGCGCATATAAGTATAATTACAACCGATATAATATGAACGGGATACACACCGAAAATGCTTATGCTTCTCAAGGATAAAAGCAGTAATGAAAAGCTTATGACAAGTGATGTTGCCTTTTTTGAGTTTAACATTTTAAGCCCGTCGGACAAGGATATTATCCCTATACTCTTACCGAAAAGATATGCACATGCACCGCCTATTACGCTCTCGGAAACGGTAAGCATAACTGCTGAAAAACCGACACCGCCCGAGAACACAAGGGCAAACCCCGTAACAGAAATACACAAAAAGCTTACTGCCACAGGGGTATAGATATTAGTTCTGATTTGCTTAAAAACCTTAAGCGCCCCGAGTATCACACACAGCGCAAGTATGGATGCTGTATATCTTAAAGCACTTAAAGAATCCAGGGCAATAAAATAACCTGCCGCAGCACCCATAGCAGCAGTAATGGTATATTTTTCGGGAGCACTTGCGGCAAAAGCAACACCAAAAGGTGAAAACTCGCCACTGAAACCCGCTAAACTGAACATCAAGCCCGTACCACCGAAACAAAAATGTTCAAATAGTGTTCTGAGTGTTTTTTTAGCCGTAAACTTCTCTTTTTCCCTAACCCCCACGACTTGTTGTAATACACCCATAAATTTACTCCTGATAAAAGTTTTTTTCATTTTACAAAAAAAGAGTCAAAAAATGTGTCGCATTGTAATGTAGAATAAAGCTTTTTTGTGTCGCAACCAAAGTTTTATTACACAAACACTTCGGCTTTTTGGGAAATACTGAGAAAAAACTTAAGCTTTCCGATATTTAAAAACAAAAAAAACGGTAAAGTCTCATTTTTTTAAAATATTTTTAATAAATATCAATTATTATATAGCAATATTCTGAAAAGTATGATATCATATAGTGTGTTTTAAAATGGTTTTTTATGCCGTAAAGTTTTCGGCAGATTGAGAAGGAGAAAATATGTTACCTGCACCCCAAGAAATCAATTGTTACGACTACCTCAAAGAGTGCACATCGATTTACGATGATGTGTGGATGATGCAACATTTTGGTGTAAAGTACAGGAAATCCGAAATATTCAGAGATATTGAAGCTCTTGCTTCATATTTTCAAAATGACTTAGGATTAAAACAGGGCGATGTTTACACCGTATTTATGCCCACAACAGTTCAGAGCATCATTGCTTTTTATGCTCTCAACAGCATCGGCGTTATTGTTAATATGATTCATCCCCTTATGTCAACTGACTTTTTGAAAGAACAGCTTGAATCCGTTCACGCAAAAGGCGTTATGGTTCTTGATTTACTTTCAAAAGACCATGTTGAAACTATCAACAACAGCGGTTTACCCTGTGTTGTATGCCGTAGCTCCGATTATTCAAAAGGCTTCAAAAAGTTTGGTACCAAAATCGGCGAAGCTCTTATTAAAGCACTTTTCCCCAAGTTCAAAAAGGCAACTTATTACAAAGATGCCTTAAATTATGACAAAAAGCCGGTTTTTTCAACAGATAATGTTGATGAATCTGCAGTTTACCTTAACGGCGGAGGTACAACCGGCAAGAGCAAAACAATAAAGCTCACTTCAAGAGCAATCAACGAGCTGGTTTACAGAGTATCTGACCTCGACGAAATCCACGACCCCGGTAATGAAGCCGAGGTTATCGTACTCCCCTTGTTCCATTGCTTTGGTCTTTGTGTTGCTGTTCACATGGCTCTTTGCAACAGTGCAAGGATAATACCTATGATGCAGTTCAACTCCAAGATTTTCGTTAATCTGATGAAGAAAAACAAGGTTGTCGGCATTGTCGGTATTCCCCTTATGTTCCAAAAGCTTATGCGCCAGAAAGGCTTCGACGGTCCCCACCTCAAGAACATGCGAATTATGTTCTGCGGCGGTGACGATGTTTCCGAAGCATTCATTCAGGAATTCAATACTTATTTCGAAAAATGGGGTTCCGATGCAAGATTGCGCCAGGGCTACGGTCTTACTGAAATTGCTTCCGTATGTTGTACCAACACAAATATTGATAACCGTGACGGCTCCATAGGCAAAGCACTCAGAGGTGTTACTATCGAAATCTGGGATGACGACAAAAAGCCTGTTCCCAACGGAACTGTTGGCGAAATTGCTATTTCAGGTCCTACCATTATGAGCGGTTATTACACCGATGGCGAAGAAGCTGACGATTACGGTCTTTACACCGATGAAAACGGCGTTAAATGGGTGCTTTCAGGTGACCTTGGATATAAAGATGATGACGGATACTTCCATTTTTCAGGCAGAAAGAAACGCCTTATCCTTATAGCGGGTTACAATGTTTACCCCACAGATATAGAAAAGGTTGTCGGCGATTTACCTTATATCAAGGATTGTTGCGCTGTACAAGGCTACAACGAAGCAGGCAAACCCCTCGTAAGACTTTATGCATCACTTTTCGAAAAAGCTGACGAAGAAAAATACAAGGAAGAAATCTGTGATGTTTGTCTTAAGAATTTCTCAAAATACTATGTTCCCAGAGATATTATTTTCCTTGAAGATTTACCCCAGACTCCCCTTATGAAAATCGACTTTATGAAGTTGACGAAAGCCGATGCAAACAAGGCAAGAGAAACAAGAAAAGTTGACTAAAAAATTCACGGTTGCTACCAACAGGTAACAACCGTGTTTTTTAATATATTAAAATAGCGGGATTCGAGCAAGCCTACATCACCTGACAAAAGCAAACCACAAGAACAATCACGATAACAATGGGCATTACTTTTTATGCAACGGCTACACGAGTAAATTAGGTAGTCCCAAAGCTATGCCTTCACATCAACCAACTTTTGTCAGCTGAAAACACCGTGAAAGTAGGATGCCTTTGATGGCTTGATTATGACAAAACCATATCCAACTTCAATCAACACAATCCCTGTCTGCCCACTCTGATGCAGGATTCGGGTCATCCCCGTCCCTGAAAAACTCGTGGGTTCGTCTTTCCATATCAGGCGTTGCCCCCTGGGCAATTGCGGGAAAATCGTTAACCGTATTTGCAGTAGGCTGTATTTCGTAGGTGCCGTAAACATTAACCTGCTCCTCACAGCTATCAGGATTGCAAACAGAATAATTAACGGAAATATCCACAGGCGGATTGAATTTTTCGTTGTTGATTTCTTTTGAAATATAAGTTTGTAAATTTCTGTTATCAGATTTATTGTTTTCAGCTTTTGACATAAAAAACTTCCTTTCATTAAATACGTTTAGTATCCGCAGAAAGGAATTTGATATGCACTATTATAATAAATTATCATCATAAACAGCTCGTACACCGCCGATAAATTTAGGACGTGTGCGTGCACCAACCACCAAAGCTTTGCCAATGGTATTATTTTTAAGTCTTATGGGTACTGCAACCTTTTTAAGATGCATACCAATCATAGTAAGACCGATATCAAGACCTGCATCAGCTTTAATTTCCTCTAACGCTATAGGGTTTTCAAAGGCTTTATATGCTTGTGTTGCAAGGGAGCCACCAGCTTTAGGTTGAGGTACAACGTTTACACACTCGGTAAAGGGCACTGCTTTACGCTCGGTAATGATGGCACGATTAAGATGCTCACAACATTGTATTGCAAGAAACAAGCCTTTTGATTTAGTAAAATCATAGAGAGCCTCAAAAATCTCCCCTGCCACGTCGTAATTAGAATTAGTGCCAATAGTAGAGCCCACAACCTCACTGGTTGAGCAGCCCACAACAACAATATTACCCTCTTTTAAGTCTGCAACCTCACAGAGCTCGGAAATTGCGGCTTTTGTTTGCTCGTAAATTGAATTTGCCATAGATATACCTACTTTTAAGATATTTGTTGGTATCATTATACACCCAAACTGATTATATAACAACTACCAGATTGTGAGTTTTTTGTATGGTCAGATAAATTACAAATCAATAAAACCCGATAAACAAAGCAACTTTCTGCTATATAATATTACTTTTACCGCTTTTATTTGTCCGCAACAACTCTGTAAAAGTCCAATACCGGCTCGGGTAATATGGCTTCGTTTTTCCAACAATCCGAATCAAAATCGTATTTCAAATAAACCAAAGGTATTTCCACACCACTGTAAATAGTATACGCTACAAATCGACCTTCATCTTGATAAAACTTATCCGTCCTACGCCCGGAAGAATATTCCATAACTGAGATTTGATAGGTGATAGTAGATTCATTGATTTCAATAACTTCTAAAGTACTACCATTTGATGATTCAAAACAACCTATTGCTTTGTTATATTTGTTACCGTTACAAGCCACAAACAAAAATGTAATGACACATAAAATTATTACACAAATTATACTTTTCGGCACTTTAACAGATTTAGTTTTTTCCACATCTATTTCCTTTCTGTCTTTTCTTAAAAAGCTTTTAATCATTTGATTAAAAATGTGTTGTACTCAAAAATCCCGCATCAGGTTTAATTTCCGCTACAGGACCGATACAGGAATCACATACTGATACCGAGTAAATGTCAGATGTAATTTGTTTACAGTCACTAATTGAAATACCGTTTTTCTGCATTGTATCGGCATTACCGGATAAAGTCGCAGTAGCTATTCCACCGCACTTCATACAGAGTTGCTCCGTCTTTTCATCCTCTGTACAGCCTGCACACATTATTACAAAGCAACATAAAAAAAGAACTAAAACCATTGTTTTACGCTTCATTACTACTGCCTCTTTCAAATTCCACAAACTTTTTTCCTTGATATTTAAGTGTACCACAATCACCCTCTACCATAAGGCTATATGTATCGGTATCTTTTATTGCCAATTCAATGCGATTCCCATCCGCCAATTCAAATACAACTGTATTAACCATAACAGTTTGATTTAACGGATGTGGATTTGTTCTTCTTGCAATTATTCTTGCATTTTCCTCTTCATTTGTTGTCTCATATTCGTCATCACCATATATACTGCTATTAGTTTTCCTGCTCATAGCTATTCCTGTAGGTATAGCGAAAATCATTACCACCACAAATACTACTAACATAGCCGGTATAAGCACTTCACTATCCAACAAATCATTAATAGACATAATTCTGTTCTCCTTTTTTAATAGATTAATGGGTTATTTGTTTTCTTATCAATATTATCCGTTTTATTCCTCCTAAAAAAATAAAAAGTGCGGCTACCGAAGCAACCGCACAAAAAACGCAAACTCCGATAGTCGCCAAACTAACTCAATGTGAAATGGGTGCACTTGCACACACAAACAATGATGGAATCTGCATTTTTATCAAATTCACATTATTTGTGTACGCAAAAACAAGTGCATTTATTCCTGAAAATAAAAAACACCCAATTTCACACATATTCAGTTAGTTTGGCATAATCAGTTTACCACAATTTGCATTGAAATACAATAAATTTTACAAAAAAGTCTATGGATGGAACATACGCCTGCTAATCGGGATATGGTAAAAGTGCGAACTTGTTTTGTTTTTCCCAGAACAAGAAAAACGAGCGAGCTTATTTTCTTGGATATCAATAATTAAAAAGCTCTGATATGTTTAATGAAATCGTTCGCTTTGCTCACGATGAAATCCAAAACAAGTTTCGGATGAAATATTTTTCTTGCGAAAAATATGAAATAAAACCCACCTTTATAATCATATGCGTCAGCATATTTCACACACGAAGTGTATTTCATATCGAAGATATTTCACTCGCCGCAAGGCGAATTTCATTGAAAACAGCATCGCAAAAGCGATGCTGTTTTCTTGGCACCCCCTGCGAGAATCGAACTCACATCTAATCCTTAGGAGGGATTTATTCTATCCATTGAACTAAGGAGGCATATTTATATTTTGTCACGGTCACCCGAAAGCAAACCAATTATACCAAAATAACGCTGTTTGTCAAGTGACCGTCGGGATTATTATTTATCTTCCTTTTCTGTCTTCTTCTTTTTCTTAAAAATAACGAATTTACTGAAAATGTAATTTGTAGTAACAACAACAATTGAAAGAACCAATTTTATAAGAAGCTGACCCCAGATATTTTCTTCCCATGAAAGCAACTGTACAGACACGGCAAGTCCCACATTTTCGAAAATAAAGCTTAAAAGTCGGGCAGACAGAAATTCAAATGATTCCTTGGCAACAATTTTAAACTTCCAGCTTTTGGAATTGAAAACCCATAATTTATTGGTTACGAAAGCCACCACAACACCCGCAAACCAGGCGATTATGTTATTTAAAATATGGTGTTCGCCACCTAAAATATGAGAAACTATAAGAAATGTTCCTGCATTTGCAACTGTTGTAAGCACCCCAAAAAGAGCATACAGAACAAACTCTTTATATTTAATCAGTAATTCTTTAATCTTTTCTTTCATCCTTACCCAAATGCTCCTTCAAAACATAAATAGGCCTGTTTTTAACCTGCATATATATTTTTGACAAATATTCACCCAGAAGTCCGAGGCAGAAAAGCTGTATTCCGCCAAGGAACAACACCAGCACAACAATAGTGGCGTAACCCGGGACATCAATACCAAATATCAGTTTTTGCAAAATAACAATAAACAGATAAAAAACGGATACAAAAGAAGTTACCAGACCAACACCTGTAACAAGCTTTAAAGGGAATGTTGAAAATGAAATTATACCCTCAAAGGCATATTTGAACAATTTGAAAAAATTCCATTTGGATTTGCCGAATCTGCGTTTTTCAACATTGTAGGGAATATATTTTGTATTAAAGCCCACCCAGCTGAAAATACCTTTTGAAAAACGGTGGTACTCGCCCATCTCCAGAATAGCATCCACCATATTTCTTTTCATAAGACGGAAATCAGAAGCACCGTTCACAAAATCAACATCGGCAATTTTATTAATAACACCGTAAAAAGATGATTTCACAAAAGACATAACAGGGTCTTCTTTGCGTTTGTCCTGATATGCGGTAACGCAATCTATGGAATCATCCTCGCTCATTGCCTTAAGCATTTCTATAACTACCTCGGGACGTTGCTGTAAATCCGCATCTATAATGCAGACCAAATCACCTTTTGCGTGAGAAAGCCCTGCATAAATAGCGGACTCCTTACCGAAATTACGGCTGAAAGTAAGTACCTGGACCTTGTCAGTGTTATTTTCATAAATCGTCTTAAGATTTTTGCGGGTATTGTCTGTACTGCCGTCATTCACAAAAACTATTTCGTAATTGCGTATAATTCCCTCAAAAGCTCTTTGAGTTTCGTCAAAAAACAACTGAACATTTTGTTCCTCATTAAAACAAGGAACAACCAACGACAATTTCATTCATAACCCTCCTTAAGCACAAATTTATAGTATTATAACACAAGTATATGTGTTTTTTCAATACAGACACAAAATTTTACATTTTATTTATTTCTTTACAAAAAAGTATAATTGTTGTAAAATATGGTCATATTACGGGAGGTGAAAATGTGAAAAAGGATCATTCATTAAAAGCTGCCGAGCTATTTGTAAACGGATGCAACTGCTCTCAGGCGGTATTTGTTGCTTTTGCCGAGGATTGCGGCATCGACGAAAAAACAGCTATGCGATTATCCTCTTCATTCGGTGGAGGTATGGGTAGATTAAGGGAAGTCTGCGGTGCCGTAACCGGTATGTTTATGGTAGCCGGACTTTTAGCAGGATATGAAAACACTGACCCTAAATCAAAAAAGGATGAACACTACAAGCTTATACAGACACTTGCAGAGGAGTTCAACAAAGAGCACGGAACATACATCTGCCGTGACCTTCTTGGTACTGTGGGTAAGTCCTCGCCTATTTCCGACCCCAGAACCGCGGAGTACTATAAAACCCGTCCTTGCGTAAAATTCGTTATAACTGCATCAAAAATACTTGACAAACACTTCTTTAATGAGTTATAAGTATATTATTATATTATATAAAAGGGTGATAATATGGCAACCGGATTAAAAAAACAATACGGACTTCTGATGGCTATCTGCATGGTTGTAGGTACCGTTGTAGGTTCGGGCGTTTTCTTCAAGGCTCAGGCGATTCTTGAGAAAACTGAAGGCGATATGCCCATGGGTATTATCGCATGGATTATCGGCGGCGCAGTTATGATTTTCTGTGTCCTGGCTTTCTGCGTTATGGCTCAGCGCTACGAAAAGGTTAACGGACTCGTTGACTACGCAGAGGCAACAATCGGCAGTAAATATGCCTATATGATGGGTTGGTTCTCTACCACTATTTACACTCCTGCAATGACTTCTGTTCTTGCATGGCTTACCGCAAGATATTTCCTCACGTTCCTTAAATCTGTAAATCCCGACTTTATGCTTGTAAGCACAGACCAGGGCTTTGCCCCCGTGAGCAGCGCGGAAACTTTCCTTCTTGCAGGTTTTATTCTTATTTTTGTATTCGCTGTTAATACCCTTTCCTCTAAACTTGCAGGTAAACTCCAGATAAGTGCAACATTCATTAAGCTTATCCCGCTTCTTCTTATGGCTGTTGGTGGTATTATTTACGGTCTTACACACGATATCGCAGGTGCTCCTGTTGAAGAAACCACATCTATCCTCATTTCAAACTTCGGCACAAGCAAAGGTAATGTATCCGTTCTTTTCGGTGCTGTTGTTGCTACCGCTTTCGCTTACGAAGGTTGGATTCTTGCTACATCAATCAACTCCGAAATCAAAAACTCAAAAAGAAATCTCCCCATCGCTCTTATTTTAGGCGGTATAATTATCATTGCAATTTACCTTTTCTACTACATCGGTGTTGCAGGTGGCGCATCTGTTGAAACACTTCGTGTTGATGGTGCTACTACTGCTTTCACAAATGTATTTGGCAATGTTGTCGGTAACATTCTTAACCTCTTCGTTTCAGTTTCCTGCCTCGGTACACTTAATGGTCTTCTTATTGGTTGTATCCGCGGTATGTACTCTATTTCAGTACGTAATATGGGTCCCAAGGTTAAGCTTATGAAACAGGTTGACCCCGCTTCAGGAATGCCCTCAAACTCCTGTATTGTTGGTCTTGTAATCGTTGCTGCATGGCTCGTTTACTTCTACGGCGCAAACCTTGCTCCCACAGGTTGGTTCGGCAAATTTAACTTTGACTCATCCGAGCTTCCCATTATTACAATCTACGCTCTTTACATCCCCATGTTCATTATGTTCATGGTTAAGGAAAAAGGTCTCAATCCTTTAAAGAGATTTGTATTACCGATTATGGGTATTATCGGCTCAGGCTTCATGGTATTCGCCGCCATTTATTCACACGGCTACCTTCCCTACATTACTGCTAAAGCGGATGGCGAATTCTCCTGCCCCGTTCTCTTCTATCTTATAGTATTTGCAGTTATTATGGGTATAGGCTTGATTGTTATGAAACCCAAAAAGGTAAAAGAATAATATCAGTTATAACAAAAAATCCGACTGAAATTCAGTCGGATTTTTTTATTTATACAACATTTAAAACGCTATGGGGTCAGCATCGAATTTACATTTTCTGTAAAGCATTCCTCTTGCTAATTTGTCGCCGTTTCGGGTCAACAAATCATCCACTCTTACAAATTCAAAACCCTCTGCCTGAAGCTCTTTAATCGCCATCAGAACGCCTTCTGCGGTGCTTTTACTGTTTATGTTGAGTCTTATTATTTCTCCGTCTCTCGCGTGCCACATAAGCTTTTTATAAACATCCTCTGAAGTGTAGCTACCATTGTCATAAACGCTCGATGACCAGGAAACAAAAAAGCAATCCAATGTTTTCAACTGATACGAACTTACAAACCCATCGGGAACTCTTACGAAAAACGGTCTTGTGCCGATTTCGTCGCCGATTACCTTGGCGGATTTATTAATATCCTCCTTGGCTTTTGTTTGCCCCATAAGAAACAGCGGTGTTGAATCGTAGGTAAAATTACCTATCATATGACCTTCGTCATAGGCACGTAAAACCGCCTGAGGATTTTTCGCTACATCTTCACCGTAAACAAAAAAAGTAACCTTAGCACCCGTAGGAGCGAGAGAATCTATAAGCTGCTTGGTATATTGACCGGTTGTTCCCTCGAAAGTCAGCGCAATGGCCTTTTCGCCGACACCACTCTTACCTATATTCAGACGGGTGGCTCCGTCGGGAATACCCCTCGAAACAATAACAAGAACAATCAGAATCGATACAACTGCGAAAACCACATCCCTTTCAATAAAGGGTCTTTTTTTCTTTTTCATAATCGATTACCTACTTTAAGACAAAAAGCCGACCGTAACATCCGGTCGGCTTGTATTTTTATATTATTTCTTAAAAAGTCCGAGAATGTCAACGATATCGCCGTCATCATCGTCAGCAGAAGAAATACTGTCAGAAACAGCTGCTGCACCGGATTTGTTTGCAATGCCGTTTGAATCAGTACCGAAACCTGTTGCGATAACTGTAACAACCATTTCGTCCTCAAGTTTTTCGTCGAATGCAACACCGAAGATAATGTTAGCATCAACATCTGCAGCTTCAGCAATGATGCTTGCAGCTACATCAACATCATCAAGAGTGATGTCGGGTGAAGATGTAATGCTGATGATAACACCCTTTGCACCCTGAATTGTTGTTTCAAGAAGGGGGCTTGAAACTGCTGCGTTGGCGGCTGCTTCTGCCTTCTCTTTACCTGTTGCTCGACCAACACCCATGTGTGCGTGACCTGCGTCTTTCATAACTGCTGTAACGTCAGCAAAGTCGAGGTTGATAAGACCGGGAACCTTAATGAGCTCTGAAATACTCTTAACACCCTGACGAAGAACATCATCAGCAACATCGAAAGCGTTTGCAAATGTAATCTTCTGGTCGGAAACGAGTTTAAGTCTTTCGTTGGGAATAACAATAAGGCTGTCAACATGCTGAGCAAGCTCTGCGATACCTGCTTCTGCCTGCTGCATTCTTCTCTTACCTTCGAAAGCAAAGGGTTTTGTAACAATACCAACAGTAAGGATACCGTTGCTCTTAGCAATCTCAGCGATAGCGGGAGCTGCGCCTGTACCTGTACCGCCACCCATACCGGCAGTAATAAATACCATATTTGCGCCACTGAGTGCATCAACGATAGCATCTCTGCTTTCTTCAGCTGCTTTAAGGCCCATTTCGGGACGAGCACCTGCGCCACGACCGCCTGTTACTTTCTCGCCGATCTGGATTTTGTGAGTTGCTTTAGAAAATGTAAGAACCTGTTTATCAGTATTAACTGCGATAAATTCAACGCCCTGAACGCCTGAGCTAACCATACGGTTAATAGCGTTGCCGCCGCCGCCACCTACACCGATGACCTTTATCTGGGTAACGTCTTCAAAATCATTTGAAATTTCAAAGTTCATTTTTCTTCCTCCTAATTTATACACTAATATACAATAATAGTTTTACCTATAATACATCCCTTAAATGTTACCATAGTTTTTGAACAATATCAAGTTATTTTTTAAAAAATTTACTTATATTACATTATAAAACACAAGTTTTTATATTTTTTACGATTTTCGGAAAACTTTATTCGGTTTTCGTCGTTGTACTTTCAGCAGTTCCCGTAGTATCTGTTGATGAAGCACTTACATCCGTTGTTGCAGGCTCAGTAGTTTCCGGACCGCGTCTGAAATAACCTTTATCTCCCATTGATAAATCGAGTACACCTTCTGTATATGGCGACTTCTCATCCTCCATTTTGAGAGCCTCTACTGCAAGTCTGAGCTTAGTTTCCAGTTTTTCTGTAATGGGTACTATGATTGTTATACGATCATCATAACGCAGGTTCCAATTCCCGTCTTTTAATGAAATTTCGGTTAAGAACTCCATTTTACTGGACTTTATTGAAGAAAGCAGCTGTAAAAATGATGTGGTTGTTTTCTCGTCACCGAATTCTATTAATTCGCCTTCAATAATATTTTTAGGGGTAAGTCCGTTTACTATTGCAACATTATCCCTCAGCATTGAAGCATTTGAATCAAGAACCTTGCCGTTTTCATCTACAAGCACAAACCCTGCACCGTTTTGAAATGCAGCAATTTCCCTTGTGGCAGAAACGGTTATAATAACCGTATCAGGTAATTTTTTCTCCAGTGTAATCTCACCTATATAAGGTAGATTTTTAGTAAGAGCATCGTTGATTTTGTTTTCGGTAATCCGAACTAAGCTATCACCTGTTTCGATACCGCTCTGAAGTATAACCTCTTTGTCTGCGTAAACCTTATCACCTTTGATTGTTACCGTATCCACCTTAAAGAAAATAGCCAGAACCAGAACAACACCGATACTTGCAACAACCAAAGCAAGTGCTGTAAGCAACGCAAGTCTTTCTGCTTTTCGTTTCCTTTTAATTCTTTTTTTATTAATAGAACGCACTTCATCCCGGGATAAGCTCTCGGGACGTTTCTTTTTAGGCGGTATTATTTTAGTTTTAGAACGTTTCCGGATTCTTTTTTTCCTTTGTTCCATCTTTAAACCTTCCTGTAAATATCTGCATTCAAAGCGCAAAGATTATTTTCTAAATCCTCGTAACCTCGATCAATGAAAGCGGTATTTTTAACTGTTGTGGTTCCCACGGCACATAAGCCTGCAAGCACCAACGCCGCACCCCCTCTTAAATCGGGAGAAAATACCTCGGCACCATATAATCTGTCAACACCGTCAATCACCGCAACCCTTGCTTCTGTACGGATTTTAGCACCCATACGCACAAGCTCGGGTATATGTTTCAATCTGCTTTCAAATATATTTTCAACTATTACCGTTGTACCCTTTGCTATGGTTGCCAAGGTTGTAAACGGAGCTTGAGCATCCGTAGGAAATCCCGGAAAGGGTTGGGTAACAAGTTTATCTATTCTGTTTAATTTGCGGGGTGCTTTGAGGCGAATGGATTTACAACGCACTCTTATATCACACCCTGCCTCCTCCAAAAGAGGTAAAACCGAGTTAAGATGTGCCGGTATGGTGTTATTCAGCTCAACATCACCGCCCGTTACGGCGGTCGCCACAAGGTAAGTGGCAGCAGCTATTCTGTCACATATAACAGAATACTCACAACCATTAAGGGCTTTGACACCCTCTATTGTAATAACACTTTCCCCGGCGCCTTTTATTTTCGCACCGCAAGCGTTGAGAAAATCACACAAATCAATAATTTCAGGCTCTCTTGCGGCATTAACAATCGTTGTGACACCTTCTGCTACAACTGCAGTAAGCACCGCATTCTCCGTAGCACCTACACTCGGGAATGAGAAAGTGATTTTCGAGCCTTTAAGTCCTTCGGGTGCGGAACAAATAAGTCGCCCGTGGCTGTCATCAATATTTACACCTAATTTTTTAATAGCGTACAAATGCAAATCAATGGGTCTTAAACCGATTTCACATCCACCCGGAGCAGAAATCTCCGCCTTGCCCACCCTACCGAGGATTGCACCTAAAAACACCACGGATGAACGCATCTCGCGCATTAAATCCTCGGGGATTTCATATCCTGCGGCATCGGTACTGTCAACAGTTATTGTGTTACCGTTCCTCACTACTTTACAGCCGAGAGTTTTCAGAATTTTAACGGTACTGTGGGTATCGGAAAGCATTGGACAATTATGTACAACCGATTTTCCTTTAACAAGTAAAGTGGCGGCAAGTATTGGCAAAACACTGTTTTTCGAGCCCTGCACACGCAGATTTCCACTGAGCCGTCTTCCGCCGTTAATGACAAAGGCAGACATACAGTCGCTCCTTTCGGATTAATATGAACCTGAGTTCTATGCTGTATATTATGCCTGAGTCGGAAAAATGTTAATGTTAATTTTTAATAAGACCTATCACAATGTTACATATTCGCTGTGAAGCATCCGTAACAGCCATTTTACGGGCATTTTCTCCAACTGAGTTGAGAAGATTCTTATCGGACATAAATTTCTCAATCTCTCTGCCGAGAGTTTCACCGTTAAGGTCTTTGTCTTCAATAAGAACTGCCGCGCCCTTATTTACAAGAGCCATGGCATTGTGGAACTGATGATTTTCAGTAACATTGGGTGAAGGAATAAGTATAGAGGGTTTACCCAACGCCTGAATTTCCGAAAGTGATGATGCTCCTGCACGGCAAATTACCAAATCTGCGGCAGAAAGACACCGCGCCATATCATCAATATATGTACGGATTTTAATATTGGGATATTTATCGGGGTCAATGCCCTTTTCTTTGAGCTTGTCGGGCACCCAGAGTCCGTTCTGACCTGTGGATATCATAAAGTTAATTTTCTTATCTTTATTTTCCGCAAGATAGTCAACAATCGCTTCATTAATAACCTTAGCACCTAATGAACCACCCATACAAAGCACCACCGGGTCACTGTTGAAGCCAAGCTCTGCGCGTGAAATATCTTTATCTGCATCAAAAAGCTCACCGCGAACAGGAAGACCTGTCAGAATCGGTTCATTTTTGAATTTCATATGATTTTTAGCTTCCTCTGCTGTGAGCATTACTGCATCAACTTTTTCAGCGAGGGCTTTATTTGTAACACCCGGATATGCATTCTGCTCGTGAATAGCAGTGGGAATGCCCATTTTAGCCGCCATTCTTATAACGGGACCGCTGACATAACCGCCGAAGCCTACTGCAACATCGGGATTGAATTCATTTATAATTTTCTTCACACTGCCCGAGCTTTTTAAAAGACGGGTTACTGTTTTCATATTAGCTTTAATTGCCGCAGGAGAAAAGCTCCTTTTAAAGCCTGAAATTTCGATGGTTTTCAAAGGATAACCTGCCGCAGGTACTATCTTGGATTCAATTCTGTCAGGTGTACCTACAAAGCAAATTTCAGCATCGGGATGTTGTTTTTTTATTTCACCTGCAACTGCAAGTGCGGGGTTAACGTGACCGCCTGTACCCCCTGCTGCTATTAAAACTCTCATAAAGCACTTTCCTTTTGTTGTTTATTAGTTTTGGGTTTCTTTAATTTTCTCATAAAATATACTTTCGGCAAATCTGCTTGTCGGGAAACTGCAAGTATCGTACCCATTTCAATCAAAGTAATCAGCAATGCCGAACCGCCGTAGCTGAAGAAGGGCAACGGAATACCCGTATTAGGTACCGTATCAGTAACAACAGCAACATTGAACATTACCTGCAAGCCCAGCTGTGCGGTCATACCGAAAACGAGAAGAGCACCGAAACGGTCTTTTGCGTGCATACCGATATAGATACCTCTGATAATAAGGGCTGCGAACACAAGAAGAATAAGAACGCAACCTACAAAGCCTAATTCTTCACCGATAATTGAGAAAATAAAGTCCGTATGAGACTCTGAAACATAGAGATATTTTTGTTTTGAATTACCGAGGCCCGCCCCAAGGAAGCCGCCCGAGCCGATAGCGTAAAGGGAATGATTTATCTGCCAACGGGCATCATCGGGTGAAAAATCCTTTATTCTCCAGGCTTTTATACGCTCAATCATATATTCTTTAAGAGGTAGATCCTCGTAATTGAATATAACATAAACAAGAACAACAAGAGCTATAATTCCGCCAATCACAAACCAACGGGCTCTGCACTCACCTATCCAGAGCATTGCAACGCCGATAAGCATTATAAGAATGGCACCTGAAAGGTGGCTTCCCAAAAGAACCATACCCGCAGTAAAGCCGATAACCAAGGCATAGAAAAACATGGTTGTTGTACCCTGGGTTATTTTAATGCTTCCCTTGGTAAGCTCCGTTATTTTTTTAGCCCAACCCGCTTTGGATGGCTCGTTACTGATAATTTTTTTGTGGTCTTTATCAAGTCCTGTTGCACAGAACATTATAAGCATAACCTTAGCAGCTTCCGAAGGCTGGAAAGAGAACGAACCGATACCGAACCATCGGTTAATACCCTCACCGCCACCGCGCAAAACGGTAATCGCAAGCAAAATCAAGGATGCTATCAAGCCGATATTGGCAAGATTTCTTATATATTTGTAGTTTAGCTTGGAGTAGAAAATCATTCCTACAATACCAATCACTGCAAAAAACAATTGTCTTTTAAAATAATAAAGGCTATCGCCCGAACCACTGTTATAAAAGGCGTAAATGTAACTGGATGACAAAAGCATAACGAGGCCTATTGTCATAAGACCCAACATTATAAGAAAAAAAGGAATATCCATACTGTTTTTAACAAACAAGTCACTGAACCTATTTTTCTTTTGCATGTTACCACACCTTTCGTTATTTCTCAGTTAATATTATACCCTCTCAAAGCCGAAATAGAAGAGAAGTACTGCGGCGATACCACCTAAAAGATTTATGGCAGAGAAGATTTTAACGATTTTAACCTCTTTCCATCCGCACATCTCAAAATGATGGTGAATGGGTGCCATTTTAAATATACGTTTACCGTGAGTAATTTTGAAGTAACCAATCTGGATAATATCCGAGCCGAACTCGGCAACATAAATAATACCCGTAAGAAGAATAATAAAGGGACAATCTACCGCGTAAGCGAAGGCAACTATAAGTCCGCCCAGGAACATTGAGCCCAAGTCACCCATCATAACCTTTGCAGGATGCCAGTTCCAGATAAGATAACCGATAAGAGCACCTACAAGACAGCTTGCCAGAAGACTTATGCCGAAGGTTTTATGTAAAGCGGCAATAGCTATGAAGCTGATTGCGGCGGTAAGTGTAACCGAACCGCAAAGACCGTCGATACCGTCGGTGAAGTTTACAGCATTGGTTGTAGCGTAAATAACCGCAAAACCTATTAGCCAGAAAAGCACCTTTGATTCCACAGGCTCTGCAACAAAGGGTATTTTCATAGCTCCGGTAGGGTCATTGATGAAAAGTGTAAGAAGATATGCAACCATCAGAACAACCTGTAAAACGGTTTTCTGTAAAATTGTAAGGCCGAGATTGCGTTTCTTAACTACTTTAATATAGTCATCGAGGAAACCTATAAACGCAAAGCCCAACGCCATTATAAGTCCGCCGATTACTTTTATGTAATTGGATTTGGCTGCTTCGGAAATTTCGTTCACCAGATTAGAAGCATCGCTGTTTGTAACAACGGAGCCGATAATATCCCCGCCGAGGACTTTATCTATTATAACCATTGCAACGAAAGCTACAACTGTACCGATTATAAATAATATACCGCCCATTGTGGGTGTGCCCTGCTTGTTTTTGTGCCACTTAGGACCTATATCGAGAATTGTCTGACCGAATTTAAGCTTATGAAGAAACGGTATGACAACATAGCCTAATCCGAAAGAAAGTGCGAAAGCAATTACTGCGCCTACAACGCATTTAATTACAACATCCATATTTTTTGCTCCTTATACTTTGATACTTTAATCCTACCCTCAAACAGGCAAAAAATCAAGTATTATCACCCTTGTAACCCAATTTTTTATAAAGTGAATTAAATATATCTTCCATTTTCATTCCGCGGCTGCCTTTAAAAAGCACCACATCACCGAAAGAAAGATTTTCATACAAAAATTCAGCAATTTTTTCTTTACTGTCAAAATTCACTGCATAAACACCTTCTGATTCAGCCGCATCGGAAATCAGCTTTGCGTTTTCGCCATATGTAAGAACATATTCGCAACCCGTAAGCACGGCTATTTCGCCAACTGTACGGTGTGCCTCGTCGCTGAAGTCACCAAGCTCAAGCATATCCCCGAGAACTGCAAAAGAGCGTTTGTTTTTAAGTGTTCTGAGAGCTTCCAAAGAGGCTTTCATACTGTCGGGATTAGCGTTATAACAATCCTCAACGAACTTTATGCCGTTGATATTTGTTATTTTCTGCCTCATACCCTCTGACTCAAAATCCGCAACGCCTTCAGCCGCTTTTTCAAGACTGAAGCCAAGCTCTTTACCGACGCACATAGCGCACAGAGCATTATAGACATTGTGAATTCCTACTGCAGGAACGAAAACCTCACATTTTTCGTCACCGCAAACAGCAGTGAAGAAGCTGCCGTTTTCGTCGGTCCTGATATCCTCCGCCCTCATATAGAGATTTTCGGAATCAATACCGAATCTGATAATATTAAAATCTTCGCTATCAACAGTTGCCAACATATCGTTATCACCGTTGACAATAAGGGTCGAGCCTTTTTCCATTCCGTCAAGAATTTCCAGTTTCGCTTTTAAAATACCCTCTCTTGATCCCAAATTCTCAATATGAGCCGTGCCCACATTTGTAATTACGGCAATGGATGGCTCAACGGTCCTTGAGAGTCTTGAAATTTCATCAAAATGGTTCATACCCATTTCAATAACTGCCGCTTGGTGGTATTCCTCAAGCCCGAAAAGTGTTTTGGGAACACCGATCTCATTATTGAGGTTGCCTGCGGTTTTATGGGTATTAAAGCCTGTTTTAACAACTGAATAAATCATACCCTTACTTGTGGTTTTACCCACACTGCCCGTAAGACCGATAAAGGGTATATTGAACATTTTTCTGTATCCGTGGGCAATATCAAGAAGAGCTTTTCCCGTATTATCCACATATATAATGCGCTCATCGTCACCCACATTTTTACTGCAAACAACGGCTTTCGCGCCTTTTTCAAGTACATCATTTACGAAATCGTGGGCATCGAAACGCTCACCTACAAGAGCAATAAAAAGTGTATTTTCATCCACTTCGCGGCTATCTGTTGAAATTTTAGTTATTTCGCCATCAAGAGTTGTACTTGAACCGCAAAAATGAGCCACATCCTTTAAACTGAGTTTTTTCATATCTTATCCCCTAAAGCCTCGGCAACTACCTCGCGCTCATCGTAATGAACACGCTCCTTGCCGATTACCTGATATGTTTCGTGACCTTTACCCGCAAGAAGCACCGTATCGCCCTTTTCAGCAATACTCAAGGCATATGCAATTGCCTCGCTTCTGTCAGTAACGCAAACGACCTCCGCTTTGGAACCAACTGTACCGATTAAAATATCTTTAATTATTTCCTCGGGATCCTCTGTTCTGGGGTTATCGGTAGTAACCACAACTATATCGGATAAATCCGTTGCCATTCGTCCCATTTTGGGGCGTTTTGTTTTATCTCTGTCACCGCCGCAACCGAAAAGGGTGATTACCCTGCCCTCGGTAAATCCGCGAACGGCATTTATTGCTTTTTCGAGTCCGTCGGGAGTATGTGCATAGTCAATAATAACCCCGAAATCCGTATTGGTCTTAAGAAGCTCCAATCTGCCCTTTACAGTACCCGCACCTGAAACTGCATCAATTACATCTCCAAGCTGATAACCCAAAGAACAAACAGAACCGATTGCACAAAGGGAATTATATACAGAAAATCCACCGGGAATGTTGAATACAACCTTCCTGCCGTTTAAAGAATATTCAACCCTGTCGGAGAAATATTCAATATCTTCGGCTTTTAAATCACAAGGTGAATTTATACCGTATGTTTTCGTACAGGCGTTTATTCCTTCGCTCATATACTCAGAGGTTTCGTCATCACCATTTATAACTGCTTCATCGCAGTTTAAGAAAAGCATCTTTTTGCAACGCTTATATTCTTCAATGGTACCGTGATAATCAAGATGATCCTGAGTAAGGTTTGTAAACGCTCCTGTTTTAAAATGTATTCCTGCAAGACGCATTTGATGAAACGCCTGAGATGATGTTTCCATAACACAATATTTTATGCCGTCGTCAACCATCATTTTAAAGAGATTGTGCATATCATAGGGATCGGGAGTTGTTAGCTCAGTATGGAATTCACGGTCGCCGACCATATTTTTAACAGTACCTATAAGGCCGCTTTTTTCACCCAACTGAGCGAGAATATCCTTTATAACAAAAGCTGTGGTAGTTTTACCGTTAGTACCTGTTATACCGATAAGTGTTAATTTATCAACGGCACAATCATTGAGATTTTTACACATTATTGCGTATGCTTCACGGGTGTTTTCTACAAGGATTTGCTCTTCAAGTCCTAAATCCTTTGAAACAATAACCGCTTTTGCACCCTCTTTCAAGGCATTCCCGGCAAAAGAGTGACCGTCAAAACGCGCACCTACAACACAAACAAAGGCGCAGCCCTCGCTTATTCTGTGAGTTTTATCGGTTACATCTGAAATTTCTCTGTCTTCATACTGAGAAAGGATATTAATTCCTTTTAAAAGTTCTGATAAAAGCATTTTGACACCTCTTTGGTATATCTTTTCCACTTATTATTCTTATAAATACCTGCCACTCCCGAGGGATTAGCTGCGTTTTTTTCTTTAGTCGTCCTGAACGCCGGTTGTTGTTTTAAAGTAAACCGTAATCGTTGTACCCAGCTCTGCCTTAGTACCTTCTGCTACACTCTGACGGTAAGAAACAACCTCGCTGTTAAGAGAAGCGCCCGACACCTTAATATTATAACCTGCGTTTACCGCGACTCTGTTAGCTTCGCTTATACTTAAGCCCGTAAGATTCGGCACACTCGAAGTCTGACTGCTGTTATCCTTTTCTGTATAAAGGATAACAACACCGCCCATAGGAATACTCTGACCTTTTACGGGATATTGGGCAATAACAGTATCACCGTTACCCACTACCCTTGCAGTAAAGTTCTGAGCAGAAAGAGTATTTTTAGCACCTGCAACCGTCATTCCGTTCACATCGGGTGTAGTTGCATTGAGTTTAGAAAGCTCCTCATCAGTATAAACAGGCTCAACATTCATATATTTGAGAGTCTGTTCAATAACAGAACCTGCAACAGGGGCTGCAATAGCACCACCGCCGTGGTTACCGCCCTGGGGCTCATCTATGATTATAAGTACTGCTATTTTCGGATCATCCGCAGGCGCACAACCTACAAATGAAGCTATATACTGTCCGTCAACAGTAAGCTTTTCGGAAGTACCTGTTTTACCTGCAACGCGGTAACCGGGAATATATGCATTTTTACCCGTACCCTCTGATACAACCTTCTCCATCATACCGATAACGGTTTCGCTTGTGCTTTCCGACACTACCTGGCGTCTGACGGTGGGTGTTTTTTCATAAACCGTGTTTCCGTCGCTGTCAAGCTTTTTGGCTACCACATAGGGCTCCATTAGCTTACCGCCGTTGGCAACCGCAGAAACTGCGGTAATCATCTGAATTGCACTTACCTGGAAAGTCTGACCGAAAGCGCTTGAGGAAAGCTGGGCAATACCCATATTTTCCTTAGAGTGATATGTAATATCTGCCGCAGGCGAAGCCTCAGCAGGTAAATCAACACCTGTAGTCTCGGTAAAACCGAAAGCTTCAAAATATTTATAGAATTTATCTGTACCAAGGTCCTGACCCACTGTAATAAAGAAGGGGTTGCAGGAATTCATAAGACCCTCGGTAAAGCTCTGTGTGCCGTGGCCCTCATGACGATGGCATCGGATAGTGTTATCAGCAACACGGATTGAACCGGTGCAATTATAAGTCGAGTTTGTTGTAACAACGCCCTCTTCAAGTCCTGCGGCAGCGGTAAATATTTTGAAAACCGAACCGGGCTCATAAGTATCACTTATGGCTCTGTTACGCCACATAAGATAAACAGCGTTATTGTAAGCAACATCGTACTCATCTTCATCAGTTATTTTATCGAGTTCCGCAAGAGTTTCCTCGTCGGTAATGACCGAAGGCTCATTCAGGTTGTAGTCCGGCATGGTAGCCATTGCAAGAACGGCGCCTGTTTCAACATCCATAACTATACCGTAAGCGGATGCGGCATCGTTATCAACAACCGCCTGAGATAAACCTTTTTCAAGATAATACTGAATTGTTTTATCAATTGTCAGCACAAGGCTTGTGCCCTGCTCTGCATCAAACTTTGTTTCATAATTACTGGACATATTATGACTGTGAGCGTCTTTTGCAGTAATAATTCTGCCGGGAACACCGGTAAGAGTATCATTATATGAAAGCTCAATACCCGCTCTGCCGTTATTATCGCTGTTGGTCATACCGATTACGGTAGAGGCAAAGTTACTCAGAGGATAATACCGCTTTGTATCGGGGTCAATACCGATAACCTCGTAAAGGTCGTTATCCTTGATAAACTGTGAAACCGCAGTTTTCTCGTTATATTCCACTCTGCTTTTGATTTTCACATAGCTGTATTTGGAATTGCTGATTTTCTCTTTGATTGTTTCAGCTTTAAGATCGGTGAAAATACCGGCAAGACCTGTTGCTACAAGATTTTTCTCCATTTCGTCCTTTATCTTGGACGGATTTACATACACAAGCCAAGCAGATGCGCTTTCTGCGAGAACATTCATATTGGCATCGTAAATAACACCGCGATCCGCAGAAATAACCGTATCACTCAACTGCTGAGCTTCAGCGGCGGTCTTATACTCCTCTGATTTAATTACCTGGAACCAAAAAAGACGGCATATATCTATACCGAAACCAAGAACGAGGATAACAGCAATTGCCGTTATACAGCGTTTTTTCAAATTCATATTAACCCGTGACACACAAACACCTCGCAAACCTATCAATGCAAAAAAGAGAGTCGAGCATCTCTCAACTCTCATATATATTTTTTATTCAGAAAATATATGCAAATAATGTTTTTAATTTATTATCTTCTGCTTCTCCGAGAGTTTTTTCGCCTGAAACAACAATTTCGTCACCTTCGGAAAGGTCGATATAATTAATCTGATAGCTTTCGGCTTTTACCATACCTAATACATTTTCTGCATAGTCCTCAATACGATCAGATGCTATCATGCTGCTGAGCTCCGCATTAAGTCTTACATTTTCGCCCTCTGCTATCTCAATCTCCTTCTGAACAGAGTTGATTTCACTCATAAGGTTATCATTCTTTGTCTGCATAACAAGAAGAACAACCATTAAAGACACACAAAGTGCGCTGAAGCACATTATTTTTTTGATAACCGAAGGGATGGCAACGCTCTGAGCATTGCGGTCAGCTTCATACTGAAGGTCATTTATTGCCTTCGTTACATCACTCTTTTTATGAGCAACCTTTTTGACAGGAGTATTTTTACGTTTAGGCTGTCTGTCATTCTTATTCTGTTTTTTAGGTTCTTCAATAACCTGAGGTTCGAAAAGCGAAAAATCGTAAGCTTCAGTGCCTCTGTAAACCATAACTTCCTCCTGTGGGGAATTTAACCCCCTATTTTAATTGCCGTGCGCAACTTTGCGCTACGGCTCCTGTTATTTTCGTCAAGCTCCTTACCCGATGCCTTGACACCCGACGATTTAACAATCGCCTTAGGTTTCTTTCCACATACACATACAGGGAAATCTTTTGGGCAGGTACACCCTTCCTTGAGTGTTCTGAAATAATCTTTAACTATTTTATCCTCAAGGGAGTGGAATGTAATAACCGATAAAACTCCGTCATCCTTAAGATTTTCAAACATCAACGGAAGTGTATTCTTCAGAACATCCAGCTCGCCATTCACTTCAATTCGTATAGCCTGAAAAGTTTTTCTTGCAGGGTGACCGTTCCTGCGGAATTTAGCAGGAATCGCATTTGATACAATTTCTGCAAGCTCCAGAGTTGTTTCAATAGATTTTTCCTCACGGCTTCGGACTATTGCATTGGCAACCCTGTCGGCGAACTTTTCTTCGCCGTAGCGAGTAATAATAGTATATAACTCATTTTTAGAATATGTATTGACAACATCGTAAGCACTTTTACCCTGTTGACTCATCCTCATATCAAGGGGTGCGTCGTAATGAAAAGAGAAGCCTCTTTCGGCGGTATCGAGCTGATGACTGCTGACACCGAGGTCCGCCACTATACCGTCCACACCACTAATCCCCAAGTCAGAAAGTATGCTGTCAACTGATGAAAAATTGCTTTTAACAATCCTCACACGGCTGTCATCTTTAAAGCGCTCCGTAAGAACTGCAATTGCATCGGGGTCCTGGTCTATAAGAACCATTCTGCCCTTTTCGCTGAGATGACTGAGAATTGCTGCGGAATGACCTCCGCCACCTGCGGTACAGTCAACATAAATACCGTCAGGCTTTATATTTAATGAATCAACAGATTCTTCGAGTAAAACCGATATATGTTTAAAATCCATACAAGCACCTGTCAGAAGTTGATGTTAAGCGAATCGGTAGATTGCTCATCAAGAATAGCGAGCTCCTTAGCCCACTCCTCGGGTGACCAGATTTCAATGTGGTTATTGTTACCCACAATGTGAACCTCACCTTCGATACCTGCATACTCTTTAAGACCTGCATTAAGAGTAAGTCTGCCGCCTTTGTCAACCTCACCGCTTATAACCCCGGAGAGAATCTTTCTCGCCATACGGCGCATAAGCTGATTATGCTCACCACTCTGATTGAACTCCTTATAAAGCTCATTCCAACCTGATTCCGAATAGATGAAAATACATCTGGTGTCGGAGTCGGGTGATTTTATAAGGTAAGCCTTTGTGCCCAATTCGTCACGAAGAGCCGCCGGCACTTTAAAGCGGTTTTTATCATCAAGAGAATGGTCAAACTGACTGCAAAACATACCGACACCCCTTCCGAAAACAAGATTCATGAGCCAAAACCGAGACACTTCAGCCCATTTCGAGACACATCGTACCACTATTATATTTTTTTAAGCCCCTTTTGTCAATAGTTTTCACTAAAAAAATATAGCTTTTTCCCTTGTTTTTCGGCAAAAATCAAACTTCCGAAAACGAAAAAAACCTTGCAACGAAAAAGTCGTTACAAGGTTAATTTTTATGTATATTTTCTATTATTCACCGGGAATTTTCCTGAGATTACTTATAGCCGTTTCCACTATTTTTTCAGCAACCGCAGTTTCGCATTTACTGAGCTTATATCTGAAATTAATATTCCCCACCCCGTTGATTACCAAAAAATCAAGTGCCGTTGCACAACGCATTTTAAAGGGCTCGGCAACATATATTTCAGAAAATGATTTTAAGCTGCTCCAAAATTGCTGGTCGAGATTACAGTAAAAATAGTCACAAAGCTTCTCAGCTGCGCAACCGTAGCTTTCCGCCACAGTCTTTGACGCCTTACTTTTAAAAAGTCCCGCTTTATACAAATAAGCCGAATCACACAAGGATGGAGAAACCCTCATAAGAAGCACATCATCATAAAAAACCTTAAATGTTGATGTTAGATTTTTATAACATTCGATGTGAAATGCTTTAGTTCTTTGTTCAAAGGTACCGTTGAAAAATTTCTTCTTGCAGGAGACCTGGGATGTACCGTTATACGCTCCCACGCCATAATCCTCGAAATTTATAAAAAACAACCTCTCATCAGCACAGATATTGATTTTTCTGAACTTCTTTTTGCCTTGAAGGTTTTGCAATAAAGCATCATAAAAAGCGAAGCCCACCAAGGAAACAACATCCATATTATTGGCTTTGCAATACTCTCTGAGCGCAACCATAGTTGCCTCATCAATTTCAGCACAAATATTTTTAGTATCCCCTTTTATGCTGTCGTAAGCTTTTTTCGCCTTTTGGTAGTCCTCAACACCGAAAACCCGAGCATCTTTTTGCCACTTTAAATCCAGATCCGCAGAAAGCCTGTCAATTATGGGTGAAGCCACCTCCAGCGGTAAATCAGTTTTTTCGGATATAAGATTAACCACAGAGGGCTCTGCATTTTTTAACGGCTCATTGTAAAACTCTTCAAGATACCCCGCTAATCGTAAAAGCGCCTTGGCATCAGAAAGAGCAGTATGTGCGGCTATTACAAGAAAGCCATCGGAAGTGTATGAAAACTCAAATGTTTTGCGATAAAACTCCAGCCCGTCTTTTTCGTATCGGGAAATTAACTCACAATGATTTTCAGAGCAAAATACAATACTCTGCTCAACTTCACCGATAACTGCATATGCCTCCCCATTATTTTCAAGATTCACCCGAGAAGTGATAATCGGCTCTTTAACGCAAAGCAAACGCAAGGCTTTCCGAAGCCCGTCTTCAGTAAAATCATACTTTCCGCAGAATAACACTGCGTTATCAAATTCAAACAATCGGTTTCGTGTAAGACCGAGTTTATATCTTTCAGACATATCAGTTTTCTCCGACATTATCGCCCTGATGCATAATTTTTTCAATCAGGGACTGCTTTATTCCCCAAAGCTTACCTGAGAAATCAACATAGTATCTGTGGGGATTTTCGAAACGCACAACTTCCTCCCAGAGAGAAGAAACCTGTTCGTTACAATAGGCACGAATCTCATCAAGCGAGGGGCTCTCGTACACGCATTCACCCTTTTCGAACACTTTAACAAGCATTTCGCGGGCAACAAAATTATCAACGGTTTTGCGTTTCCAGGTAAAATCAGGATCAAAAAGAGAATATGTTTTTTCGTTATCTATATTCTCGCCCTCGGTAGTGAGAACATCTGCAACGGCTTTACCTGTATCCATATCAAAAAGTCGCCACACGCGCTTTGAGCAAGGAGTAGTTATTTTATTGACATTATTACTCACCATAATCGCAGGGATTCTCTCCCCGTCTTTTTCCGTTTCACAAAGCTTATATACACCGTCAAGCACCGGTGATGAAGCGGATGTAATAAGTTTTTCACCAACGACAAATCCATCTATTTTCGCACCCTGATTGAGCATATCTTTAATAAGAATTTCATCAAGGGAATTCGATGCATATATATCACAATCAGGAAAGCCGGCTTCATCAAGCATACGGCGTGCGCGTTTTGAAAGATATGTCATATCACCGCTGTCAATAATGATACCTGCCGGTCTGAGACCTTTGGGTACAAGCACCTCATCAAACGCCTGAATAGCATTTTTAACACCGCTGTCAAGAGTGTCATAGGTATCAACCACCAGCATACCGTCATCGCCGTGTTCCTCAAGATAGACCTTGAAAGCCTCAATCTCACTGTCGAAAAGCTGGACCCAGCTATGGCTCATCATGGTAGCCACGGGAATATTGTATTTTTGTGAGGCGGGATAAAGAGTAGTGGCATTTATACCGCCTATAAAAGCTGCCCTTGCGCCGTCAACCGCCGCACCAAGACCCTGAGCACGACGGGCACCCATCTCAACAACCTGCCTGCCCGATGCAGCACGCGAAACCCTGTTCGCCTTTGTGGCAATAAGGGTCTGATGATTTATTGTATTCAAAAGAATAGTCTCCGCAAACTGCGCCTGGATAGCAGGACCGTGAACTTTAACAATGGGCTCATTAGGAAATACGGGCGTACCCTCCGGCATAGCATAAACATCACATTCAAACCTGAAATTCTCAAGGTAAGCAATAAGCTTATCCGAAAAGCCCCGTGATTTTAAATCTTCGATTATTTCTTCGTCAAATCTGATACTGCGCAGTCTTTCAGCCAGCTGTTCAAGGCCTGCCATAACAGCAAATCCGCCTTTATCGGGAATCTCGCGAAAGAACATATCGTAAGTAACCTTCACATCCTCCATCCCTGCAGCAATAAGACCCTCGGCATTTGCAAAGCAATTATAATCAGCAAATATCTCGCCATAAAAACTCATAAGCGCACCTCTCGGCTAAATTATTCGTTTATATTTTAACACATTATAACTATTATAGCAAACACTTTATACGAAAACCTAAAATAAAAAACCGTGTTTTTCATCAAAATTTCAAATTTTGTCGAAAAAAAGATATATTTTCTCTTGCAAGTTGGTTTTTGATATGATATCATTACATCATGACAATACATTCAACATTAAGGGGGACTAAAGGATGAGAATCAGGAAACAGCCCATCGGCACCAAGAACATCTGCGGAACCAAAGTTGAAGAAAGAAGAAAAGCTATAGGGATGAAACAAAAGGATCTTCTGACACAGCTTCAAATCCGCGGTGTAGATCTTAACGCATCGGGTCTTTCCAAATTAGAAGGTCAGATCCGTTCTGTCTGTGACACCGAACTTATCGCACTTTCAGAAGTTTTAGGTGTGTCCGTAAACTGGCTTCTCGGTATTGAAGAAGAGTAATTTTTTAAACACAAAAGCACCAAAGGAAGCTTTGGTGCTTTATTTTTTTGAAAAAATTACCGTTGATTATATATACACTTTCACAAAGAATATAGTGTCACAGTATCCGTTTGTTGATTTTTGTCGAAATTTGTGATATTATGTAAAAATGCGTGGAGGTGGTATTATGTTATGCAACAGAATCAAACAATTCAGAGAATACAATAATCTCAAAGCAAGCCAACTTGCTGAATTTCTCGAAATTGACCAGGCTTTGTATAACGATTACGAAAACGGCCGTCTCTCACCCCCTATCGACATTATTGAAAAGCTTGCCAAGAGCTACAAGGTAACGGTTGATGAGTTTTACGGTTATACTCCCCGTCTCACACTGCACTCCGATAAAGATGATTTGTTTTTTGATGAGTCCGTAGAAGAGCACATTTTAAAAATGTCCGATTTATCCTGGGATGAAGCTAAGCTCATTATGTTGTACAGAAACGCAGAAAACAAAGATGATATCATCGACGCGATAATCAATAGCAAGGAGAAAGATTTATAAAGCGTATCCCCTAAAACCGAACTTTAATTGACACAAAGCAAAAACCTTGTTTCTCAATTTGAGAAACAAGGTTTTTTAGCTTAAATTATTTTACGATTTCGCCCATCATACCGGGTGTTGCGAAAGCTGCGTTGCTTTCGTCAGTGTCGATATGCATTGCAGGAGCGAAGTTGGGATTAACACGGCAAACAACATCACCAAAAATAAGTGAACGGCCGTCGCTCTCTATTTTAACACCTACAACTTCTTTATCCTCAACGCCGATTTCTGCAGCAGCATCGGGTGTAAGGTGAATATGTCTTTTAGCAACAATAACGCCCTCGCTGAGTTCAACTTCGCCCTTGGGGCCAACAAGTTTGCAAGCACCGCTTTCAGCGATGTCGCCGCTTTCTCTTACAGGTGCTTTAACGCCGATTGAGCGAGCATCAGAAGCAGAAAGCTCAACCTGTGAAGATGGTCTTGTAGGACCGAGGATTGAAACTGCGGGGAACTGACCCTTTGTGCCTACAACAGCAACACGTTCTTCGCAAGCGAACTGACCGGGCTGTGAAAGGTCCTTTTTGGGAGTGAGCTCATAACCCTCACCAAAAAGAATATCAAGGTCTGCTCTTGAAACATGAACGTGACGAGCGGAAGTTTCCACAAGTACTTTTGACATAATAAAAAGCCTTCTTTCAAAAAATAATTTATATTTTATCCTCAGTAATTATACACAAACAGTTAAAGTTTTGTCAATAGCGCCGCCGTAAACATTACTACTTGAAAAGCGGTGTTTTTTGTTGAAATTTCCACCCGTTTATGATAAAATCTTTACACAAATAAAAGGGAGTTATTTTTATGCAAGTTTTAAAGGCGATATTTGCTTTATTCATGGCGTTTTTCTCAGCACTAAATATTTTCAACGGTCCGAGCGAGGTTCCCCCGACCGTTTCCCACCAGGCTTTTGAATACCTGGAATACCCTGCCGAGGCAATAAAAAGTCTTTCTTCCGCAGGCTTGACCGCAACATCTTTTACTAAACGCGCGGATGATGATGGCGACGAATTATATTTAAACGCCCAAGGCTACGATGACATAAACGGCGTAATTGAATCGCCCTATTTCACCGTTCATATAGAAAATGAGCGCATACCCGTTTACGCCACAAGTGTTTTCGTCGGTCTGACGCAAAAAGGCGCTCTTCACTCTTTCTGCGAAATATATGTTGACACAAGCAAAGAATTCTCCCTCAGCTTCCAATTAAACTCTCACGGGTTCATTATGAACAGCGTAAACATACTCCCGAGAAGCGCAAATATGAGCCCCATATTTCTCAACACCGTTCTCAATGATAAAATAACCGAATTAGGTACTTACACCTTTGTTTTTAACGGAGATGACCAGGAACACGGATTTACACTTTTCGTACGCGAGCTGGTTGACGAGGATAAGCAAATCGCCCAATATAAAGAGCAATACGGCGAAGCCAATGTAATAGTTCTTGAAAAGGGAATCCACACCGCCCCTTGTTATAACCTCTTCGGTTACAGCAACACAGTTTTCTATCTCAGACGCGGAGCATATCTTCTCGCTCAACACAAGTATGATATAAACAACGAAACCGACGATCTTAACGACACCACCAAAATCGACCAAGCCGAATACGATGCGGGGCAGCTTCCTATGGGTCTGACACGTATTCCCTACTTGAATTTCAACTGTTGTAATAATGTTAAGCTTGTTGGCAATGGCGTTATTGACTTATCTCATCTGGATAGACGCGAGCGCCGAGGGATTGTATTTGCATACGCTAACAATATTGAAGTTGATGGAATTAAGATTGTCAATTCTCCGGAGTGGTCCTTCATAACCTACGACTGCGAGAATCTTACAATCAAAAATGTTGATATTTTCGGTTACAGACAAAACTCCGACGCCTTCGCCATTTGTAACTCAAGAAATGTTACAATAGACAATTCATTCTGCCGAAGCGGCGACGATTTATTCGATGTAAAAGCCGCGGGAGGCAGACCCGAAGCAATAAGTCAGAACATCACATTCTCTAACTGTACCGCTTGGAACGGAAAAGCCCGTTGCTTCGGAATTTGCGGTGAGGTTTACAAGGATATCAAAGATGTTACATTCAAGGATTCAACGGTTGTTTTCCACGATGCAACATGGAATGAAGACAGAATCCCTGCACTTGCAATTATTGTTGAAAATGACGGCGGCAGCATTGATAATGTAACCTTCGAAAACATTGAAATATACAGAGCTTACAGCAGAGCAATCGGTTGTCTTATTTACGGTGACACTGTTGAAAACTTCAATATTTCCAATGTAAAATATAAAAACATACGCTATACTGCACCCAAGAAAAACAAGATTGCTTCAAACGGCAAGGTGAACACAATTCAGGCAGATTTCGAAAACATCTACGCAAGCGGTTCAAAAATAACATCGCTTAATTCGGATTATTTTGAATATGACCAGTATGCAAAGATAACCGTAAAATAAAACGACAAAACGCCCGAAAGTTCTTCGTAAACTTTCGGGTGTTTTAAACTTTACGCAATCGCTTTATTTACAACAGATTGATAATCAACAATATCAATTACACCATCCCGGTTACCGTCCCCTGCAAGGTGGTAGTTGCCGGTCAGTTCTCTGTGGTTGTTAGTTGCTTGTTCAATTCTTGAAACATCAAGCACATCAACTGCACTGTCACCGTTAATATCACCTTGAACAATCAAGGTATATATTTCTGATATAGCAGAGTTTTCGTAAACAATAAACATTGAACCGGTACCATAAAACTTGCACGAAGGGTTAGCAAAAGAGGCTATTCCATCAACTGTTATTGTTTTTTGAGTACCAACTATATTTGAAAAATCTTGTTGAACAAATTGTGTGGTAAATATTCGTTTGTTAATATAATCAATCTCGGTATTATCTTTTGGCATCATATAACATAACTTGTTTTGACAAATAGAACTGAAAATCTCAACACTTACAGACTTGCCTTCAGTGTCCGTATCAGTACTTGTCATTTTGCAATAGTAATAAGGGTACTTATCACCTTTTTTAGGAGTAAACTCGTTTGTGGTTGCTCCTTTAATGGCAACATCATCCCCGTTATCAACTTTGTTATCTAAAGAGCCGTACCATTGGTAAGCGCTGTTTATACCTATTGCATCAAATGTTAAAGGTTCAATAGAATTCTCATCATAAACAGAAGCAACATCCGTAACAATTGAATTTTCTTGCGAAATTTCATAGAAGGTATGACCATTTGCTTCTGCCCATGTTTCTGCCGTGCTACCTTTAGTGCCAAAAACTTTGTACTCTCTGCCTGTGGTATCCTCGGAGCAAGATTCAAAAGTACTTGGTAAGGCGACTATACTGTTTTTAACCTCGGGTAAAGATGCCAGTGTTTGTATTTTATTAAACTCAACACGTTCAATAGAAGTGCCTTCAAAAACAGCTTCTGTACTATTGGTCAATCCGTTAAGTACAACATATTTCATCATAGGGCAGTTAACAAAAAGTCTTGAACCGACAAACTCAAGATTGTCGGAGAACACTACTTTTTCTAAGTATCTGTTACTGCGAAAAGCCTCCTCCAAAACAGTTGTACACGAGGGGATAATGACCTCTTTTAATGACGGCATGTAGTCAAAGGTACGAGTATCAACCAATACAACATTTGGCAAGGACATAACCCCAACATATTCGCAATGATTAAAGTCGCCCCAATATACATATTGGATATTTTTTAAAAAACTGAAATCAGTAGTATAACAGCCATTGAAAGTATAACCACCCAAAGTAACAAAATCATCAGGGAAATTGACTTTCACAAGCATGTGGCAGCCTCTAAAAACTCCCTGCCCTAAACATTCATCAACTAACGATGGTAACGAAACTTCAATCAAACTTTCGCATGCACTAAAAGCATAGTTATATACTTCTGTAACATTAGGTAAAGTAATATAACTAAATGTACATCCTGCAAAAGCATATTGGGGAATTATAGTGAAATTATCAACAGGCAAATTATTTAATTCACCGCATTTTCTGAAACATTCTTTTGCAAGTATTTTTAAGTTTGGCATATTTACATAATCAAGTAGCTGACAGTTCATAAAAGATTGTATTCTTACTGTTGTAACATCAGGTGCATTTATGGTGTCAAGGTATTTACAACCTTTAAAAGCATAACTATCAATATATGTACAGGTTTCAGGTAATGTTATTTTCTCTATAAAGGTCATATTTTCAAATGTGCTTTCTGCAATACCTGTTACTGTAGTATCAAAAATCTTATCAGGTACAGTTGGGTTAATATCATACCCATAATACCCTGTAACATATCCCTTGGAGTTTATTATCCATCCGTTATCGTTATCGGGAATATCGCCATACACCCGAATGTATAAGGTTAAGTTGGATGGTTCACTTCTGTAGTGGTTTTTGGAAAAGGTAACGGCACGTATTTTTGTTGTTACATCAAGTTCGATAGGTTCTGTGTATAAGGTGGCTGTTTGCCTTGTGGGGTAAGAAGTATCTGTTGTGTAATATATTTCTTCACCTTCATTACAATATAATTCCAAATACTGTGTTTCCGAATACATTGTGGTTGCAGAAGGGCGAGATGTTAAACTGAAGGTAGGTGCATCAGCAAGAACAGCTTTGTATTCACTGCCCACAAGAGCGTTCATAAAATCAATTGTACCGTATTTTGTTTTGGTATCTGCTAAAAGTGTTGAATCACATGATGAATATAAGGCTTCTTTTATTTCTTCTCTTGAATATTCAGGATGAATAGAAGCTATCATTGCACATAAGGAAACAACTATAGGGCAAGAAAATGATGTACCGGACCCTATATTGGGTAAGTCTTCACCAGGTGCGACGACTTCTACATAATCTGAATTTCTGTTTGAAAAACTTGAAAGTTTATCAAACTTATTCATTGAGGCAACTGAAAGAGCATATTTTGCACTTGAAGGGAAATATGGACGAGCATTAGCTTGGTTGCCTGCAGAGGTGATAACAAGAACACCTTGCTCATCCAGTTTAGCACCGATGTTGTAATCTATAACGCTACCGAAACTGAAATTAACCATATCCAAATTGTCAAGCAACATTCTTTCTTCACAAATTATAAAATTAGATACAAAAAAATTGCCATTTATATTACAACCTTGATATGAATAGATTTTCACATTTGTAGTTGTGCAGTCGGTTATGATACGGGATATTATATTTGCATGGTTTTCTGAAACTTGCATAGTTTTATTAGAGTTGGTTATAACAGAATATTCCCCGACCACTCTTTCACGTATGTCTTCTTCATCTGTCCAAACACCCGTATCGAGAATACCTACTTTTATTTCAGGCAATTTGCTTACATCATAGTTTTCTTTAATGTATTTAATAGCCTCATATACACGAACTCGGTCATATGCCCAGTTGTATGTCGTTGTTTCATCCGTGCTTTCTTCGGTTGTAATATCAAATTCAGTATCCGGTATCACCGATGAAACGGAAGATTTACAAGAAAGTGAGTTGAATGCGTTGATAGTTTCGTTAACCGATTCATATTGTATTACTTGTAAATCTTCGTAACCCGTAACCGCTTCATCGGCACCGTAAGAATTTTCGTAGGATTTGTATGAACGGACAATAAGCCTGCATGTTGCAAAGTCATTGTATGTGTATTCATTCTCTTCGTAAACCGCAACAGTTTCCTCTGACTCGGACTCAACTGCATTTTCATACAAATCGCTGTTTTCCTCTATCATTTCATTCAGCTCATTACTGAATTCATCAAGAGAAATATTTGCACTTGTATTCAGATATAAATCTTCCGTTGCTGAAACAGGAATGCAGATTATTGATGATAGTAAAGATATACATAGAATAGTGCTTATTATTTTCTTCATTTGTTTTACCTCCTGAATTTTGTTTGTATATTTTTAAAAAGTTGTGGTTTGGTCCTACCTCTCTAACTTTAGAGAGGGGGACCACCTTCTAATTATTTTTCCTTTTGCAATTATCAAAAAACGAGACTAATATTTAATAAATGGATAATTTTTGTCGGGTGGTGGAGAGTTTCCGATGCGTCAGCATCGTGGAAGCATCGCTTCCATTGACATAAAGTTTCTGTTATTAAGTTTTTGTTTTTTAGTGATAGAATTATTGTTCTTATTTGCTTTATCGGTAAGGTAAATTTATTACAATTGAATCTTACGATTCAACAACGCTTACGCGTTGGGAACTCTCCACCATTCGCCCCAACTTTATTTTAATATTTAATAACCGCCCGGATTTCAGTTTTTTCAAAACAACAGTTGATTTCGCAATGGTCCCCCTCTCTTAAACCAGAGAGGTAGAACAAACATCTGCTTTTTCGTTCTTCTACAGGTTTATGTATAAAGATAACGTCAATTCAGAACTGTCGACTATCGTAGGGGCTGCGGCTTGCCCAGCCCGCGAATTTTTCGGTTATCTTTGCGGTTTAGGCAAGCCTAAACCCTACGGTAGTTTATCATTCTACCAAATATTTTAATAATCGTACTATAATCCACTAATTTAATTATACATTTAAACCCAAAAGAATCTCAATTTTTGCTTAAATATCAAAAAAATGTGCCTAAATATCAAAAAATCGGAAAATCACAAAAAACAGACTGCACTTTGAGTATAAATGCAGTCTGTTTTTATCATATTTGTGCCACGGGCAACACTACCGTAACATCAAAAATATTCTTTGTTTCAAGGTATTCCCATGTAAAAACGCCATCATATTTATTAACTGTTTTAATAACACTTTGTGTACCATAACCGTGCAAAGATTTCTCTTTCTTTGTTGTTAAAAGAACATCCCCCTTTGATATCGGCTTAGTATCGCAACTATTCTGTATTTTTATTATTTCATAATTTTGTTTTTTGAAGATGCTGACAGAAATTATTTTTTCTGTGCTTTTTTCAGCAGCTTCAACTGCATTATCCAACAAATTATTTATTATTGTTGAAATATCTGTTGGGGCAATTCTTTTTAGATTAGCTGTTTTTACATCAAAACTTATTTTGATATCACTGCCCTCACAGAGATTTATATATTTACTGATAAGTAAATCAAGTGTTTTATTTTTACTCATTCCGATATATCCGTAGCCCTGCACTTCCTCAGCAACAGAATCAACGTAGTTATGTATTTCCTCTGCGTTTTCCATACTCCTGATTTGAATCAGATGGTTTTTTATATCGTGAACAAGGATACCTAAATTTTTATTATTTTGTTCAATAATTTGCAGATGTTTTGAATCAGCTTCCTTTTTTTGCCATTCAATTTCCATTTCTTTTATTCTTGTTTCTTTGTCTATTAAAACCTGATAATAAATAAATGCAAGAACACAAGTAAAAATAAATAAAACGTTTATTACAAAAATAGCAACTTGATATGAGCTCGGTAATTCAACCTTCAAGGCTATAAATAATAAAACCGAGCAAGTCATAATTGTTAAAATCGGAAATGCAAAAAGCGGAATAAAATATTTGTTTTTAAAATTCTCAAATTTATCTTTTTTTATTATAAGTGCAGTTATCTGTGAAATAAGTAAGTATAGTATCTTACAAATTGAACAAAGGATGATATAAACCATCAGATTATTTTTATATGTGTTAGTCGGGATTTTTATTGTTGATGAACATAAAAATATCACAAACAATTCAGAACAATACATAACAGCATCAAGCAATATACTTTGTATTATTGCCGATTTTACAGATATTTCAAAACATATAGTTGCAAACACCAAATTGATTATAAAAAATACTGAAAGATTTATTATTTCATTATTAAATAAAACGAAAAGAGTTGCACCTGACACAAACAACAAAAAACCAATAGCGAATATATTGATGTTTGATTTGAATCGTTTGCTATAGTTTTTACTAAAAAAAGCAAATGCAATGAGCATTTCAAATATATAAATAAAAAAATTGAAAGTTATTCGTGCCATGTGCTTCCCACCCACTTTTTTGTTTTTATTGTACAGAATTTATAATTCCGTAGCCATCCCCCATAAAAGATGCAAATTTCTTTTTAAACTCAGCTTGCCTTTTGGGTGCTATTGATACATCATAATTACCATTTAATTCAACACTTTCTCTTTTAACTTTTGTCACATATTCAAGATTTATAATATAACTGCTGTGCGGAACAACGAAATTAAAAGTATTAAGAACATTCTTAAAGAACTCCATTTTCTCACGAACAACATATCGTTCACTTATAGTTTGAACATAAACCTTTTTATATTTAACTTCTACGTAAACAATATCATTTTTTGAAATTATAATTTTCTCGTTACCCCGAATTGTTATATAAATGTCGTTTAATTGCAAGCTCTCAACAGCTTTTTTCAGACCTGCAATAATTCTTTCAGGGTTACTGGTTTTATCAATATAGCGAAAAACCTGTAAGTCCATAGCATCATCAAGATATTGGTTGTAAGATGTAAAAATGAATATTTTGGTATGTTTGCTCTTTTGATTAAGCATTTGTGCTGTTGCTATACCATTCATCTCTCCCATTTCTATATCAAGAAAAACAATATCAAAAATCTCGTCACACTCCGCCAAATCTTCACCACAAGAAAAAGTGTATATATCCGCATCTATATCTTGAGTTGTAAAAAAGTTGTTTACGATTTCATATAGCTTTTCTATGTAAAGCTTTTCATCATCACAAATTGCAACCTTCATATCCTCACCTCTAAATTGATTTTATCATAACAATCATTTTTATTCAATGAAATCAATTCACCTAAAGAATGTAAATATCTCCAATGTTATTAAAGCATATTCTTTAAATTATTCTATACATTTTGCCTGATTATCGAAAAAAACGACCTAATTATTAATTTTGTGGAAGTTTCATCAAAAACATAATTTTATATAAACACAGAAAAATAGGTCGAAATGTAGAAAAAGCAAAAACGGGTCAGGACGAGCCTGACCCGTATGATAACTTATTGTTCTATCGAAATGAAGAATAAGAGTAAGAGAACTACCCTTTATGCCCGTTGGGCGCGATATACTCCGTGCGATATATACTTCGTATGCGATATACCTTCGGTGCGATATGTTTCGCAAAGCGAAACGAGAATAAAATCGGCACGAAGTGCCCCAAAACTCCTAATTCCTCACTCCTAACTCCTCACTACTAATAAAAAAAGACACATCACGATGGACTTCCAAAGTGATGTGTCTGATTTTAATTAATAAGAATCTTATTTACAAGCTTCTTCAACTGCAACTGCACAAGCAACAGTAGCACCAACCATGGGGTTGTTACCCATACCGATAAGACCCATCATCTCAACGTGAGCGGGAACTGATGAAGAACCTGCGAACTGAGCGTCAGAGTGCATACGGCCCATAGTATCTGTCATACCGTAGGAAGCAGGACCTGCAGCCATGTTGTCGGGGTGAAGTGTACGACCTGTACCGCCACCTGAAGCAACTGAGAAGTATTTTTTACCCTTTTCAACACATTCTTTTTTGTATGTGCCTGCAACGGGGTGCTGGAAACGAGTGGGGTTAGTTGAGTTACCTGTGATAGAAACGTCAACGCCCTCTTTCCACATGATAGCAACGCCTTCTGTTACATCGTTAGCACCGTAGCAGTTAACCTTTGAACGGAGACCATCGGAGTATGCTTTGCGGAATACTTCTTTAACTTCGCCTGTGTAGTAATCCATTTCTGTTTCAACATAGGTGAAGCCGTTGATTCTTGCGATAATCTGAGCAGCGTCTTTACCAAGACCGTTAAGAATAACTCTGAGAGGATTGTTTCTTACCTTGTTTGCTTTTTCAGCGATACCGATAGCGCCTTCAGCAGCTGCGAAAGATTCGTGACCTGCAAGGAATGCGAAACATTCTGTTTCTTCTTCAAGGAGCATTTTACCGAGGTTACCGTGGCCAAGACCAACCTTTCTCTGGTCAGCAACTGAACCGGGAATGCAGAAAGCCTGGTGGCCTTCACCGATTGCAGCAGCAGCATCAGCAGCTCTTGTGCAACCTTTTTTGATTGCAATAGCGCAGCCTACTGTGTAAGCCCACTTAGCATTTTCAAAACAGATGGGCTGAATGCCTTCTGTGATTTTATAGGGATCAAAGCCTTTAGCTTTGCAGATTTCGGCACATTCTTCGATTGTATTGATGCCGTATTTATTGATAACTTCGAGAATCTGTTTTTCTCTTCTGTTGTATGATTCAAATAAAGCCATTGTTATACCTCCTTATTCCTTTCTGGGGTCAACGATTTTAACTGCATCAGCAACACGACCATACTGACCTTTTGCTTTTTCGAAAGCTGTGTTAGCATCGTCACCTGCTTTGATGAAGTCCATCATTTTACCGAAGTTTACGAACTGGTAGCCAATGATTTCATCATCTTCGTTAAGAGCGAGGCCTGTAACATAACCGTCTGTCATTTCAAGGTAACGGGGACCTTTTGCAAGAGTACCGTACATTGTACCAACCTGTGAACGAAGACCTTTACCGAGGTCTTCAAGACCTGCACCAACAACGAGACCGTCCTCTGAGAATGCGGACTGTGTACGACCGTAAACAATCTGGAGGAAGAGTTCTCTCATAGCTGTGTTGATAGCATCACAAACAAGGTCTGTGTTGAGAGCTTCGAGGATTGTTCTGCCGGGAAGGATTTCGGAAGCCATAGCAGCTGAGTGAGTCATACCTGAGCAACCGATTGTTTCAACAAGAGCTTCCTGGATAACGCCTTCTTTAACGTTAAGAGTAAGTTTGCAAGTACCCTGCTGGGGAGCACACCAACCGATACCGTGAGTGAAGCCGGAAATATCTTTGATTTCTCTGGCTTTAACCCACTTTGCTTCTTCGGGGATAGGAGCAGCACCGTGAGCAGCACCCTGTGCGATAGGGCACATTGTTTCAACTTCATGTGAATACTTCATTAATTTTTGACTCCTTTCGGATGTTAATTTTTTACCAAACATTATTCTATTACATATTGACCTTGAAGTCAAGTAAAATCATTGACCCATACGCGACAAATTATGATATTTATTATTATCTTTTTTATTGATTTTATATAAAGGGTCTTGAATTTTTATATATAGAATGTATAATATTATATTGGTTAATTTTCAGTTGACTTTAACACAATTTTCAGTGAGGTAGCAAATGGTATTTTCGAGTCTTTTGTTTGTGTACGCGTTCTTGCCCATATGTATGCTCATATATGCATTGGCACGCGGCATCAAAGCAAAAAATATTGTTCTGCTTGTTTTCTCGCTTTTATTCTACTCCTGGGGTGAGCCGACTTACGTTCTGCTTTTGTTGTTTATGACTTTTGCAGACTGGCTCTTTGCTCTTTTAATAGAAAAAAGCGAAAACAAAAACACAGGCAGAAAAATACTTGTAATATTGAGTTGCATTGTCAATCTCGGTATTATCGGCGTGTTTAAATACGCGGGATTCTTCCTCGGAAATATTCAGAGTATTTTCGGCATACCTTCAATAATCCCACAGATAGTTTTACCCATCGGCATATCTTTTTATACCTTCCAGCTACTCTCCTATGTTATAGATGTTTACCGAAAAGAAGTTCCTGCGCAAAAGAATTTTTTCTGGTTACTTCTCTACTCCAGTCTGTTTCACCAATGTATTGCAGGCCCCATTGTTCGTTACAAGGACGTTGAGCGCGAAATACTTTCGAGACGTACAAGCACCCACGAAATAACAAAGGGTATATCCCGTTTTGCCGTAGGTCTCGCCAAAAAGAGCGTTCTTGCCAATATGTGCGGTAGCCTCTCCGACACCTTGCTGGTTTCGGATGCCCTTATCAATTCATCTGCAACCGAGGCACTCACCGAGCTCTCGTCCCGTTCAGTGCTGGGTTTGTGGATGGGTGTGCTCTTTTACATGCTTCAGATTTACCTTGATTTCTCTGCGTATTCGGACATGGCAATTGGCATGGGGCTTATGGTAGGATTTCACTTCAAGGAGAATTTCAACTACCCCTACGCGGCAAAGTCCGTTACGGATTTCTGGCGCCGTTGGCACATATCCCTGGGCTCATTCTTCCGCGATTATGTGTATATTCCTCTCGGAGGTAACAGAAAGGGAAAAATAAGAACTTACTTCAACATCCTTGTGGTCTGGCTGCTTACGGGTCTGTGGCACGGTGCTTCATGGAACTTTGTGCTCTGGGGTCTGTTCTTCTGTATCTTCCTGATTATCGAAAAGCTGTTCCTTCTGAAAGTAATAAACAAAATCCCCTCTGTTTTCAGCAGAGTTTATCTTCTCGTGGTGGTTTTCTTCGGTTGGATTCTTTTCCGTTTTTCGGATTTCAGATTTATACCCGTTGTGCTTAAAGGTATGTTTGCTCAAAACGGCAACGCCCTTGTTGATTTTGAAACCCGTACACTCTTAATCAGCAATTTCATTTTTATAATTATTGCTGTTCTCGCTGTTACTCCCCTTGTAAAATTCATTTCCGAAAAGCTGAAGCCTAAAAAAACCAAAAACCTTTATTCCGCAATTTATCACATTTTTTCAGCGATTATCCCCATACTTTTACTGTTACTTTCAACAGTAATGCTTGTGGGCGACAGTTATAATCCTTTCCTATACTTCCAATTTTAACTTTATTCCGGAGGCTTGAACCATGATTTACGACAAACCGCGTAATATCAGTTTCCGCCTGCTTTCGTCGGTAAAAAAAGAAACACCGAAGAAGCAGAAAAAAGTTAATAAAGTCTTGTCCGACTTGAAGCCCGAGCCGATAATTGACATTTCTGAGATGCCGGTTATCGACGGCGTACCTATGCTCAAATTTCCCGGTGACCCCAACCCTAACATAATAATCACCGAGAAAAGAGCTTCTTTTGTACCACCGATCGAAAAGGATAATATTGAAACAATAGATATATCCCGTTTACCCGATATTGACGGTGTACCGATACTTAATTTACCTGAGGTTAAGAGCATACCGGACACCGAAACGGATGAGCATATACTCAAGGAAAAGTCCGCTGTTGATGTTACTTCGAAACCAAAAACAAAAACACGACCTGAAAAGAAAGCAAAAGAAAAGAAGGTCAGGACTCCGAAACCTGCAGGACACAGAACACATTTAGTAAAAGCCGCGTCATTTTTCCTGATGCTTTATGTTGGTGCCGTAACAGCCTTTATTATTCCTTTGCGCCCCACATACTCCCCTTCGGAAAAACGAAATCTTGCTGAATTCCCCGAGTTTTCTTATGACGCTTTATTCAGTGGTGATTATTTCGGTGAAATCGGCACTTGGTTTTCAGACACCTTCCCCTACAGAGATTTCCTTACACAAACGGGAACAAAAATCAAAAATCTTTACGGTATGAATTCAGTGAACATACACGGCGATGTTGAAATCGGTGACGATATTCCCGACGCACCTATGGAAGTACCTTCAACAAACAAAAACACTGATGAAACCACTTCCTCCCAATCCACTGAAACAACCATGCCCAAGGATGAAGAAACTGACCTGAAAACCCAATCACTTGGCGCAATTGTTGTTGCGGGTGATGCGGGCTATGAATACTACACCTTTTCAAATGAACTTGCGCCGAGATTTATAAACTCGGTAAGCAACATAAAGCCTTCCGTGAACGGTGATGCAGATGTGTATGCGTTACTTGTACCCACAAGCATTGATATAACTCTAAACGACAATCTTCGTGAGCAGGTAGGCTCGGCAAACCAGGAAAAGGCGCTTAATTATTTCAACTCATCATTCCGCAATGTAAATGCCGTTGACGGTATTTATAACGCTGAAAGACTTCACAGAAAAGAATACACTTATTTCCGTACCGACCACCATTGGACTGCCTTGGGCGCTTACTACGCATACGAGCAATTCGCTTTGGAAAAAGGTATAACCCCCGTACCTCTCGAAACATACGAGACTAAAACTTACGAGGATTTTCTGGGGACATTCTACTCGCGCTCAAAACAAACTGCCGAGATGGCAAAGAATCCCGATTCTGTTACGGCGTATATGCCGTACAATGATGTGAGCTGCCATATAGTGGAGGCAGACGGTGATGAATTTGACTGGAACATTATAACCGATGTTACCGACTACGACAGGGGCTCAAAATACCTGACATTCATTGGCGGCGATAACGCTGTAACTACTATCACAAATAACGACAACCCCAACGGCGAAACCTGCGTTGTAATAAAGGAAAGCTACGGCAATGCATTTGTACCCTTCCTCATCCCCCATTACAGCACAATTTATGTTATTGACCCCCGTCACTACGACGGCACACTCAGTGAATTTACGAGCGACAAAGAAATTGACGATGTTATTTTCATTTCAAACATCTCAACCACCAGAAACTATGTTTATATTGACGCTATGGAAAAATTTATTAAATAATGACAGAAGTAAACAGTTTTAAAAAAGGTCTGAAAGACGGTATTCCGATTTGTCTCGGGTATTTTTCAGTGGCATTTGCTTTCGGCATATTCGCAGTTGAAAACGGATTAACGGTTTTTCAGACAACAATAGTATCCTTGACAAACCTTACATCTGCAGGTCAGCTTGCAGGCGTACCCATTATGACGGGTGGTACCTTACCTGAACTTGCACTATCACAATTGATTATCAATTCAAGATACGCTCTTATGTCCGTTTCACTTTCACAAAAATTTTCTCATAAGGTGAAATTAAAAGATAAGTTATTTATTTCGTACGGTAACACGGATGAAATTTTCGCTGTTGCTATTTCGCAAAAAGGCGAAATCGGCAAAAAATATATGCTCGGTCTTATGTTCTTACCAATTTTAGGCTGGACAAGCGGTACACTTTTAGGTGCAGTTGCAGGTAACATATTACCCGCTATGGTGACAGCGGCACTTGGACTTGCCATATACGGAATGTTCATAGCAATAGTGGTACCCGTGGCAAAAAAAGAAAAAGCAATGGCAATCTGCGTTGCAATAGCCATTGCCTTGAGCAGTGCGTTTAAATACATACCGCTTTTAACCAAAGTACCTACCGGCTTCACGGTCATTATATGCTCCGTTATAGCCGCAGCAATTTTAGCGGTGGTTGCCCCCATAAAAACCGACGAGGAGGTAACCGAAAATGCCCAATGATAAATTTTTCATCTATCTTTTGGTTATGGCAGGGGTCACATACCTCGTAAGAATGATACCCATGGCATTAATTAAAAAGAAGATAAAAAATAAATTTATATTATCATTTTTACATTACATTCCCTACGCAGTTTTAAGTGTTATGACTGTCCCTGCCTGCTTTTACGCAACCGACTCACCCATAACCGCGGTTGTAGGCTTTATAATCGCCGTAATCGCCGCTTTATTTGAACGAAGTCTGATACAGGTTGCGGCCCTCTCCTGCGCAGGCGTGCTCATTACGGAACTGATAATTATGTTCATAAAATAATAAAAGCTCAAAGGCGCTGAACCTTTGAGCTTTTATTTTTATTTTACTTCAATTTTTCTTGATGATTTATCGCCGTTTATAACAATTTCCAGGGCACTGTTATCACGAAGATTGTATTCAACTTCTTCATCGTCAACAAATACCTTATAATCAGCTTTGCTATCATTCATAGCAACAATTACGGTATATTTTTCGTTATTGCCGTGATATGAAATTTCACTTTCGAAATATGTGTTATCATCATTGAAACTGAAGTTATCAACCCACACATCGAAGCCCGTATTGAATGTACCGGGCTTATAATATGCGGCAGTCCATAAATTGATGGGCGCGGAAAGACCGCCGAAATTGTGGAACCAACCGCCACGACCCGTAACAACATTCACCATCTCGAATGTATAATACGAATAATCAACCTCACGCTTCCAGATATCAAGTGCAAGTTTTGCAATTGTGTAGGCAAAATCAGTTTCACCGCAATCGAGCATTGTTTTCCATATAAACCATTGATGCGGGAACCAGACATTACCGTTCCAGTAGCCGTTAACCATAAAGTAACCTGCAGTCATATCTACTGCGCTGATACCATAGGGCGACAGCATTTCTTCCGGGTTTTTCATATGGTCAATAATGCGTTGCATTCTGTCCTCGGGACAGACACCTGCAATAATGGGATAAATTCCGTCAAGCCCTTTGTTTACATTCTCTCCGTCCGCTGTTCTGAAAATACCCGTGGGCTCATAATTCTCGTCGTGAAGCACATAGGAATAATAACCGCTATCTTCATCCCAGGCGTACTTATTAAGCGCCTCAGATACTCTTTGGATGTCCTTTTCGTACTCATCGCAATCTTCGGTTTTACCCATTTTAAGAGCCACCATTTTAAGGATTTTTGCGCATCTTATTAACTGAGCCGATGAAATACAGGGTGCCGCTTTGTCACGGAGCCCGTTATCCATCATAGCAACCTGGGCGGGATAATCATCCATACCGCTTGAAGAATAGAAATAATCGTAAGTAGTTGTAAGTCCGCTTTTGAATTTTGCGGTTGTTGAGCCTCTGATTTTACCCGCGAGAAAATCATAATAGAGTTTCGCTCTCGGATAAAGGGCAAGAAGCTTTTCTTTATTGTTGTTGAGTTTCAATAATTCAAGGTACAGATACATTTGCACGGGAACGGGTGAACCGTGATGAAGAAATGCGTAATCAGGGTTACTCTCATCGCTGAAGTATGTATCAAGGCTGTAATATGCAAAATCTGAAGAAAGCCCCGTCATACCGAGACCTATAAAGCCCGAATCCCAGGTGTAAAGGCAATCCCACCTTTTACCGGGCGTGTGATGAATTATATTTTCGCCATGCTTATAAATCGGATAAACCGCATTTGTGAGCAAGGTTGAGGCGAGTATTGTGTTACTTAATTCATATTTTTTGCCAGCTTCGTTATAATCAAATTTAACCGCTTCAGATTTACGCTGAATATAAAGCTTCTCATATTCTTCAACTGTAAGATAATCCGTACTGCCCTTTGAAATAACCGCGTATTCAACATGACTTTTCCCTGCTTCAACAAAGAGCGTATGCACAATCGTATTATGGAAAAAGCCGTTATCACTGTGTTTCCTCTTGAAGGTTTCGGTAAAGCTTTCAAGAACATCATCAAAAGTCACATCGGAGTTTGAAAGCCTTGCAGTAGGACAATCCTCAAGTGAGCCTGTTTCAATATGACGGAAACGGGTGTCGTTATTAAAGGTTTTAAGGGTGTATTCGCCATCGATATTATGATATCTGAGTTTTGCTGTATAACCGCCGTCAGCACATTTTTCCTCGGTGATTTCGGGGATGAACTTATTGGGTTCTTTATACACTCTGAGTTTTCTCAGATCAGAAAATTCAGTGATGCAAAGGAAGTCAAATTCAATTCCCCCAAAGCCTTCGGAAACCAGATCAAGGGATAGCTCGCCTTTTTTCAGTTGACCCAACTCAACTACCGCAATATCCAATTCATCGGTTGCTCTGAAAGTAATCCGGATTTTTCCGTTAAGGGTAAACACGCTGTCCTTTTCCCCGGGTATGAGATTGACACCTACCATTTTACCCTGCTCATAATAAATGTCGCTTGTTCTGTATCTTATAAGAAGAACTGCACTTTCATAATCTTCATCTACAACAGTTTTATATGTAACTCTGTCCCCTTTTTCAGCTCCGAAAACAGGGATGGGTCTGTGGGGCATATGCCACTTGCCCACTCTGTCACCAAGACCTCTTTCGTTATTGAAATCGGGACTTCTGAACTCACCTTTTTTAAGTCCGTCGGGGTTTTCACCGTCCCAGGGACGAGGTGTATTGTAAACATATTCATGATAATCCACCGCATCAATATACACACATTTGGCAGGTGTTACAGCACGGGTATAGTATTCATAAGGATATTCGACAGAACTGAAATAGTTTATAAGACAGTTCTGCACAAGCTCCGAGTTATTAACAATTTCCGTTCTTACGAGGGTTGCCTCGTCATTTATTCTGGAAAATGAAACATCGGCATAAACCTTATCTTTCCACTCCAGGTCATATCTGTAAGAATAAAAAGAATAGTCACCGCTTGAAAGCCACGGATGGCAACCTGAGGGCACCGTAACATTGGGTACTTTGATATTCATACCGAAAACAGACGGTGCAACCGTCAGGTCAAATCTTATACCGCTTTTGAATTTGTGCTCTGCAATACGGGAAAGCCCCATATATTTTTTACCGTAAGGGCCCCAGGCAGGAAAACATTTTGAATAAATCATAGTAACAACCTTTCAACGAAAGAATACAAGGTCATTATATCAACACAAATACCAAAAAACAATACATTATAAAGATTTAAAAACGTATCCCTGAGCCCTCGCGTAATCAATAATATCCCCCAAGGCATCCGCATTATCGTGTGAAACTGCGTGCAAAAGAAGCACACAACCGGGATGAAGTCGGGATGTCACGGTATCAAAGGCATATTGTTTACCCTTTGAATTTTCAACATCCCAATCGGCATACGCACTTGACCAGAAAATACTTTTATATCCTGCGTTCTGAACCAGATCAAGGGCACTCTCGGAACAAGCCCCTTCGGGAAAACGGAAAAACGGCGATGAATAGCCGAAATTCACACGCAGATAATTGTCGAGCCCTTGAATTTCCTCCGCCATTTTTGTTCTTGAAACAGTTGAAAAATTAGGATGATTTACCGAATGATTACCCACGGTGTGACCCTCATTAACCATTCGCGCAATAAGCTCGGGACATGATTTCACATGAGGCAATGTGACAAAAAATGCCGCAGGAACCTGCTTTTCTTTAAGAACATCAAGTATTTTTTCGGTACATCCGTTTTCGTAACCGCAATCAAATGTAAGATATATTACTTTTTCACCGCTTGTATCAAGGCACAAAGCACCGTATTTTTCATAAAACGCTTGATTGTTAACCGATATTTCGTGCGGCTTACCACCCTTTGAAACACCGAAGCTGTGTTGAATTTCACTTTCGCTCAATCCCCTTACATTATCTGGGTCAATAACAGGTAAAACAATCTCATCAAGAGGCTCGAGCCCCGTGTATGTTTTTTCAGTTCCCGTTCTCTTACCGTATGTGGCTTTCAGATTTTTAGTTGAAACATCCATGGGCTCAGGGGTGGGTGTGCTCTCGGTTGACGAGTTACTGCTCTCACTTTGAGTTACGGTTTCTGTTGAGGTCAGGGCATCGGTTGAAAAAATTTTTGTTTCGCCATCATTATTTTTACCGCAAGCACTACAAGAAAAAACAAATATTACAGCAACTGCCAATGACAGTATCTTTTTCATTTTATATCCTCCGAAAAAGGGGCGAAAACCGCCCCCACGTTCATTACTTAAGCATACTCTGCATTGTATTTACAATACCGTCAACACTCTTTGCTGTCTTTTTCGCAAATTTTTTGACCTTGTTCCTGGTACTGTTACGAGAAGTGATTACACCTGCGGTTACTGCCGCCGCAACACCAACTGCCATCGCAGCCGCCCCCACTTTTGCCATATCTTCTGTTTTCATGTTTTTTAATGTCATTTTCACTTTTTACACCTCCAATTCACGGACAAAAATCGTCCTGAAAAAAGTTTGCCCCAAAAAAGAGGATAAAAATCAACTTACAGACTAAAACAAATTGGAAACAAATCTGGTTATATTAAAATTATTCTTTTTGATACTTTTCGCAACACCAAATTTGTTATATAATGGCATTATAAATTTTATAATCTGAAAGGAATACTATTATGGAAAACCAAAAAAGACTTGTTGCTATAAACGATATATCCGGTTTCGGCAAATGCTCCCTTACCGTTGCTTTGCCCATAATCTCCGCTGCAGGTATCGAAACCATCTGTATGCCCACTGCCGTTCTCTCTACTCACACGGGCGGTTTTACGGGCTTCACTTACCGTGACCTTACCTGCGATATGCCCGCCATTGGTGAACACTGGAAATCCATAAAGCTTAACCCCGATGCAATCTATTCGGGTTTTCTCGGTTCATTTGACCAGATTGATATTGTAAAAAAATTTGCTGATGATTTTAAAACCGACGGCAATTTATTCATTGCCGACCCTTGTATGGCTGACCACGGGGTAATGTATTCTATTTTTGATGAAAAATTTGCAAAGGCTATGACTGAATTATGTTCAAAAGCCGATATTATTTTGCCCAATATTACAGAGGCTTGCTTTATGACCGGTGAAAAATTCACGGACGGCACACAGACCGAAGAATATATCGAAAATCTTATGAACAAGCTTATTGATTTGGGCGCAAAAAATGTTGTCCTTACCGGTGTAAGTTTCGACGAAGCAAAGGTCGGAGCCGCTTGTATGGGACAGGACAGAGTTGCTCACTACTATTTCGAAAACAGACTTCCCGGAGCATATCACGGCACGGGCGACATTTTCGCGAGTGCTTTCTGCGGTGCATTACTCAATGATTTTACTATTGAAGCCGCTATGGGAATTGCCGCAAGATATGTTTGCGACTGTATAAAACGCACTCAATCCATGGATAACCCCATTACCTACGGTGTTGATTTTGAGCGCGGTATCCCCTACTATATAAAGGAATTAGGTAAAGCATGAGCGAATTGAATATTGTTCTTGTAGAACCCGAAATACCCCAGAACACAGGTAACATAGCCCGTACCTGTGCGGCAACGGGTGCAAGATTGCACATTGTGAAACCTATGGGCTTTACAATAGATGACAAAAAGCTTAAACGGGCAGGTCTTGATTACTGGTATCTTTTGGACCTTACATATTACGAAAGCATTGATGATTTCTTTGAGAAGAATCCTGACGGAAATTATTTCTTCTTCACAACCAAAGCCCGAAAAGCACACTCTGATGTAAACTACCCCGACAAAGCATATTTAATATTCGGCAAAGAAACAAAGGGTCTTCCCGAAGAATTACTTTTACAGCATCCCGATGAATGTGTAAGAATTCCAATGATTGACGATGCCAGAAGCCTTAATCTTTCAAACTCCGTTGCCATAGGTGTTTACGAGGCTTTACGCCAGTTAAACTACCCCGAGCTTCAGAACAAAGGGCAATTACACAACTACAAATGGTAAAAAAATACAGATGATACGATTTTTCGTACCATCTGTGTTTTTTATATTACTACATAGTCCTTTGCGGAAATCATTATGCCGTTAACCTCAACCACCGAGGGGTTATAGTTCACATAAATAACCTTACTGTAATCGTAGGTTATTTTATAAACACCCGAAACAACCTTTTCGTGTGAGGTCATTTTCATATCCATAACAGGTAGCAACGCCTTGCTCTCAGAGTAAAGCTTAGCTGTTTCAGCCGCATAAATACTGTAATTCAGACCGCTGGCTGAATCATGGGTAAAGAGGAACGAGGGTGCGCTGCCGTATTCTATAACCCTCAGTAATGCATCCTCCGCCGAAAGGTTAGTTACATTCATATAGCTACCGCCATAAATGACACTTCCGTGAAGAACCATCTGTAAAATCGGAACCTCAGTTACACCCGTATTCACTGCACACTCGGCAGTTTCGGGAATATTGAACACCGCATCAGCCTCACCCATAAGGTAAACCGCAGGATAAGAAAGCATTACATTTGAGCCAACCTTTAATGCTCCGGATTTTTCACGGATGTTTTCAAGCACCTGTTGTCTGTTAAGACCGTTTTTCAGGTCGGTGTACAACAGAAATGATGCATCGTTTATACAAATGTCCGTTGCGGGAATGTTGTTCGTTAATTTATAAGCCTCGGATATAGTGGAATTAACCTCATCTGTTGAATTCAAAGAAAATTTCTGCACATTAAACCCCGCAACACGGGACGGAAAATCGTAAACCGCAGTTTTAATACCCTTTGCCCCCCACCTTTCGGTGTAAAGGTTAACATCCAACCAGGCACTGTTACCCGATTCGGTAATTTTACCGGACATTTCCTCAAAGCCATTTTTGCCTCCCAGGTGCGATGAAAAGCTGTTCAGTTCGTCACTGTCGGAAGCAAGACCGTTTTTCCCGCTGCCCGAAAATCTTAACGCTATGTTACGGACACCGCGGGACTGTAATAACGCTGTAATCTCTGCCGCATCCTCAAAGGTTGTGGAAACAGTCTTACCGTCAGCACTTCCGAGAACATTCACGAAGAACGGATAATCTATGAATTCACCGCTTGTTTGTTTGGGTAAATAACCCCGTTTTATAAGGTTATCACGAACCCGTAAAGCTATATCGTTGTAATCGGCATTCACATCCTCGCTGACATAATAAGTCTGTGAAACCATACCGGCATAGGGCTCACCCATACGAAGCTTACCGTCAATCATACCGCAGGCGGTAATGATAAACTCGTTGTAAAGATAACCGCCACCCGAGGAATATTTTTCGCAGGAAAGTACACTCAGGGCGTCACCGTCAGTTATGATTGTATTAACAAGGCAATTACTTTTCTTCATTGCAAAGAAGGGTAAAACTGCACCTTTATTGTAATCGTAAAAGGTTACATCTGAGCCGTACATACCCATATTAAGAGTTATGGGTTTCTCTGTCACTGCGGATAAATCAATAACCGCGCCACATCCGTCAGGAACGGTGTAGTATGCCTCAGAAACGCCTTCTTTCACCGAGAACAAACCGGGCAGAATACTTAATTTTTCAATAAAAAAATCTTCGGGCAATTTAACCTCGGAGGTATTTACACTCCATGTAAAGCCTCCGTCATTATACTCAACATCAAGAGGTATTTCGGCAAAAATTCCGGTTGCGCCAATACCCTTTACCGCCTCTTTTTCATCGGGGAAAAGCCTGAAAATAATCCGAGCATTTTTATCGTTTTCGCCCTTGACCTCAAATGTATTGAAAGCAACGCTGTTGTCAGTAGAGTTCATTGCATAAGAATTGCCGTCTTTATCCCTTAATCTCACATTAAGAACGGATGCGAGCATACGCCCGGCGGCATCTGATGAGAGTGAATTGAAAAGAACCTTGCCATCGGGAGAAACCAAAAACACATTAGCACTTTTGCTGTCAACGGCAAATTTCGCATTATTGTCACCATTTATAATAACATCGTATCTGAGTGCCTCGGCACCTGTTTGTTTTTCGGCAATGTATGAGTAGTTCTGAATATCACGGGGTGAGAGTGACAGCAGAACAGGAACTGCAACAATAACCCCCGCAAGAACAATTGCACACAGACTTATGAGTATTTTAAATTTAGTTGATTTTTTCTTCATATATAACGCACCAATTTTAATAATATAGCTTATAATATCACGCATTAACCCTTAATGTCAAACTACATAAGCCAATTTTAACCCTATTTTTTTAATAAAATATAAAATATATGTTAATTAACCATATATAAGTAAATAAAAATACAAAAAACCCTTGTAAAATTTTCGCGTTTGTTATAAAATAGTAACAATGTTCGTGAATTGGCGCGAACGCTTCATATAAAGAAAGCAAAGGATGAAAATTTATGGCAAACAACGAAATGAAAACCAATGCCGAAATTTATCGTGAGCAGCGCAAAGCAAGAATTGCTAAAGCCGCTAAAAAGAAAACTCACGCAAAACGCGACAAAGCTATCGGTATTGTTGTTAAGGTAGTTTGTATCTTAGTAGCTTTGACATTTGTACTCGGATACACAGCGAACGCTTTAACAAGAGTATTCTTCGTACCTCAAAAAATTATTACTGCAGCTACATACGGTGATTTGAAGCTTACCGTTGCAGAGTACAACTACTACTATATGTCACTCTACAATCAGGCTGCTAACATTTCCCAGCAGTATGACTCTCAGTACAGCGGCTACGGTTCCTCATACTTCAGCCTCGCAAAAGACCCCGCTGAACAGGATTATCCCGGTGAGGAAGTTCCCGAAGGCGTTAAAACCTGGGCAGATTACTTCGCAGTTATGGCAGCTAACAGAGGTATGCTTATGCAGACTCTCTACAATGACTCCTTAAAAGCTGAAGGCTTCGAAGTAACTGAAGAGCAGAGAAAAGAACTCGACGATGCTCTTGAAGAAGTTAAGAAGAATTTAGAAGAGAGTGCTGAAAACAACAAAATGTCTGCTGATGTTTATGTTGCAAAAACATGCGGCGAAGGTCTTACTTTAGAAAAATACCTTGAACTCGCTGAAAGAGATCAGATCGCTCAGTATTACATCGAGTGGTACCAGAAAAACGCTGCTGACAACATCAGCGACGAGGAAATCAAAGCTTATTACGAAGCCAACAAAGATACATTGAACATTGCTTCCATCAGATATTTCGCAGTTATTTATGCTGCTGAAGATGCTGAAGAATCCGCTTCAAAATACACCGAAGCTCAGGCTAAGGCAAGAGTAGAAGAATTCGCAAGCAAAATCACTGATGAAGAATCATTCAAGGCTTTGGCTATTGAATATGCAGAAAAAGAGAGCAAGGATACCTACAAAGAGGATAACGCTACCCTTGCCGAAAACCTTACAAAAGCAAACTTAAGCCAGCTTTCCGAAGATTTCGCAAACTGGACTTTTGATGAAGCTCGTAAATACGGCGATATTTCTTGCTTCAAGGTTGAATCCCAGTCCGCTTATTATGTAGCATACATGGTTTCACCCACTGACAAAGATACCTCAGTTTCTTCCGCTGATGTTCGTCACTTGCTTGTTAAAGCAGATACTACCGACGAAAACGGCGAAGCGCTCAAGCAGAGTGAAATTGATAAGAACCTTGCAGAAGCAAAGAAGAAAGCTGAAGAGTTGCTTGAAACATGGAAGAGCGGCGATGCAACAGAAGAATCCTTCGCTGCACTTGTTAAAGAGCATACCGATGACGCAGGCTCCAAAGAGACAGGCGGTCTTTACGAGGATATCACTTCTACCAGCCAGTATGTAACAGAGTTCCGTGATTGGGCTCTCGAGGCTCACAAGCCCGGTGACACAGGCATTGTTAAAACAACTTACGGTTATCACATTATGTACTATGTTTCAAACGACGGTTTAGAAAAATGGGAAAGTGATACACGCGCTGCTATCGCAAACGAAAAATACAATGAATACTTCGACGGCATCTATGATGATATTGAAGAAAACATTGAGCGCACAAACGAAAAAGTTCTTGGTTTCTTCTACGGCAGAAACTTAAAGAGAATTAACGATTATTTCGTTAACGGCTAATACTACAAAGACCATCTTCTTTTGCGAAGATGGTCTTTTTTTATTTAATTATTTTATTGAAAAAATCCTGAGCATTTTTCCAGAAAATATTTTCGAGCAACTCTTTCGGATATCCCCTCTCAATAAGAGTCCGATATACCCCATCAAGCTTTTCAACACCTGCTAAATCATCGTGTATTCTGCACCCGTCAAAATCACTGCCCAAAGCAATAATATCCTCATAGCCCTTATCACAGAAATAATCTATCTGCCTGCAAAGTGCATCAATACCGTGACATTCGGAATCCTCAATAAATTCAGTATAGTAATTGAGTCCTACAAGTCCGTTTCTGCTTTTGATTATATCAAGCTGTTCCTTGGATAAGTTGCGTTTTCGGCCATAGTCATTATCAACGATATCAGCATTGGAATGGCTCGCTATAAAAGGTTTACTTGCAATTCCCGTAAACTCAAAAAAGCTTTGTCTGTTAAGGTGGGAAACATCGAGCACAATACCCAGCTCCTCGGCTACCTTTACAAACTCCTTACCAAAGTCCGTTAAACCGCCCTGAGCGAATGCTCCCGAGGCTATCTCGTTTTGTGAGTTCCAGGTTAAAGTGATAACTCGCACGCCTTTTTCATAAAGTGCTTTAAGCCCCTCTATCGTGCCGCCGCAGGCAGAGCCGCCCTCAACCGTAAGAATGGCTTTGACGGGAGTTTCAAGTCCACTGCCATATACTGAAATATAATCGCTATAAAGATTTATCTCATTATAGAAATTATCCGCCACATTATTAAAATAATCCACAGCTTCTTTTCCTCTTAATTCATCGGGAATCCACACGGCGAATAACTGTGTGTAGCTTTCATACACCTTTGCCCTTTCAACACTCAGATGCAGATTATTTGAATATAATGACACACCCTGATTGTAACATTCCCCTGCCGTATCGCAGTGCAAATCAAATATTTTCATACTCACCTCAGAAAGCATCCTTAATGTGATTTATGCTTTTTACATTATACACATCATCACTCGCAAGAAGCACCTCGATTATATCAAATCGGGTTTCTTTTTTTACTTTATATCTGGTCATATAAGCACTTGCGGCGCTTTTTATATTATTTTGCTTATGATAATCTACCGCTTCGGCAGGGTCAAACATACCGCCCTCTTTGCGGGTTTTTACTTCAATAAAGCAAATTACCTTTTTCTTTTCGGCAATTATATCAATTTCACCCGTACCCGCCCTATAATTAGCGGCAATTATATTATATTTATCGCTTCGCAGATAACGGGCTGCGAGCTGCTCACCATAGGCACCTATGAGTTTTGTATTCATTTATCCTCACCAAGTATTTTCTTTAAAAAAGAGCGTCTGTGAACGGGTGACACGCCATACTTCTCTATCATTTCATAATGAAGCTTTGTGCCGTAGCCCTTGTGTTTTTTAAATTCATACTCAGGGTATTTTTCGGCAACCTCCGTCATAAATCTGTCACGGCTAACTTTAGCTATTATTGAAGCGGCGGCAACTGACATACATTTACTGTCACCTTTTACTATAGTTATCTCTTTAACCCCTGTTTTCGGGTATTGATTGCCGTCAATATACGCGAGGTCGGGCTTTATTTCCAACCCTTCAACCGCTCTTTTCATTGCAAGAAAAGTGGCATTCAATATATTTATTTCGTCAATTTCCTTTTCGTCAGCAATACCCACGGACCAACAAACAGCATCACGGATTATATCGTCATAAACCAGATCGCGTTTCTTTTCGGAAAGCTTTTTCGAGTCGTTAAGAATTTCGTGGGAATAGTTTTCGGGAAGTATTACCGCCGCGGCAAAAACAGGACCTGCAAGGGGACCTCTGCCCGCTTCATCCACACCGCAAACCACCTTAAAACCATTTTCATGAGCTTCATTTTCGTAAGAAAAATCCAACATAAGCAAAACCTCTGAATAAAAAATAAAAGCCGAAGCATCTGCTTCGACTTTATTTTATAGCATTTATAAAAATAAATCAAGAACATTATAATACCATTGAGGAAAAAGCGTCTTATGCGCTAAAAGACACAGTTTATTCGGGTTTTTCAAGAGATAATCTTCCCAACTTACCGCCCCTGTACTCGTCAAGGAGCATAACCGAGGCTCTTTCGTAGTCTATTTCGCCGCCTGAGATGAGCATACCGCGTTTTCTGCCTATCATTTCGAGAATTTCATAATCCTCTTTATCAGAAAAATCAGTGATTTTATAACGCTCCGTAAGTCTGTCGGCATAGCCGTTTTTAAGCACATTGATAAGGCGCATTGCAAGAGATTCAATATCAACAACCTCATCCTTAACAGAGCCTATAAAGGCGAGCTTATCGCCAACGGACTTATCGTCAAACTTGGGCCACAAAACACCCGGAGTGTCCAGAAGCTCTATACCGCTGCCAACTGCAAACCATGAGTTAGAACGGGTTACGCCGGGCTTATCCGCAACCTTTGCCCTATTGCGACCCGCCATTTTATTTATAAATGAGGATTTACCGGTGTTGGGAATACCCACAACCATAACACGCAGGGGTTTACCAACCATACCCTTTTCGGTGTTACGCCTGATTTTATCCTTCAAAACCTCGCGCACAAGGGGTAAATAATTGTTAAGTCCTTTACCTGAGCGACAGTCAACGGGCAAGGCATACATTCCGTTTTTCTTGTAGTATTCAACCCACCTTGCAGTTGTTTTTTCATCGGCAACATCGCATTTATTAAGTAATACAACACGGGGCTTATTGCCTATCATTTCTGCAAGCTCGGGGTTTGATGAGCTTAAAGGAATACGCGCATCAACAATTTCGGTCACTAAATCGACAAAAGGCAGGCTTTCTTTAATAAGCCTGCGTGTTTTTGCCATATGACCGGGAAACCATTGTACTGTTTGTTTTTGTGAATCATTCATAATCGTAAATATCAAAGTCCCCGAAGGGTAAAATTCTTACTACCGCTTTGCCGAGAATCTCGCGCTCGTCTATTAAACCGACTTCCCCAAAGCGACTGTCCGTTGAGCCGTTACGGTTATCACCCATACAGAAAAGATAACCCTCGGGCACCACAATAGGATAATCGTGAATACCCGCATCATTTATAAACTCATCGCGGATATAAGGCTCAACCAAGGGCTCACCGTCAACATAAACTATATCGTTTTCCGCATCAATATTTATCTCCTGACCGCCCGTTGCTATAACGCGCTTAATAAGAGGAGCGTTAAACCAGGTATCCTGAGTGATAACAACAATATCGCCGTTTACATACTCGGTTTTGTTAACCGTAAGAAGCCAGTCACCATCTTGAAGGGTATTAGTCATAGACTGACCGTCAACACCCACAAGCCTGCAGATGAAAACAAAAATTATTGAAATAATAACAAAGGAGCTCATTACAACCGAAACTAAATCAAAAAAGGATAAAAGAAGCTTGTTTTTCGGAGGAGCTTCCTCAGTTTCTTCTTTTACATCAACAACTACGCTTTTATCTTCGGCTTTCTTTTCAGGAGCGGTATATACTACCTCTTCCTCATTATTTTCTGAAACTGATTGTGATTCGCTGTTAACATCTATAAATAAATCGTCTTTGTTCATAATATCAACCTTCATATAAGAATCAAGGGCAGATAAATATATCTGCCCCTCACCTCTCGGCTTATCAGCCGATTTTTTCCTTAACCTTAGAAGCCTTGCCGACTCTGTCACGAAGATAATAAAGTTTTGCTCTGCGAACTTTACCGCGACGAATAACTTTGATATCTGCAACGTTGGGAGAGTGAATGGGGAATACCCTTTCAACACCTACACCATAAGATACACGGCGAACTGTGAATGTTTCGCTGATACCGCTACCGTGTTTTGCGATAACTGTACCTTCGAAAGCCTGAATTCTTTCTCTCTCGCCTTCACGGATTTTAACATCGATTCTGATGGTATCACCGATTTCGAAAGCGGGCTTCTCAGCCTTAAGGCTGTCCTGTGCAATAAGTTTTAATGCGTCCATAATAACCTCCGATTTTTTTCAAGCGTTCATATCGAAAACGACAGCGGACCGCCAGCTTTAATGTTGCCATTAACTGCCGTTGACCCTTAATGGGGTAACAACGCACACATAGACTTAAGTATAATAACACATACTTTTGTAAAATGCAACAATTATTTTAAGTTTTTTAATATAATTTCACTAAATACTCAAAAGCCTCGGTATTGGTGCAATACAAGACATCATCCCTGCCCCCGAGGCGTTTGCAAACATCCTCAAAATAATCCCAACTGTCATCAATATCCAGCTCATAGCTATGTCCCCATATATAAAACAGCTGCACTTTATCGGGATTACTGTTAATAAACTCATTGGACAGCTCCAATAACTTGGTTTTGTCCTTAGTAAGGCTTACGGTGGGTTTTAAGAGGAATTTGTTTTCGGGTAAATTGAAATTATATGAGTGCACTATTGTGCGGGCGAATTTAACACCCGTATTATTTTTTATAACATCCGCTACTACCCTGTTACTGTTAATACCTCCGCAGGGATAGGCAAAACCCGTTACCTCATACCCTGCCAGCTCACTGAGAGCAAGCCTGTCCTCCTCAACCTGTTTTATGATTTTCTCAGGCTCAAGGGTGGTGAGATTCGGGTGAGTGAGGGTATGGGATGCTATTTCGTGACCCTTATAAACATCCCTTACTTTTTCGGGAGCTATTTTGTTGTGGGATATTCTTTTACCGTGTATTTCAAGATATCCGTCATTACCGAGAAGTGCGGAATTAATATTGAATGTACATCTGATACCGTACTTATTTAAAATCTCAATAAACCTCTCATCCTGAGTTATACCGTCATCAAAACTTAAGGTAAGTATTTTTTTATACTCCATAAAAACACCTCGATGCAGAAATCATATTCTGATTTCTGCATCATTATACTACTACTTTATTTAATTTTCAATATTTAGAGTGAGTGTATTCAAACCAAATTTAAGGCTGGTTCGGATATACTTTACCCACTCTATACACAGGGAATAAATATCATTTTGAGATTTTCGGTAGTTTCCCCTTCAAGATTATTTTCGTCGGCAATTGCCTTCACGGTTGTATTATACCGTCTTGCAATGCCCCAGAGGCTCTCGTTATTCTCTGTGGGGAAATACACTGTAATGGCATTATTATGCCTTTTTACGGGTGTGTCGCTCTGAGTAATTGAAATCACACATTCAACGCTGTCGTGGCTCATAACCCAGGCTGATATATTAATCTCGGCACGCACGGCGATATTATTATCACCTTTCACAATGCAATCGATACAAACAACATCTATATGGGGTGTGCAAACAATATTTTTGTTATCGTAATCCCCTTTATGCTTATGAGTAAAATCAAAAATTTTACTGACGGCGCTCAGACTACCCGAGCAATCCTTGATTATTGCATTGACACACAAGCTGCCGCTTATAATCAATTCGTCATTTTGCACCTTGGTTTTTACATTGGTAACCTCACCGCAGCAATGGACAACACTGACTACACCCTCACCAGAAACGGTAAAATCCCCTTCAAAAATATGTGTATCATTAAAGTCCTCAACTGCATCATATAAATCAAGGGATGTTTTCTTGAGTTCAAGGGCGGTTTCAACGGAATAAGCATCGGTTATAACCGTAAGCTCCTTTTCTTCCCACATTGTTGCAGTTGCACTGATACCAAGAGAAATATCAAAAGATGTAAACTCGCCCTGAGTATCACCCTTCGGTAAAACATCAAGTGCCAAAACCTTAAGACGGACTTTTCCGTTATATTTTTCGTCCATGCCGTCATATTCTATAATCTGGTTTATGGGCAGAGAGTGTTTCACTCTCTCAGTATTGGTTTTGTCATTGGCGTTGACATAGCATATATCGACCGTTACCTCGCCTTTTATCATAATTTTATTACTGATTTTGCGGATTTCGCTACATACAGCCACGGCTTCGGCATTTATGAGAAAAGCGCCGGGAGTATTAAGGGTTACGGTATCACTCATAGAAAAATGCTTTGTGTTGCAACAGCCAAGGGAAATCGCCTTTGCACAAAAAGTTTTTTGCTCTATGCCGTTATTTTCGGTAGGTGATATTATCTTTTCCTCACAGGCTCCCGAAACTAAAAATCTGATTATAATGCCCGCCTTGATTTCTGCGCGTTTAGTACCCGTTGCACGACAGTTTACATAAGAAACGCTTGCGGCGGCGGTTGCATCCTTCAGACTTTCAAACTCGCTGCTCTCACAATGGCGTGTAAAGGGTCTTGATTGGGAAAATGTATAAATGCAACCATCTTCGGCAGTATATATCATTCGTAAATCGCACACACCGTCAACAGTTACTCTCTCACCCACAAGACGGCATGAATTGATTTTTGTATCAGCGGTTGACTTTATAATCCGCAATATTTCCGGCATATATTCAGGAAGTGATAATTCTGCTTCAACACATTCCTCCACCGTATTTTCGGATAATGTTTTGAGAAATTTATAATCCTCATGTTTTAATGAAATATCCATAAAAATAAACTCCCTTCATATATTCTCATTGAAATATATGAGGGAGTTATAATTAATATTACTATTTAATTTTCTTCCGTCTCTTCGGGAATCTCTTCTTTTTCTTCATAAAGAAGCTCGTAAAGCAGCTCTCTGTTTTCGTCGAGATTCAAAGAAATACTTGAGCCGTCCCACTGTGATGAATACCACCAGGTGTCCTCAAAGGGTAACTGAGCTGAAACAAGCAAATTATCCATATCTCCGCCACTCTTAGTAACGCAGGATACCAGGCTGAAAATCAGTGACCAGAAATCACCTTCGGATAAAGTGGTTTCAACATATGGCGCAACATCTTTTGCGGTAGAAATCAATTCAGGAATACCTGCGGGATTAAGATTTCCTTTGGCTTTTTCCACAATTGCCGCAATAACCTTTCGCTGACGCTGTGTTCTGTTAAAGTCCGAGTCGAGCTTTCTTATACGGGCATACCAGAGCGCCTGGTAGCCTGAAAGGTGCACACTTTCGCCGCTTGGTACGGTTTCAGGCTTCTCTTCGTTGCCGTATTTGTGGCGATTATTTATATAATCTGCCTCATCCTCGGTAACCTCAACATCAATACCGCCCAGACCGTCAATAAGAGCCGTAAACATTTCGAAATTCACTGTGGCGTAATCGTCGATTTTTATACCGAAATTCTGTTCAATGGTCTGTATAAGAAGATTTGCTCCGCCCCAAGCATAAGCAGCATTTATTTTCGATTCCTTATGACCGGGTACATCTACATGGGTATCACGAAGAATTGAAACAACGGTAATCTGACCTGTTTTTTTATTGACAGAGGCTATCATAATACTGTCGCTTCGTGATGAACCGCCCTTTTCCTTATCAACACCTATAAGAAGAATATTTCTCACATGACTTTCGCTGACAAGAGAATCCACATCTTCAATATGCTCAATGGGCTCTGCCTCCTTGAATTCACCAACTATGCTGTTAGCCGTTACAAACAGAACTCCGCCTAAGCCTACAAACATCGCAAGCACAAGAGCCACTAAAGAAACCAGAATTTTAGGGACTACGGATTTTTTCTTTTTAGGCATCTTGGGTGTTCTCTTGCCGAAACGAGCCTCATAATCAGAGATATCGTCATCAGAAGCTACTCTTGTTACTTCCTGAGTAACGGATTTTTGGTCAATTTTGCGGGGCGGTGCGGCAACACGGGTATTTCTTACGGGCTGAGTATTGTAAAAACTTTCCCTTTGTGCTGTTCTGCGTGGTGTACTCCCGGTATCAGCTGAATAAACATCGGTATATATATCGCGTTTTTGCTTTTTGGATATATAAATACCCTCATTATGATTTTCCGTATTCTTAGGGCGAGTGATGTAAACATCCGCAGAAGAATCGCTGAAAATATCCTCATATTCAGGTTCATCGCTTGAAAGCTCGATATAATAATCCTCGGTTTCAACCTCTGCCACACTATTGAGAAGTTCCTCATAATCGTCGTTGATTGAATAGGATCTTTCGTTTTCGTCTTTAAATCTTTTATCGTCCACCTGAATGGCTCCTTTTTATTTAGTATTGGAATTCTACCATATTGACAAAAAATTTGCAACTCTCCAAAGAGAGTTGCAAACAAAAGATATAAGCAATGATTATTTTACTTTAACTATCCAGCCGTTCTTATCTTCGATTTTACCCCACTGAATACCTGTGAGCTCATCGTAAAGGAACTGAGCAACTGCGCCGATTTCGTTGTTGTTGATAATGATATGCTCGTCACCGTCAATGTACTCGCCAACGGGTGAAATAACAGCCGCTGTACCTGTACCGAAGGATTCGTTAAGAGTACCGTTTTTGTGAGCCTCTTTAACTTCATCAATAGAAATCTTGCGTTCTTCAACCTTGTAACCGTGTGCTTTAAGAACCTCAATACAGCTTGCTCTTGTAACACCGGGAAGAATGTTGCCGTCTGTAAGCTCGGGAGTAATAACAACACCGTCAATAACAAAGAAAACATTCATTGCGCCAACTTCGTCAATATATTTTCTCTCAACACCGTCAAGCCAGAGAACCTGAGCATAGCCCATTTTGTCCGCCTTTTCCTGACCGATAAGAGATGCAGCGTAGTTACCGCCTGCCTTTGCCATACCCGTACCGCCCTTAACGCAACGTACATATTCGCGCTCAATAGCGATTTTAACAGGGTCCATACCGTTGGGATAGTATGAGCCAACGGGTGAAAGGATAATTGCGAAAAGATAGCTGTGTGAGGGATGAACACCGAGGAATTCATCAGTAGCAATGATGAAAGGACGAATATAAAGTGATGTGCCGTCATTATGAGGAACCCAATCACTGTCAACATCAACAACTGTCTTTATAGCCTCAAGAACCATATCGGGGTCAAGACGAGGAACACAAAGACGGTCGCAGGTATTGTTCATTCTTTCAATGTTTTTCTGAGGACGGAAAAGCTGAATATTGCCGTCTGCAGTTCTGTATGCCTTAAGACCTTCAAAAAGCTCCTGAGCATAATGGAAAACCATTGCAGAAGGGTCAAGAGAAATGGGTCCGTAAGGTACAACTCTGCCGTCATGCCAACCCTGACCTTCGTCATAGTTCATTAAAAACATATGGTCAGTAAAAATTTTACCGAAACCGAGCTTGCTTTCGTCAGCGGGTTTAGCTTTAGGAGCAGCAGTTCTTTCAATTCTGAAATTATACATTGAAATAACCTCTTTTCAAATCAATTAATAATCGTAACCGAGTTTAAGTGCGGTTTTGTTAACCTCAAGAAGGTGTGCTTTACGTGCAGAAACAACCTTTGAGAGAGGTGCATCAATGCCGTCAAAGCCAAGCATGGGAACTTCCTTAAGAAGCTTACCGGTGATAATCATATTGGCGAGTGTGCTGATACCCTGCTCATTAGCGATAGATGTTGCAGGAATATAGTAAACATCAACGTCTGTTCTTTCAACCTTACGTGAAATAAGAGTTGAGTCAACAAAAATCTTACCGCCGGGAACAACCTCATTTTCGTATTTATCGAGAGAAGGAAGGTTCATAGCAACAAGTACATCGGGTTTACCAACGATGGGTGAACCGATGGGCTCATCGCTTACGATAACGCTGCAGTTTGCAGTACCGCCACGCATCTCGGGACCGTAAGAAGGAAGCCATGAAACCTGCTTATTTTCAAGAAGGCCTTTGTATGCAACAAATTTACCTGCGAAAAGGATACCCTGTCCGCCGAAGCCTGCAAAAAGTATATTACATGTGTTGCTCATAATTATTTTGCCTCCTCTGCATAGATATCTTTATAAACACCGAGAGGATAATAAGGAAGCATATTTTCCTCAAGCCATTTAAGAGCTTTTTCGGGTGTGAGACCCCAGTTTGTGGGACAGGTTGAAACAACCTCAATAAGTGAGAAGCCTTTGCCGTCAATCTGATTCTGGAAAGCCTTTTTGATTGCCGCCTTTGCTTTTCTTACATTTGTGGGGTTATTAACCGATACTCTTTCAAGGTATGCGGCGCCGTCAACATTCTGAAGAAGCTCGCAAACCTTAACAGGATAGCCAACTGTTTCAACATCTCTGCCGTAAGGTGAGGTCTGAGTAACCTGACCGGGAAGAGTTGTGGGAGCCATCTGACCGCCGGTCATACCGTAAATAGCATTGTTTACGAAAATAACGGTGATGTTTTCGCGTCTTGCGGCAGCGTGAACAGTTTCAGCAGTACCGATAGCTGCAAGGTCGCCGTCACCCTGATATGTGAAAACAATATTGTTTTCGGGGTCTGCGCGCTTTACACCTGTTGCTACTGCCGGTGCTCTGCCGTGAGGTGCCTGAATAAAGTCGCAAGTAAAATAATCGTAAGCCATAACGGAGCAACCAACAGGTGCTACACCGATTGTTCTGCCGTCAATACCGAGTTCATCAATAACTTCGGCAACAAGTCTGTGGATAATACCATGTGTGCAACCGGGACAATAGTGAAGCGGTGCATCAGTAAGTGTCTTGGGTTTTTCGAATACTACCATTATTTGTCGCCTCCTTCATTAACTTCTTCAATCTTTGCAAGTACCTCTTCAGGTGAGGGAATCATACCGCCTGTGCGGTTGCAAAGATATACGGGTTTCTTGCATTCTGTTGCAAGCTTAACATCTTCTATCATCTGACCCATATTCATTGCAACAGAGATAAATGCTTTGGATTTGTCTGCAGCTTCTCTCAACACCTTCTTGGGAAAGGGCCAGAGTGTAATGGGACGAATCATACCGACTTTGATGCCCCTTGCTCTTGCTTCAACAATAGCATTTTTAGCAACACGGGCTGTGATACCGAATGATACTACGCAGATTTCTGCATCGTCCATAAGATATTCTTCGTAAAGAACTTCGTTTTCTTCGATTGTTTTGTATCTTGCAAAACGCTCGAAGTTTGTTTTCTCAAGCTCTTCGGGTTTAAGGTAAAGAGAGTTTACGATATTGTGCTTTCTTTCACCCTTTGTACCTGTGAGAGCCCAGGGTTTATCAAATGTGTTAGGCTCTGTTTCAGGAAGCTCAACAGGCTCCATCATCTGACCCATTGTACCATCTGCAAGAATCATTGCAGGCATTCTGTACTTATCAGCAAGATCAAATGCTGTGCTTGTAAGAGATGCCATTTCCTGCACTGATGAGGGTGCAAGAACGATTTTCATAAAGTCGCCGTGGCTACCGCCTTTTACTGCCTGGAAATAGTCGGACTGTGAAGGCTGGATACCGCCGAGACCGGGGCCGCCACGCTGTACGTTAACAATAAGTGCAGGAACATCGCTGCCCGCTATGTACGAAATACCTTCGCTCTTAAGAGACACTCCGGGGCTTGAAGATGATGTCATAACTCGTTTACCTGTTGCGGCAACACCGAGAACCATATTGATAGCGGCAATTTCACTTTCTGCCTGAAGGAATACGCCACCCACTTTGGGCATACGCTTTGCCATATATGCGGCAATTTCTGTCTGAGGGGTAATGGGATAACCGAAATAATGCATACAACCTGCCCTGATGGCGGCTTCTGCAATGGCTTCATTACCTTTCATTAATACTTTTTCACCCATTTATTTCACCTTACCTTTCAACAGTTATAGCACAGTCAGGACACATTGTTGCACAGAAAGCGCAGCCTATGCATTTGCTTTCATCAATACAGTGTGCAGGATGATGACCTTTTGCATTGAGTTTAGACGCGTCTAATTCAACAATTTTCTTAGGACATGCAGTTACACATAAACCGCAACCCTTACATACATTTTCTGCAAATGTAACTTTTGCCATTTTTCTGCCTCCTTTGAGTGAATGTACTCAAACAATTTTCTTTTGTAAAGTCAGCGGAAACAGATTTTGTACTTTTCCGTTGAGATTATTAACTAAATCTGATTTGACGGTTGTCATCTTAACAGGCAATCCCGTTAATTCGCCCAACCTTTCGGTTTCTGCAACCGAGTTAAGAATGTCCTGCTCCGTAGTGAGCTCGCCTAAATTTGAGTTATTTACTATTGCGGTAAATTTCATTTTACACGCAACTTCAATTTCCTGCATTATTTCAACGGCTGACTCCGCATCGGGAGTTAAAGGACGGAATTTATTGAAAACGAACAGAAGCTCGTAATCATTTTCTTCAATAATAGCATCTGAATACCTACCCAAAGCGTAGGCTCCCCTATCGTCACCGCCTATATCCATTATGGCTTTTTCTTCCCGTTTGTCAAGAAGGGAATATACTTCCTGCGGTAATGCGGGTAAATCCACATTGGAGCTTGCAAACTCGGAAGAAATAAGCTTTATACCTGCCGCAGTCAATTCTTCAAGAGAATCGCGCGTACGGAAATAGGGGTTAACAATATCAAGGTCCGCAATAACTACATCCTCACCCAATGCCTTAAGATGCAGCGCATAGTTTACTGCGATATTTGTTTTTCCGCTGCCGTAGTGACCGGCAAAAAGAGTCATTCTTTTGTATTGCATCAAAGCACCAACTTTCTGAATCAGGAATTGAGGGGCTTACGCCGATTATAATTCGTAATGCGTAATTCATAATGCGTAATTATCGGGACTTACGCCGATTATAATATTTGTAAAAGAAGCGAAGAGAATTTGATGAAGTTTCGGATTTTATGAACCAAAGCTGTATGGAGATACTGCGAGGTGAATAAAACCGAAAATTCGCAAATTATCAAAGCTTATTACGCTGAATTTTACCGCTGGTGGTTTTAGGCAGTTCGTCTTTAAATACAACAATACGGGGGTATTTGTAGGGAGCAGTACGCTCTTTAACATATTGCTGAATTTCTTTCTTAAGTTCGTCGGTGCCTTCGGTACCTTTAACAAGAACGATACTTGCCTTAACTACCTGTCCTCTTACTTCATCGGGAGCGGCGGAAACACCACACTCAAGAACGTAGGGAAGCTCCATAATAACACTTTCGATTTCGAAGGGTCCGATACGGTAGCCGGATGACTTAATAACGTCATCAACACGACCAACATACCAATAGAAGCCGTCTTCGTCCATCCAGGCAACGTCGCCTGTATGGTAGTAACCGTCGTGCCATACTTCTTTTGTTTTATCTTCGTCGCGATAGTAGCCTGTAAACAAGCCGCAAGGTGCGCCGTCTTTAACTTTGACAACGATTTCACCGTTTTCACCTGCTTTAACAGGGTTACCGTCACTGTCGAGAAGACAAACATCGTATATGGGAGCAGGTTTACCCATAGAACCGATTTTATGGGGTGCACCTGTCATATTACCGATAATCATTGTGCTTTCAGTCTGTCCGAAGCCTTCAAGAATCCGGAGACCCGTAGCCTTTTCAAACTGACGGTAAACCTCGGGGTTAAGAGCTTCACCTGCAGTTGTCATATGCTTAACAGAACTGAAATCATATTTTGAAATATCCTGTTTAATCATCATTCTGAGCATTGTGGGAGGTGCACAGAATGTTGTTATTTTATGCTTTGCAAACATCGGAAGAATGTCTGCCGCATCGAAACGGTCAAAGTCGTAAACGAAAAGACCTGCTTCACAAAGCCACTGTCCGTAAAGCTTACCCCACATAGCTTTAGCCCAACCTGTATCGGAAATTGTAAAGTGAAGTCCGTCGGGGTCAACATTGTGCCAATATTTAGCAGTGTGGAAATGACCGAGAGCATATTTATAGTTATGTACGGCAATTTTGGGATAACCGGTTGTGCCCGATGTAAAGAACATAAGCATAAGGTCATCACCACCGGGAGCATCTTCGGTGCGTTCATAGTGTGTACTGAACAATCTGCTCTCCTCGTCGTAATTGCGCCAGCCTTCCCTCTCCTCGCCCACTGCGATTTTAATTGTCAATGAAGGCGCTTTTTCAGCGGCAAGGTCAACCTGATTTGTAACGTCGCCGTCGGTAGTACAAAGAATTGCTTTAACACCTGCGGCATTGAAGCGATACTCCAAATCGTGCTCGAGAAGCTGGTTGGGTGCGGGAATACCGATAGCACCCAATTTATTAAGTCCGAGCATTGCAAACCAATACTGGTAGTGGCGTTTGAGTATAAGCATTACCCTGTCGCCTTTTTTTATACCGAGGGATTTGAAGTAGTTAGCAGCTTGGTTTGAGGCCTTCTTCATATCCTTGAACGTAAATTTGCGCTCTGTTTTATCACGGGAAATATGGAGCATTGCAAGTTTGTCAGGCTCTTTATCAGCAAGAGTGTCAATCAAATCAAATGCAAAGTTGAATTTCTCCGTATTTTTGAATTTAATGGATGTGGGAGTGCCGTTCTCATCTTCCTCAACATCAATAAATTTCTGATAGATACGCTCTTTTGTGTCTTTATGCGATTTATTGGTATCACGCAAAGTCTGAGCGTGGGTAAGCTCAGGAATGGGCTCACCTGTGGGGTTAAGAACGATTGCATAGAATGTACAGTCACTGCCGTCAACGGCAATTATACCGTGGGGTGTTGAGCTGTCATAGTAAATACTGTCACCGGGGCCTAAAACCTCGTAGTGCTCGCCAACCTGAACCTTTAACTTACCTTCAATAACAATATCAAGCTCCTGTCCTGCATGGGTTGTAAGCTCAATATCAGTGTGTTGTTTTTCTTCATCATAAACACTGTGAACAAAAAGAGGCTCGGCGATTCTGTTTTTAAAAGCAGCGGCAAGGTTAAAGTAAGTCATACCGTGGGCTTTTTCGATTTTCTGACCCTTACCTGCTTTTGTATAAACGTAGTTTGAAAGCTTGGGGCTATGACCCTCAATAATGCTTGTAACGTCAACATTGAATGCAAGAGCACAACGGTAAATAAACGCGAAGTTAAGGTCGCTTTCACCGTTTTCACAAGCAAGATATTCACTTTCACTTACGTCGGTTTTAATTGCCATTTCGGCAACGCTTAAGTTCTCAATTTCTCTTAATTCCTTGATACGCGCTGCCATTTCCTTGATTTTAAAATCAAGACCGGTAATTTTTTCCATAATTATCCTCCTGTAATTCGGCGGGACGACAAAAAACAAGAACTCGTCCCAAAGATAATCTTTGAGACGAGTAAAAAACAAATTTATACCCGCGGTACCACTCAAATTGCAGTAAAAAACTGCCACTCTCAAGGTCAGACAACCTCTATGCATTTACGCAGCAATCACGGAGAGGTTCTACTGAGCGAAAGCCTTTCTTCCTCCCGGCTCGGAAACTACAAACATCGGAAACCCAGCCTGTGGCTTGCACCAACCGCCACTTCTCTGTAAGGTGAATTAACCGCGCCCTTTTCTTCAACGCCTTTAATATTCGATTTGCTCAAAGATACCACATCTGCCCTCTTTTGTCAAGAGCAGATGCTTATTTTGTTATAATTTTCCGTCGGATTACAGTTTATTTCTGATGATTTTTCCGCTGATTGTTTTGGGAAGCTCATCTCTGAAAACAACTATACGGGGGTATTTATAAGGAGCTGTGTTTTTCTTTACATAATCCTGAATCTCTTTCTTGAGTTCGTCGGTACCTTCAGTACCCTTTGTAAGAACAACGCTTGCTTTAACAACTTGACCTCTTACCTCATCGGGAGCGGCGGAAACACCGCACTCGAGAACATAGGGAAGCTCCATAATAACATTTTCGATTTCGAATGGTCCTATACGGTAACCCGATGACTTGATAACATCATCCACACGACCAACGTACCACAAGTAACCGTCCTCGTCGCGCCAAGCGGTATCACCCGTATGATAAAGACCGTCATGATATACTTCATTGGTTGCTTCCGCATTATTGTAATACCCAAGGAAAAGACCGCAGGGAACATTATTATCAGTATGAACTACGATTTCACCTGTTTCACCGTCTGCCACAGGATGACCGTCGGGGTCAACAACATCGATATCATAAAGGGGTGTGGGTTTACCCATAGCACCGATTTTGATAGGTGTACCGTTAAGGTTTGCGATAGAAAGGGTTGTTTCAGTCTGACCGAAGCCCTCGTGAACACGAAGTCCCGTTGCTTTTTCAAATTGTTTGAATACCTCGGGGTTAAGTGCCTCACCGGCAGTAGTTGCGTGTTTGATGGATGAAAGGTCGTACTGAGAGATATCCTGTTTAATAAGCATTCTGTACATAGTGGGAGGTGCACAGAAAGTAGTTATATTGTACTTTGCGAACATGGGAAGAATCTTTGAAGCATCAAAACGTTCAAAGTCATATACGAAAACTGCACCCTCGCAAAGCCACTGACCGTAAAGCTTACCCCAGAGTGCTTTACCCCAACCGGTTTCAGAAATGGTAAAGTGAATACCGTCACGTTCAACACAATGCCAATATTTAGCAGTGATAAAGTGACCCAAGGGATATTTATGAGAGTGAGTAGCAATTTTGGGATAACCTGTTGTGCCGGATGTGAAAAGCATAATCATGGGGTCATCGCCACAAGCGGTATTTTCATCACGGACAAAACGACGGCTGAAAAGACCGTATTCATCATCAAAATTATGCCAACCTTCTTTTTCACCGTTGGCAACAATTTTAACTTTAAGTGTGGGGCTGTTTAACTGAGCCTCGTCAATGTAATCGGTGGCTTTACCGTCTGCAGTTGCAACAACTGCACAAACACCTGCAGAATTGAAGCGGTACTCATAATCGTGAACCACCAGCTGATTTGTAGCAGGAATTGCTACTGCACCCAATTTATGAAGACCGAGGATAGCAATCCAGAACTGATAATTTCTCTTAAGAACGAGAAGAACTCTGTCACCCTTTTTGATACCGAGGGATTTAAAATAGTTTGCAGCCTGAGAGGAAGCCTCTTTGATGTCTTTGAATGTAAATCTTCTTTCGGTAAAATCCTCTGCAATGTGGAGCATAGCAAGTTTTTCAGGATACTTTCTGCCGATTTCGTCAACAATATCAAAAGCAAAGTTGAATTTATCCTCATTATGGAATTTGATACTATCACAAACGCCGTTTTCGTCAACGGTTGTTGTGATGAATTTATCAACAATAAGTTTTTCTTCAACGGGGGCTTTGCCTACGTTAACGGAACTCATATGCTCATCGGCAATCTTTTCGTCCTCCGCCATAACCATGGCAAGAAATATGCAGTCCTCACCGTCAACGGCAATCATACCGTGGGGTGTAGAACTCTTATAATAGATACTGTCGCCCTCGTGGAGAACCTCGATATTATCACCAATCTGAATCTTAAGTGTGCCCTTTATAACAAGGTCAAATTCCTGACCTGAATGGGTTGTAACCTCAATGGGCTTTGACTGAAGCTCACTTGAATATTCGTATTTTACCCAATAGGGATTGGCAAGCTTCTTTTTGAATTTAGGAGCAATATTCTGAATAAGTATGCCTTCCTCATTAGCAGTAGTCATACCTTCACCGCAACGTGTAACCGTGTAAGTTGAAAGCTTTGCGCTCTGTCCTTCAAGCAAATCCGTAATTTCAACACCGAAAGCAAGCGCACACTTGTGAACGAATGTAAAAGGCATATCATCTCTGCCGTCCAGATATGCACGGTATTCCTCAAGCTTTACACCGGTTTTGACTGCCATTTCCTCATCAGTGAAGCCATAGATGTTGCAAAGCTCGGAAATACGCTCCGCTACCTCAGCGAGTTTGTTTGTTACTGAATTATCGACCATAACTTTTCATCCTTTCGAAAAAGAAATAATCAAAAACGCACAAATAAAAAAGTCCCAAAGTAAAGCTTTTAACTTTACTTTGAGACGAATAAAACTTATCCGCGGTACCACTCAAATTGCAATAAAAATTGCCACCTTAGAAGTCAAACAACTCCGTTGCACTAACGCAGCATTCTCGGAAGGCGCCTACTAAAAAATTTTTCGGACCTTCGGCTCGGAAGGGATGGGTTTTTGAAAAAACATACTATCGGCTCACAGCAACCGCCGACTCTCTGAAAGCTGACTTTTTCAACCGTCTTCGTCATAGCTTTTATTTGTGATATTTTTAATTTGGAATTAGATTATCACACTTCTTTTTTCGTGTCAATAGTTTTTTATTGGTTTTTTCAAAAAAAAAACAAAAAATTCTAAATAAATGTTGACAAAAAAAGTAATTGGTGATATCATTTCTCCCATATTCATAAATGCGACGAAGGAATTACGTATTTTTGTGTCCACACTTCAGAGAGTTGGCGGTTGCTGCGAGCCAATGTGTTTCAAAAATTCGGTCTCGTTCCGGAGCAGAGTTTCCCAACCCCTTACGGTGTATAAGAAACTACGGCGGCCCCGTTACCATGGCTACAGGCTTTTTTGAGCCTTAATGAGTGACTGCTTTTGCAGTAACCGGGGTGGTACCGCGGATTTTCAAAATTCGTCCCTGAGGTCAAAACTATTTTGACCTCAGGTTTTTTATTGCCAAATGATTATACATTATTATAATTGTACGTTCGAAAGGATGAGTAAAATGAGAAAAATTATCGTTTCAGACATCACGCTTAAAAAGCTTACAGAGGATAGAGCCGTATCCTTGCTGTTCAGAGAAAAATCGGCAATTGCAAACTGTGCCGATAAAATCGGTGTGGATGTAATTGAAATTCCTGTAGTTAAATCCCCTGCCGAAGATAAAATCATATATAAAACAATTGCACAAAACGTACAAAACGCAATTCTTGCAATCCCTGTCGGCTTCAGCGCGGAAGATATTGCTGTTGCCTGGGAATGCATAAAGGATGCGCAGAAGCCCCGTCTTCAGGTTGAGCTTCCCGTTTCTACAATTCAGATGGAATACACATATCATGTAAAACAGGCAAAAATGCTTGAAAAAATCACCGCACTCATAAAGGCTTCAAAGGAAATTTGTGCTGATGTAGAATTTTCTGCACTTGATGCAACAAGAGCGGATGAAGATTTCCTCATTGCCGCAGTAAAAGAAGCGGAAGCTTCAGGAGCAAATATTGTTACAATCTGTGACAATGCAGGTGTTTCAACTCCCGACGATATTGCAAATCTGGTTGCAAAGGTAAAAGAGGCAGTAAGCATCCCTGTTTATGTTCAGGTATCAGACAGCATCAGTATGGCAGTTGCTTCTGCATTTTCTGCTGTCAAATGCGGTGCTGATGGTCTTAAATGTGCAATGGCAGGTAAAAATGCACTTCTCACAGGTGAGCTTTCCGATGCAATTAACGCTTGTGGCAAACAGATTGATGCTGAAATAAAGCTTAACAACACAAAAATCCACGCAAGCATCGAAGATATGTTATCAAGCATCAGCCACGACGCTTATGAAACCAACAAATCCGTAAGCGAAGGCAAGAAGATTCTTCTTGACTCTGATTCTACAATTAATCAGGTTGCTCAGGCAGCGACCGTTTTAGGCTACGAGCTTTCTGATTCCGATATTGGTAATGTACACAAGGTTCTTAAGCAGGTATGTGAAAAGAAGGGTGCTGTCGGCTACAAAGAGTTTGAAGCAATTATAGCAAGCTCAGCTATGCAGGCTCCCTCAACCTATCACTTTGAAACATACACAACAACAAGCAGCAATATGTCAGCATCCATGTCTCAGGTTACTTTGAAATGTAACGATGAAATCATTTGTGGCGTAAGCAACGGTGACGGTCCTATTGACTCTGTATTCCGCGCCATTGAACAGTGTATCGGTCACCACTATGAGCTTGACGATTTCCAGGTACAGTCTGTAACAGAAGGCAAAGAAGCTCTCGGTTCTGCACTTGTAAGACTTCGCAACAACGGAAAGCTCTATTCAGGTAACGGCACATCCACTGATATTGTTGCCGCAAGCATCAGAGCATATATCAATGCATTGAACAAAATTGTATTCGAGGAGGCATAATATGAAAATTGTATTTTCGACCAAAAATGTGCGTCGAGCCTCTTTCCTTGATACCTGCCGCTATGCCTTTGATTATGGTTTTGAAGGATTTGAAATCCACGATGCCATAAAAGAAAGAAGCGGTCACCACGACAGTATTTTAAGACGAGAACGTATTGCTGATGCAAAAAGAAAGCTCATTAACAGAAATCTTACTGTTTCGGCTCTTCGTATGCCCGACCCCATAGAAAGCGAAAGCACCACCGCTGAGCTTATTGAAAAATATGTAAGCATGGCGGTTGCATCAGGCATTGAAAACGTTATTGTTTACACCCGGAGCGAAGTCTCTTTTGATGTTCTTGACGAAAAAATGGCAGGTGCAATAAAACGCGCTCAATCAGGTGACATCAACATTTTATTTGAAACAACAGGATATCTTGCAAGAACTGAAAATGTAATCAGTGTTATCAATCACTTTGCTTCAGCCGCTATCGGTGTTTCATGGAATGTAAGAGGAACATATTTTGATGCAGGTGAAACTGCTGAAACCACTATCAAAAACTTAGGTGCTTACATTAAATATGTGCGCCTTGGTGATATGAAGGACGGCAAGACCGTTTTAATCGGCGAAGGCGATCTGGATGTCGGAAAATTATTGAACGCTCTTTCTTCACTTAATTATGAAGGCTTCATCTGCGCTGCCTGGAACGAAGAAATCAGCGACGCTGACATTGTTCTCACTCACTTCACAAACTACATTTCCTCTTTAGGTCGTGAGAAAAAGGTTTATGACCAAATACATTACAACCGTGATAAATCAGGTACATTCCCTTGGAAAAAGTATGATGTTATCGATGCTACTTTCTCCGATGTACTTGATAAAATGGCAGAAAAATATCCCGACCAGTACGCTTTCAAATATCCCACCCTTGACTATACAAGAACTTACGAGCAGTTCCGTCGCGATGTTGACGAATGTGCTGCAGCGTTGATTTCACTGGGCGTAAAAGCCGGTGACCATGTTGCAATCTGGGCAACCAATGTTCCTCAGTGGTTCATCACCTTCTGGGCAACAACGAAAATCGGTGCAGTTCTTGTTACTGTTAACACGGCATATAAAATTCACGAAATAGAATACCTGCTCAAGCAGTCAGATACTCATACTCTTGTTATGATTGAGTACTGCAAGGATATTAACTACAAGGAAATTATTGAAGAGCTTTGTCCCGAGCTTAAAACCCTTGAGCCCGGCTCACCCTTGTACTCCAAAAACCTCCCCTTCCTTCGTAACGTTGTTACCGCAGGATTTGAGATGGACGGTTGTCTTACATGGGAGCAGATGTTATCACGCTCTTCACTTGTTCCCAGAGAAGAGGTTCGCAGACGTTCCTCACTTGTAAAGCCCGATGATGTTTGTAATATGCAATACACCTCAGGTACAACAGGCTTCCCCAAGGGTGTTATGCTTACACACCGTAACATTATAAACAACGGTAAAACAATCGGTGACAGAATGGATTTATCCACTGCTGACCGTATGATGATTCAGGTTCCCATGTTCCACTGCTTCGGCATGGTGCTTTCAATGACATCCATGATGACCCACGGCGGTACACTTTACCCCATTCCCTATTTCTCACCTAAGTCATCACTGGCTTGTGTAAACAATGACCGTATTACCTGTTTCAATGGTGTTCCCACAATGTTTATTGCAATGTTCGGTCATCCTGATTTTGCAAAAACCGACTTCTCATATATGCGAACAGGCATTATGGCAGGTGCTAACTGTCCCGCAGACCTTATGCGCCGTGCATCCGTAGAAATGAATATGCGCGAAATTATTTCAGTTTACGGTCAGACAGAGGCTTCTCCCGGTTGCACAATGGGTGAAGTAAACGAGGACCTTGACCACCGTGTTGAAACTGTTGGTAGTGCATTCCCCGGTGTTGAATGCAAAATCATCGACCCTGAAACCGGTCTTGAGCTTCCCGACGGCCAGAGTGGTGAATTTGTTGCACGTGGCTTTAATATTATGAAGGGCTACTACAAAATGCCTGAAGCAACAGCTCAAGCGATTGACAGCGAAGGCTGGCTTCACTCCGGTGACATTTGTATGAGAACGCCTGACGGCTACTACAAGGTTACAGGACGTCTTAAAGATATGATTATCCGTGGTGGTGAAAACCTCTATCCCCGTGAAATCGAGGAATTCTACCTTACCAACCCCAAGGTTCGTGACGTTCAGGTTGTTGGTGTTCCCGATGAACAGTACGGCGAGGAATGCTGTGCCTGGATTATTCTTCATAAGGGTGAAACTGCTGACGAAAAAGAAATGAAGGAATACGGCTACGCATCTATTGCAAAACACAAGGTTCCCAAATATTTCTTATTCGTAAACGAATTTCCTATGAATGCTGCAGGTAAGATTCTCAAATACAAAATGAGAGAAGAATCACTCGACAGATACAACAATCAGAAATAAATTTCATTAGTTATCAGAAGTCGGGTATCAGACCCGACTTCTGTGTTTTTTTATTGACGAGAGCAGGTCCTAAAATGAATTACAAAGATTTCAAAATAATTGACTCACATTGTCATATATTCCCCGATGCCATTGCTAAAAAAGCAACTGACAGTATTGATATTTTTTACGGTATAAGTGCATCCGGGAAAATCGACGGATGTGCCTTTGTTGGTACCGCCGAAAACCTTATAAAGCAATGCGATGAAAGCGGCGTCGAAAAATGTCTTGTGACTTCTGTTGCAACAACACCTCACCACGCTCAGAGCATCAACGCCTACATATCAAGCGAGGTTTCACTCTACCCCGACAGATTTATAGGCTTCGGCTCGCTTCATCCGGAAAGTGAAAATCTGCGTGAAGATGTTGAGCATCTCATCGAGGTTGGTTTAAAGGGTGTTAAATTACACCCCGATATCCAGAATTTTAAGGTTGACGACCCTAAGGTACTTAAAATATTTGAGTTGTGTGAAGAAAAAGGTCTTCCGATACTTTTACACACGGGTGACTCACGCTTTGATAACTCAAACCCCAACAGAGTAGCTCCCGTGCTGGAAAATTTCCCGAAGCTTACGGTTATCGGTGCACATTTCGGCGGTTGGTCAATATGGGAAAACGCATTTGAAAAGTTATCACGATACAAGAATTTTTATGTTGACACCTGCTCATCATTTTACGCCCTCGAAAAGAACACCGCCAAAAGAATCATTGAAGCATACGGAGCTGACAGAGTAATTTTCGGCACCGATTTCCCTATGTGGAAGCAAAAGGAAGAGCTGGAATACCTTTTCAGTTTAGGCTTAAGCGAAAAAGACCTCCGGAATATTTTACATAACAACCTTCTCATGGTGTTGAAAATCGAGGAATAATTTTATTATTTTTATACTTGCAATAGAATCTTTTATATGCTAAACTTGTAAACTGTGTGTTCAAGTCACATAGGATAATATTGATATATATTTTCATACTCAATCTGAGGTGTTTTATAAATGATTTGCAACAATATTTTAGAGGCAATGGGCAACACGCCCGTTATTCGCCTTAACCGTATGGTTGACGAAGACAGCGCCGAAGTGCTTGTTAAATTTGAAGGACTCAATGTTGGTGGCTCTATAAAAACAAGAACCGCTTACAATATGATTTTGAAAGCCGAAAAAGACGGCAAAATCAACGAAAACACAATAATCGTTGAACCTACCAGCGGTAATCAGGGTATCGGCCTTGCCCTTGTGGGTGCAGTAAAGGGATATAAAACAGTCATTATTATGCCCGACTCCGTAAGCGAGGAACGAAGAAAACTCGTAAAGCACTACGGTGCAGAGGTAAAGCTTGTACACGATGCGGGTAATATCGGTAAATGTATTGACGAATGCTTACAGTTAGCATTAAAAATGCAGGAAGAAAATGAGAATGTTTTTGTTCCCCAACAGTTTGAAAATCCCGCCAACCCCGAAATCCAGCGCAAAAAAACTGCTGTTGAAATTCTCGAACAGGTGGGTAAGCCCATTGACGGTTTTTGTGCAGGTATAGGTACCGGCGGTACGCTCACAGGTATCGGCGAAGTGCTCAAGGAGGCTAACCCCGATATTGAAATCTGGGCAGTTGAGCCTGAGGATGCTGCTATTCTTTCGGGCGGTCTTATCGGTACACATATTCAGATGGGTATCGGTGACGGTCTTATCCCTCCCATTCTCAACACATCGATTTACTCGGATATCTGCATTATCACCGATGAAGAAGCCCTTAATACTGCAAAGAACCTTGCGGCAAAAGAGGGTATTCTCTGCGGTATTTCAAGCGGCACAAATGTTGCTGCAGCACTTAAGCTTGCTAAAAAATTAGGCAAAGGTAAAACAGTTGTTGCAGTTCTTCCCGACACTGCGGAAAGATACTTCTCCACTCCCCTTTTTGATGATTAAAAAAGTTCCCGAAGCACCAATGCTTCGGGATTTTTTTATTGTGACTCACTTATTTTTATATTTGCGCCGTCAATTTTAGTATTAGCTGTTACTATATCATTAATCTGCAAGGCGGTGGTTTCGTTGAGTTTTCCTTTTTCCACTATAATCTGCACTGACTTGTCGTTTATTACTGCGGCGCACTCCCCCGATATTTTGGCACTTATTAATGTTTCCAGGTCGCTTTCAAGCTTTATTTGTTTTGATAATTCTTCGATGGTTGCGCTGATCGTCTTAGCTTCCTCACTGCCTGCCGCCGCTGATTTCAGAGACTTATTTAAACTGTCAAGAGTTTCGTCACGGGCTTTATCCCTGTTCAATCTGACTTCGGCGAAATAATCGCCTTTTTCAACCTCGGCATTTACATACTGTGCCTCGCCTAAATTCTGAACATACTCGCTTTCATCGGTGTTTTTTACAAACTTTTCTTTGCCGTTATTTGTGTAATACCAATTCACAAACACTGCCGCACCCAAGGCGACCACCAATGTACCTAAAATAAGCTGTTTTCTTTTTATAATAAGATTCATATAATCACTCCTTACATTATTTATCCGCACTCATTTTTTCTACTGACACCTGAGAGGTGCTTATATCAAACAGGGCGCACACCGTATCGGTTATAGCGGTTTTTACTTTTATACTGTCCGCACCCTCGGCAACCACCGCAACTCCCTTTACCGTGGGTTCAAAAACTTTGATTACGAGACATTCTTCGCTGTTTGACCCTTTTTTTACAATGATGTATTCCTCTGAAAGCTCGTTTTCGGTGCCGTTCTCTGTCTTTTGGGCTTTTGAATTGTAACCTTTGGCATAGACATTTTCGTAGCAGGTATCTACCGTTAGCATAACCTTAACATTACCTGCACCGTCAATTTCCTCCAATAATTTCTGAAGATTTTTCTCTGTTTGCTTTATGTATTGCTCCGCATACACCGTATTATCCTCGGTAGTTTCATTAGTTTCGGGGGTGAGCTCACTTAACAAAAGACCTACTGCAACTACCACTGCCCCCACTATAAGAATAATGCTTTTCTTAGATAACTTCTTTTCCCGAAAGCCTTTTATCAAATCTTTCATTTTTCACCAACCTTTGTAACCGGACGGTATTCCTCGGGAATTCCTTTTTGAATTTTCTCTTGTTTATCCATATGCTCCTTCGGAATTTCCACCGTTACCTTTTCAAGCCATACCGTGTTTGTTTCCTGCTCCACGGAAGTTGTTACATATATTTCATATTCATCAACTCCCGAATTTATGAGTATCTCACGCACTTCGTTATACACCTTTTTTTCCGTAAGATTTGCTGTATGCATAAGTGCATCATAGTTGGTTTTTTCGTAAGCTTGCTCATTTACTTCAAAATCAGGAATGCTTATATCTGCTTTTAAAAGAGGTGTAAAAGAAGTAACGAGAATAACCGCCATTATAATCACCCGCAAAGTTTTTCGGGTTTTAGCCGGCGCAAAATACTCTAAAAAACCACCTGCAACAGCGCAGACTATGTAGTTAACAAAAACACTTTTAATCACCTCGCTCATACCGCACCCCCTTTTACCGCTATAACCACACCAACGGAAACAATAAATATTGCCGCCACTATAACTATGGTTGCCACCAATAAAATCAGGGTATCCTTTAACACCGACAGCATCGCATTCCCCTTGCTAACACCAAAGGAATTACAAAGAATTATCGCTATATCCACCGCGATGATCCAGGCTAAAAGCTCCGCGAGTGTGGGTAAAACCGTCACAATTACGGTTATAATACCGAATATTCCCACTGTATTTTTTATGATACTGAGGCTGGAAATCAAAGCAGAGTATGTTTCGCTGACAGTGCCTCCCACCACAGGCAGGCTCCTGCCGACTACAAAGCGTATGCTTCTTGCGGTAACTGTATCCGCACCGTCACTCAGAACACCTTTTATGGTTATAATTCCCGAAAAAACCGTTCCTACAAAGCTCATAAAGAAAACATAAATCTTTTTAAAGGTTGCGCTTAAGCCCGTACTGAATCCGTAAAAATCAAAGCAGGACAAAAAGCTCAGACAGCACATAACATTAACAACGGGTTGACAAAACTCAGATAACAGTCCCGAAAAAAGGGTATCGGAAAAAACCGTCATTGCAGAATAGGTAACACCTGCACTTATATTGCCGGATGAGGAAACAACCGCGCAAAAAACTCCCGCAAAGGTAGTGGTAAAAACGCTCAGAGTTTCAAGCACCGAAAAAGCCGATGTTACCATCTGAGCTACGGGAACAGCCCCGTTGAGGGCTATAACCGAGCTTCCTACAAGATTTATACTCTCACCCGACTCGAAAAAGGATGATAAAAAAGTCATTATAATCAACACGCCAACTGTTACCACCAGAAATTTCAACGGCGCTTTTATTGAGCGGGACAAGATATTGAAAAGCGCGGTAAATACCTTAACGGGGCTTACACTGAACAGACTTTCGTAGCTCAGCTCATCCATACCTATCTCTTTTAGAATACTGAGTGTGTTTTCGTCGGTGGCGTATATAAGCGAATCGAAATCAAACTCCTCATTATATTGGTCTATATTCTGTTCCACTGCCTGTACCGACACAGGATAAAAAATAATAAGTATCCCCGTCAGCAAAATTACGGAAATATATTTTAACCTTCTTTTCATTTTTTCACCTGTTAAAAAATGATGCAGCCAGGGCAATTACCGCCTGAAACACAGGCAAAGCGCAGGACACCGCCAGAAGCTTTACACCGATTTCCACAACTCCTGCCAGGGCATTTTCACCGTTATCTCGGCATATATCAGCAGTCACTGCCCCGATGCTTAAAATACCGAAAACCTTCAACATTATTTTTATGCTCTGCTCGCTGATACCCTCCAGGGAAATTATATCGGACATAACATCCATCAGCTTTTTACCCTCGGGAAGCACTGCAAACAACACTACTGCCCCAAGGGCAAGCTGCACTATTGTGGTATATACGGAGGCGGACTTTTTCATAACACTTAAAAGCACAACACCCGAGACCGCAATAACTCCTATTCCCAACGCATTCAAAACTGCATCACCGAGCTCAGCTCATCTTTCAACTCATTAAGTGCAGGTAAAAACATTGTAAGAACTATTACAAGACCCGCTATTGTTGTTAACAGAGTGTATTCTTCCTTGCCCGCTTTTTGTAACAACTGATTCATAACCGCCACGATAATACCTACGGCTACCATTTTGAAAACAACCATTATATCCAAATCGTTTCACCTCGCCGCAGTCTATATAAATAAAATCACAATGCACAAAGCACCGAAAACACTGAGAGCCGTGTTAATCTGAATTTTGCTTTTTTCATTCTGCTTATGTTCATTAAAAATATCGGTAAATTTTTCGATATACTCATCACACAGATTCACCTGACCGTCACGGTCGGTAGTACCCAGATGATTCATAAAAGCTTTAAAGTGCTCGCTGAAAGCTTTATCCCGTGCTTCGGTAATATAAAAGGTTTTGTCATCCGCCTTTATATATTTATAATTTTCGCTTTTTACCGATTGAGAAAGGCTTTCAAAATCCGCAGCCCGATATTGAAGCTCGCCCTTTATAAATCGGGTGAAGCTTACCATTTCACTCAGGACCGCCGTTTTCCTTTTTTGTTTTACAGAGTCAAAAGCTCCCGTTGCCACAAGCAAAAATGCCACTGACAAAACCAACAGAGTTTTCAAAATTCAACAATTCCTTTCACCTTGCAAGGCTCGGCTTTTCCCGTTAGCACTACCGATTTTTTAAAAACTCCCGCATCAATCAGTCTTTTTATATTCGGTCTTTTCATAACCTCATCCACACTGCTGCCGTGGGCGGTAGCGATAATGTCAACTCCTGTATTAACTGCAGACAAAAGGCTTTTTGCCTCGTCCTCTCCGCCGATTTCGTCAAGGACTATAATATCGGGCGACAATGTTCTGACAGCTATTTCGGTGCCGACGGATTTGGGGTACAGGGCAAGAACATCGGTGTGTTCGCCCACATCAAGACCGCATCCGAATGAAAAGGATGCTATTTCATCCCGTTCGTCAATTACGGCAGTTTTTAAAGGATTGAAAGCATTTTTACCCGAATAATAACGGCACAAATCCCTGAGAAGTGTGGTTTTACCCGAAAGAGGTGTACCTATTATCAAGAAAGAACGGCACTCACCAACACCGTTGATTAAGTCCTGACTGCATCCGTAAAACTCCCTTGCCACGCGTATATTTACACTGTTAAAAGACGAAACGGAATAAACTGAGCCGTTTTTTATAACCGCTCTGCCCACAACACCTGCTTTACATCCGCCCCGTAATGGTATGAAGCCCTTTGCAATCATATCCTGGTATGTATGAAGAGAACGCCGTGAAAGGCAGAAAACTATTTCCTGCAACTGTTTGTCGTCAGTTTTCAATGCATTATCACAATGAGTAAAACTGATTTTGCCCGAATCAGTCAGATAACAGATTTTATCCGCACAATGCAGCGCTGCGGTGCCACCGTTTCTGAAACGGATTTCTTTGATTTCTTTTGCAAAACCTTCGGGTATCCGGGACAAAATATTTTTATAAAAATCCGGCAAAAGGGATATTGCATTTAAAAATTCCCGCATATTATCATTCCTTTCAAAAAATACTTATTTTCACTTGTCCCGAAATAGAACACAAAATATAAACAAACTGAAAATTAAATTCAAAATCGTTGAAAGAATATTACATATATGTTATTATTTACTATGTATCGGAATACACAAATTTGAAGGACGGCAATGAAATGAAAGAAAAAATCAAAAATAATCCTCTGTTTAAAAAAGGTTTCTCAATACGCTACTGCCTGCTTGCTGCGGCTTGTACTGCGGCAATTATGACAATTGTATATTTCTGCTATGACCTGGCACCTTTCGGTGATGTTACAATTCTTAGAATGGACCTTTATCATCAATACGGTCCCCTCTTTGCAGAATTGTATGAAAGAGTCACGGATTTTGACAGCTTACTGTATTCCTGGAATTCAGGTGGCGGTAGTTCATTTTTAGGTAATTTTTATAATTACCTTTCATCTCCTCTTGCAATAGTTATGCTTTTATTCGGTCATAAGAATATGCCCGAAGCAATAGCAGGGATGATTTTCCTTAAGGCGGCTTTTGCATCATTCACTTTCTCTTACTACCTTACAAAAAAGAATAATGCACACTCTCCACTTGTTTCTGCTTTCGGTGTGCTCTACGCCTGCAGTGGTTATTTTATAGCTTATTACTGGAATGTAATGTGGCTTGATTCTTTCTACCTTTTCCCCTTGGTTATGCTGGGCATAGATTATCTTATAACCCGCAGAAAAATGAAGCTGTATGTTATAACCCTCGCCCTTACCATGCTCACAAACTACTATATGGGCTATATGGTCTGCATTTTCTCCGTTCTTTATTTTATTTACAGCTTCTTTTCACAAAACAATGCCTCCGACACTTATTTCGGCAAGCTTGCAAAACGCGAAGGCGGTATCAAAGGCTTTTTCACCTGGGGATACAACAATCTCAGAAACAACAAGTTCATTGACAGTGGCGCGCGCTTTGCCTTCGCATCCGTAAGTGCCGCTATGCTCACTTGTTTCGCACTTATCCCCATTTACTTTATTCTTAAAAGCTGCTCTGCAACCTCGGGCACATGGCCCCAGGAATTCAAAACCTATTTCTCAATTTTTGATTTCCTTGCAAATCATCTTGCGTACCTTAACCCCACTATAAGAAGCAGTGGTACGGATGTTTTACCCAATGTATATTGCGGTGTAATTACCGTAATGTTAGTACCCCTTTATTTATTCTCAAAGAAGATTTCTCTCAAAGAAAAGATTTTCAGCGTGGGCATTCTCGGCGTAATGTTCGCAAGCTGTTATACAAATTACCTTAACTATATCTGGCACGGATTCCATTTCCCCAACGATTTACCATACCGCTTTTCATATATGTATTCATTCCTTCTCCTCATATTTGCTTTCAGAGCAATTATGAATATAAAGGAATACTCAACCCGTCAGATTATAGGCGTAGGCACTGCCACAATATTCTTTGTAATAATCGTTCAGGAAATCGGCTCAAAGAATTTCAGTGAAATCAGCGTATGGATCTGCGTTGCATTTATAGGCATTTACTGTCTCGCTCTCGGCATTCTTAAAAACGATAAATATCCCGCACTTGCAGCGGCAGCTCTTGTGTTATGCTCGGTCTGTGCAGAATACACGGTGGCAAACACCAACAATTACAGTATGGACCAGACAAAAGTCAATTTTGTCGGCGACTACGATAATTTCCAAGAAATCAAATCACAGATTGATGAATATGAGGGTAACGACAATTACCGTATGGAGCTCACCTCCTTAAGAGCGAGAATGGACCCCTGCTGGTATAATTACAACGGTGTTTCAACCTTCTCATCAATGGCTTACGAAAAGGTTTCAAATATGCAGTCCCACATGGGTATGTTCAGTAACTACATCAACAGCTACACCTATCACCGACAGACCCCTGTTTATAACGCATTTTTCTCCCTTGATTATATTGTGGATAACGCAATCGGCTCGAAAGCACAGATGAATCCCGAGCTTTACAAAGAAATTGCATCGGTGGATAAATATACCGCATACGAAAACCGTTATCAGTTACCCATTGCATTCCGTGTAAACAGCGATATACTTCAATGGTCCCACGACAATGTGAATCCCTTTGAGGTTCAAAGCTCTCTTTTCGGCTCTGCAACAGGCATACACACGGTTTATAACGATATGGAAATGACCGGTGTTTCAGGCAACGGTGTTGATTGTAATGACCTTACTTTCAGCGATGAGGGCTATTATCCTTACACAGTAACCGATTCTGCAGCCGCTTCAGTTTCTTTTGAACTCACAGTCAAAGAAAGCGGTAACGGATATCTTTATCTTAAATCCAGCAACAACGATATAAGTGCAATAACCGTTTCACTTCCTGACGGCACATCACTTTCACAGAATATTGATACAAAACCCCATATTCTTGATTTAGGTGCACTTAATGCAGGTGAGGTAGTTCAGATTTATGCACCCTTCAGCGAGGTAAAAGACGGTTATTTGTATCTTTTCGGAGTTACTCTCAACAGCGAAGCCTTCACTGAAGGTTATAATCAGCTTAAAACCGATGCTCTTAATTTAACCGAATTTGACGATACTGTTATAAAAGGCACAATAAATGCCTCCGAAGACGGCATACTTTACACCTCCATAAACTACGACGAAGGCTGGACAGTTTACATCGACGGTGAAAAAGTAGGTAAGGAGAGCATTTACGATATCGGCGACAAAGCTCTTTTAGGTGTGGAAATAACCGAAGGAGAACACTCCGTAACATTCAAATACACCCCTCGCGGACTGTATGCCGGTATTGCAATTTCAGTTATTTCATTCATTCTTCTCATAATTTTATGCTTCATTACAAAATCAAAGGTGTTCAAGTTCAATCCTCCTCTTTATGTTGAGGAAGAAACAGTTATTGAGCCTGTTGATGTTATTGAAATAACCGATACTTCCGATGAAATTGACACCTCTGACACAGATTCCCCTGAAATTAAGACAGACGAAAACCAATAATTGAGGGATTTATATGTTTGCTAAAATAAAAAGCATCGGTCTTCTTGGCCTTGAAAGCTATATGGTGGATGTTGAGCTCAACATTTCGGGCGGTAAACATGCCCTGGAGGTTGTGGGCTTACCGGATACTGCAGTCAGTGAAGCTCGGGACAGGATAATTGCCGCCATTCACAACTCGGGGTTTGAAATGCACCTGACATCACACTACACCTTTAACCTTGCCCCTGCAGACCGAAAAAAAGAGGGCTCGCTCTACGATTTACCCATGGCGGTTGCCGTACTCTCAGCTACAAAGCAGATAAGCGGTGATTATAAAGAAGCTGTTTTCATAGGCGAACTGTCACTCTCGGGTGATATAAAACCTGTCAAAGGCGTTCTACCCATGGTAATGGCTGCAAAGGATGCAGGTGTCAGGGATATCTACATCCCCTTTGACAATGGTGACGAGGCATCCGTAATAGACGGCATAAATATATATGCCGTTAAAAACCTTAAAGAGCTTGTTGACCATATCAACGATTTTCAAAAGCTCGCACCCGTTGAATTAAAACCGTTCAGGCACTATGAAATCCCGGATTTTCTGCCGGACTTCAAAGATGTAAAGGGTCAGTATGAAGTAAAACGCGCCCTTGAAGTTGCCGCCGCAGGCGGTCATAATGTAATGATGATAGGGCCTCCCGGCTCGGGTAAAAGCATGCTGGCAAAGCGAATACCCACCATTTTACCCGACATCACCGTTGACGAGGCTCTTGAAACAACAAAAATCTATTCTCTCGCAGGTGCTCTCACCAAGGACAAGCCCATAATAAACTACCGACCCTTCAGGTCTCCCCACCATACGGTATCACCCGTAGGACTTTCCGGCGGCGGTACAATACCCAAGCCCGGGGAAATATCCCTGGCACACAACGGGGTTTTGTTCCTTGATGAGCTTCCCGAATTTTCCCGTAACACAATGGAAGTATTAAGGCAACCTATGGAAAACGGCACTATCACCATTTCCCGCGCCTCCTGTGCTCTCACCTATCCCTGCTCAGTGATGCTGATTTGCGCTATGAACCCTTGTCCCTGCGGATATTTCGGGCACCCCACAAGAAACTGTTCCTGTCCCAACGGCGCACCTGCAAGATATCTGTCAAAGGTTTCGGGTCCCTTGCTTGACAGGCTGGACATACATATTGAAGTTCCGCCCGTTGACTACAATCAACTCTCGGATAACGAATCCGGTGAACCCTCGGCGATAATACGCGAAAGAGTGAACGCTGCCAGAAAAATACAGTTGGAGCGTTTTAAAGGCACCAATGTTTCCTGCAACGCAAAAATGACCTCGGCACTCACAAGAAAATACTGTGTGCTGACTCCCGATGCCGCAAAAATCCTCGAAAACTCATTTGAGAAGCTGGGTTTATCCGCCCGTGCATATGATAAGATTTTAAAAATATCAAGAACAATCGCGGATCTTGATAATTCTCAGAATATTGAAACAAAGCATATTCTTGAGGCCATACAATACCGAGCACTTGACAGAAAATTCTGGAAGGCATAAAGAAAAACACAGACTGTTTACCGCAAAAAAGGTAAACAGTCTGCTTTTTTATTTTTTACTATGAAAGGTTTCTTCGCCTATTCTTCGGATAGTTACATTTACGCTTATACTTGTAACGGCTTTTTTAAACTCCGTATCCCAGTCATTTTTAAGCTTTTCATATTCATCATAATCGTAAAGATAAAGTCGTCTGCCGTATCTTACGCCATCGCCACCGTGTTCGCTTTGAAGTGCAATTATTGTGTTTTCGGCAGTTTGGGCAATTGCGGCTCCTGCGGCACTTTTGATTTTTTCCATAAAATCGTCATCGGTACTGAAAAAATCCGCTCCTCCGACCTCTTCCAGGTCACAGACCACATCAATATCCAGCATATAATGCAATTTTCCGTTTTCTTTAAGAATTTTATAATGAGTTTTACCTTTTACCACAAGAAAAGTGGCCTGCTCACCATTTGGTAAATCCGCGCTTATAAATCCCTCTTTAATATTGTCATCAAGAAACGCAAGACCCTTGGCATCATTGGAGGAAAGATACATACAAAAGCTTTGGTCCTTATCAAAAAGGGCGCACCCGTCAAGGGTAAAATCCTGGTTTTCTCCGTTTTTCTGCACTGTTACCGCAGGAATACATATATAGGATGTTTCGTCCTTCATGGTATTTACCGCATCAATAATACGCACTCTGGGCACAAGGGACTGCCGATAGCTTTCCTCCAGCATTTTTTCGAGAATTTTACTTTTAACAGTATCATTGAGAAGCTTTGCTCTTATAACCTCCTCGGCTTTTCCCTCCTTTGTAACACAAAGCAACTGCGAAGCCCTTGAATCATAATTACGCTGAAAAAAATCAAGCACATCCTGAAGATTTCTTTGCGCCGTTTTTTCGCCCAATACTATCACCCTGTTCTGTGCATAAAACGGTTTGTTACCGCTTTTTGTTGTAAGCTGCATCAATGCCGCCGCCACGGTTTTTCCCGTGGCATTATATATTTTGGTCTTATTTTCAGCGGATGAATCACCGCTTGGTGATCCGCTTTGCTCATTATTCAATATCTCAACAGTTACTTTGTATGAATCATTTATAACATCAATCCCGATTCCCTGAATTATCATTAAATCCGACAATTCCGTGCCTGCTTTTTCACAGGAGGTAAAACTGCAAAGCATCACTGCCGATACAAGAATCAGGCTAATTGTCTTCAGTATTTTTCTCATAGGGCTTCACCTTTTTTAAATATATCAATAAAACTACGGGCAGAATTACCACGGGTACAATATACAGACCGATAACAAGCGGTGTGTATGATATAAAGTTAAACCTTTCAAGATCTCCCGAAATGAACACCAGCAAAAGACTGACAATAACAATCAATCCGCCACAGATAATCTTCCGTGATATTTTGGGTAAAATGAATTTTACACAGTTTATTACACCTAAAAAATAAAGGGCTATTTTTTCCACCACACATAAAACCCATATTGCCGTTTCCAATGCATCCATTCTCTCTAACAAACCGAATTTTGCAAGAGTTACCGCCGCGTAGGTGGGAAAAAGCTGGGTATCCGCAAATACCCCGAGAGTGCCAACGGTAAAAAACAATATGAAAATAAATGTTACTCCGCTTAAAACCGCCCACCAAACATAGGATTTTACTACATTCCCTTTAATCTCAGGCAAAAACAAAATCACCGTACCGATTTCAACTGCCTGCAGTGAAAAAATGAAGCTGTCATACAGAAAATCCCCTACACCGTTTTCAAACAGAGGGGTAAAATTCAGTAAATCCAGCTCGTCCGTAAGGGACACCATAACAAAGCCGGTTACCCCTATCACGATAACGGTAAATATCACCGCCGCCCTTGACAAAGAGCCGATACCCAACAGGGATAATAAAGCGCAGATTATTACCAGACCCACAATAAAAAGTGTCATATCCGCCCCGGGGAAAAGCTCAGAGCTTGCAAATAAATCAAAACGCGCAAGTGTTCGTAATATCCCTGCAAAATAAACAACCGCATACAAAGCCGATATTATTCTGAAAAATACTTTTTTATCATTAACGCTTAACTGTTCTCTGCTCTTTTCCTTCACGGTTCTGAACACTAAAAAAGCAGGTATTGCGGCAATAATGCTTACCCCTATAAAAACCAAAGGTCTTAAGAGAGAGTCGGTTTTTGAAATACTTATTTTCGGAGAGGAAATATACATAAATATACTGCTCAACACCGAAAGATACAGCAGTAAAAAGAATTGCGGTGCGCTGACATACGATTTTTTCATAGTTAATCCTTTATTACAGATTTTATATCGAATATATTTTTCCCTAATTTTTCCATACTTATTCGCACAAGTGAATCACGCATAAGACTTTTTTCAAAAGGTGTTACGGGTGATAAAAAGGGTACGGAATAGTCCGTCATTGAAGCAAGGCTTATAACCAAAGCTGCCGCACCGATCATAATACCGTAAAGTCCCGTTGCGCCGCCCACTAAAATAAACACAATTCTCAGCACAGCAATGGGCTGATACAGATGGGACGAAACAAGTGAACAGATTGCCGTAAGCGCCACCACTATAAGCATGGGCGCGCCTATAAGACCTGCGGTAACTGCCGCATCACCTATAACGAGAGCGCCTACAATACTGACTGCGTGACCAATGGACTTTGGCATACGAAGTCCCGCTTCTCTTACGGTTTCGTAAACGAAGTGAATTATGAGTGCCTCTAAAGTAAGGGTAAAAAGCGTGTTGCTTTCCATAACCACAATATTATACAGCATATCATCGGGTATCATTTCCTGATGAAAAAGACCTACTGCCACAAACACACCGGGTAAAAATACACTTATTAAAAATGACAGAAAACGCACCGTGCGCATAAAGGTTGCAAAAAACGGTCTGTTCACATAATCATCAAGGGTCTGAAAATTCTCTATAAAAAGCCTCGGCACTATAAGGGCAAAGGGCGTGCCGTCAATTATAATACCGATTTTCCCTTCGCAGATTTTCGCCGCAAAGGTATCGGGACGCTCCGTCTGTCCCACCATTGTAAAAAACGAAAGTCTTTTTGTATCAAGTGCTTTTCTCAAGTATCCCGCACCTAATAAAGTATCAAAATTAATGTTTTCCAAACGCTCTTTAACGCTTTGGAGCACATTTTCATCCACTCTGCCCTTCATATAACAAAGAAGGATTCTGGTTTTACTCTGGGCTCCGTGCTCCTGCATTTCCACAGTCAGATTAGGCGTGCACAGCCTTTTTCTGACAAGAGTAAGATTTGTTTTGATATTTTCCGTAAAGCCTTCACGGGAGCCATACTCCTGAACATCCGTGTCGGGCTCGGAAATCGCTCTTTCGGGTATTGCCTGAACGCCGAATATCACGCATTGAGTAGAACCCTCTATAAAAATAAGCAATGTGCCGCGCAAAAGCATATCCACAGCCATATCAAGGCTTGTTTCTTTTTTCTGCTCGGTACCGCATATTATATTGTCACAAATAAAATTCAGTTCTTCCCCCTCGGGCAAGGTGCCTTTATAGCTGAGCATCGGTCGTATGGCATTGTCGGCTATTTTCTGAGAATTACAAAGTCCGTCACAATTGGCAAAGACCACACATTTTCCTGCGCAATAGCCCTTCTTTACAACAATATCAAAACTGCCTTTAAAGGCTTCCTTAATAAGCCTGCCGTTTTCCACGGCATTTTCACGGACATTTCCGAAAGTGAACTCCTTAACCGTATCAACATTTATAAATATCTCGTTATTTTCTTTCATAAAATCACCTGTCTGTTTTTGGTTTTTCCTTTTTTAGCGGTAATATTCAATAAAAATCAGGGGAAAACAAAAAGGGTGAAAGAAATATGATTTCAGTTATTATCAGAACATTTATCATTTATTGCGTTGTTACATTTTTTATGAGGGCAATGGGTAAACGACAGCTAGGTGAGTTGCAACCGGGTGAGCTGGTTATAACCCTTCTGATATCGGAAATTGCAACAAATCCCATTGTGGATAACACTTTGCCACTGCTCAACTCCCTCATACCCCTTATGCTGCTTGTAGGTTTTGAAATAATAACCTCCTTCTTAGAAATGAAATTTGTCCGTTTCAGATATCTTGTTGACGGCAAGCCCGTAACGGTTATAAGAAACGGAGAATTAGATGAGAAAAAGCTTAAAAAGCTCCGTTTCACCATAAACGACATTCTCGCCGCCTTAAGACAAAAGGAGGTTTTTGATATACAGGATGTTCAATATGGTATCGTGGAAACAAACGGCACTTTCTCAGTACTTTTAAAACCCGACAAACGAAACTCCACCCCCAAAAATTATGACACACCCGAAAAAGACACGGGTATGCCCTGCCCTGTAATTATTGACGGTAAAATTATAGAGGTTAATTTTCCGGACTGCCTTGTGACACTAAGCGAAATACAATCAAAAATAAACCGCGAAAATATCCGACAAAAGGACATACTGCTTATGACTGTGGATAAATCTAAAAATTACTGCATTATAACAAAGAAGGAATGTTGATGAAGCGTCTTATATTAGCAATAAGTCTTATTGTTACAACTATTGTTATAGCCCTGATTTCACTTGGTACAGTTGAAAAAGCCAACGAAAAAATGGTTGACCGATTAGATGAAATTACAATATACGCAATGGAAGGAAGCTATAATCTTTTAAATGAGTCCGTGGGAGAAGCTATATCACAGTGGGAAGAAGAAAAGCCCATTCTTAATATTTTAATCGGACAGCAACAGACCAATGAAATTACGGGGACTTTAAGAATGATTGAACATTTCGCCCGTGAAGGTAATAAAGAAAGCATACTTTTATATATTTACGAATGTAAAACAGAGCTGGAAAAAATAAAAATTACAAACGAACCCTCATTAAGCACAATTCTGTAATCACATTATTATTCAGTCCGAATATGATATACCGAGAGGACTGATTATAAATGACTGACAAAACAATTTTAATTCTCGGTGGCGACAACCGTTCACTATATTTAGGTGAATATCTTGAAAAACAGCACTTCCATGTATGCTACTATGCTTTTAATCAGGCGGACTGCTACGAAAATCTTACAGATGCCGTAAATGAAGCCGATTTTATTATACTTCCCCTGCCCCTTTCCCGTGACAGAGTAACCCTCAACGCCGCTCTTTTTGACGGCACAATAACTCTCAGCGAAATATTTGCACTTTCAGTTTCGGGTAAAATGTTTTTCGGCGGACAGATGCCCAAAAGTTTTTGTGAAGAGCTTGAAGCAAGGGGTGCCGAGTGGTGCGATTATATGCAGCTGGATGAATTGGCTATATATAACGCCGTACCTACTGCCGAGGGCGTTGTGCAGATTCTTATAGAGGAGCTGCCCATTACAATACACGGTATGAAATGCGCTGTAACGGGTTACGGCAGAGTGGGTAAAATTCTGGCACAGACCCTTAAAGCCCTGGGAGCGGAGGTTACTGTTTTTGCCCGTAAGCAGAAAGACTTTGCCGATGCTTTTGCAAAAAACATAATTCCGAAAGATTTCAGTTCCCTTTCCGCGGATTATCATAATTTCGATGCTTTGATAAACACCGTTCCCCAAAGGGTATTAAACGCAAAAGAGCTTGACAACTTAAACCCCGAGTGCGTTTTGATTGAGGTTGCATCCGCACCCTTCGGCATTGATTTCCAGAGCGCAAAAGAACGGGCATTCAATGTAATAAAAGCAGGTTCACTCCCCGGTAAGGTTGCCCCTGAATCCGCAGGTGAAATAATCGGTCGCTCAATACTGCCAATAATCAGAGCGAGGGGGTCAGCAGATTGAAAACAATCGGCTTTGCCGTATGCGGTTCATTCTGTACATTTAAAACCGTATTCAAAGAAATCGAAAGACTCAGGAACCTTCAATATACTGTCGTACCAATTATGTCCGAAAATTCATACACCCTTGACACAAGGTTCGGTGACGCGGCATACTGGCGCTCATACCTTAAAGAAATAACGGGAAATGATATTATACACACCATCCCGAAAGCGGAACCAATAGGGCCTAAAAAACTACTTGATGCGCTGGTTATTGCACCCTGTACGGGTAACACCCTTGCAAAACTCGCTTGGGGTATTACCGACACCTGCGTAACTCTTGCGGCAAAGGCTCATTTACGCAACAACAGACCGCTTATTATCGCGCCTTCAACCAATGATGCTTTAGCCAATGCGGCAAAAAACATAGGTGCTTTGCTTAACTATAAAAACATTTATTTTGTACCTTACGGTCAGGATTCCTACGCAGGAAAGCCCAACTCAATGGTTGCTGATTTTTCACTTATTCCCGACACTCTTGACTGTGCATTCAAGGGTAACCAGCTTCAACCTTTGATTTTACCTCCGAAATAACAGAACACTGAATGTATATTTAGTAAAAAAAGGAAAAAACTATTTACAAAAAATAAAAATTATTATATAATTAATTTTATAAAAGGGAGTAACTCGTGCCAAGCGGTGCGGTATCGCTCGTCATTACGGCACCAGCCCGACGATACCTTAAAGAGTGAGACTTTTACCGCACTTATCGGTAAAAGTCTTTTTTTGTCCCTTTGAAAAAAGAAAGGAAATGGATGCAAATGAAGCACTATCTCGAATCTGCTGAAGCCGTATTTACAGAAGTTAATTCCTCTGAAGCCGGTCTTTCCTCTGCAGAAGCTGCCGCAAGACTTGAAAAGAACGGCAAAAACAAGCTTGCAGAAGCAAAAAAGGATTCCATAGTCAAAAAGTTCTTCGACCAGATGAAGGACCCTATGATTATCATCCTCATTATTGCTGCCGCTATTTCGGCTGTAACAGAAATTATCGAAGCAGGCAAACCTGTAGTTCCCACCGACTCGATTATTATTCTTGCTGTTGTTCTTATTAACGCTCTTTTGGGTGTTATTCAGGAAAACAAGGCGGAAAAGGCTGTTGAAGCTCTTCAAAAAATGTCCGCCGCTACAACCAAAACTCTTCGTGACGGTAAGGTTGAAAATATCAAGAGCGAAGACCTTGTTGTAGGTGACGTTATTCTTCTTGACGCAGGTGATGCTATTCCTGCAGACTGCCGTATTTTTGAATGTGCAAGCATGAAGATTGAGGAAGCCGCCCTCACAGGCGAAAGCGTTCCTGTTACGAAGCTTGTTAACGCTCTTCTCGGCAAAAAAGAAGACGAGGTTCCCCTTGGTGACCGTAAAAACATGGCTTATATGGGTTCAACCCTTGTTTACGGCCGTGGTAAGGCAGTAGTTGTTGCTACGGGTATGGATACCGAAATGGGTAAAATCGCCACCGCTATCTCTACCGCAGAAGAAAACAAAACTCCCCTTGAAATCAAGCTTGAACAGCTTTCAAAAATTCTTACAAAGCTCGTTCTCGTCGTTTGTCTCGTTATTTTTGGTTACAACATCATTGCTCACTTCATCAATGGTGGAACAGGCGCAAACCTTCCCCACGTAGCACTTGACTCATTCATTACTGCTATATCTCTCGCCGTTGCGGCTATCCCCGAGGGTCTTGTTGCGGTTATGACCATCGTTCTTTCAATAGGCGTTACAAATATGTCAAAAAAGAACGCTATTATCCGTAAAATGAACGCTGTTGAAACATTGGGCTGTACTCAGATTATTTGTTCCGATAAAACAGGTACTCTCACACAGAATGTTATGACAGTTGTTGACCATTACGCAGAGGATGAGAATTTCCTCGCAACCGCCATGGCTCTTTGCACCAACGCAGAGGTTGACGAAAACGGCAAGGGCACAGGCGAACCTGACGAAGTTGCACTTATTAACTATGCAGCAGCTCTTGGCCTTAAAAAGGCAGACCTTGTAGCAGCTAACCCCAGAGCCGGTGAGGTTCCCTTTGACTCAGGCAGAAAGATGATGTCAACTGTTCACAATGTTGACGGCAAATTCGTTCAGTACACCAAGGGTGCTCCCGATGAAATCCTTAAAAAATGTACTAAGGCTTATGTCAACGGCGAAGTTGTTGATATGAACGACGATATTCTTAAAAAAGCCGCTGAAGAAAACACAAGAATGGGTAACAAAGCCCTCCGTGTATTCGCAGTTGCTTTTAAGGAATACGCATCAGCTCCCGAAGTATATGATTCCGCTTCACTTGAATATGATATGATTTTCATCGGTCTTACAGGTATGATTGACCCTGTTCGTCCCGAGGTTAAGGATGCTATTGTTGAATGTCGCGGCGCAGGTATCACACCCATTATGATTACAGGTGACCACATCAACACAGCAAAAGCTATTGCTCGCGAGCTCGGTATTCTCACCGATGATTCACAGGCTATGATGGGCGCTGACATTGATAAATACTCAGACGAAGAGTTTGAAAAAATCGTTGAAAACATCTTCGTTTATGCCCGTGTTCAGCCCGAGCACAAAACAAGAATCGTTAACGCCTGGAAATCTAAAGGCTATGTTACCGCTATGACAGGTGACGGTGTTAACGACGCACCTTCAATCAAGAGTGCCGATATCGGTGTCGGTATGGGTATTACAGGTACCGACGTTACAAAGAACGTTGCCGATATGGTTCTTACAGACGACAACTTCGCAACAATCGTCTCAGCAGTCGGCGAAGGCAGAAGAATTTACGACAATATCCGTAAGGCTATTCAGTTCCTTTTAGGCTCCAACCTTTCAGAGGTTGTATCAATTTTCTTCTCAACAGTCTTTATGGGCTTTGCAATTCTTGAAGCTCCCCACCTTCTTTTCATTAACCTTGTTACAGACAGTATTCCTGCTCTCGCCCTCGGTCTCGAAAAACCCGAAGCAAACATAATGAGAAGAAAGCCCAGAAGCAAAAATGACGGTATTTTCGCAGGCGGTCTCGGTATTGACTGCGCTTATCAGGGTATCATCGTAAGTGTTCTTACAATAGTTGCTTATCTTATTGGTAATATTATCGCTGTTAACACTCTCCTTAACGACAACATTATCACATTAGAGCTTTTCAACAAGATTCAGGAATTCCCTATTACGTTTATGGGTATTGAAAGTGAGGCTATTAAGAGTGCACTTGAAGCTATCGCCATTACAGGACATGAAAAAATTTATGAAAATGCATATGGTATGATTCACGCTACCGGTATGACAATGGCATTCTTCACCATGGCTATGTGTGAAATCTTCCATTCCTTCAACATGCGTTCACAGCGTGGCTCAGCCGTTGCAATGGTTTTCAAAGGCAGACACAACATCGTTCTCTATGCCGCAATGGTTGGTTCATTCATTCTTACAACTGCAGTTGTTGAAATTGATTTCCTTTCAAATCTTTTCGGCTTTGCTCACCTTAACCTCCAAGCTTATGGTGTTGCACTCGGTCTTGCATTCCTTATTATTCCCCTTGTGGAAATCATCAAGCTCTTCCAGAGAAAGCTCGGTAAGAAGCACAACTAAAAACGAAAAAACCGATGAGAAATCATCGGTTTTTTTATTGACTAATTTACAGAATGTGGTATTATATTTTTATATCAAACAAGGAGTGATTGATTTATGTCAGGTTCATTAATCTCCGGTTTAGGAGCTATGCTTATGGCATTCTTCACCTTATTATCTTCGATTTTCGGAATTGCTCAGAACAAGCCCGATACATCCGTTATTCAAGGCTTTGAAACCAAGGAGGAAAGCGCTATGCGTATAATGTCATTTAATATCCGTTGTGCAAATGTCGGCTCAGACAGCTGGGAAGACAGAATCGGTATAGTTTCTCAGACAATGCTCGAAAGTGAAGCTGATTCCATCGGTGTTCAGGAAGCTACCCCTGAATGGATGGCTACACTTAAAGAAACAGTCGGTGAGAAATATGCTTATGTTGGTGTTGGCCGTGACGACGGCGACAACGAAGGTGAATACTCCGCAGTATTTTATTTAAAAGATAAATACACTGCTGTTGACAGCGGTACATTCTGGCTTTCCGAAACACCCGATGAGGTTTCCTTTGGTTGGGATGCTGCCTGCAGAAGAGTTTGCACCTGGGTTGTTCTCGAGAACAAAGAAACCGGCGAAAAATATGTACACCTTAACAGCCACTTTGACCATATAGGTATCACCGCAAGAAAGAACAGCGTTGACCTTATACTTGACAAAGCCGCTCAGTACAGTGATTTACCCGTTGTTTTCACTGCGGATATGAATGTAAAACAGGGTAGCGAAAACTACAATCAGTTTGTTGATTCGGGTATCTTACGTGATACAAAGTTTGATACCTCCGACACAATGAACTATTGTACATACCACGATACAAAACCCGAAAGACATGCAGATGACGTTATCGACTACGTTATGGTAAACGATAAATTCGATACAATGTCTTACCGCGTTGTGACCGAAGGCATTGACGGCAGATTTGTTTCAGACCACTACCCCATTTACGCAGATATCGTAATTAAATAATCACACAACATAATTAAAAAGTGAGTTTAATCTTCGGATTAAACTCACTTTTTGTTTTTCAGTTTACTGTATTGTACTTTGTTTTATAGAAGTCAGAGGCTTCCTTAACGGGGCCGTCAAAGATAATTCTGCCGTTTTTCATAACTATACCGCGCTTACAAAACTGCTCTGCAACTGCCGTCTGGTGAGTAACAAAGAGCAACGTAACATTATCTTTATGTATAACCTCGTCAATCTTTTTCTGACATTTGTTTCTGAACGCAGCGTCACCGACGCTCAATGCCTCGTCAACAATAAGTATTTCAGGTTTAATGTTAACATTAATAGCAAAGCCTAAACGGGCTTTCATACCGCTTGAATATGTTCTTACGGGCTGGTCGATGTAATCATTGAGCTCAGAAAATTCAATTATTGTATCTTCAAGAGCCTTTATTTCCTCGTCCTTGAGACCGAGAATATGGCCTTTGAGGAAAATATTCTCACGACCGGTAAACTCAAGGTCAAAGCCGCTTGTAAGCTCCAGCAAAGCGCTTACCCTGCCGTTTACGGTTATTTCACCCGAAGTCGGGAAAGCAACACCCGTAATCATTTTAAGAACAGTGGATTTACCTGCGCCGTTCTTACCGAAAAGTGCAACGGATTCACCGCGCTCAATTTCAAAGCTCATATTGTCAACGGCATTTTTCTTCTTGTATGGTATTTTCTTAATAAAAATACCGATAAGTCTTTTTCTCGTGCTGGAATAGAGTTTATAAATTTTACTTACATTTTCAAATCTGATTACTGTATCTTTCATGGTACTATCCTTTCAGAAAGGCTTATTGAACTTAAATAAGCACATCGGGTATTTCTTTGCGTAATTTTTTGTATGCCCATAATGACAAAAGCACCAGAACCAAATACCAGCAAAGGAAATACAATAATCTCTTGGGATGCTCAAAGAACCATGCGCCATCAGCAGCCCCCTGTGAACCTGCGATAAAGCAATCCCTGTAGCCGTAACAAATATATGTTATGGGGTTTATCATAAGCAATTTATAAATCAAGGGATTGGATTCTTTAAGAGGTGCTACATTCCAGAGCACGCCCGAAAGCCAGAACACAGCCACATTGAACGCCTTAACAAGGTTTGCAAAGTCACGGCTCATAGCAGAAACAAGACCTGCAAAAAGCGACCATGCGTTAAAGAACAGGAACATTAAAATCATATATACGGGTATCTGAACAATCTGTATCGGCGGAATATTACCCGTAACGCAGAAAATAATTGCAACAATAATAACAATAATTATATGTACAAGAAATCTTGAAAGATTGGTATGTGTAGGAATTGTTGTAATAGGGTATTTCATTTTAGTAACAAGGTAGCTGTAACGTCTTATGCAATCCGTACCGCCCGTAATTGAGTCACCCATATAAAACCACGGCACAATACCGCATATGAGCCACAAAATATAGGGAACACCGTCAACATCATTACCCTGACGCAACCCGATTGCAATAGCAAACCAATAAACAAATATTGTTACTACGGGTTTGATAACTGCCCACGCCCAGCCTAAAGCCGCACCTGTATAGGTTTTCTTCAAGTCTGCAATGGAGAGTTTTAAAATCTGCGGCACATTCTCAATATGCTCGCGGATGTTGAGTACAAAAACATCTATGTAACTCTTGAAAAAAGCTAATATTCTTTTCACGGTAATACCTCCGCAAAATTATTTGATAATCTGTAATGAATCTTCAGTTTCTTCCACATAGAAGAATACCGGTTTCTCTTCGAGGCTGATATTAGGACAATGAAGAGTGAGCCTCAATTTGCCGTTTAAATCCCTGAACAGCATTCCGTGGCCGCCGTCGTCATCAAAAAGAGTGGGAAGATGGGACCAGTTTCCGCAAACAGAGCCGTTATCGGATGCTGCAACGCACTGCCTGTAACCCTCATAGCAGGTTGACCATATCATAAGTAATTTCCCGTCTTCTTTTCTGTAAAGGAAGGGTCCGTCGGTTACATTGTGATCTTTTTCGGTAGCTTCCCTGTTTAAAAATGAACTTGCAGCAAAAAGCTCAACAGGCTCACTTACGGGATGGGTTAAATCGTCGCTTAACTCCACTCTGCATATTGTACCGTCAAGAATCTGTGTGTGCTCGTGACAGAAAACACAATAAACTTTGTCATTTTCAAAGTGCAAAGTACCGTCAAGACATTCCCAATCCCAAGGAGTTACTGCGCCGTCCGAGTGAGGTACGAACTCCCCGTCAGGTTTATCGCTTCTGAGAATATAAGTTCCCCTCAAGCCATTGGACTTGGTAAAGGTAGCGAGCATATAGTAGAAGCCCTTGTAAAAATGAACCTCGGGAGCCCAGTTTACATGGGTGTTCATATTATACTTTACTGAGGAAAAAACCTCTTTGGGCTCGGACCAATTTTCAAGGTCATCACCAATATAAACATCAAAGCCCCCCGTACCCTGACCGAAATTAGCGGCGCGGGTACCGTACATATAGTATTTACCGTCAACAACCACCACGAAGGGGTCGCGGATATTAATATCACGGTTTTTCAAGCAAATCACCTCAGACAACTCTTTCGTTATTCTTGTAATGAAGAATAGTCACACGCTTCTGGAACTGGCACACAACCTCATAGTTAATTGTGTCAGTAAGCTCTGCAATTTCCTCGGCGGTAATTGCATTTTCTCCGTCAGCACCGAGAATAACTACCTCATCACCCACCTCAACTGAGGAAAGAGCCGTAACATCAACCATCAGCTGGTCCATGCACACTCTGCCTATTACGGGGGCATATTCGCCGTTTATAAGCACCCTGCCCTTATTGGAAAGGCTTCTTGAATAGCCGTCCGCGTAGCCTATACAGACAGTAGCAATACGGGTGTTTTTATCTGTAAAATAAGTGTGACCGTAGCTTACGCCGCTACCTGCAGGCACTTCCTTAACATGGGATACATGACTTACAATTTTCATAGCAGGTTTTAAATTGAGTGAGCCGTCATTTACGCATTCATCGGGATAAAGCCCGTACATTACAATGCCTAAACGCACCATATTAAACTGCTCGTCAACACTTAAAAGTCCTGCACTGTTGCAAAGGTGCTTAATGGGTATATACATACCACGATTTTCAAGCTGAGCTATAAAGCTTTTGAAAACCTCCGTCTGTTTGTCGGTGGTTTCACGCTCAACACAATCCGCACAGGCATAATGGCTGAAAATACCCTCGATATAAATATTTGGTAAATCGTTTATGCGTTTCACGGTTTCGACGCTTTCCCCATTACAGAAAAAGCCTATTCGGGACATCCCCGTATCAACCGCTATATGAACCCTCGCTATCTTTTTGAGCTTAACTGCAGCCTCGGACAGTGCTACCGCATCATCATAGTTGAAAATGGTCTGTGTAAGCTCATTTTTTACAAGGGTCTCATACTGATAGGGCGATGTATATGAAAGCACGAGTATGGGTTTATTAACCCCCGCTTCACGCAACTCCACAGCCTCGCCAAGCTCAGCAATACCGAAATAATCAACCTCATCCTGTATAGCTCTCGCGACACCGACTGCTCCGTGACCGTAAGCATCCGCCTTAACTATGGCAAGGGAAAGAACATCTTTTTTTATTTTCTTTTTAAGTTCAGTTAAATTATGGGCAATTATATCCAGGTCAACTGCCGCATAAGTTCTGTAATATTCGTTAAATGTACTCATAACATCTCCGCCTGAATTAAGGCATACTAACCATAATTAATAATATAATATCATACTTTATTAAAATAAACAATAAACTTGTGTATATTTTTAAAATATTTTGCGTTATTGACAATAAGGCTTAAAAGATATAGAATTGTTGTATTCTTCCTTAAGGAGTGTTTATATGGCTAAAAATTTAAAGCCCCTTGCTATCGTCGCCGCAGGTATTGCAGGCGTAGCAGGTGCAGTTGCCGCAGCTTTTGCGGTAAACAAGCATATTCACAAAGATATCTGTATGATTGCTCACCGCGGATACAGCTCAAAATACCCGGGTAATACCGAGCCCGCTTTCCTTGGCGCTGTTAAAAACGGCTCAGGCGGTATTGAAACCGATATCAGAATTACAAAAGACGGTGTCTTCGTAGCGAACCACAATGACGATGTTGAATACAAGGACGGCACAAGCCTTATGGTGGCTGATTCCACTTACGCTGAGCTCGTTGCAAAACCCATTAAAACCGATAAAGTAAAAGAGGATGTTTACATCTGCACATTCAAGAGATATCTTGAAATCTGCCGTGACAATAATCTTATCTGCTTCATTGAGCTTAAAGGCGAATACACAGACGAACAGATTCACGAGGTATTCACTCTTGCCGATGAGGTTTACGACCTTAAAATGTGTATGCTTCAGTCCTTTGAATTTGAAAATCTTGTTAAAGCTCACGAAGCCTTCCCCGATTTAAAGATAATGCTTACATACGGCAAGGGTATGGACTACTCAAAATGCCTCGAATACGGCTTTGATATTGATGTGGATTACAAAACCTTATCCAAAAAGATGATGAAAGACTTCCACAGCCGCGGTCTTAAGGTTGGTGCATGGACTGCCAACGATATTTTCACCCTTAATTATTGCCGTGCTTTCGGCGTTGACTTTATTGAATCCGATGTTTTCGGCGGTTAATTGAATTCACCGTAAATGCAGTTTTGCTACTGTTGCAGGACTGCATTTTTTATATTTTATTCATTATTTTCCTCTTGTTAATAATATAAATATATGTTATATTTAATTATATGTTTTTTGAAAGGCAATAGTTATGGAAAGATTATTTAATTTCATTTACAATTGCATATATAATCTCGGTCTTGTTACGGGGAAAATAATCGTGGGCTTTTTCAAAAAAATCTTCGGAGCTTTTAAAAAGCTTTTTCATTTCAACAAAGCCTCTTTTTCCTCTGTAAAGCTTTTTATAAAGCGTTCAGTTATCTTTGTGCTCGTTGCGGCAGTTTTAGGTACAAGCATTTTCGTGGCGTACAGTAACAGCAATAAGGTTAAAGCCGTAGCAGTTATTATAGACGGTGAAACCATCGGCTACGCATCCACCGAAAAAACGGCTCAGCTTGCAGTAACCTATGCCGAAAACGCCCTGGGTAGCGAAAACACTCCCACTGTTGAAAGTAAAGAGAAACGCACCGATGCTTATAATGTGCGTACCGCAGATGCCCTGTCACAGATTATTATTGACAAGTACGGCGAGAATCTTATACCCGTAAACGAGGTCTATGTTGACGGCGAGTTTCTTTGCGCGGTAAAAGACACTGCAGTTATTGAGAAAACCGTTTCAGAGATGCTGGAGCTTGCGAAAAAGGTTTATCCCGATTCGTCCGTTTCCTTTGCTGAAACAATTACCGTTAAACAAACTTATTATGCTCAGGATAACCAAAACATATACTCCGACGAAAAATTCAAAACCACACTCAACGCACCACAGACCCTTACGGTAAGACACACAGAATGTCAGGAAAGCGTTAATAGCACAGATTTTGAAACAGTTGAAATACAGACCAACAATCTTTTCGTCGGCGACACAAGAGTTCGCAGAACAGGTCAGAACGGCACGGAATACGCCATTGATCTTGTTACATATGTGGGCGATAAAAAGGTTCTTTCGGAGCCCCTTATGAGCATTGCGCTCACACAACCCGTTACACAGATAATTGAACGCGGTATTCGTGCTGAAAGTCTCTCAATGGGCTCATACACCGTTTACCAGACAACGGGCGTTTTCTGCTGGCCGGTTGTAAACCTTTACACTGTTACATCTCCCTACGGACACAGAAGCCTCGGTTACCACAGAGGTATTGATATTTCAGGCGCCAACGCCTCGGGCTCGCTTGTTGTTGCAGGTGCCTCGGGTACTGTTACGGAAGCAGGCTGGAGCACCGGCGGTTACGGTAACTATGTTATAATCGACCACGGCAACGGGGTTGAAACCCTTTATGCCCACATGCTCGACAATTCACTTATGGTAAGCCCCGGAGATTATGTTCAGAAAGGTCAGACCATCGGCAGAGTCGGTAACACCGGTTATTCATTCGGCGCTCACCTTCACTTTGAAGTAAGAGTAAACGGTAACAGGCTCAACCCTGCCCCGTATTTAGGATTGGAATAATGAATATTACAATAATCGCCTTAGGCAAGCTTAAAGAAAAATATTTAAGAGATGCGGTAGATGAATACACAAAAAGAATATCTGCATACGCAAAGCCCGAAATAATTGAACTTAACCCCGTTAAGCTCTCCGACTCCCCTTCGCAGACGGAAATTGACAATGCCCTCAACAAAGAGGCTGAGGAAATAAAAAAGAAAATTCCCAACGGCAGTTATGTTTTTTCCCTTTGCGTTGAAGGCAAGGAAAAATCAAGCGAACAGCTGGCTCAGACCGTTAAGGATATTACCCTGAACGGCAAAAGCAGTATTGTTTTTATAATCGGCAGCTCCTTCGGTTTATCCCCCGAAATAAAAAAGCTTTCTGATTGCCGACTGTCCTTTTCGCCCATGACATTCCCCCACCAGCTGATGAGGGTTATGCTCCTTGAGCAGATTTACAGGGCTTTTCAGATAAATAATAACGGAAAATATCACAAATGAGGTAAAGCTATGGCAATGTGCGATATGTGTGAAAATTACAGATACGACGAAGACCTTGAAGAATATTTTTGCGATATTGAGCTTGACGAAGATGAATATCTCAAGTTTTTAACTTCCTCAAACGATTCCTGCCCCTACTTCAGGGCGGATGATGAATACAGAATTGTAAGAAAACAGAATTAAAAGAACTCTCGCAATTGCGAGAGTTCTTTTTTCAGTTAGGAGTGAGTAGTTAAGGGGCGAAGCCGATTTTAATTCGTAATTCGTAATGCGTAATTATCGGGGCACTTCGTGCCGATTATAAATAAAGTAGTTGAGCTGCGAAGCCTTATCATCCCATTTTTGCCTTCGGCAAAAAAGGGAGGGGGACCATTGCCTATGGCAATGGTGGTGGGTAGTTCTCTTGCCTTTATTCTTCAGTTCGATAGAATGTATGTCAGATGGTGGGAGGTCCTATCATTCCATTTTTCATATCAAAAAGTGAGGGGGAGCGCGAAGCGGTGGTGGGTAGTTCTCTTGCGGTTTTTCTTCAGTAATAGTTATGTGAAGCGATATACCTTCGGTGCGATATGTTAACACGCGATATATACTTTGTATGCGATATATTTTGCTGAAGCAAAATGAGTAAGGGGCAAGCCGATTGTAGATAAAGTTGCAAATTGAAAATGGCAAGTTGCAAGTTTCGGGGCGAAGCCGAATTATAATGCCGACCGCAGGTCCCGAAACTCCTAACTCCTCATTCCTCACTAAAAAATCCACCTGAAAATCAGATGGATTTTTTCATCAGTGTTTACTTTTCTCATCCCGTTCACGGATTACGAAGCGCACGGGTGTGCCTTCAAGTCCGTAAACCTCACGAATCTGGTTTTCGATATATCGCTGATAACTGTAGTGGAAAAGCTCCGCATTATTTACAAAGCATACGAATGTTGGTGGTCTTGTGGAGGCCTGTGTAATATAGAATATTTTAAGGCGCTTTCCTTTATCTGTGGGCGGTTGCACACGAAGTGTTGCCGCCGCGAGAATTTCATTAAGCTGACCCGTTTTAATACGCATTGCATTCTGAGTATCAACGAATTTTATAAGCTCATAGAGTCTCTCTACTCTCTGACCTGTTTTAGCTGAAATAAATATAATGGGTGCGAAGGACATAAATGAAAAATCCTTCATCAACTGTTTGCGGTATGAGTCCATGGTCCTACCATCTTTTTCGTAAGCATCCCATTTATTTACCGCTATGATGCAACCCTTACCCTGTTCAAGGGCTCTGCCTGCAACCTTACTGTCCTGCTCTGTGAAGCCCTCAAGAGCATCAATCATAATAACGCAAACATTGGCTCGTTCTACCGCCATATCCGTTCTGAGAACACTATATTTTTCAACTGCATCCTCAACCTTTGATTTACGGCGAAGTCCCGCGGTATCAATAAACATAAATTTACCGTAGCTGTTTTCAACAAAGCTGTCGGTAGCATCACGGGTAGTACCGGCTATATTTGAAACAATCATTCTGTCTTCGCCGATAATCTTATTTACGAGTGAGGATTTACCTACATTGGGCTTACCGATAACAGCAACCTTAATGTAATCATCCTCATCCCTGTCCTCAGCAAGATATTCCTCGGGAAGGTGTTTAAGAACCTCGTCAAGAAGGTCGCCGGTGCCGTGACCGTGGACAGATGAAACAGGTATGGGATCACCTAAACCGAGGTTGTAAAACTCATATAACTCCGCAGGCGGTGCACCCAACGAGTCGCATTTATTAACTGCTAAAACAATGGGCTTACCGCTTTTCTGAAGCATTGTTGCAACCTCTTCATCGGTTGCTACAACACCGTCTCTCACATCTGTCACAAGTATAATTACATTGGCGCTGTCTATGGCAAGCTGAGCCTGACGGCGCATCTGTGAAAGAATAATATCGTTGGAATACGGCTCTATACCGCCTGTATCCACAAGCAACATATTGTGACCCAGCCACTCACAATCACCAAAAAGGCGGTCGCGGGTAACACCGGGTGTATTATCTACAATAGCAAGTCTTGTGCCGGTAAGTTTATTAAAAAGAGTTGATTTGCCCACATTGGGTCTGCCGACAATGGCAACAACCGGTTTTGCCATATCAAACACCTCCGTCAATAATCATTTCGAGTAATTTATATCCGTCATTTTCCACAGGGACAACGGGAACTCCTAAGCTTCTGTTCAAATCCTCAAGGGTCACATCATCAAGGAATTTATCCCCTTCGTTGCGCAAAGAAACCCGAGGAATCAAAACAAGCTCGCCTAAATCAAGGTTTTTCAACTGACTTATGAAATCAGCACCCGTTACGAGCCCTGCAACGGTAACGGTATCACCGAAAAACTCATTTTTTATTTTTACAACATTTATATTAAGCCCTTTGAACTTTCTCTGCGCTTTTTCGCAAAGCTCTTGCAATAAGCCGTATGCCGCGTAACCTGTTGCGAGAGTGATATTTTTATCAACCTCTCTCTCGGCTGTTTCGTACAACGCGCTTAAAAACTCATCCTTAAGTAAGGCGCACATTCCTACGCCGTTATCAAGCTGACTGAATTCCCCGTAATAATCCGCCTCGGGCAAAGGTCTTTCGGCTATAAGATAAAATTCGTCAGAAGCATAGGCGAGTATTCTTCCGCCGTTAAAATAGGCGAAATGAGCGTTAAATTCGTCAATAATATCAATAACCCGTGCCGCTTCCTCCTTGGTGTAGGTACGCAAGGGAAAAAGACCGTCGCGGTATTTTGTAAGACCTACGGGCACTGCCGCAATACTTTTAACACTCGGGGAAAGCTTTGAAAGCTCCTCCAACGAAAAGCGCAATTCGTCGCCGTCATTAATCCCAGGACAAAGCACCAACTGGGTATTCATTTCAATCCCCTTTTCGGAGAATCTGTCAAGAATACCCAAAACCTTGCCTGCATTGGGATTTTTCATCATTTTAACCCTCAAATCGGGGTTCATGGTATGAACGGAAATGTTAACGGGCGAAATGTGCATATCCATTATACGCTCAACTTCGCGCTCGCAAAGCCCCGTAAGGGTAATATAGTTTCCGAAAAGGAAGGACATCCGCGAATCATCGTCCTTGAAATAAAGGGTGTCGCGCATACCCTTGGGCATCTGGTCAACAAAACAGAATATACACTTATTTTTGCAGGAATGCTGCTTGTCCATCAGGTAGGTTTCAAAATCGAGACCGATATCCGCAAGCTCATCGCTTTTACGGATGTTTACAGAAAGCTCCTCGCCGTTACGCAAAAGAACAAGCGAAAGCTTTTTTGACTGAATGTAAAAGCGGTAATCCAACACATCAAAAATCTCGTGACCGTTAATGCTCACAAGAATATCATCTTTTAAGATACCCACCTTCTCACCGTATGAGTCATTTAAAACATCAGCAATTCTGACGGACACGCTCTCACCACCTTTAAATAACAGTCCAATAGGGCGGGGAGAATCCTCTCACCGCCCTCTGAAATACGAGTTACAAACTATTACAGATTAATCTACTGAAATAACCTGTTTGCCGTTGTAATAGCCACATGCTGTGCAAAGTCTGTGGGGTCTCTTGTAATCGCCACAGTTGGGGCACTTTACGAGTGCAGCTGCGTCCATTTTCCAAACGTTGGATCTTCTCTTATCTCTTCTTGCTTTGGATACTCTTCTCTTGGGTACTGCCATGAGTCTTACCTCCTATATAATCTTTAAATTACTTACTCTTCCAAAAGCTTCAAAAGCACTTCCATCCTTGGGTCTATAGGTGCTTTACAGTCGCATTGGTCTTTATTAAGGTTCTTGCCGCAAGTGGGGCAAAGACCTTTACAATCATCGTTGCAAAGGTATTTTGAAGGAAGAGCGAGATTGACATCTTCTTCAACAAGAGCGTCAAGGTCAAGGCGCATATTGGGCACCTCGAGGAAATCGTCATTGTCACCGCTTTCCAAAGCAACTACAAGAGTATGCTCAACAGGGAAAGAATAATCGCGAGTAACATCTACGGCGCAACGGTCACAAGGAGCCTCATAGACCAAGTCGGCTTTAGCGGTAAGATTAACTATGCCTGCACGGTTTTCGATACTGCCGCTGACCTTTACGGGAGCCGTAATAGGAGTTAAACCCGAAACAGTCACCTCGGAAAGTGAAAGCTCGTAGTTAAAGGGAATTTTCATCCCCTCCGTATTGAAAACAGATTCAAGCTCGATAATCATACACATTACCTCTCAACATACCCGAATATTATATTATCTAAAACCTTTTTTGTCAATATCAATTTGCAAAAATATTTAACAAGAAAAACAAAACCTTGTACCCGGCACCAAAACCGAATACAAGGCTTTTCAGTTCACTCAGATAACTTTTGCATTTGCGAAAAGTGCTTCGGGAAGTTTATCCTGATCTTCAGAAACTGTAAATACGAAATTAACGCCCGTTTCGTCAGATACCTTACAAATTCTATTAATAAGTGCAGCAAACTCATCGTAATCTCTGCCGACGATTTTGAATGTAGCGTCAACAAAAATGTCTGTTAAGTCGTGGTCCTGAGCGATAACGCCGCATACCATACCGTAGAATGCGTCGCAGCCCTGGATATCGAATCTCTCTGTTTCGATAAGTCTTGCTCTGTGGGTTACCTCATAAGTAAGTAACGGGGATTTTTCAATGCAAACGACTGTTCCGTCAGAAGCTGCTACTGCCTCGTTGATGAGAGCAATAAGTTTTTTTGTTTTACCGGAACCTTTGTTGCCTATAATAAGTGAAACCATAATGATTTACCTCCGTTGTTTATTTCTCGCCTTTCGGCGTGATTTCTTATTTAAAGTCTTGCTTCAAGTGCTTTTTTATGTTCCTCATAGCCGGGTTTACCGAGAAGAGCGAACATATTCTTTTTATAGCTTTCAACACCGGGCTGGTTGAAAGGATTGATTCCTAAAATGTAGCCTGAAACTGCACAAGCCTTTTCAAGGAAGAATGCAAGATAACCGAAGTTATATTCATTCATTTCGTCTAATTCAAGAATCATATTAGGAACCTTACCGTCAGTGTGTGCCAGGACAGTGCCGAGGAAAGCCTTTTTGTTGACGAAGTCAACACTCTTACCCGCTACGAAGTTGAAACCGTCACCGTTTTCGGGGTCAAGCTCTATAATGAGTTCGGTTTTGGGTTTGTCAAATGTTACAACCGTTTCAAACATTACCCTCTCGCCCTCTTGCACATACTGACCTAAAGAGTGAAGGTCCGTTGAGAAGATTGCCGAAGACGGGTAAATACCCTTGCCGTCTTTACCTTCGCTTTCGCCGTAAAGCTGTTTGAACCACTCATTCATAAGAGTGTAATCAGGCTCGTAAGCAACCATCATTTCAACAGATTTACCCTGACGGTAAAGAATGTTACGCATTGCGGCGTATTTGTAGCAATCGTTGGTGTAAACATCGCCTTCAGCGAAAGCTGCGCGGGCATCTGCCGCACCCTTCATCATAAGGTCAATATCAATACCTGCTACTGCAATGGGTAAAAGACCGACAGCGGTGAGAACTGAATATCTGCCGCCGACGTCGTCGGGAATTACAAAAGTCTGATAGCCTTCGCGGTCTGATAATTCTTTAAGTGTGCCGCGGGCTTTGTCTGTAGTAGCATAAACTCTTTTTGCTGCTTCCTCTTTGCCGTATTTCTTTTCAAGTAAGTTTTTGAAAACACGGAAAGCAATGGTGGGCTCAGTGGTTGTGCCCGATTTTGAAATAACATTTACTGAAAAGTCCTTACCCTCGCAAAGGGCAACCGCCTCGGCAAGTGCCGCAGAGGAAAGTGTATTACCTGCGAAAATGATCTGAGGTTTTTCGAGTAAATTACGATTCTGTGATTTACAGAATTCGATAGCGGCTCTCGCGCCTAAATATGAGCCACCGATACCGATAACAACAAGCACGTCGCTATCATCGCGGATTTTTGCGGCTGCTTTTTTAATATTCTCAAATTCCGCTTTGTCGTAATCTACGGGAAGGTCCAACCAACCGAGAAAATCGTTGCCTGCACCGGTGCGGGAATCAAGAAGTTCAACAGCCTTTGCCACCTCGGGAGCAATTTTGTCAACATCTGATTTGTCAACAAAGCCCTCAAGATAACGGGTATTAAGCTTAAGTGACATTGGTTCATCTCCTATGGGTTTAACGAAAAAATGTTACACTGTGAGAGTGTACCATTCTTTGCTAATATTTTACAATAAACTTATACTTTTTTCAATAGACTTTCTACACTTTAACAAAAAAACTCAGTTTTTTTACATATTGTTAAAATATACGGTCAGTAACTTGGTTATTTTTCTCATATTCATTGTTGTTGACAATACCGAGATTGCTCTCGGCACGGCTTGAAACCGTAAATCCCGCCGTAGCAAGGGCGGTAATAAGCAAAATTATAATTGCTGAAACGGTAAAAACATTAAACAATCTGTTAAATTCCATAATTACCTCACTTGATTTCATTATCCAACATTGTTACAAGTGCATCCCCTATTAACTGTGCGGAATACACCGCCTCCTCGAGAGTATTGGCATCCGTGCCGAACTCAAGAAGAAGGGAGCAAGGTGTAACATCCATATTGTACTTTCTGTTGCAAAAATACACGGGGCGCATAAGCCCTTGGTATTTTTGCTCGGCTGTGCTCTGCAAATCAAGAGCAAAGACAAGGTTTTCCTCCCATGAGGGGAAGCTTTCAACCCCATTACCCTCGCACCCGCTTATAATCATTACCTGAGCCGCTTTTTTGCCGTTAATTGTGGCGGTGGGTTTGCATTTCGTGCCGCTTTCGTAGTGAATTGCATCTCTGTGCACATCGAGGGTTATTTGTATCTCGGGATATTCCTCAAGATATTTTTCAACGCTGACTCTTGAACGGGAATAAGCACCGTTGTAAGACTCGTCATAAATATTTCTGTCGTGAATTACTTTATAGCCTGCCGCTTCAAGGGTTTTTGTCAATTCATCCCCGACCCTTATCATATTTTTCGATTTATCGGTGGTCCGTGAAACATACTGATTCGAATACCAGCCTAAATCCAGCATTTCGTAGCCTTCGGTAGAATGGGTATGGTATATGAGAACACAGGGCTTTTCCTTGGTTATCTCCTTATAAGACGGAGTTTTTGCAAGAAGATTTTTAACAGACACAGTACCCGATGTTTTGTTATCAACCTCAACTACTCCGTAAATCAGGGTTTTGGATGTAGCGCCCATTTGCTGTTCTGAAATATCGCCGCTTTTCTTGTAATTCTTATACTGTGACTGAGCCTGCAATTTAAGCGTTTCAATATCCGTCGGAGTATTACTCACGGCGGACGCGTAACCGCCTCCACCGTAGCCCGATATAATAAGTGTTTCATCTTCATCGTAAAAACTGCCGTTGGAGCTGAGAACTGCGTTTATTTCCCGGTTATTGCTCAGCTTATTAAAAAGCATACCTGCAGTTTCGCCAAAAAAACCGCCACCGAAAATACTGCACCCTAAAATCACGGCACAAAGCCCCAGAGAAAGTAAACCTTTAATCCCACTATTCCTACCCATTATCGACCACCTCCGTCACCTAAAAATTATGATGAAGGAGGAAAATTTATTACATCAGAGCATAGAGCTCCTTAACACTGAGGGTGGGCTGCAAAGCACAGTTTATGGCAAGCGCGAGAAGATACGATGCGTTTTTAACCATAAGATCAATATCCTTGGGCGCAACTATAAGCCCCGACCCTTTTTCGGCACGGCTTTTATTAATTTCATTTATATCCGCACCCGAAATCTCGCAAGCCAGGGAAACCGCATCAACAACCGTGGGTATGCCTATGGCAACAACGGGAATACCCAGATATTCCTCATCAATTCTTTTTCGTGTGTTGCCGATTCCCGAGCCGGGAGCGATACCCGTGTCAGACATCTGCACGGTAGTCCCGAGTCGCGAAACACTGCCTGCCGCGAGAGCATCAATGGTAATAATGCAACGGGGTTTCACAGTTTCACAGATGCTTTTTATATATTCACCCGACTCAATTCCCGTCTGCCCCAGAACCCCCGTTGAAACTGCACACACAGGGCGCAATTTTTCTTTGAAGCCGGCACTCTGACGGAGCTCATCATCAATATGGCGCGTTGCGAAAACCATGGAAGCGGTCATAGGTCCCAGAGCATCTGAAGTAATATTCATATTACCCACTCCCGCTACAAGAACTGTACCGTCCCCATAGGGTATGAGCTTTTTTATACTTTCCGTAAGAGCTTGCAATCTGCCGTCGGACACTGCCGCCTCGTCAGAAAAAGCATTCATTTCAAGGGTAATATATCTGCCGATACCTTTCCCCAGCTTTTTTGCCGCAGATGAAGTTTTAATATCAATAACTGTTGTTTTGCACTCGTCGTTCTCGTACTCCCTTACTTCCACACCTGCCAGCTTAGTTTTTATCATTTCCTTGCGTTCAAGTGCAAGGTCCGTTCTGAAATTCAAAATACCACCTCGGAAATATTATCCCTCGCGCTAAATAATTTATAATTAAAAACATTGAAATACCGATTATAATGTGTTAAAATACTTCCCGAAATAATGAAAAGGAAGTTTATTAAATGAAACTTGGTATTGTTGGTTTACCCAATGTAGGTAAAAGTACACTTTTTAATGCGCTTACTAACGCAGGCGCACAGGCTGCAAACTACGCCTTCTGCACCATCGAGCCCAATGTTGGTGTGGTTGCCGTTCCCGATAAGCGACTTGATGCACTTTGCGATATGTATAACCCCGTAAAGGTTACACCCGCAACAATCGAATTTGTTGACATTGCGGGTCTTGTTAAGGGTGCATCCCAGGGTGAAGGCTTAGGTAACAAATTCCTCTCTCACATCCGTGAGGTTGATGCTATTATTCATGTTGTGCGTTGCTTTGATAATGACGATATTATGCATGTTGACGGCTCCGTTGACCCCCAGAGAGATATTGAAACAATTAACCTTGAGCTTATTCTCTCCGATGCTGAAATTTTACAGAGAAGAATTGACAGAACAACAAAGGCAATGAAGGGCGACAAAACTCTCGCAGCAGAGCTTGCGGTACTCGAAAAAGTCCGCGAGGCTCTCGACAACGGAATTTGCGCAAGAGCAGTTGAGCTTACAGACGACGAAAAAGAAATCATCGACACGGTGGCGTTGCTTACTGCAAAGCCCGTTATTTACGCTTGTAATATGAGCGAGGATGATTTCTCATCAAATATTGAGGGTAACGCCCGTTACAACGCTGTTAAAACTCTCGCCGCCGAAGAAGGCAGCCAGGTGCTTCCCATTTGTGCAGAGCTGGAAGCACAGATTGCGGAGCTGGACGCGGAAGAAAAAGAGATGTTCCTTGGTGAACTCGGCATTGAAACAGGCGGTCTTGACTTACTCATTGAAAGAAGCTACGACCTTTTAGGTCTTATGAGTTACCTTACGGCGGGTCAGCCCGAGGTAAGAGCCTGGACTATCAAAAAAGGTACAAAGGCACCTCAGGCAGCAGGTAAAATCCACTCCGACTTTGAACGCGGTTTCATCCGTGCAGAGGTTGTTTCCTTTGATGTACTTATGGACTGCGGTTCAATGCAGGTTGCAAAAGAGAAAGGTCTTGTACGCTCCGAGGGTAAAGAATATGTAATGCAGGACGGCGACATAGTTCTTTTCAGATTTAATGTATAAAAGGATACGGTATTGAAATCCTCTTGGATTTCAATACCGTTTTTTTAAAAGAAATACTGATATTTTCTCATTTGTTCATATAACACTGACTCTACCTGTTTTATAATTTTATCATCGTACAAGCCCTTTAAATCATCCAGAAGTTTTTGAACATCCTTTCGATTAAAATATAATTTTAACTTTGAAGCGTAAAGTTCTTCCACCGCGTTCAGTTGTTCATCAAAATCCATATCAAAGGGTTTCGCCTGCACTTTTTTTACATTTTCATAAATCTCACAATCTGTTGAATAATCATTTGTATCGGATAATAACGATAACCCGTTATCAAATATCGGTGCGAATCTGAACTCTTTGTTTTTTTCGTTACGGATAAGGGCAATATTGTTGGTGTGTCTGTCCTCGTTAAGGAAAAACGCATCAATTCCGAGCATTATTGCAAAATAATCACCCACATCAGTTAGCCCCGTTACATTTTCAATGAAATCTACCGTATAGCGTATTTTATCCTTTGTATTTTCTTTTTGGGCTATCATATCCGCAAGACCTTTACCAAAATATTGACGATGAAGTTTTTCAAGAGGTATTAACATCTCGTAGTCCTTTTTAAAATCATCGCTGACACAACCTACACATTCTTTATTATCATACCTGATACGCACCAGCTCATATACAACAAAGTTTTCAACATTTGATTTTTTCAGTAATTCACAAACAATATACTCTGCAAGAGCTTCGTAACCCATATGGTCCGCTTTATACCATTTATTTTCAATGTGCCATTTGGGTTGATTACCTTTTGAGGTGTGGTTTTCGGTTACTTGCTTTTTAATGTTTGTAAAATCAATTGTCTGCATTTTCAACCCTCCTTTGAGGATAATATTTAAATTTTATCCATAAATTATCGTCAGCGGTTCTTCCCTTTGTTTTCTCAACAATCTGCAACGGGTCATACGAATCGATGTCAAGCTCTTTTAAAAGGCTCTTTAAATTACCCCTTGTTTTTGGAAAGCATCTGTCTGCTAAAAACTCCCCGAACTGCTCCCAAGTGGGGTTTTCAATCACGCCGAATGCCCTGTGCAATATATCGTCGGTGCGATTTTTAATTAATATTCTTTCATTCGTAAAATCAACATCGATTATAGTACAGGTTTTTTGTCCGTTCATATACATCATACGCAAAGTATAACCCTTTTGTGGCGGATGATTAACGTATTTATCAATAATCTGCCGTGATGTTCCGTATCGTTTTGCAACACTTTCTATCGTAACACCCTGCTCAAGGAGTTTCTCTATTTCATTCACCTGTGCTTGGGTAAATTTATGTTTCCTGCCCGCGTTACGATTATAATCTATTTTCTTTGCAATTTTTCTAAGCTCCGACACATCATCGGTCCCGAACAAATCAACACACAAAGCCTTGTAATCAACATTCACAAAACCGCCTCCCTTCTGTATTTTATGTAATTATTTTAATTTAATTACATAATAAAACAAAAAATATATTTTGTCAATAGTTTTAAAGCCCCCGTCTTCCTTTTACGGAAAACAGGGGCTATTTCATTTAATATTTTCGACAACGTTTTTATAGTCTTTTCTCATCTTCTTCACGTTGTTTTTTAGAGTTGATTGCAAAGGGTATGCCGAAACCTGCTCCACCGCCCACAATCAAACCCACAAGGATAAACAACCACCAGAGAGGATTTTTAGGTTCTTCTTCCTCAGTTTTCTCGGCTTTTATAACCTTCTTTTCGATTAGTGTTTTTACCTCGGCTGTTTGTTCGTAGGTCTTACCGAATGCGTCTTCATAAGTAATCTTAATTATGCCTTTTACATTACCTGTTTTTCCGCTGTCAACACGAAGATTTGCAGTTGCGGTTTTACTTTCGCTAACAGGAATTTCCCCCGCAAAGCTGCTGCCACCTGATTCAAGTCCTTCAATATCATATTCAACCTTGCAGTTATAAAGAGTTGATTTACCTGTGTTCATAAGATTTATGTTAAGTGTAACCGTATCCTCCTGAACAACCTTAACGGGAAGCCTTGCGCCGTCAAAGGTAAGTTTTACGGGTTGTCTTACCTCAACACGAAGGGTTGCATTTTCGGAATACGGTGTACCGTTTTTATCCTCGTATTCACAGGTAAAATTCAATTTATGCACACCAACGATAGCATTATGGACGGTTTCAACATTAACACTCCAAGTATAAGTGCTACCCGCGCTTATATTTGAAACATATTTTGTTCCGAGACCCTCGGGGCATATTTCATCCAATTCCTCGCTAAGAGAAAGCTTGATATTTTTCACCGACTTTGAATTATGGGTGTTTTTAAGACTGATACTGATAACACCGGCTTTTTCAGGGGTAAGGAAGTTGCCCTCAACACTGTAGCTTGTTACCATAAGTCTTGGTTGGGACATATCCTCGGTAACATCTTCGATTTTTTCTGTTTCTTCTGTTTTTTCTTCTTTATCGGCTTTCGTTGTTGGTTTTTCTGTGTTTTCTTCCGCCTTATTTGTTGTGGCTTCTGTTGTCTTTTCAGTAGTTGCTTCGGTTGTGACCGTTGTGGTTTCAGGCACGTTTTCGCCTGCTGCAAGACAGGGCATAATGCACACCATTAAGCAGAGCATAAATATAAATAATCTTTTCATCCAATCACATCCTTCTATAAATGTGTAAACGCAAGTGTATGGAATTTTCCATCGTGCTTACCAAACTGATAGCTACCCGTAAGAGAACTACCCACCACCGCTCCGACGAACTGTATTGTAATTTTAAGTTTCAGTCACGCTTGAAGATAAAGTGTAAAACATCTTTACAAAAGGCGGTCCCCCTCCCTATCCGCCAAAGCGGACAGGGATGATAGGCTATCGCATTACGAATTATTTACAACTCTCTTATATTTTCAACAATACTGTTTTTCATTTCTTTTCGGATTTTTACACTGACACTCAAGGAGCACACAGCAAAGAGTATTACACCGAATGCAAGTGTCACCCAAGGATTAAAGCTCATAGTTTCCATAAGAGGTTTAAGCTCAGGTATTAAGTTAAGGATAAGATAACTTAAACCGAACACACCGAAGCCGATACCGAAGCCCCATTTGAACATTGAGAAAAGTTGAAGGATATATGAAAGCGTTATTTCCTTTTTATTTGCACCTACGGCTCTGAGTGTACCGATTTTCTTTTTATCCTCTTTTATATTGGACGAAAGGGTGTTGTTTATAATACTTCCGCTTATTGTGTAAAAGAGTATAACTATTGAGCACACAAGAAGTATACTGTTTTTTATAGTTTCCCGCTGTTCTATTTGTATTTCATAATTGGATTGATAGTGTCCCTCATCAACACAAGCGGCAACGGATTTAAGAATTGCATTAACCTCTTTGTCTATTTCCTCGGTACATTCATCCTTAAGGTCAAAGAATATTTCTCTATACTTACAACGAGGGAAGAAATGCTCCATACCCTGTACGGTTGTAATAATCCCCCAGTCGCCGTATCGGGGAATTGTTGTGCCATACATATAGTCCACAACCGCACCAATTTCAACTTGTTTATTGGTTACCTCGACATCTTCTTTTGTAACAATCGGTTCACCGTTAATATCGAAATCAGAGTTATTCTCCTCGGAATACAACAAGCTTAAATCAAGCTTCTGCCCCGCTTTGTAATCAGATTGTTCAGTTGCTATTATTTCAACCTCTTCTCCATTTTCAATAACATTTTTAATTTGGTCTTTGTTATCGAAAGAATAAATACTTGTACCGTTTTCGCTGATTCTTTTTGCAAGATATATTTCCTTTGGTGCATAGACGATAACTTGTTCACCGCTGTTAAGCTTATTGATATCAATTTTTCCGTCATAAACATTGTCATTGAGTTCTTCTATAAGTTCATCGTCAAGAGCGATTATTTCAGTATCATTGAACTCACCCTTATACCCTGCAGCATTTTTAATGTCCGTATATTCCGGGGGCATATCGTATTTTATAAGACTTCTGTAATTGTCCTTATCAATATTCTGTAAATCTCCGGTATCGGGGACGTGGGTGTATTCGAGACTTGCTAAAAACCGATAATTAGAAAGAGAATCAAAATTATCAACAAGAGAGTTGATTTTAGCGTTTTTGTAGCCATAGGCTGAGCGTATGTTTTCATTAAGTAAAACCGTTTGCTTATGGTTTTCGTTAAAACCGTTATTAGCCTCGGGATAATTAACCGCATATCCCCCCGACCATCTTGACAAACTAAGGCAATAGTCGTAATCTTCTTTGTAAATATCGTTTGCAGCATAGGTAAAAAACGACATTATATAAGATGAACTGACAATTGTGATTACAAGGAAAATGCTGACAAATACCTGCTTTCTTTTGCTTATAGTCAAATCTCTTTTTGCAAGAAGCTTGTGTACGGTAAACTGCTTCTGAGACCGGATTTTTTTGTTCTTCAGCTTTCTTGCGGTTTCAATATTCCTTATTGCCTGCATAGGTGTAACCCTCGAAGCAGCAAAAAGCGGTATAAGTGACGCTAAAACAACACACAACAGACTGAAAGCACCGCAAAGAAGAAGCACCCATATATTAGGCTCAAAAAAGGCTTCGTCGAAAATGTTATTTACAATTAATTTCACTCCGAAGAAAGATACAAGAAGGCTTACGGGAGTACAAACGATGCCGAGAAGCACAGCTTCACGCATAAAGAGAGTAAATATTTGTTTTCTTGTAGCACCAACCGCCCGATATAAGCCGATTTGCTTTTTACGTTCCTTTAAATTTGTTGTAAAAGCATTTATAATTCCCAATGACGATGCAACCAAAAGGATTGCCACTATTATAAGAACATACACGAGTGACAGGGATTCATCAACATTTAACGCAAAAGCTTCATTAAAGGTAAACACACAGGATGACGAAAGAGTTGGTATCTCACTAAACATACCCCATATATCGTTATAACCTTTATCAGTGAGCTCTGTGTAACAAATTATATTCTCTTTGCCGCCTAAATCCACGTATTCATACTCACTTACAAATGCGGAGGGTATATTTTGTTTATCGTCAAAGTTGGTTGCTATATTTGACCGTTTATCTCTGAGAATACCCGATAAAACATAGGTTTTCTCTTTAATTTCGGGCATCAATTCATCATCATTCTGAATTTGGAACTTGAGGGTAATTCTATCACCGGGCTTTGCGGCTATTCCCAACTGCAGAAGTGTGGTTTGTTCAATGGCAATTTCCCACTTCTTCTGAGGGTATGTACCGCTTATAAATATAGGGTTTACAAGCTCTTTTGATACCTCGTCAAGCTTTACCACAGAAGTACCGCTAAGCTTATCCTCAGGGTCGGTAAAAGCAAACCCTATAACAGAACCTGTACCGATAGTTTCAAACATATCGGATTTTTTCGTATCATCAAAAACAGCCTCGTCATAATCAGCACACATCATATCATACAAGCCTCTGTCAGCTTTGTTCTGCACCTCAGAGGTTGTGTACGCGCTGAAAACAAAATATATTATACTTGAAGAAAACACCATTGAAAGAACTATGCCCAAAATCATTAGGACATACCGTTTTTTACGGTTCTTCAAATTCCCTAAAGCAAGGGAATTAAAGGTTAATTTTTTCTTTTTCATAAAATCACCTGCTTTTATCGGCTGAATTTACTGTCTTCAACAACAGCGCCGTCTTCGATTCTGATAACTCGGTCCGCCTGCTCGGCAACGTGCAAATCATGGGTAACAAGAATAAGTGTTACGCCTAATTCCTTACTTACATATTTAAGTAGGGACAGCACCTCTCTACCACTTTTACCGTCAAGGTTACCTGTAGGCTCATCGGCAAAAAGGATTGATGGTTTGTTTGCAAGTGCTCTTGCAATAGCAATTCTCTGTTGCTGACCGCCTGAAAGAGCAGATGGAAGATGAGAAAGTCTGTCTTCAATGCCAAGAATGTCAATAATTCTCTTCAGATACTCTTCATCGGGTTTCTTTTTGTCCAGCATAATAGGAAGCAAAATATTTTCATAACCTGTCAACTCTTCAACAAGGTTATATGCCTGGAAAACGAAACCGAAACGACGTCGTCTTAATATTGAAAGCTGATTATCGTTATAATTTTTAAGGCTTTCGTTGTTATAAATAACTTCGCCTGAGGTTGCATTTTCAAGACTGCTTAAAACATGTAAAAATGTTGACTTACCAGAACCTGAAGGACCTGTTATTGCACAGAACTCCCCTTTTTCAAATTCCAATGACACATCGTTAAGTGCCACAACTGTATTTTCACCGCTTAAATATTCCTTTGTGAGATTTTTGCATTCGATAATATTCATAGAAAACTCTCCTTTGAATTTG
>JAZQLZ010000022.1:0-81168 GCA_045543075.1 Acutalibacteraceae bacterium
CAGCGATGAAACTGCGGATATTACAATTGCCGAGCCTGTTGCAGGTGAACTTCCCTCTTATGAAGCTACAATCGGTAATGAATGCTTTGAGGTTATCGATGAAGAGTTCGGCTATATTTACCACGGTGTCACTTGGTATGATTGGACAACAGATTCTAACATTGATTACGATGATGTGTTTGTTGAAGGTCATATTTATAGCGTTACAGTCCTTGTAAAAAAGGCTGCGGGCGTTGAGCTTGAACTTTTGGCAGCAACAGTTAACGGCAACAAAGCAGAGGTTAAAGAAACAGACGACTATTACTTCGTATCATACCAATTCTACATTGAAACCGATGCGCAAATCATCACTTCCGTAAATATTTTCCACATTTCCGAACCAACAACCGGTTATGGATTTGATTATACCGCAACACTTAGTGGTAGTGGTTACAAAACCAAGAATATTAACAACAGTACTACAATAAATGGTATCAGTTGGTTCGACTGTACTGATGAAAAATACGTCGAAACAACGGATGTCTGTGTAGAAGGACACTCATATTCAGCAATTATTCAGCTTGAAGCGGAAGACGGCTACATCCTTTTGCCGGAAATTGTTAAAATAAACGGTGAAGAAGTTGGATTTAGTTACGAAGGTACAGACGTTGTAACAGAAGCATATTTTGAATATGTTGATCCATATATAAGAAACATAGAATTAACAGATGTTAACTTCCCCGTACAATTTGATGCACCTGATTACTCAATAACAACTGACTCCGACAAATACACTTTTGCTGATAAAAATGATGCCTATTTCTCGGAAGGTGTTGCTTGGTTTGACGTTTCTGAAGGCAGATATCTTGAAATAGGTACTGATACTTTTGTCGGTGCTCATACTTATATGATTGAGATTTATCTCGTACCCGAAGAAGGCTTCTCTTTTGATCTGACATCAGTTACACTCAACGGCGAAATTGTAACAGATATCTGGGGAACCGGCTCAAGAGTAATTTTATATTACCAATTTGAGCCTTGCGAAACACGAACGGATATTTCGATACTTGTTACTGCCATCGGCGGTGATGACTATAGTTCACCAAGAGTTGAACTGATCGACCCGAAAAGTGACGAAATTCTTTATGATACTCAAGGACAAAGTGACCCTTCTTATCAGGGCTATTTATGTAAATTAGAATTCGTTTATCCCACCTCATATATTATGAGGGTCACCAGAGAAGGTTGTACACCGAGATATTACAATATTTCAGTTTCATCCTACTCATACGCTTTTACTGCCGATATATTTGGTGAAGGTGACGTAAATATGGATGGTGTTGTTGATGTAAACGATTATCAAGCCTGCGTTAATCTTGCATTAGAAGATAGCGAAGTCCCCGAGGATACAACAAAAGATACCGATTACCGGAAAGCATTAGCCGATGTGTGTAACGATGGTGTAATTGACGTCCTCGACTGCTTTTATGCAGAAAAGAAACGAGTAATTTAACACAAATTAAAAGTCATAGTCAGTTTGACTATGACTTTTTAGTTTTCTTTTTATTTTTTGTAAGGTCAAAGCTGAGATTCAAAAGCCATTTAATTTTTTCATCATCAACTGTTGAGTCAAGCAAAACGCTTATCCAGTATGATTTATTCATATGATACGCAGGGAAAATACCTTTTTCTTTATGGAGCGAGCCGATAAGCAACGGATCACATTTAAGATTAATCACATCAACGCTGTAATCCCCCTGAAAGCCGAGCTTTGCGGCAGGTATGGTCATTACAACCCCGAACCATTTCTTGCTTGATTTGTGGCGATAAACAGCGAATTCAGGATGGCTAACCCACGGGTAGTCCGCATTAACACCGTAAGTATCCGAAATATATTTATCGAGATTAATTCTGTTAAGCATAAGTCACCTTAATAAAGTATTTATAATAAATGTTTCAAGCAAAGAGTTAAAATCTGCCCCATTCCCGTAACATTTCCCTAAAATATGAGCGTCTATATTCGCCTAAAATTAAATCAATATTTAAAAACGAATAAAAACAATCCATTTTCTTACACATTTCAATAACTCTTTTGTCATATTTTTCTTTATTATACCACAAAAAGAATATACCCGCACCTTGTATCAAAGTTGCAGTTATAAATGAAATATTGCTACGCAATATGAAATAATTTTCTATGAAAATTGTGAAATATTTTGTCTTGCGACAAAATATGAAATAAAATTTGCCAACATTCGCGTAAGCGAATATTTCACATTTACGAAGTAAATATTTCACAGCGAAGCTATTTAACTTGCCGTAAGGCAAATTTCATTGAAAAAAGCACTTCCGAAGAAGTGCTTTTTTCCTGGTGGACCATCAGGGACTCGAACCCCGGACCAACCGGTTATGAGCCGGTTGCTCTAACCAACTGAGCTAATGGTCCTCGATTGGCAACGTTAGAATTATATTAAATATATACTTATTTGTCAAGGGTTTTTATAAATAAAATGACAAAAGAAAAGTATTTTTTTACATCTTTCTATTGACAAATTCCGGTATGTGTTGTATATTATTTGAGCATTCATTTGATGTATGCCTCTGTAGCTCAGTTGGTAGAGCAGAGGACTGAAAATCCTCGTGCCGTTGGTTCGATTCCGACCGGAGGCACCACGGGTAATTTATTACCCGTAATTTGCGGATGTAGCTCATCTGGTAGAGCGCCACCTTGCCAAGGTGGAGGTAGCGAGTTCGAGCCTCGTCATCCGCTCCATATAAAAATTTTTGTTGTTGACAAAACCAAAAAACTATGTATAATATAGTAGTGTTTTGCGAGAGCAGACTTTATATATAGGGGTATAGCTCAGCAGGTAGAGCAGCGGTCTCCAAAACCGCGTGTCGTGAGTTCGATTCTTACTGCCCCTGCCAGGAAAAAAGCAAGTCTTCCGACTTGCTTTTTTCAATGAAATAAATCCCTATCGAGATTTGTGAAATAGCTGACGCTGTGAAATACGCTGCTGCGTATGATGGATTTATTTTATTTCACATTTATTTCACAATTTTCAATGAAAATTATTTCATATTGCGTAGGAATATTTCATTATATTCGGGCTTGTAGCTCAGTTGGGAGAGCATTCGGTTCGCATCCGAAAGGTCGAGGGTTCAAATCCCTTCAAGTCCACCAAAAAAAAGACCGTGGCTTTGATACCAAAGTTACGGTCTTTTTCAACGAAATAAATCCCTTGCGGGATTATTTGCTTTTCACTACTTTAATCTTATTATCCGATGACATCATTCGCCCTACAACACATCGAACTGATAAAATTCATAAGGGTATCTGCCGCTAATGTCTTTTTTTCCGCTTTGATTTACAACGAAGATTTTTTCATTTTTCCCTAAAACAGCAACCTTGATTTTATCCCGTGTATTAGCAGTAAAGTGGCTTTTTGCACGTCTGTAAAGAGGATGTTTTGTTTTAAGCATTTCGGGTATCTGCAGTGCAGAAGAGCAGGAAAGCAAGTCGCAATGTAATTTTTCCGTTAAAATTTCCTTATCACATTTATCCGAAAAATACTCATAAACCTTTAAAGCGTAATCGGATAAATTCATTTTATTACCATCTGCGAAATTGCCGAAATCATAAAACAATCTGAACGGCTCAAAACCGCACTCATCAATTAAATAATCGAGGGTGAACAAAAATCTTCCGCTGTTATAAAGTCTTTCCAGAGCATCCTCACACTTTTTGAGCCCTTTAATTTCATCGGACGAAAGCCAGGGTGTTGAGATAACCTCATATGGCGGTTCCGAGTTAAACTCACAAGGATATTTTTCAGGACTTTCACGCATATCAGCACCAAAAAGAAGCTTTAAAAAGCCCATTTGGAGCATCTGCGCTTTAAGTGAATATCCGATATTAAAGCTCCTTTCAAAGCTATTAAGATCTTCACCCGTAAGCCCGGCTATTAAGTCAATATGAATATGCATATTATTGAAGCTTACAAGTCGTTTAATACTTTTGATAAGCTTTTCCGTGTTGGTTCTGCGGTTAATGGCTTTAAGTGTATCCTCGTTAAAGGACTGCATACCGATTTCAAGCTGAAATAAACCAATCGGGGCATTTTCTAACAGAGCGAAGGTTTCCTCGGTTAGTATATCCCCTGCTATTTCAAAGTGAAAGCAGACATTTTCAGGAATCACGGAACCGCGATTATCGAGAATAAATTTAATAATTTCATTGGCGCGCTTACTGTTGGCATTAAAGGTGCGGTCAACGAACTTAATAGTTTTAGTACCGCTGACAGAGAGCTTCAATATATCTCTTTTTACTTGCTGCAGATCAAAAAAGCGAAGCTCTGAGCATCGTCCCGACAGACAAAAAGCACACCTGTACGGACAACCCCGACTTGTTTCGAGGTAAGCGATTCTGCCGTTTAAGTTGTTGTAAAAATCATCACAATACGGTGACGGCGGAGTACCGATACATTCTGACTCAGGAACCTTTATAATTTTTTCCCCATTACGGTAGCAAAGACCTGAAACTGAGGATAAATCACCCGTTATGGCTACGGTGTCAATTAATTTCGGGTAACTTAACTCTCCTTCACCACAAAGAACGTAATCTATAAAACCATATTCTTTTAAAACATCCTCAGCTCTGTATGACACCTCGGGACCGCCGAGAACTGTAATTATATTGGAATTTTCTTTTATGAATCTGCAAACCTCAAGGGTCTTGGTAATATTCCAGATATAAGCAGAAAAGGAAACAAGCTCGGGCTTTTCTTCAATAATTGTTTTTGCAAATGAATATATATCGCCGTTTACGGTGCTTTCCAGAACTTTACTTTCCACATTGCTTTTACAATAATTTTTAACTCCTGCATTAAGACACCAAGGGGCTAAAGAGGCGTGAATATATTTTGAGTTAAGGCAAGCTATTATAATTTTCATACACACCCTCCTTTTTACTATATTGATTTTATCACATTAAATTTAATTATCAATATTCTTTTTAAAATAGCCTTTTAAAAAAGGTTGAATTGTGGTATAATCTCCCCGAGGTGTTTATATGAAAAAAATCTGCCTTAAACTGCTGGCTTGTGTGCTTTGTTTTCTTATGCTTTCCGCCTGCGGTAACACCAAGGTTTTAAGAACCGAGGAAATTACCGATACAATTACACAAACCAAGGTTGTTGAAAAAACAAATATACTTGAAATAGAAGATTACGGCACCTTCTTTAATAACTTTACCGAAAATTTCGTTATTCCAGGGTTACTTGAGGGCATAATCCCCCAGGGCATCTGCTTTGATGAAACAACGGGATATATGCTTATAAGCGGTTATTATGAAGACGGCGTTTTCCCCTCAATGGTTATGTGTATTGACCAGAAGAGTGGCGAATTTGTCAGTGCCCACCCCCTTTCAAATACTGAGGGCGAGCCTTATTTCGGTCACGCAGGAGGTATCGCCGCATCACAAAATACAGTTTACATAACAAGCGATTCCCGGTGCTACACTTTTTCATCAAACATATTAAAAGAAGCAAAAAACGGCGAAGAGATCCGTTTCACAGGTAAATTCAAGCTCAACACCCGTGGTTCCTTTGCTACCATCCACAATAATATTCTGTGGGCGGGAGATTTTATTGAAAGCGACGACAAAGATCGTGAAAAGGTTACCGAAGTTACTACCCTTAATAACGGTGAAACATTTTACGCATACTGCGAGGGTTATATTCTCGAGGAAGGTTTACCCGCTGTGAAAAATATAAACAGTGATTCAACAGGATATATCCCCGATTATTTTCTTGCGATACCCGAGCAGGTGCAAGGTATGGCATTTACAAAAACCGATAAAATCGTATTCAGCACAAGCTACGGCAGGCGTAACAATTCAAAAATATATATTTATGATGATGTTTTAATCACCGAAAAAATCGGAACAAAAAAAGTTGACGACAAAAGCATTGATTTGTACGCTTGTAATAACGAAATGCTCGTTAAAGAGATTATTGCACCGCCCATGTCCGAAGGACTTGCAGTTCATCACGACGGAATATATCTGATATTTGAGTCCGGTGCTTCAAAATACAGAAGCAACCGAGGTAAAAACCCCTTGGATAATGCATATATAACTAACATAGAATAAACTTAAGGTACCGAAGGAAAAACTTCGGTACCTCTTTTTTATAGTCTGATAAATTTATTGAGTTTAAATGAATACAGGTATCTTTCTTTTACATTAACACCCTCGCACTCCAATAGAGCCTGAGTATAAATTTCAAGCTGAGGTGAATAAATCTCGGCGAACTGCTTTTCATCTGTTATGTTATCGGTCTTATAATCTATAAGCACCGCCTCACCGTCTTCAATAAAAGCACAGTCAAGCTTACCCTGAATTACTATTTCTTCATCTGCTGTTACGGAGGTCAGATTATCGTACAAATCCCCTGCACGCTTAAGAAAGGAAAATTCATATTCTTTATAAACCTTTGATGATTTTAACAAGCGCTCACCAACGGGATTATTAAAAAATTTGCTTACACTTTCTGCGTCAAGGACCTCTGTTTCTTTGTCGTTTAAAAGCCCGTTGTTTATAAGCCTTTCAATCTCCTTTTCCGGATTCTCGCAGGCATTTTTGAAATCGCAGAGTTCAAGGAATTTGTGGATAGCGGTACCCCTGGAGGCTCCCGTAAATTTCTTGTTCAAAAACGCGGGCTTTTCACTTGCGAAATATGTTCTGTTAATCTTTTTACGCTCCGTTGTTGAAGCGGCAACCTTAGCGAGAACACCCGAGCAATCATAAGGATACTCATACTCCGTCTTTTCCTTAAGCTTTAAGAGCATATCGGTATCGACCGCTGAAAGCTCCTCACATACTTCGTTTTCATTATCGGATTCATCGCACAAATCTTCAAAATTAACGTAAGTGGAGCCCATAGAAAAGGAATTACCGTTAAATTCAGCTGTTTCATACTCAGTTTTTACTCTTAAATCTCCTAAGTCTTTATGCTTAGCAAAGGCAGTCAAAAGCCACTCATTCATACTTGAAGCTCTGTAAACTGCATAAGGATGCAACCTACCCTTAGCATCATAAGAGAGTGTATTATTAAGCCTTACCCTCTTTGCGGTTGATTTACCTGTAACCGTGCATACGAAGGTCAGGTGCTCTTTGGCTCTTGTCATAGCGACATATAGAACACGCAACTCCTCTGAAGATGTGCCGAAAAGCACTGATTTTTCAGTAGCGGCTGAGGAAACTGTATGGTATTTTGTAAAAAGCTCGTCATCGCGTATTTTAAGCCCTATGCCGGTTTCTCTTGACAAAAGCAAGGATTTATAACTGTCTTGCTTATTAAAGCCCTTTGAACAATCGGCAATAATAACATAAGGGAATTCGAGACCCTTACTCTTATGGATTGACATAAACTGCACTCCGTCAACGGCACCGTATGCTCCGTAGCTTCTCAGAGAGCCTGTTTCCACAGCGTTATCAAAGCTACGCACAAAGGCATTGAGTCCGTTTCTGCCGCTATTGATAAAATCTTCTGAAAACTTTATAAAACCTCGTATATTGGCTTTTCTGGTTTCGCCGTCGGACATTGAAAGGAAAATATCGGTAATTCCGGTATCTTCAACGAGGAATTTGACAAATTCATCCATAGGTAATGAAGATGCGGCATTACGGTAAACCGAGAGCTTTTTCAGAAATGTCTTTGCTTTGATTGACTGTTCAGCGTATTTTTCCAGACAAACATAAAGCTCGGCTTTTCGGTCAATCATACGGATTTCAGAAATTTCATCGGGAGTAAAACCGAATATGGGCGAAAGCAACACAGCAACAAGCGGAATATCAACCAAAGGATTATTGACAGTTTTGATAAGCGAACCCAAAAGGCGTATTTCTTTGCTGTCGCTTATATCCCCGTCAAGGACGGCGCAGGTATTTATACCTAATTTTTCTAAAGCATCGGTATAAACCTTTACTTTATTCCTGACACTTCTCAAAAGAACACATATATCCGATGAACGAATAGGGCGCTCGCCTTGTTTTGTTGTAATTTTTACTTTGGAATCCAGTACTTTCTTAATATATTCTGCCACGACTTTCGCTTCTGCGGCAGTTGCCTCAGCAGCTTTCATAGAGCCTGCGTCAATATATATCATCTCTGCATCGGGGGTAGTTTTTTCGGGATAATAATCTGCACCGAAAGTCAATTCCTCCCGTTGGTTATAATCAATCTCCCCTATTTCACTGCTCATTAAAGCTTTGAAAACATAGTTTACGGCCTCATCAATACCTTTTCGGCTTCTGAAATTTCTGTCAAGAGTTATTTGCGACGGATGATTTTCGCCGTCATAATCCGAAAGAGTCCGTCTTAAATTCATAAAAAGCTCAGGGCTTGCAAGTCTGAAACGATAAATACTCTGTTTAACATCGCCAACACAATAAAGATTCGTACAATCCCTTGACAATGCCTCAAAAATACTGTTCTGAGCCTCATTGGTATCCTGATATTCGTCAATAAGTATTTCTTTATATTTAGAGCGTAATGCCTCACCGACGGGGGTTAAATATCGGTTTCCGTCATCGTCATAATTAATGATAAGTCCTATGCATTTGTGGAGAATGTCATCAAAGGAATAAGCGTTAAGCTCTTTCTTGGTTTCTGCGAGAACTATTCCCAATCTGTTTACGGAATCGCAAAGCTTTTTGATAATGGGATATAATTTCTCACTGTCCTTTTTATGTTCTTCAACGGTAGGTAAAGCACGCTTCTCAAGTGCTTCAACATCATCCTCAAGTTCAGCAAAAACCTCCTGGGTAAGCTTCTTAAGGTTTTCATCAACCTTTGAATTTCGCGCAGGAACCTTTACAATAATCCCCTCACGAATTACACCTACCATGCTATCCCAATCCCTTGAATCTGCAAAAGTTTTTAAAAGCTCCACTCTCTGCGCGGTTGCATTGAACCGCCTTAAATATTCTGAACTAAAACCGCCGGAGGCTTCCATTGAAGCGACGCAACGCATAAGCCTTTTGTAGTGGAAATCACTGAACATACCGAGGAATTTATAAATTGTATCAGCCCAAACAGTGTCATTGGGTTCTTTAGCGGAATTAAATGAATCAGCAAGGTCACTTAACCATTTGCACGGAGAAGGATATGATCTCGAATAGTCATACAGTGTCTTTATAATTTCACCCAGTTGTTTATCATCACGCTCGCTGAGGAACATTGTTGTAAGGGCACGGAAAGCCTCATCATTCTCGTCATAAAGCTCATTTATAACAATTTCAAGAGCATCGCCCATTATTTCTGCAGTGTCTTTTTCGTCGAGTATTCTGAAATCAACACCAACATCTGCCAAAGAGAAGTTTTCCCGTACTATTTTAGCGCAAAAAGAATCAATTGTGCAGATATCCGCAGTGGGCAATAATGTCATCTGACGGCGAAGATAATCGGAATTAACATCGTTAATTGATGCATTTTCTCTTAAGGAATCATAAATTCGGTCACGCATTTCGGTTGCGGCAGCTCTTGTAAAGGTTACAACGAGAATTTCAGAAACTGAGCAAGGATTTTCAACATCACTTAAAATATTTTTGACTCTTTCGGTCAGAACAGTGGTTTTTCCCGAGCCTGCAGCCGCAGATACAAGCACCTGCATACCACGGGCTTCAACTGCCTTTTTTTGATTTTCGGTCCAGTTTTTACTCATTTTCAATTCCCTCCAATCTTTCAAGAGCCTTTGCATGGGTAAGAGATGTAATTTCAACGGTATCGTTACCGTATTCGTAACCGCACACTGATTTATACGAACAGTATTTACACATTTTACCTTCCCCGTCCTTACCCGTGGGAACAGGTGCAACCTGGCCTTTGTGTAACGCGTTACCCATATGAGTAATTTTACCGTCAATTATGCGGGAAAGATTTTTGAAATTTTCAAGAGAGTAAAAATCGCCCTTGGCTGAGCCGTCCTTTTTGTATCCCACGGGGAAATAGTCAGGCATTTTATCCACACCCATACCGTTGAAAACCACAGGACTGTCGAGAACCATACCGCTTAATTTGCCGCTGATTCGTTTTTGTGCTGCTATATTCTCGGGTGAAGGTGAACGCACATCAAGGAAATTACCTATACCGATTCTTGAAGGTAAATAAAGAACACCCGCAGGCACAACATCTCCGTAATAATTTTTACCGTTCTTTTCAAGCGCCATTAAATAAAGCACCATTTGCATATTAAGACCATCAAAAAGCTCAGATAATTTAAATTCCTTTTTACCTGTTTTATAGTCAATAACACGGATATATTTAATCCCGTCTTTTTCCATTAAATCCACCCTGTCAACAGAACCGGTTATTGTAACCTGACCTTTTTCAAGAGGCAGATTATATGCAGGTATTTCATCTCCCCCTATTTTAAGCTCAAAATCTGCAGGCTCAAAGCTACCCACATCGAACTCTGCTTTCAAACGCTCAATTATTGCCATTGAAATATCCAGCAGCCTGTTATAAAGGAACATAAAGCGCTTTGATTTTTCAGCAGTTCCACCCATTTTTTCATCAAGGTACTCTGTCAGAACTCTCGAAACAGTTGCTTTAACCGCATCTTCATCAGCGGTTAAAAATGATGCTTTGGGATATTCTTTTAAAACTGTTTCCATAACAAGGTGAACAATGGTACCGCTCTGAGCGGGGTCAAGCTCAGCAACGCGCAAAGGCTCTGCTTTCAAACCGTAACGCATAAAATACGAAAACGGGCAATTATAAAAACCTTCAACCCTGCTTGCAGAAAGATAAATATCATCGCCGAATAATTTTTCGCTTACTGTTGTATCGTTGAAAGTAAATCTCGACGAATTATTTATGTTTTCAAGTGCTGAAATTTTACCTTTATACTCCTCATTATCGGCAAAAAACGCAAGAAGCGTTGATCTTAACAGGGAATCGGAATTGAAATTTTCAGAAAGCAAGGAGAAGGCTCCTTCTTCACTTTCAATTTTCTCGAAAGCATCAACAGAAGAAAAAACAGTAAAATCAGTGTTTTGTGCTACCTTAAGCGCAGTATCAATAATTTCGGATTTAAGTCCCTTTGAGCCATCATCATTAGTGGTCTTGTAAGATAAAATCAACTTTTCAGAGGCAGCGGTAACTGCGCAATAAGCAATAAATCTTTCTTCATCAACTTCATTTTCAAAGGGTGGTTTTACCTCAAGACCTATGGAAGTTAAATTAACTCTGTCACTATCGGTGAGAATACCGTTTTTTACACTCACAAGCGGAAATTCATCCTTATTAACGCCAAGCAGAAATACAACTTTAACCTGCTCTATGCGTATTCTGTCTGCGCTTCCTATGCGCACCTCATCAAGACCCTGAGGAATTTCACCGATTTCCTTAGAGTCAACTAAAAGACTGAACATTTCAAACCATCGTTTTATACCAAAGAACTTACCGTCGCCTAAGGTTGCCATAGTGTCGAGCAGTTCAGTCAGAACGCTCCATGAAACACTGTGGCGCTGAGCTTCAACAGGGAAACCATCCTCATTAAGAGCAGAATACAAATCATAAAGCTTGTCGGGAATATTCTGTTCAACCAGGAAGTTGTAGAATATTTCGGTAATCTCTTTGCCATCCTTGTTTTCAAATTCTTTTTTCAGCACAACAAGCGGCAAAACTGCTTTTTTTCGCAATTCATTTATATGAGAAATCTTAGCCTCTGCTTTTTCATCTAAAGAATTACCGAATCCGTCGGGATGCATTGTAAAATCACTGAGCCAGGTTTTACCGTTAACACCCCAGATTAAGGCATATTTTTCCAATGTACAAACCTCGGAAACACTTAATTTTCCGAAGCCTGTTTTCAGATAATTAAAAACATTCTCCGTAGTAAACCCGTCGCAAATGCAGGACAACACCGCATTTATATAAACGAAGAGTGTTTCGAAAGAAAGCGAGCGTTTACTGTCATCAAAAACGGGCACACCCAGGCGTTTAAGAGATGCAATAAGGCGTTGCTTATATACACCGCCCGTACGCTCAACAACAGCTATATCACGACATCTGTAATTTTCAGTGCGCAACAATTTTTTTATTTCAGTTGAAACAAAAAGACACTCCTCATCACTATCGGCACATTCAACAACCTTAACACTGCCGTCACTTTCAATTACTTGAGTATTTTGTGAAAACAATGCTTTTTCAAGCTGTAAAATATGGGGCGGAAAAGCATCTGCTCTTTGCAAACAAACGATTTCGTCAACAATCGTATTGCTTCTTGCGGCGCACGCTCTTAGCTTGTTTTCAAAGGCTTTTATATAATCAAATGAAGAAAAACGCTTCGGATTAACATCAGTACACAGTGTTATATAAACATTATCCGCCTGACTGAGCATTACCTCTATGCAGTCGAATTCCTGCTTTGTAAATGTTCTGAAGCCATCAATAAATACGGTTTTATTTTTAAACAAACCGACATCGGCGGCGTACTTATTGAGAATATTAAGAGAATCCGTATCATCAAAATAGCTTTGGGTAACAAGAGCATTGTAGCCCTCATCGATCAATGAAAGCTCCTGTAATTTTTCTTTTAAAAATCCCTCTGAAAGAAGCTCGGTCTTTTCATTTAAAAACTCATTGTCAATACAGCAATATTTTAATTCTTTTGAAAAATCAACCAAAGCTGCAAGAGTATCATTATTAGCCTTGGCAAAAGTAAAAATTTTAAGTCTCCCGTCAAGCTCTTTTAAAGCCTCGCTCATAAGAACTTTTCTGACACCTTCATCAGGTATATTTTTTGTGAAATACGGTGTATTTTTAAGATTTGAAAAAGCAAGTCTCGAAAAACTATATATATCAATACCTTTCAGCTTTTTAGCCCCTAAAAATTTTAACATAGCTTTCTCGGTATCAAAGGAGAATTGCTCGGGAATAATAAGAAGAGGTTTGCTTACAGAGTTATTCAAAGTATCAAGTAATTTCTGACGCATTGTGTTGGTTTTACCGCTACCTGCGCGACCTTTAATTAAATAAAGCATTTTTAACCTCCAAAAAACTTACTAAAGCTATGATAACACAAAAAAATATAAATTCAAATAAATTTATTCATTTTGCAGACCATTAAATGGTACAACAAAAACCTATGAATAATAAAAAATAACAAGTCAATAATAATATCAGAAATTTAGTGAAAGGAGATTGTTTATGATTGACAGAATAGCTTTGATACTTGTAACAATCGGCGCATTGAACTGGGGCAGCATCGGTCTTTTTAAATTTGACCTTGTAGCGTGGTTGTTCGGCGGTCAGGCAGCAATTCTTTCCCGCGTGGTCTATGTACTTGTTGCTTTAGCCGGTATTTGGTGCATTTCACTTCTTTTCAGAGAAAATGAAATGGTTGGACCTGTTACTACAACTAATGACAGAATTGAATAAAAAACGGTCTGTAATACAAAACTGTATTACAGACCTGATTTTTTATACTTTTTCGTTATGAAGTTTTGTGATTTTGTATGTCATTACACCGCGAGGTGCTTCAACATCAACCGTGTCGCCAACCTTGTGACCCAAAAGAGCTTTACCAACGGGTGATTCATCAGAAATCTTACCCTCTGCAGGGTTAGCCTGAGCAAAACCTGTGATAGTATAAGTTTTTTCAGCAGAACCACGAACAGTTGATTTGATGGTAACAACTGAACCAAGGTGAACAACCTCTGAGTTTACTGTTTCCTCATCAATAATTGTTGCTCTTGAAAGCATTGTTTCAATATCATTGATTTCTGCTTCAAGCTTAGCCTGTTCGGATTTAGCCTCATCGTACTCACTGTTTTCGGAAAGGTCACCGAAGGAACGGGCAACTTTAAGTTTCTCTGCTATATCGGAACGACCTTCGGATTTAAGAACACGAAGTTTCTCCTTAAGTTCGTCGTAACCTTCCTGGGTTAAAACAATATCCTGAGCCATTAAAAAACATCCTCTCAAAAATATAAATATTTGCTGGAAATAATACCAAATTATTATACTGAAAAACGATATAAATGTCAAGTATAATAAAAAACACTAAATTCACTTTGAAGCAAAGGCAGCACACACAACCTTTAATGGTATCCCCATTTTTAAAATCGGTCTTATTTCATCATCAACCGCAAAAAACTCAGGGTCGGGATATAAAACGGCTTCCCTTTCGTCTTTTATAATCATAATTTTACCGTCAAGTTCAATTTTATTAAAATCTACATAAATATTGCAATTCATAATGTAATCAGATGAATTAACTATATTCACGAAGAAGCCGTATTCGACAAAACAATGATTACAAAACCTGTCTGTTTCCGTACTTTCCTTAGTCAGCATTGTAAATGATTTTACCGATTTTGCAAGGTTAATATATTCCTGCGAAAAAATAAAATTATCATCCTTGATTGCAAGATTAAGGCTTCGGGCATTACTGCCGAGATTTTTTTGCAATGATGATAATAACGCCCTTTTATAGTATGGTTTAATATCAAATCTATACTCAGGCGGCACAACTTTTTCCAAATCATCAGCTGCCCCGATAATCCGTCCCTCAAAGGTCTTAAAAAGCCTTTCAAGATTAAGAGCGGGTAACATTGTTTCATTAAATTCTATTAATGTACAAGGTTTATTTCTGATATTAAAACAGCTTCTTTTAAATGCATCCGGTCTTAACTGTTTTTTAAAAAAACGACCGTTAATCTTCTCGTCCTCATTTGATTTAATTTTAATTATAAGCACAAAAACGCCCCTCTTTCACTATATGAAAGAGAGGCAATTTTTATTATAAATTATAATGAGTCAGTGCACTGGATTGTGGAGCCACCGTCAAGATATTTCAAGGGGTCAACCCAACTGCCGTTAATCATCAAGCCGAAGTGAAGATGAGCACCGAATGAATATCCGGTGTTACCCGCCTGACCGATAACCTGGCCCTGTTTAACCTTCTGACCCGGTGATACGGTAATATTTGAAAGATGAGCATAATAAGTAACAACACCATCACCGTGGTTTACAACAACATAGTTGCCGTAACCGCCGCCGTAGCCCCAGCTTGCAACATCGATAGTACCGTCTTTTACAGATACTACATCCGCACCATGGGTACCTGACCAACGGCAAGTATCAATACCGTTGTGCTGTTTGCCCCAACGCCATTTAAAACGAGATGAAACATAGACATCGTCATAAGGTAAGGGCCAACACATATCGCCCGCATTACCGTTACCGTAATAGGTATTTTTACCTGCAAGCTTTTCTTCCAGCTCAAGAATTTCTTTTTCACGCTTTTCAATAGCATCTTTATACTGCTGACTCTCGCGGTCATAACCATTGACGATCGCCATAACCTTGTCAAGGTCTGCCTGAATCAAAGCTTCCTTATCCTCAATAACCTTACGGGCATCAACCTGCTCCTGCTTTTTGGCTTCATAATCTTTTTTAGCCTCATCAAGTTCAGTAATCTTAGATTTAAGTCTCACCTTAACATCCTCGATTTCAGTAACCTTTACTGCAATATCCTCGATATTTTTTTCAAGCTGTTTAACAACTGCATCATCATGCTCAGCTATTCTCTGAAGAAGCTCAACTCTTTCAAGATATGCCTGGAATTCAAAATCATCGGATGTAAGTAAATACTCGAGAGGTGTGCTTGCACCGGACATATAAGATACTCTGATTCGTTCACCTAACAACTTATAGGTTTCAGCCTTTTCAGCTTCAAGCTGTTTAACCTGCTCATCAAGCTGTTTGACCTGCTCGTTAAGATCCTCGATTTCGGTTTCAATGCCGGCTATCTGCGCATCAATTTTATTGATATCTTCATCAATAAGGGCGATTTCCTGGTTATAAAGGTCAATCTGGTCATGGAGAATACTGATTTTATCCTGCAAAGCAGAAACATCATCGTCATACTTAGCAGCTTCTGCATCCAGGGCATCAATCTTTTTCTGATTCTCCGCAATCTGATCCTTTATATCTTCAATCTGGTCTTTGTACTCCTGCTTTTCAGCATCCGTGAGAGCATATACCGATATGGTAAAAGTACTCATAATAAAAACAAGAGCTAAAAACAAAGACAAAACTTTTTTTGAATTTTTAATCGTTTTCGACAACATTATTATGCTCCTTAAGGTATTTATTAAGTGAAAGCAAACTACCAATTGAACCGATAAACACACCGATAAACATAAAGATAGCAAAAATTAAAACTATACAATCAACAAAGGGTACAACATCGGCACCGATCATTGACATAACATCTGAAAGCCAGATACATGCAACTGAGTACAGACCATACTCAAGCACCAATGCAATTACCGCTGAGAATACGCCCAAAAGCACACCCTCAACAATAAAGGGCCAACGAATGAACATATTTGTTGCACCAACAGCCTTCATAATACTGATTTCAAGGCGTCTGTTGAAGATTGTAATACGAATTGTGTTTGAAACAATAAACAAAGAAACAAAGAAAAGAACAGCTACGATACCGATACAAACATATGAAACTGCGTTACGGATACTTGCGATTTTTCCTGCAAGGTCACTGTTTTCTCGAATCTGTAAAACATATTCAAGCTTCTTGATGCCTTCTGCAGTTTCGTCAAACTTATCAAGATCTTTTACGGTAACTTTATAAGCATCGGGCAAAATATCGGAAGAAAGTCCATCAAGAAGAGCCGCCTTATCACCATACTCAGCTTTTTGTCTTTCAAAAGCTTCCTCATTAGAAACAAACTCAACTTTATCTATATTTTCCAGCTTTTCCAGTTGTGCCTTAAGCGAATTCATCTGCTCCTGCGAAGAACCGTCTTCAACGAAAACCATAATAACATTCTGCGCACCAATTGTATCAATTGCATGGGTGATATTAGCATATATTAATAAACCGCTACCAACAATAATGAGACAGGACACGAGAACAAAAACGGTTGCCAGAGTGAGTAATCTGTTTACCCAGATATTTCTGAAACCTTCTCTGGTAAGATAACCTAAACTTGCGCCTTTCATTCTGCAACCCCCTCCTCTTTTTTCTCGTTTTCTGTTTCAGCAGAAACCTCCGAAGGGAGTTCAATCACATCATCGGACTCTTTTTTATCTTCATCCTTGCTGTCAACATCAACAGCATAATTTTTGAAAAGATAATCAAGATCATCGCCGCTCTCTTCAACGAAATAAGAACCGACAGCATCTTCGGGATTATCAAACTTATAAGGCTCAACATCAATATGTGAAGCATCGGGATAATCGGACTCAATTACACCGTTTTTAATTGTAATAACCCTGTGATTAAAGGTTTTAACAAGATGAAGGTCATGAGTAACCATTATGACAGTTGTACCGTCAGCATTGATGTGATTGAGCAAGTCAACAATTTCGTATGACATTTTAGGGTCAACGTTACCCGTGGGCTCATCGGCAATAATTGTGTTTGCATTATTTGCAAGGGCACGAGCAAGAGCAACTCGCTGTTGCTCACCGCCTGAAAGCTGGTTGGGCTTTGAACGGGCTTTTGAGTTAAGACCCACAAGACCTAAAAGATAAGGAACACGCTTTCTGATTGCGTTTTCCCTCGAACCGATAACGCGCATAGCATAAGCCACATTATCGTAAACATTCATCGTCTGAATAAGACGGAAATCCTGGAAAACAATTCCGAGAGTTCTTCTGAAATAAGGGATTTTGCTTTTTTTAATTGTATTTAAATCAAAACCGTTTATATTAATAGTACCACTTGTGGGAACTTCCTCACGCATCATAAGTTTAAGTAAGGTACTTTTACCTGCACCGGAAGAACCAACTATGAACACAAATTCACCCGTTTCAATTTCAACATTGAAGTTATTGAGGGCTTTTGTGTTGGTATCCTCATATACTTTGGATACACCTTCAAACTTAATCAAAAGTAACACCTATCCTCTTAAATTTTATCAACACAAAAATTATAGCACATTTAATTACAAAATGTAACCCTTTTGTAATAAAAATGTGCTAATTTTTAAAAAATTTACAATTTAGCTATCTTTTGGGTTAAATTAATATTTAACGGGATTTGCATCAAGGTATTTTTTAACCATAAGGGCTACCTTGAAAACGATAGCATCATCAAATTCTCTCAAATCAAGGCCTGTAAGCTTTTTGATTTTTTCAAGACGGTAAACAAGAGTGTTTCTGTGAACAAATAATTTTCTTGATGTTTCGGAAACATTAAGGTTGTTTTCAAAGAAACGCTGAATTGTAAAGAGCGTTTCCTGGTCAAGGGTTTCAATTGAACCAACCTTAAATATCTCTTTCAGGAACATTTCACAAAGAGTGGTGGGAAGCTGATAAATAAGTCTGGCAATACCGAGATGCTCGTAACTTACAATATTACGCTCAGTATCGAAAACCTTACCGACTTCAAGAGCAACCTGCGCTTCCTTAAATGAACGGGCAAGGTCCTTAACACCAACAACCGGTGTACCTATGCCCACAAGAGCATGTGTGTAGAATTCAGAAGAAAGAGCATCAGAAATTGAACGGGCAAGTTTTTCAAGGTCTTTACCGTCAACATCGCTCTTAATTTCTTTAACAAGGGCAATATCACTTTCGCTTATGTTAATAACAAAATCCTTTGTCTTGTCGGGGAAAAGATTCTGAATAACATCGAAAACGGAAACATCATTTTTGTCAAGCAGTCTGATGAGTAAAACAACTCTTGAGGATTCATTGTTAAAATGAAGCTCACGGGATTTAAGATAAATATCACCGGGAAGAATGTTATCAAGAATAATATTTTTGATAAAATTACTTCTGTCGTACTTTTCATCATAGAACTGCTTAATGCTTGAAAGAGATACTCCGAGAACACCTATGTAATTCTGTGCAACCGCATCCTCACCCTCAACGAATACAGCATATTCGGGATGCATATGCGAGCCGAATGACTGGTAGAGATAACCATCAGAAGCTACTGAAGCAGCAGAGGAAAAAATACCAACAAGGTTATTGGTACGGATTTCACCAATACGACTGAGGTCGCTGCAGGAAATAACAGCACCCGTTTCGTCGATAACGCCTATTGTTCTATCAACAACATCGCGCATCTGATGGATAATACCCTGAAATAATCTATTGGACATAAATAATGACCTCCGATAAATTTAAACAAATTAACCATTTAACAGTTATACATAATACACAACTTTAACCACTTTTGCAAGTGCTTTTTTTATATTTTTCAAATTTTTTTATGCAAAATGTTAATTTTACGACAAAAAATCTTGTTTCAAATGCAAAAATCAACAACGATTTAGCGTTAAAATTTTTCGTCATTTTCAACAATCGATTTTATTTCTTCGGCGGTTAAAAGCCTTGCAGAACCTTCGGGAAGGCTTTCGTCGAGGGCTAATCCACCGATCGCTACACGCTTAAGTTCCGTAACGGTTGTACCCAATGACGCAAACATACGCTTAATCTGGTGGTATTTCCCCTCTTTTATTATTACTTTAAACATATACTTGTCCGCACAGTGAAGCTCCTCAAGAATTGCCCTGAGCAAAACGGTACCGTCAGCAAGTACAACACCGTCATAAAAGGATTTTTTAGCTTTTTCAATATCAATGGAATCGGAAACCTCAGCTATATATGTCTTTGTAACATGACGCGACGGCGAGAGTATATTATGGGCAAATTCACCGTCATCAGTTATAAGACAGAAACCCGTTGTATCCTTATCAAGCCGCCCTGCGGGAAAAAGGTTTTTTCGTTTTAATTCGTCGGGTAAAATATCTACAACAGTCTTATCGCGCTTGTCATCAGTGGCACTTACCACACCCTTTGGCTTATTCAACATTATATACGTGTAGCGGCTCTGAAAAAGAGTTTCGCCTTTTACCGTGATAACATCATCATATGAAAATTTGAGAGAAGAATCCGTTACAACGACTCCGTTTACGGTTACATCTCCCCTTTTCACCAACTGTTTCACTTCACTTCTTGAAACAAGTCCCTGAGAGGATATTATTTTATCAAGTCGCTCTGTTTTTCCTGCATTTTTCGCCATGATTTTATTCCTTTTCTAAGGTAAAGCCATGCATAAATCCGTTTAATTCAACAGAGCAGACATCACCGCCTATTATCTCACCGTCAATAACAAGAACGTTGATTTTTATGCAATCTCTATCCTGATAACCGGGATAATTAGTTATGGTGAAAGTCCATCTTTTTGCACGTTTACCTGCGTATTTTTCAAGATTGTAGCCCTGAGCGAGCTGTATGGAATTATAATTGTTATAAACATCATCAAACTCAGTCGGAATCATAACCTCGCGCACATCCTCCGGCTCCTTGATTACTTCCCAGCCGAACTGTGAAATAAAAGTAAGTATTCCCGAAGACCCCTCCACGGTGTTATTTGCACTGATGTTGTTGATATCGCCCTTACCTTTTGAAAAGCAACTGTAAATAACCAAACCGCCCGCTATTATAATTACAGATGCAACCACTGCTGCTATCCGTTTGAATTTTTTTGATGAAAATGACACAACAAACATTAAACTCACTCCCGTTTTTACTATGATAAAAATATATGTTCGGGAAAAAAATTAATGATTGTGCTGTGCAAATTTATTATATCTTATGGCAGGTGTTAAAGTCAACAAATATAATACAATGTTTTTGTATAAAAAATATAATATAATAGTATTGTAATTTTTAAAAATTTATGGTATATTTTAGTATGTATAAAAACCTAAGGAGGAGCTTTTTCTATGAAAAAGACAGGCAAACGTGTAATAGCTATTGCTCTTGCGATTATTATGACTCTCTCTGTCGTAAGCGTTGCTGCTGTTGCTGTTACAAGTCTCATTAACTCAAACGCAAATTTCTCACAGATTGCCGACGGTTCAAATATCATCAACGCAAACAGCATTGATGAAGCTATTGAGCTCATGCAGTCCACTCCCGATTTCTTCGCAGGTTCTTCTGAAGATACCGCAGGCGGTAACGGTGAAGCTAAGGAAACTGTTTATCCTACCATCATCATTCCCGGTATCAGCCAGTCCATCTCTTACCTTGCTGACGAAAACGGCGAGCCCGCAACAAACAAAAACGGTGAAGAACTTTCCGGTGGTCTTCTTATTCTTGATACCTCCACTCTTGTTCCCACAATCACCAACAACCTTGCTGCTCCCCTCGTAAGAGCTCTCATCCGTCAGAACGACAGCGACGGCAAGCTCAGAGAAGGCGTTGCCAATACAGTTGAAGAAGTTTTCGCAATTCAGGCTTCCGGCAAAGACGGTAAACCCGTGAACAATCTTCAGACTGTTCACTACGGTACTTCTGTTGGCGGTATGAGTCAGGATGATAAGGATTATTTCTACAGAATGATTCCTATGAAGATGCTCACTGAGGATACAATTGACGCTACAACAGGCGAAGTTGCTACAAAGGCTATTCTTGATGAAAACGACCTTTACCTCTATGCATTCCCCCTTATCGGCGATCCCTTTGAATCTGCAAAGGGTCTTGACGAATATATTCAGTTCGTTAAATCCGAAAAAGGCGTTGACAAAGTAAATATCGTTACAATTTCTCTCGGTGGTACAATTCTTACGGCATACCTGGAAATGTTCAAGGATACAGGCTACACCGATATCAACAGAATCGTAAACGTTGTTTCCTGTCTCCAGGGTACTGACGTTATGGGCGACTTCTATCTCAGAGAATTCAAGATTAACGATCCCGAGCATCCCGAATACGAGCATTTCTTCTTCAATGAATTCTTACCCATGATTATGAAGGAAAGCAACGACTACGGTACATTGGGTTACATAATCAATATTGCTCTTAAGATTATGCCTAAAGAGGTTGTTTACTCTATTCTTTCCGGTGCGGTTGACGGTATTATTGACACCCTCATGCTCTACTGTCCTCAGTTCTGGGCTATGATTCCCACAGACAGATTCGAAGACGTTAAGGCTATGTACTACGACAGAATCTGGGATGACCCCGAGTGTGCAGAGCTTGCCGAAACAATCGACAACTTCCAGACAGCAAGATTAAACCTTGTTGACAACCTTAAAGCATTCACTGAAAAAGAGGGCAACCTTGTTCACAACGTTGCAGGTTACGGTCTAAACTATGCTGTGGCTGACTACAACTTCTTCGGTGCTATGAGAAGCTCTGACACAACTAACAGTGATGCAATTATTGATATCGATTCTACTACACTCGGTGCTACTTATGTTCCTGCAGGTCAGATTCTTCCCGATGAAATCCTCTTCTCAGATGATGCTATCATCTCACCTGACGGCAGCATTGATATCTCTACTTGTGCATTTATCGATACAACATGGTTCTTCCAGAATCAGCATCACGAGGTTGGCAGAAACGACGTTGTTATCAAGCTTATCGGTAACCTTATCACAGGCGATGTTAAGAACGTTAACAGCAGCCCCAACTTCCCCCAGTTCAACGGTACTCGTAACACAAGAAACATCTTCCGTTGGAGACTTGAAGATGCAACAGCATTGATCACAAACTACAACAACGGTATTACATACGACATCGAAGGCAACGAACTTGTTTGCTCCGATGCAGATATGGAAGAACTCAAAGCAGCTTACGTTGAATGCCTCGACCTTCTTAACGATACAATTTGTGAACCTACCGCAGCAGAAGCAGCAACAGAGAGAATTGAAGATGCTATCTACAGAGTAGGTCATAACGGTGAATTACCCGTTGAAGATAATTCAACAGATGCACTTCTCGAAGCTATCTGCCAGTTCCTTGACAGTATCATTACTGCTATTACAGGTTCCGGCAACGGTTTCTCAGACATTGCACAGAACGGTGTTTTCCCCGGTAAATAAGTTAAATCTTGAACTTATCTGTATTTTATGTTATAATTTCACTCCCGAGTTATTCGGGAGTGATTTTTTATTTTCGAGGCGCAATATGAATGTTTATTTTTACACATTAGGTTGTAAAGTTAATCAATATGAAACTCAGGAAATGGGCGAAATTTTAGAGCGTGAAGGCTATACTATTATAAATAGTGTTGCCGACGCGCATATAGCCGTCATAAATTCCTGCACAGTAACAGCCGAAAGTGTGCGAAAAACAAGACAGACTGTTCGCAAAATAAAAAAACAAAACCCTGATTGTATTATCGTTCTGACCGGTTGCGCCATACAAGCAGAAAAACACATAATTAACGATTTACCCGAGGTTGACATTTTAATGGGTAACAGAAGCAATTTAAAAATTGCCGATGCCATTAATTCATATATTGACACAAAATCATTCAAGGATTTCTATATAGACCATAAAGCAGGAGACCCGTTATACAGTAGCGGCATCACAAGGTTTGACGGTCACACACGCGCATTTTTAAAAATACAGGACGGTTGCGACAGATTCTGCTCATACTGTCTTATACCCACTGCTCGCGGAAGGTCCCGCTCAAAGAGTCTTGATGATATTGATACAGAACTCAGAAGTCTCTCTGAAAACGGCTACAAAGAGATTGTTTTTGTAGGCATCAACTTATCCGACTACGGCAAAAAAACTCCCTATTCGCTCCCTGACGCCTTAATGCTGGCTGAAAAATACGAGAACATCAAAAGAGTTCGCTTGGGTTCCCTCGAGCCCGACCATATTACTGATGAAATGATCGACAGGCTTTCAAAGGTTACCAAATTATGCCCTCAGTTCCACATATCCGTTCAGAGCGGCTGCGATAATGTTCTAAAAAAAATGAACAGACACTATACTGCAGAAGAATACGAAGAACTCGCCAAAAAATTACGCGAAACTTTCCCCGATGCGACAATTACCACCGATGTGTTAGTGGGTTTCCCCGGTGAGAGCGAAGAAGATTTTAAAACAACCTGCGAATTTGTTAAGAGAGTGGGATTTGAAAAAGCCCATGTATTCCCCTATTCATTGCGCGAAGGCACGGTTGCCGCAAAAATGGAGCAGTTACAAAAATCCGTTAAAGAATCAAGAGCTGCCCGTTTAACTGAAATTGCCAACGACACAAGAGCTGAGTTTATGAGAAATCAGGTAGGCAAAAAAGCCGAGGTTCTTTTTGAAACAGCAAAAGATGATTATATAGAAGGCTATACAAAAAACTATACTCCTGTACGAGTTTACGGCAACACTGACCTAAAGGGTAAAATTATGGAAATAACCATAATTGATGCCAATAACGACTACTGTATCGCAGAATAATTATTTATTACTTTTTTGCTAATTTCTTAAACAAAAATCTTGACAACACTATGGTGTTGTGATAAAATGTCTGTTGTTGTGACACACGCGGGTGTAGTTCAATGGTAGAATCCCAGCCTTCCAAGCTGGTCGTGTGGGTTCGATTCCCATCACCCGCTCCACAACGCGCGGATGTAGCTCAGTTGGATAGAGCAACTGCCTTCTAAGCAGTAGGTCGGGGGTTCGAGCCCCTCCATCCGTGCCAATATATGGTGGATGTAGCTCAGTTGGTTAGAGTGCCAGGTTGTGGCCCTGGAGGTCGTCGGTTCGACCCCGATCATCCACCCCATTTTAAAGGTCAAACTCGAGATATATTTTGAGTTTGACCATTTTAATATAGGGATGTAGCCAAGCGGTAAGGCAACGGACTTTGACTCCGTCATCCGTGAGTTCGAACCTCGCCATCCCTGCCAAAAATAAAACCCGTAAAATAATGGGAAAAAGCGTTGAAACCCTTGATAAATCAAGGGTTTCAATGTTTTTTATTATAATTATTACGAAAGTGATTTTAGTTGTTTTTTGCTTGTTTTTGTGAAAAATGCAAGTCAAAATGCAAGTCAAAGTTTATAAACACAAAATAGATTAACTCCCCTGTTGAGATTTTTCAACAAGGGAGACTTTTTATTTCTTTTTAGTTGTGATGAAGGCGTCGAAGCCGGCGGCTTCAAGTTTTGCTTTATGTTTCTGTGCGTTCTCATATTTCGAGAATGAACCTGTCTGCACTGTGTAGAGCGTATCATCCTTTTTGGTAGATTCCGCTTTATTGGTTTCCGCTTTCTCTGCAGGAAGTTTTACACCGTAGTAATCACAGATGCCCTTTGCAATGGCTTCACCGATTTTGGTGGTGTTTTTAATTATGAAATCGGAACCGGTTTTTGTATCGTGGAATTCGCACTCACAATAAACCGTAAGACCGGTTGCCGCTTTGCACTCGTAGAAATCAGGTTTCTCAATAAGTCTTTCTGCACTCTTACCGGGTGTGATGGGGGCAAGTCTATTGAGGACTGCCTGACCCGCTTTTTTACGTTCACCATCAAGACTGTACAGAAGAATCTGAGTGCCCCCTGTAACATTGTGCTTTGCGGTAGCATTGGTATGAACTGCTACGTGCATATCTGCACCGAAGGAGTTGCTCTCTTTTACCCTCTCATACATATCGAGGTTATATGTACACATTACGTTGAAACCTGCTTTTTCAAGATAAGAAACACAGGCTTTCGCAATTTTGTGACACTGCACCTTTTCGTTGGTGTTACCCGTTGCGTACAGATTACCTACCTGGTTACTGGGGGAAATATAGATTTTCTTTGCCATATTTATTCATCCTTTCTTGCAGTTGAACACTCTGCATTAACATCATTACTTTTTATATTCTTATTTTCCAATGTGCGGACGTCGTTTGCTTTCAGATAAGTAAGTGCACGCGCACTGTCCGACATACCCTCGGTCGTGGGGTCAATCAACAGACCGAAGAAAGCGAGAATGTTGAGGAGCATCGAAACAAGCTCCATAATAGCATTCTGACTTACCGGGGGTACTACGTTGAACATTGCCAAAATCTGATAGATAAAGGCAAGAATAAGTGCCGCTGCTACAATCAGGAACACTTTGTTTTTTAAACGGGCTTTCAAGTTAATTTTCATTTGGAAATTCCTCCTTATTTTTTTGCTGGTAGATTTCAAGCAATTCATTATATTTTAATTTTACTTCACCGTTACCGCCGTACTTTATGTATTTTTCACCTGCTGCAATACGCTCACTCAAAGGCATTTCGTGGGACATAATGGTAAGTCTTTTAATGGAAAGATAATTGTCGAGGGAATGCTCGTTTGTATCATTAATCCACTTTTCGCATTTGCGGATAAACTTATAAATCTTAACTACTGTGGCGATAATTACACCAAGAGCCGTAAGCACAGATGCAATTAAAAGTATTTTCTCAACCATATCTCATCACCGCCTTATCAAGAGAGCGTTCTGATAAACCCTGCAACGGTTCTACCCATAATCTTGTGACCTTCTGTGTTCGGGTGTGTAGCATCATACATTATGTTACCGTCTTCATCATACTTGATACTTCCGTCACTATTCTTGCTTGGTAAGAAGAATAACTCATTCAATTCAGGAATTTGAGGGTTTAACGGACAGTTGGAATACATATCAAAACAGTAAATTCCGTACTGTTTGCATTTAGCAATCATCGCATCAACAAACTGTTCCTGATATAAGCCTTTTTTATTCGGCTGATTGTACGCCGAACCTCTCTTAATCGGGGTCATCATAACAATAGGAATGTACTTGTATTTAAGCTTCAATCCCAATAACAATTCGTTTAATGCACCATTAAATGTATGAATATCTGTGCTATCAAACTCACCTAACTCAACGTTGCCGTGCTGCCAATCGTTTGTACCACCAGCAATAATTACAAGGTCAGCATCATCAGGCAAATTCTGATAACGAAGCACTATTGAATATTTCGGGTCATCGGTGCTTTCAACAGGGTCATTAGCAATACGAGAACCGCCAACACCTTTCCAACCATTAGCATATTCGGTTGTTTTATCGGAATTGTCAACATACATATCTGTAAGTTTCGCCGCTACAAACTGCCAATAATTATAGTTGCCTTGGTCGTGTGTGATACTGTCACCGTCAACAACAAGCCTTTTACCACTCCACGGGTTTAATGAATAAGGCAAGTCATTCGGCATTTTAACACCTATCAACTCATTATCGAGAGCAGGAACACCGATATACTCTTCATATTCGGTTGCTTCAGTTCCTCTTTCAATTTGAATGTTTGTACCTGCTTTTCTATAAGAATAACGAACAAACCTTGCGTGTCTTGGTAACGGTAACGGATTTTCACCATAATTACCTGCCTTATCAACAAATTTAATAACTTGTTTGTTTTCGTCATAAATCGCATAAGCAACTAAAATAGTTGTATAACCTTCATCGGGTGTACCACTTATATATAGATTGTCACCGAAAGCCACAGGAATAAAATCAGATGTTTCTGCACTTGAATTGCTGCTCAATTCACCTGTTGCAAGTATAACCTTACCAACTTCGCTTACTGTTCTATCAAGCAAGTTTTTACCACCTGCTTTTTTAGTCATACATTTCAACGCTTCGCTCGGTATCGCTCTTTTAGGAATATATAACTCGTTATATCCTATCTGCTCTTTGCCGACAAATGCTTCATATTCCGTTACAACTTTACTCTGTTCAAACTGTACTTCGGTAGCAGATTTTGCAAAAGAAAAACGAACATATTTTGCATTTTCAGGTGCAATAAACTTTTGACCTGCAACTGTATTACTTGCAAAACTCAAAACTTTTTTATGAGTATCATAGAAGCATATCGTTCTTGCCGATGCGCCAACACTATTTTTGCTCAAATGATAACTTTCGTTTTCTACAACAGGAATAAATTCTGTTACCTCGTAATTTGATGCAGAAACAAGTTCGCCTGTTTCTGTTAAGTTATAGCCGACTGTATCGGTTTCACGGTTTAAAAGGTTTTTGCCCGTTGGTAACACTTGAAAAGCAGAGTTTTCAGCACTTCCACCATTACCTTGATTATTCCCTACAAAATCATAAACCGCTTTTGCACTCGGATACTGTTCATTGGTTGAATTTTCGTTAATGGTAGTAACCTTGTTATCAGTAGTTTCAACGTTTTCAGAAATTTCAGCACTACCATCAGTTGGTAACAAATCTTTTTTGATAGTAAATCTATAAGGTTCGTATGCTGTTGCTTCAGACCCTTTTTCAAACTGAATATTGTTTGAATCCAAAACAGTATTATAAGCAGAAAATCTTATATGTGTAACACCTTCAGGAATCGTAAAGGTATAACCTTCAGCATACACTTTCCCATCGTAAATGATAGTTAAAGTTCCGTCTTCCGACTTACCGCAAATCATAAAACTATAATGAATTTTGCTGTGACTGAAAGTATAGGTTTCACCTTGTTCTACCGCAATCCATTCAGAACGTGATTCGTTTTCCGGGTTTGCATTGGGACTATCATTAGCTCTACCGGGTTCAAATAAACCATTGAAAAGGTTTTTCCCTTGTTCAAAAAGGTTGCTGTTCAGGTCATACACCGCTTTTGCCGTAGGGTACTGTTCATTGGTGGATTTTTCATCCAACTTCGTCACCCTATTATCGGTGGTTTCGAATTTATCAAAAGATATATTATTTATTGAATCATGAATAAACTCATAAACTGCTTTTACAGTAGGATATTTCTCATTCGAATCCTTGTTATCTTTAACAGAACTCACTTTATTTGAGAGCAGCTCGCTCTTTTTAGCTATTGTATTTACAAAGCCTTTAATAGGTTTTATCAACTCATCGAGTATCAACTGATACTTATCTTTTTCTGTCACGTTTTCACCGCCTTATAAATTAAAAGCCACCCCTGGCGGAGTGGCTTTCACTTTTACGGTTTCATTATAGCACAGAAAAATGAATTTTAAGTCTTATTTTATTCATCTGCATCGAGCTTATCCAACGCTTTTGACATATTGGAATAATATTTATAATACCCGGTATTCCAAATTTCCGCTTTTATGCGCTCTCTTTCGGTCTGTGAAGTCGCAGCTTTATATTCTTCCTTAAGTACAGCAACTTCCCATCCCCTTGCAGTTTTAGCAGCATCACTATAAAGACCGGTGTCCTCAAGCTCGGAAATAATCCTTTCCTTTTCGGTACGGGATGCCTCAAGATAAAGAGGTTTATACTTTTCGGTGGTATAATCTTTTTCCCAACCATAAAGAGTATCATCCAAATCACTGTACAGCTCAGTATTGTCAAGAAGCTTTTTAATTTCCTCTTGCTCATAATCGGAAGCCTCAAGGTATAAGGGTTTCCAGTAGCTCGTCACCTGGTTGCGGATGCTTTCTCTTGCTTTTTCCTCTGTTTTACCGTTTTTTAAAGCTGCAGAAGTAATATCGTCGATTATACTCTGAACATCTCCACCTGTTTCGATGGCGTTGTTAAGATCTTCGTAGGTATATAAGCTATATGCTTTTTCGGTTGTTTCGGTGCCCTCACCGTCATCCGTAAGCTCATTATATACCTTATCGACCGCTTTACGGATGTTTTCATTAGAAAAGCCGTCAGCAGAAAGTCCATTAACGCATTGGCTGTACAGAGTAGCGTTACCGTCGCGACGAGCTTCAGCCGCTTTTGTAATACGTTCATCATAGTTAATCAAACCATTACGAATTGCAGAATTGACTTTTTCGGAATCGCCCTCGTATTCTTCCTTAAGAAGTTTTTCGTAGGCTTTATAGTTACCCTGCTTTATAGCGTTATACAGTTGTTCATCGGCTGTACCAAAAAGTTTTTCCTCCATAAAGTCTTTTACTTTATTAAGAAAACCTTCCGAAAACTCATCTGTAATTGCGTTTTTGATACCTTCGCCGCTTGTTTCTTTTATATTTTTCTGCACGGGTACCTTTTCACCATCCTCGTTTTCTTTTTCGAAACCAAAGATACCGGCACAAACATTGAAAGCTGCGCGGAAGTCACGCATAACATTTTTAACCGGCAGGCCCAAAAAGGCGGCAAGAGCACCTGCAGTATCTTCTATTTTACGGTAGTTTGATTTTTCATCACTACCGAGAGAATTAACCGCATTATAAAGGTCCTGAACCAAGGACATATCGGCACGTTCAACACTGTATCCGCTAAATATTGATACGATATCCTTCACCCATGGAAGAAGTGTCAGCGGGTTAAGGTCATTGAGAATACCTGAAGAAACTGCTGAAAGATATTTTTCAACAAGTGTTTTTTCTTCATCGTCATCACGGGCGGCGGTAACAAGGGATTTCAAAATGTTATTGAAGATGACAGATGCAACAAAAGCACCAACGAATCTTGCCCCCTGTTTTTTATTGCCGTGCTTTAAATTAGCTGCTGCATCAACAAGCATATTAAGGGCAGTTGTGGGCTCTGCCATAAATGCCATTGACATTTTCGCTCCCGTATCTTTAGAACGCATATACTCGGACTTTGAGAAAACAGAGTCATAAACCTGGGTAAGCTCAACCACTTCAGAGAAACGTTCACCGCTTTTCTTAAGCAATGACTCACCGGTAAGGTTATACTTATCCGCTGTTTCCGCTTTAACGGCATTCCACAAGTGACACCAGGTTATTTCATCCATCTTTTCAGGAGCCGCGGAGAGAACATCATCACGGAAGGAGCTGTCTTTGAGCAGTGCCACCGCTTTATTTTTCAAGCCTTTATATTCGCGAGAAAGCAACCACTCTTTTGTAGATTGACCTATGGAATTGTCAAAGAAGCCCATAGACTTGACACGGGCAATTGGTGCATACTTCATAAGCTCGTCGTAATCCCGTTTGGTAAAAGTGGTTTTAGCGAAATATTTAGTATCCACAACCGCGAGAGCACGGGCTATTGCGGAAGGCTGCTGAATCGCAACAGATGCGGAAGCAAAGACCGCACCTTTTTTGAACAATGATAAGGCTTTATTCATAACGGTGGGTGTGGATGAAGCGTGAACACCGCCGTTGACGTCCTTAATGAAGTTTTCTATATAAGATACAGCACCTTTACCACAAGCCGTTTCAATACGTGATTTTATTGAAGCAGGACTACCGTTACTGCTCCTATAGTTAAATACCCTTGTAAAGTCATCGAGCGGAAGTGCAAAAGAGTGGAACATTGCCATTTGTTGCACGTGCTCAGCCCACATATCGTCGAAATCACGGAGAAGAATAGGATTATTTGCGTATTCCTGCAAATCTTTCATAATCGATGTACTTAAAACACTGCGAACTTCGGGTTCTTTCATATTACCGTCAAGAAATTCGCGGGCAACTTTAATCGGGAAATACTTATCCTCAACAAACTTATTCATATCATAAAGTTTACGTGTGATTTCATTACCCTTAACTGCAAGGCCCTTTGCAAGATAATCACGCATTTCATTGGCGTAGGCTTTCTGTTCGGGGGTAAGTGTTTCAGCAAATAAATCCAAATCACTTCCAGTAAGGTGATGTGTACCGGCATCACGTTTACGCCAAGCACGTACTTTTGCACCTTTGTAATTACCTTTTCGGTCTTCGATAACCTTATAGGCATCTTCGAAAACGAAACCGCCTTTCACGGTATCACCGTTCTTCCCACGTTTATGACCTATGAGATGTGGGATATACTGTTCACGCTGAGAGGCTACATACAACATCATCAGTTGTTGAACACTGAAGGTGAATTTATCACCGCTGGCAAGGGTAAGTACTTTCTTATCATCTGCCCAGGTATCTTTATGATACTTTTCACTGATGGAAAGTACTTTTTCACGAGCCTCGGCAATATCAACCGCCCAGGTATCCTCACCTTTTCGGATATTATTCATTAATTCAGCAAAGGTATCAGAACCTATCATACGCCAGGCATAAACAGGCTTTAAGAACTTCCATTTTTCGTGGTCGATTTTGTCGGAAGCATTATTCAGCTTATCTGACTTATAAAGTCTTTTCACCTTAGCAGTGCCGAGTTCACCGGATATCGCCTGTGCCGTTTCTTCTACACCTTCATTTCTGGATTCAATGTGAAGTTCATTACCACGGGCAACTCTTTGAGCAACCGCTTTAACAGTTTCATCTACCAATATAAGCTCTTCAAGTGTCATACTACCTATACTTTTATGACGTAACTGTTCACTCAACTGATGGATAAGGTTATGCACGTATTCATCATAGGCATTTTTTAAGAACTGATTATTAGTTTCACCGTTAACATCATCTTTACCCTGGTTAAGCGCAGCATAAAGTGCCTCTATCTTATTAAGGTTATCCCCCAACTGTGCCTGTGATGCTCTGTTAAGAGTAATTGAATAACACAATTCACGGACTGTATCAATAAGTTTAAGAGGAATATGACGGCTTTTGGTACCGTTGGCGAGCATACCGGATAAACGAACCATAGTGATTTCAATACTCTTTCGGGCTTTTGTCGCTTTTTCGGATTCAATTTTCTGCTTAATCTGCAGTTTATAATGTGTTTTTTCCTCCGCTGCAGTACGCTCGATTTCCTCAGCATATTTTTTCTTAAGCTCGTTTATCTTTTCAGCATTTTCACTCTTAAGTTTTGCTATACGGTCATATTCTGAAGACTTCATTTTACCTATCAAGGTATCCGCTTCAGGAACCGCGGCTAAATTATTCATAATATCCGTAGCAATATATTTAGCCTGGGTATCGTACTGATAATCATCGAACAAACCGTATTCATACTCGGTAGCAGAGAACGCCTCAAGAATAACAAGAGGTTGCTCGACTGCGGGAGTGTCGGAATTGAACAGTTCGGGAACAGCTGCGCAGAGCTCCGACCAATCACTATCAAGATAATCAGTTGAATTTTCAGAGAAAGAGAAACCTTTACCGAATATCTTTTTATGGAAGTTGCCGTAAGAATCGTAATGATACTCAATTTCACTACGCATTTCGGGTGACAAATACCATTTATAGCCCTTAACAGCAGATGTTAACCGTTGTCTTAACTCTTTCTTTTCAGCATTCAGGTCATCAAGAACACGGCTACTGTCGAGCATTTTTTTGGCAAGGTTAAGGGTTAAGTCCGCTGCGTATTCATAACCCTCACTACCGGACATTGAAGAAAGAACGCTGTATATCTCTCTGAGGTCGCTTTCGATTTCAGCAACGCTGACATTGGAGGGGTTGTCCTTTTTCAACTGCGCCGCGTATTTATGTATAGTCTTACCTTCGGGAACGAAGCCCTTAGTCAATCCCAGCTCGTTCTGTAAATTCTGGAAAGCATTTTTAAGCTCGGGGTTTTCATCCAAAACTTGTTGTGCCTTTTGGGTGAGTTTGATTGAACGACGGATATCTTTATTATCCTCATTAAATCTCTGTGACAGTGGGATAATATTACCATCACCATCATAGGTAACAGTATCTGCAGATTTTACGTCAGATGAATCAAATAAAACATAAACATCACCAACCATTTCAGAATACGAAAAATGGCCTGTATCTTCGATGTTTTTAAACACAACACTATCATAGCCATATGCTTTCGCAAGTCGAGCCATATCATCCGTTACGTGAAGCTTCTCAAGTTCTTTTATTAACTCCGTATTTTCTTCTGATTCCACTAAATTTGACTTTATATTAAATAAATTTTCATAATTTTTCCTTTCACAATCCAACACTAATGATTTACCAAGCTTCGCATATAGTGCATAGTTCCCTCTGCGTATATCATTTTCGGGATTATCATCTTGGTTGTATTTTAAATCCGTCAAACTTCGCGAACCATCTACCGCCGAATAAGTTGAAACCAATGCATTATCACTCGTTGCAAAAATAAATCCTTTTGAAATATCAAATTCTGTAAAGCCAAAATTTAATGTACCATGATAAAGTAGCGGTGAATCATAACCATTCTCTTTTGCAACTTGTTCAACAAGTTTTTGAGCAGTTTCCATATCGCCACATTCTACAGCTTCAAAGTATTGATTATCAATTTCACTTGACTTTTCGGAATATTGTGATATACTGTCCTTTGCAAGGTTAATGATTCTTGACCGCTGGGAAGGTTGGATTCCTATGGGGGCAAGCAAATCATTAGCCTTGTTTTTATTTATTATAACAAGATTTCCGCTTTCAGCACTTTCGGTTATTCTTTTAATAAAATCATCAAGAGGATATACACTCTTAATTTGATTGATATAGCCATCATCCATGGGCTGATTTTTCCAGACACCCGCCACAATATATGAAGGATTACCATTGGTATCTATCATAAGATTATCCGTAACTACTGTAACTTTTTTGCCGTTATCAATAAACATAACCGCTTCATTAAGTTTTTGGGGTAATTGTTCAAAAAACTTTCTCTTAACGGCGTGCTTAGAATAGTTTTTGTTTGGCGAGGATTTTCTGCGTGACTTTCTATAATCTGATTGATTCATAGCAAACGGATTATTTGAAAATCCCGCTGACTGTAATTGTGCTGAAGGTATACCTATATACAAAGAATTGCTACCATTTAATTGTTGGTTTTCAATCTGCTCAATCTGATTCGCATACGGCATCTTTGATGTCTTTTTTATGCTATACCTAACACCGTCCTTTGTGGCGGTGTTTTTTGTTTTGTCGGAAAGTGTTTCCTGCATATTCTTGGTAGCAGCTTCCAGGGCGGATATGAACGAAGCATTTATATCCTCAAGAACCACAGTCTGTTTACGAAGAGCGTTCATTTCCTCACTCGCGTGGAAGTGGGTTATCATTTCGCGGAGTTCAGAAATCAAGTCAGTTAAGAAGTCCTTGATTTTCTGTGCGAGTGTTCTATTCTCTGTAACAAGAGACTTAATAAACTTTTCGTTTGAGAAAACGTCGAACATTGAATCTGCAGCCATTTCGGAATGGATGAGAGCAAGTCCTTCATTAGTGTTGGCATCAACACCGTAGCGACGGCCGTATTCCTGCACCTGCTCAGTGTAGTTATACCCTTCAGTTTGTTTAAGGTAATTTATAACCTTTTCGGTAAGCTCCGTTGCCGCTTCAGGATTCCATTCTTCAATAATATGGAAACATTCGTGGCCGGCAGTGCGAAGGTATAACTTACCATCCGCTTCAAGAGATACAGCGACCTTATTGGTACCCGCAATCTGAAGACCACTAAGATCTCCATCGCTATCCTTCAAGTTATCGAAGACGAGGAAGGAAATACCATACTTTTCACCGAGTAAATCAAGAACTTTTAATTGGGATTTTTGAATTTTACTCAAGTTACGGGTTTTATAAAGTTTATTGACACCCGACTTATAAATCTTGTTACTTCTACCGGCATTGAATACCGCTTCGCGCCAGGATTCAGGGAAGGAGTGAGCAAAAGTATAATACTTATCAATATCGTTAAAGGTACCTATTCCCTTAATGCCTGCATTATAATACTCGTTAAAAGCAGTTTTATAATCGGATCCGTTGTCAAATTTCGGATTATACAGTTCAAGTGCCGCTTTCGCCTTTTCGGTAGTATCCATACCTGAAGCAAATTTATAAGCCGCTTCGGCGGAAGGATTATTGAAGGTAATATTTTTAATATCAACCTCTCTTCCGTTAACGACTACGGTTGCGCCATTTTCACTGACAGTACCAATGCCTTCAACTTCAACACTTTTTCCGTTCACAACCGCTGAAGCTTTGTGATTTTGAGTGATATTTTTAGTATCAGGTATGTTGTCAATACCTTTTTTGGTACTTTCAACATTACTTTTTACATTAACTGTTTCAGCAGTATCAGAGTGCGCGGGTGTAATATATCTGCGTTCCGCTTCAGCATAAACATTTTCAATCTGTTGTTTAGCCTCAAGAACCCATTGGGGTGTGTTCTCGCCCGATGAATTGAATTCATTTATTGCAATTCGGGCAGTTTCACTATTTAAGGAAGCCTCACGGTATTGGTCAAGACTTTGACCATCCACAGCACGTATATAACTATCAGCAATATAAAGAGCCTTTCCCCTGCTTTCACCCAACTCCTGAATACGGTCGGCAAGAGCAGAGATGTATATATAATCAGCTTGGTCATTAATTCTGGCTGTAATTTCTCTTTCAATATTTGCGACAGACTTTTTCAACTTATTAAAACCAGTTTCCGTCTGGGTATTATAAAGAGAAACGTTTAACCCGTAAGATTTTGCAGTGTCAATTACCTTTTGTCGGTCGGTTTGTGCTTGTTTATCCTGAACTGCACTAATGAGGTTTGCAACCTTTTTTGCGGAAGCTGAACCACCCCATGGACCTGCAGAACCAACGTCAATATCCGATACATCAACACCAAGAGTACGTGCTTGTTCCTGTAAAGCGACAATATCGGCTTCAGACATATTTTTAGTCGCTTCGTTAACAGCAACAGTATTTAGACTTGAGCCGATGGATGTACCGGCACCACCCATAAAAAGACCCTGCAGAGCACCGCTGAATCCTGCTTCAGCTACCTGCTTCAACATATAATCTCGAGCTTTAGAACGAGCCTCTGAGCTGTTATAACCTGCAGAACGATACATTTCATATGCCTGAGCATATGAACTTGCACCGCCGTTTACAAGATAATCCACAATAAGGTTAGAAGCTTCTGTTGTGGCTTCTTCCGAAAAGTTTACACCTGCAGACTTAAGGATATTACCGATGGCGGTTTTAATTCCTTTTTTAGAAAAGATGTTTCTTATACCTTTTTCAGTTAAGGCATTGAAATTACCAAGGGAAATTTTTTCCCAAAGCATTTCGTTAACACCGGCAAACAAACCGGTAATCAAGGCTTGTTCTTTTGTACCACCATTCAAAGCTACTTGCTGAGCAGTATCACTTGCAGCAGATATACCCAAAACAGCACCGCCTGCCCAAGAGCTACCACCCGTTACAGCAGTGGTAAACAACGAATCTGCGGTTGACATACCGGTACTGTACAAGGTATCAAACCAGTCCTTACCGTTTGAATCAACCCAATCATAATTTTCCATAACCGCTTCACGAGGTGTATTAACCATGTTGTTGACTAAATACCACGGAGAATTTGGGTTCATAGGCAACTCAGTATCATCAAATGCATTGTCAACCATACCCAAAGTTCCCCAAACCTTCAACGGAGACATAATCACAGAAGCTGTAGAAGACAACACCGGAGCTTCTTCCGCTTCCTTCTGAAGAGTCTCTATAAAAGGTTTATAATACTCTTCATCTCTACGAATTCGGTTATACTCTACAAGAACATTCCAATCCGGATGAAGAGCATTCAATTTGTCTTCAATTTCTTTCATCCTCGGTTCTATGCTTAAATCGGGTGAATATGCTGATGTTGATAATGGATTTCTGTTAAACGCAGCACCCCAATACGCACCAAAGTTTTTTATTTTTTCTTCGTCTAATCGCCTCTCAAGCTCAGTATATTCTTCCATTAGAGCATTTACCTCTTCGGGAGATGTGTCGATTTCCTCGTATTTGCGTTTTAATCTTTCGTTTTGTAAAAACTGAAGAGCACTTTCGGACTTGGTATAGTCACTCGACGATATTGTATCCTGAAACTTCTTATAAGCATCGCTTTCAGTATCCCCCTTGAGCTCTGAAACAACATCCCCTACTCCACCTATAATTTTTGTAACAAGTCTACCGCTTTTATAATCAGCACTGTTAAGGCGTTCTATTTCAGCATCAATTTCTTCATTGGTCATTGCGGCATATTTTTTCTTGCTTTCTTCGGTATCATACCAATAATTATATGCATCCTCATTTTCCCACTGAGAGAAATACTCAGACTTGCTTTTAAAGGCATCAACAATATTGTTAGAATCCAGGTCATAAGCATCAAGATAATCTGTTATTTCTTTTTTTACTGCTTCATCAACTTCGTTTTCTTCCAAAAACTTTCTGATTCGGTTTGCTCTGCTGTTAAGGTTTTTTTGTTGGCTATTTCTTGCAACGTATTCAGCTTTTGAATTGCTAAAACCAACATTCGAATAAACATCAACAGAATCGGATAAAAAAGAACTCGCATCGTTAACAAAATCATCTATGTAAGATCCAATGTTTCTGTTTGCTTTTTCTTGCATATAAGATTCTGTATAATCTGCAAAGGAGGTATATCGTTTTTGGTTATTTGTTGATGTTTCTTTTGATTTATCTTTTTTATTTTTCAGATAATTTTTGGTATATTCCGCAAAAGACATAAAAATCCTCCCGTCAACTTAACTTATATTTTATATAAGCATTAAGATACTCAGCGTATGAAGAATATTGTGCTTCAGCAGCTGTTGATGCTCCCCAGCTGGTCCCATCTTCTTTTAAATAACCACCTTTACGTCTTATCCACTCATTACGAGTCATTAAGCCACTTGTAGCATCGCCTGCACCATTTTGCTTCAAATAACTAACCGCTTCATCATAGGTAGAAACAGCCGGTTCTTCAGATTCAATATCATCACTTCCGGTATTTTGCGGACTATAGCTACTTGAACTCGACCTACTACTCGAAGATGATTTCGCATCAGAAACCCTATCCCGTTCCTTCTGGTACTCCATCTGTTCATTATACTGGCGTACAGTTTCATTAAAGTCGCGGTCATTTTCATAATTACTGAGTGCAGCCATATATTTCTGCCAATCCTCATCTGACAAATCTTCTTTTTTCTGATACAAATATCCGAGCTGAGTATTATAATCATTTATTTCATCACGGTACTTTGCATAATCGGCATCATCCATCTGCTGCAGTAACGCAAGCTTTTGAAAATCTCCTTCTTTCTCCGCAAGATACATCTGATATTTACGATCATAGAACTCAGGCATTTTATTATTCAACTCGGTCAAATGTTGCTGATAAACCTGTTGTGCCGCGGCCGTTCCGTAAGAAGATCCATAACCGCCGGTCAATGCCGCCGCCTGCGCCATTGTGTCATTCATAGCAAGTTTGCCATTTTTTACGTACATATCCTTGTACTGCTGAAACAACGGATCTTCGTTTGCGTTATAAGAGAACTTTTCCCCGTTCATAACCTTATCCAAGAGGGCATCTATATTCGCACTATGCTGTGAAGTGTATTCACCGGGCTTTTTACTTTCCCAGTCCTTAAGTGCATTTTCTGCCGCAGTTAACTCATTACTTGCAGTATATGTAGGTCTTGTAGGTGCAGGTGCGGTTGTGTTTGATTGCGCAGCATTATTGACGTTACCTTTAGCGGCTCCCGTAAGGCTTCCCCAGGTATTAGTTCCTACAATACCATCGACACTCAAACCATTGTTTTTTTGATAGTCTCTTACTGCCGCCTGAGTCTTACTACCGAACTGCCCGTCCACAGTAAGGTTATAACCATTATTGTTCAAATACTCCTGTAAGGTTTTAACATCATTTCCTGATGAGCCGTATCGAATTGTTGAATATGCCATTCATATCATCCTTCCGTTATAATATTGTCCGCCAAATAGATACCATTAATGTATATATTTGTACCCTTAGCAATTTCTATAGGTGAGGTAACTGTTATTTCACCTGTTTTATACTTTACACCGCCTGAAAGAAGAAGTCCCGGTGAATAAACCCCGAGTGGCGTAAAAAGCATGGGTGCCTTGTTTTGAACTACAGCCACCATATAATCCGTATTTGCGGGTATGGCTTCTTTAACCGTCAGGCGCATACGGATATAAACCATATCAAGACACTGATAATATCTTGCATACGAATAAAATTCTTCAAAAGCCTCGGATATAGAAACTGTAACCGGCTCATATCTGAGTTTGCCTATAATATCCAAATCCCAATAGCACTGCAAAACATCATCTTCGGTTGCATATCCACCGAAGGCACCGCCTCTACCGCCTTTGCGTAAATTAAATGTAAGATCGGTACCTATACCTCTAACAGAATTTGCAGTTTTACCCAAAGAATCGGTTATAACCATTGTTACAACGTAAGCTAAATCATTTTTAATTTTTCCGTCTCCTATAATAAGAGGCGATGCATTTTCAACAACAAATTCGTTTTCATCAACGCTACCTGCTATACGAAATTTAAGAACTATTTCAGCATTATTGGTTAAAATGTTTTCAAAGCCCGATGAATACTCGACCCTGAGATAAGTTCCGTTAATATCTGTTACACCGTGTTCATCACAGCGTTTTACAGAAGATATGTTAATTTTGGGTGGTGAATATTGGAATACGTTTATTTTTGCCTCTTTCTCAAGATAATTACCTCTCGTATCCGTAACGCGAACAATTATGGTTTGTTCTCCTGAACCGGATACATTAAAACAAGATCCATTCACATTCTTGGTAATGCCGTTATATACAATGCTTACACTTTTAAAATCAGCACCGTATTTATACTCTACGTTGCTGAAGCTTGCATTAAATTGACTTATACCGCTAACGTAACCATCCCAATCTTCAGGAGCACCATTATTTATCTTCTCAATAACCACATCAAATGTGGGCGCATATTCCGTGATATTAGGAACAATGAAATAAATGCCGTATTTTTTGTATCCTATAAGTTCGTCACCATCATACGTACCCAAGACGATATTTAACACGACCATTTTGGTATCAATAACGTAGGAGCTCCAAGATTTCGGGATTGTTATTTCTCCTGTCATTTCACCTTCCGCATACTCATTTAACTGTTTCGGGTTATCACCAATCTGACACGATATTTTATGCGAAAATGATGATGAACCTATAATGGAAAAAGAAAAACTATCTCCCGGTGTTATCCACTTTGTATCACCCAAACTCAAAGAAGATGCACGAAGAATTTTAGTACATTTAAAGGAACCGCTTACGCTGCCTGATTTAAGACCGGTACTTCCCATAGTGAAAGAACCACCGACCGATAAAAGCAACTCCCCTTTATCGTCGTGCGAAACCACACCGGTCCATATCGCCAGAACAACAACAGCACTGTTTCGTGTATCTATTCCACGGGTACCGCTACTTCTGACTTTACCGCCCACCGAAAGCGAAAAGCTGTTTGAATCTTCGCTCAGATTATATGCCGAATCGGCATATCCATCATTGCGTTGCAACTTCAAAGATACTGTAACATCACTTTGGTTTTTCGTAGTATCTTGTGAATTTTGTATTACGTCAATCCACACGTCGTACTTTGCTGCAGACGTACCGGTACAGGTACCATTAATTTTAGCCATTCCATCTAACCTCCAATCCGTGTTCAGTTACATCAAAAGTAAAATAACCATCGGTTGAATTACCGATTTTTAAATAATCCAACACCTCTGCACGGGTTATATACAAATTACTACCGGAAATATAAGCTATTTCAATACCTCCCTGTATAAACGAGAGTTTGTCATTGGTAAAACGACTTACTATTCCGCTGTCACTTCTGCCAATCTCAATACCATAAACACCTTCAGCAAGCTCTCCACGACGAATATAAACATTAAGTTCCTCGATAAATGCACTGACAACACCTTCCTTATCGGTTACAGCATCGGATAAAACGCTTACCTGTTCTATGAATTCCTCTGTTGTACGATTAACCTCCTGGGTTACCTTACTTGAAAGGTACTGCTCTACAACTTCCAGCTCATTTTTAGTGGCAAAAGCCGCTTCAACCTGTGAAACAATTCTGTCAGCCTGTACCGAAAGTTCTGCGTTATTATTTCGCTTATATTCAGTAAGTTCGTTTTGAATACTTTCTGTATTTTCCGCATTTAATTTAATACCCTTGGAATTCTGTTGAATAGCGGAATCAGTGGTGTTCTTATATTCCGAAAAATCGGTTTTTGCCGTATATTCCTCAGTGATTTTTGATTCAATTGCTTTTTCGGAAGCAGAGATTTCTTTTTTATATGCTGTTGTAATTTCTTCAGCATTGCGGATGATTTCACTTTTCAGAGTTTCAAAATCACCCTTCTGGGTATTTAAAAATTCTGTTGCGGTAGATTTTAATTTTTCTGAAAGAATATTCAAATTCTTGGTTTGGTTCTTATTCAACTCAAGCGCAACATCAATAGAATTACTGCCGTTATTCGCTGCATCACGTATACTGGTTTCAATACTACCCATACACATTCGTAATGTTTCTTCCACTTGACTAAGGATTTGATTTAAATACTCGCCAGTATTTAATTCGCCCCGTACATCATTATTAATCAATTCAATTCCCCTCCCTCTTCAATATTGAAAGTAAGTGAGTACAACTTCACTTCACCGGTACCGACTAATTTAATACGGAAATGGTCGCACCTTCGATTTCTCATAAGTGGTAAATCTATGGCGTGAAGTTCATTTGATGTTATAGAATGTAACTTTTCCCATTCTCCCGAACTGTCATATTCAATATAAACATTCATACTTGCACCATCCGACAAATCAAGGCGCAATATAATACGCGAAACATATTTATACTCCGGAATATCCAGTCCTATAAAGCCTGTTTCAGCACACCACTCGAAATCAGGCTCTTCAGACCACCCCGAAAGTTCACCGGTAAACACCCCGTAAGGTTGCTCACAATCTATCAGACCTATATAATTTTCGGTACCGTCATTGGCAATGAAATACAAATTACTGTTATTTGTTGCAAATTCAGTAATACAAATATCATCCTCTTTATGCCAAAGATTAGTATTAAGGTCATAAACGAATAAACTGCGACTGTCTTTATTCATCATACTGATGTAATACTTATCACGGAAGGCACCGCCAACCGCATCACTGTAATAAAGAGTGCCGAAATCGCCTGAAATAGTTATAGGCATACCGCCTTCGTAAGCGCACACACCTGTAGGTGATTTATAAAAAAGGGTTTCATTAACTACACAAAGACTGCGCTCACTTCCCTTTTGAACGCCTCGAGTATAGCTTGTAGATACCTGAAACGGCGGATTCACATTGTCATAAACTTTATGTATGCAGTTTTCTTTAAAAAACAAAGTATAACTGCCGTACCTTACCGCACCGGTAAAATCGCCATCCGAACCCACAGACACCGCGTAGCTATCAGAAGCAATACCCATATAGCAACGCCAGTTTTTAAAGTCGCCGAGTTTGCAACAATAAATCTCGTTGAGTTTAGAGTTACAACCCCAGATACGATTCGAGCCTTCACATACAAAATCCATATCAGGACATTTGCGGTTGACTTCAAAAACGGTATTTTGCGTTTTTTCTTCATCAATAATACCGGCAACGATAATATAATCATCACCGCATGACCATATAATCATATCTGTATTAAAATCTTCGATAACCGAACCGCTGATTTTAACACAGTCATATTCTTTAAAAAACTTTCCTATGTTGGGAGTAGATATTTTCACATAGGTAGTTGAAATTCCAATCCACATTGATGTTGCTTCATCGTACTGGTTTAAAGTATGCGGTTTCGATGAAGTATCAAGCCACATTGCACCGTTTTCGGGATTTTCGGGTGCAGTATTGCCTTTAACGTAGTTTTCGTATTTTTCGCCGTCAAGCGCACAAAGGGTATAACTGGTATTAGTTCCTTCATCCGTCGCAAAACTCGCTTCAATGGAGCCGAAATCGGTCAAATCATTGGTATTTAAGTACACTTTATCAGGGAATATAACAACGTAAGCACCCATAGACACCATTTTTCGCACTGAATCATACTTGGGATATAAATACGGAAAACCTGTTACCGCTTCACCGCCGTAATATAAGGAACCGCTTTTCACATACAATAGCTTTTCCTTACTGTATAAAGCATGTACATCATCACCGACATTAAAGGTGGCGCGTTTGTGCCGGGAGGAAAGCACCGGATAATATGAAGAGGTAAGATTTTTCATATCATAAAATTCACCGGCACCTATCTTCAGCCCGTGGTTATAACCGTAAAACTTATCAATGGAGTATCTGTTTTTATTAATCACTCTTGAATCGTAACGTCCCATAACATCACACCTTTATAGTTGCCTTGGTAATCGGCATATACTTTCGGTTAATATAATTTTTAAAAGAGTTATACAAGCCGATGTATTCAGCTGCGTAATTGTTTGCACGTTCATACTCTGCAGAATAAAAAGTCATTTTATAAAGCAGGTACAAAACATAGATTTCCTGATACTGCATCGGTATAAGAAGCTCTGTATCTAAAGTTATCTTTATATCGTCTGCATCAGGAATATCAATACCGAGTTCAATATACAAAGGCGCGAATTTGCTTATTATGAATTTAATCCAGTCGGTTGTTGCTAAATCACAAAGCTCCTCATGGGTTGCGTATTCCTCACGAAGGATTTTTTCATCGAATTCAGCGAGCCATTCGGTCTTCTGCTCTTCTGTATAATTGTTTCTGTATAATGTATCAGCTTTTTCTATAGCCTGTCCTATTTTCATATTTTCACCTTCTAAAAAAGCGACGACACACTTTTGATGTATCGCCGCCGTTTTTTACTTAGATTTATCAAGTCAACGTTGCATTGTCATTGATATATTCATCTGCTACAACAGACATTTTCTTGCTGTTTTCGATTACTTCAGCAAAACGTTCAGGAATTTCAACGTTTTTACCTGTTTGAACAAGAATACGTTCACCGTTAACGGCAATAAAACGCTCTGTATCATTTCTTGAGGTTTTAGGAATAAAAACACTCACGAGTTTTTCTTTTTTAGAGCCTTTAGTCGTAGTCTTACGTGCAGTACCCTGAGTATCGGGTGTGTTACCCTGAGTATCGGGTGTGTTTGTCTGGTTATTTTTATTCTCTGCCATTTTTAATCATCCTTTCAATTAGTTAGCTATTGCTGTATTGCCAGATACAGAACCGCTTTCAATTCTGATAAGGTATTCTTCAACAAGTCTTTTTGCAGTCTTAAGACCCTTCCAACCCACTGAAGAACGCTGATTAAGAGGGTCGTTACCGTAGCCCTTCTGTTTCACGATGTGTTCAACACCACCGCCGTTGACACTTGTTACACCGTAAGCATCGGCACCAATAATAAGTGTTGCAAATACAGCACAATCATCGGCACCCTCTCTCCAAATTTTTGCCTCAGAGGTCTCAACAAAACGAACACCGCCAAGGCAACCGATTTCGCCTTTAAGCATATTTTCAGGTGTCGCATATTTCTGGACTTCCATCCACTGATTACCCGCCTCCTGCATAAGGTCGTTAGAAACATAGGGGTGAATAATACCCACATAGTAGCCGTCGATTTTAGGAGCATTCATTGCTTTAAGTTCTGCTGCTGCTCTGAAAACATCCTTAACGCGAAGAAGGGCTGTTTTATCAATAGCACTTCTTGAGGTAATGACGGTTTCGGTACCGTCTGCAGACACTTTAGGACAATACATAACGTTGGTACCACCGACAATTTCATTTCTTACAACAGTATCCATAGTAAGACCTGCCTGTGAAGCCAACTGTTTCGTAGCCTCAACAATGGTGTTATCAACCGCAGTAAGTTCAAGAAGGTCTGACTGCTCAACGTAGTCACCATACTGTTCGACAGTTGCAGTGATGGTAGATACATTGAGTTTATTGCCCGTGGGTGTTACACCTTCAGTAAGGGGTGTAAGAGCCTTGGGGAGGGATGAAAACTTACGGAACTCAATAGTCTTACCGCCGTTTTTGGGAATATCGCGCTTCTGACCGAACTGGTCATGAACGAGATAGGGTGAAGCAAGAGTAATAAGAGTTTTATCATAAAATGTTTTCATTTCTGCGGATAAACCCTCAGAACCTGTGCTGTTAACTACATCACCTGCAGCAAAAAGCTGAAGATTTAAAATATTTTTTACTTTGTTCATTAAAATCACCTTTCAAATGTTATTCTTTGTCCGTTCTCAACTTTTTTGATAATATCCAGAACGTCTTTTGAGGTGAGGCTATTGACATCCACCGTAGTCTGTGCCGCTGCCTGTGAGGTGACACCGTTTTCACTGGGACGAGCAGCACCGGAAGCGATAGTGTCAATGGTTTGTCTTTCGACAGTTTGTGCAGTTTCCTTGCGAGCTTTCTCAAGAAGTTCAGCGTGATGGATTCCTTCGTAGGCAAATTTCAAATCAAAGCCTTTGTAAAGCATATCAGCGAAAGCCTTGTTTTTATATTCAGTATCCAAATCAAAGTCGGGATATATCTCTTGGAGTTTTTTAGCTTCCTCTCGCCATCCGTCAATCATCTTTTTAAGCTGAGCATCGGCACGGTAACTTTCAAGTTCAGCTATATCAGCTGCACGTTTACGGGCCTCTTCCTGAGCCTGCCTATTCTTGCGAATATCAGCAAGAATGTCAGCCTCGCTTTTACCTGTTTCCATTGCCTGATGCTGAATGTACAAGGAATCCTCTTCAAGGGCAGTTCCGAGAGCGTTAACATCATCGATACCGTAACGAGCCTTAAGAATATCCAATACCGGCTTAGCCGCATTGACTTCTGTTTCAAGCTCAGAAATACGATTTGTGTTTTTCTTAGTTCTGTCCTTAAGCGCACCTTTGAAATGGTTTTCGTACTGTTCTTTGTACTTACCTTTTATAAGTGCTTTAAATTCTGCATCAAGGTCTGCACCTTCTCCGTTGTCAGTGGTGAGCTGACCATCATCAACCTGTTGCTGGGCGGCGAAGCCAGCGTTTCCTGCCGCTTCATTTCCAACACCTTCACCCGGTGCACCCTCACCGCCTGTACCTTCGGCAAAAAGTTGTAAATGAAGTTTGTTTTTTAAATTATTCATTTTTTCCTCCGGCAGTCTTTCCTGCGTATCATTTATTTATCAACGGAATAATTTCCGTGAATAACGATGTTAGCCGGGTACTGCTCCGACAAAAGCACAAATCCGTTTATAATACACTCAAAAGCAACGTCAACATCGTTGTGAAGTGCATTGAAACCAATACATGTATTTCCGGAACTTACCCTGTTTTTATAAACCCTTACTTTGTCGGGGTTTTTATCAAGATACGATAATAGTGTGTAAATGAGCATTGAAAAAGCAGAACAAACGATATCCTGACCTTCAGGAGCATATTTCGCATGACCGATTGCTTCGATTTCTCTGAAGGTACCGCTTTTTCTTATGTAAACATTAATCATTTTGGTACCGTCGCTTCATTTGAACGCCTACGCGATTGTGCTTCCAAAGAATTATCCACCTCGGGTTCAATCACATTAGGTGTTTCACCACCGGGAGCCTGACCGAGAATCGCTATAACCTCTTGTGTGAACGCGCCACCTGTTTGCTTAATATTATCTAAGGCACTCGCAAGTTTAATAGCTATGGGAGCAATGGCCTGCAACTTTTCAAGAAGCGTTCCGTTGCTACGAATCGTTTTGAGCATTTCGTTTTTACCGTTAAAATCCATAGCACTTACAAGCGTGTGTGCGACAGTTGCGTTTTCAGGATTAAACACACCCATACCGTACAACTGAATAGCCAGTTCATTCTGTGAAAGCTTACTGTACGCTGTGTTTTTGGATGCCTTCACATCTAAATCGAATACAGGTAAACGTTGGCTTATACCGTCACCAACCGCTTTCGTCGGCTGTTGCATTTTAATTTTCGAATTATTAAATGCAATAAAGTCATCTTCACCATTTGCTTTGGTAATTCTGAAAAATCGGCTAAATTCATAAAACTGGCGTATAACTCCGATAATCTGTTCGCAAACATCTTTGAATTTAAAATACGAACCTTTAATCATATCACGGGACAATTTTCCGCCCGTTTCAATAAGTGCAGCAATAGCACTTGCGGCAGTTACACCATTAGCCGTTGCACCTTGTGAAAAATCACGGTTACCGCTTGTTTCTTTTAATTCCTCAACCTTCATATTACGAATGTTGAGGTACACCCCACCAAGAGTAGGTGTATTAATGTTACGGATACTGTCTTCACCGAGATTACTTCCTGAAACGTGAACAAAATCCTTCGTCCAATCAGCAAATTCCTCTTCATTAACGGCACCGGAACTGTTTATAAAATATCTTGTCTTTGCCGCCTGTTTAGCATTTTTTAAAATTGCTTCGTCAAGCTCATCTATATGTCTTTGTGAGCCTTTCATAATATCAATATAACCGAAACCGCAGGGACTTTCTTCCTCAGGATACAGACGGTCCAAGACAAAAGGATATTTTCCGTGCTCATAAAATCCGCTTTCAGCGTACTTCGAGTCGTCTTCCGAAGAATAAAGAAGTTCACCATTACAAATTTTGCAGTAATGTACGATTGTTCTATTCTCAATTTGACGTTTATAGTACCAATCTATTACAGGGGTCTTATCTTTAGTGTCAATGGTATCATCGTGAATATAGTGGGAAACCTGAACAGAACCTTCGCCAAGCTTACCGACTAATTGCGGATATTTTTGCTCAAGGAATTTATTATCCTGAAGTTTTACATAGAATACATTGGCACTTTTTTGTATATCGGTAATACCTGGCTCCCAATACAAAGAAAGAACATCAATTTCCTGGATATCAACATCACCCAGGCCATTCAATAATTCGTTATTCCAAAAAATACCGTAAGCACCGGTACCGCTTTTTAATTTACGCCACCAGATATTTGAGTATTTCTCTTCAAAATTATTGCGCTCAAGAATAACAGGTAACACCTGAGAAAGAGTTTCAGCCGCTTCTTTGTCGCTACCCTCTCGCGGAAGAACAGAAACTTCGGGTAAACTATCCATAGCATCGGCGTGTTTATTGGCAAGAGAATTAAAAAGCCATGCTGTTGAATCCTCCGAATCCTGGTTATATCTCAAACGATACCACTGGTCATTTTCAATTATTCTGTTTTCGAGATTTGTTTTACCTTCTTTGTACTTTTTGTAAATGTCAAGAGCTTCGTCAACTAATTTCTTGTCAACACGTGGTTCAGAAGCCCGCTTATCTTTAAGGCTAACTACTTTTTCATCCGACATAAAAAACTCCTTATATTTGTCGATAGGACTGATTTAAATTCAAAGGGTCGTCCCCGAAAGGCTTTTTCTCTTCTTTGATAACAGGTTTAATAGGACGAGCCATACACATATATCGAACCTCGTCAGCAATATGATCCTCGCCTGTTGTGTCGAGGTCTTCGGGATTAGTATTAGAGAACTGGAGCTCGGGCATCGTTCTTATAAAGCCTGCGCAAGTATTGAACACATACATCATCGGGATACCATTTTCATCAAAGCTCAGTCTGTAATGAACCTGCATCCAACCGGGAATACGCGTGTTGTCACCAGGTGTGAAATATACACCGTTTTTATTTGCTTCCTCAACGATTGCTACACCGCCGTTAGAATTCCAAATTGAAGGGTCTGCAATCCCTATAATGTGTTTACCCTTCAACCACTTGTGTTCTCGTTCTATTCTCGCTATTTCTTGAAAAACTTTTTCTTGTGACCACTTAACACCTTCGTTAGGTGTTTTTGTACACCCGTAAAGTTCAAGTATTCTGTAAAGTCTTCCGTCATAATCAACCGCCCACCAAGCACAGGAGAAGGGTTTCGCGAACCCCCAGTCAAACGAACGATAAATAATCCAGTCTCGTGGGATTTCAAAGGGTGCAATAACATGGGTATTTAATCTATCCTCATAATGCTCAGGATAATCTCGGAATTCTTCAAAAAATTGTCCGTCAAATATATCCCAGTTACCGAAACGGTGTGCCTGACGAAGTTTTTCAGGCAAGGAATCAAGAACTTTAACATACTCAGGATTAGAACGCATAAGAATATCGTTATCGTCAACAGTAGCGGGTATAAAAGCGTAATCCTCGGGGTCTTCACCCGCTTCATACGCTCTTTTTATAAAAAGTCTTTTAAACCAGTTATGACCTACGCCACCGGGGTTCCCGGTAAAGTACATACGCGGTTTAAAATCTGTTCTTGTAGTACGATTAGAGGTCATAAGGAACTGTATCTGTGCAAAAGTAAAGTGAGTACACTCTTCAACGCCTATAACATCGTATTCCTGACCCTGATATTGGAAAATGTCTTTTTCAGCATCACAATAACCGAGTCGTATTCGTGAGCCGTTAGGAAAGAGAAACGCTCTTTCAGTTTGCTTATATGTTGCTATACCTTCCAACTGTGCAAGCATTGGTAAGAGGTGGTTTTCACGAAGCTCGGGAAGTGTTTTTCGTAAAAGCAAGAGCTTCAGACCGCTATATTTCATAGCCAAGAGTATGAACTTAGTTCTCAGAGCCCAGGATTTACCGCCGCCGCGTGCTCCGCCGTAACCGATAAACCGCTTTCTGCATTCAAAAAACTGTTGTTGTTTCGGATTAGGTTTTCCTATCTTCAAAACCTTCATTTAACCGCCCCAACTTTCTCCTTCCTCCGTCGCAAATTCGATGAGTATATCATCTTTCTTTTTATCCTTGCTACCCTCTACAGTTTTATCCAGTGCCTCAAGAGCCTTCAATGCGTTTTTAGCATCAAATTTATATTTTCCTTTTTGGACCATCTCGTGTCTGTTATAATCCCACTCTTCAACAGGAACAGCGCTCATACAACGCTTAACAATTTCCATCCGTTGTTGAGTAATAAAATCACTACTCAACCCCGACTTTTCAACAGACAATTTAAGTAAAACGCGTGTGTACGCGGCAATGTTAACATTTGTTAGCAAACGTGAAGCTTGCTGACGTGCCGACTCTTTTTTATATCCTGCAGCAACTGCCGCTGCAGTGCCATTGAAATTTAACTCAATATAATACTCGCAAAACTTACGTTTCTTAGGTTTTAAGAGTTGCTCAAGCTCTTCTTTTTCTTTCAGTAATCCTTCAAGTACTTTTTCATCCATAATTCACCAACTTTTTACAAAAGGAAAACCCCACCTTTCGGGTGGGGTTGGCAGAAAGAACGAAGCTTGCGGGGAGTGATTTCCACAGCTTCATTGATTTCATTATAGCACAGAAAAATGAAATTTAAGTCTTATTTTTTATGCTTATCCAATTCAATAAAAAACAATCGTCTTCTCAAAAGAAAACCATCACGATACATAGGAACATTCAAGCACTCATATGATACTTTCTCAGTAACACTCCTCAAAAGAAATGGCGTAATTTCTGCGCAATCAAAGCAAGCTGTTTTAACACATTTTTCAATAAGATCAATTTTGGTTTTTAAATCTGCAGCCGCTGTACCATCTTTATCTACCGCACCCGTACCGGTTAATAACCGTTTGCGCTCTTGCACAAACTCAGGATACTGACGAGCAAAACCCACTAATTCCTGATATCTCGCCACTGACATCCCGTATTTTTTATAATTCACCTTCATACAATGTCCCTACCTTTCCTAATTTTTGTACCACAAAGAGCCCTGCAGCCATTCGTCATCGTCAGGCGGCAAGTTCAGGTCTCTTGTATTTACTTTTCGTTTTACTCTATCATCAAACTCCGCAAAGGAAGTTGAATAAAATGATAATTTTGCGTCCTTCCGGCAAAGGAAAAGACGTATGTAATCAAAACCGTTTGTTGTGTTGGTGTAACACAAACTATCGTCAAGGACTAAAAAATAATCGTTAAAACGTCTGTCAATCAAATCCTGGCAGTTCCAGTTGTCACAATAATCGTGAACGTCTTTAGTACTTACAAAGTGTTCTCGTTCTTCAGGTTGCACGTGATTCTTCGTGCAGCTCCATCTCTTATACTGAAGATGCTGTTTCTGGGTGTATTTTACGAGGTCCTGAACACCAAATTCAGAAAACTGCAAACTATCCGCGTTAGCAAAACCGAGACCCCAGCATTTTTCAATTTCTTCGCGTGTATATCCACCATTGTTGAGAAAAGCGTGTATATGAAACCTGTTAGCCTCTTCAACTGAATACGCACACTTAACCTCAACACCGTTTTTCTTATACAACCGCTTTAATCTGCGAAGAAAATTCACAAAGAGTCTTCGTGCATCCTTAACACTCTCGGGTAAATTAACGTTAGAAAAATCAAATTCCAATCTAAAGTCATTATCGTCATAATTCGCATGAATCAGTCTTCTGAATCTGCGTTCCGCCGCTTGTTGGTTTAAAATCGCCTGTGTTTCACTTGTGGGGCGGTATTTTCTTTTTCTCGCACGTGGTTTTTTAAAAGTAGGGAAAACCTCAACTTCAGCATACTGCCCGGTATAAATTATTTTTTCTCTGTATCTTGCCGGCATATCCCTACTCCTTTCTGTTTTTCTCTATATAATGCGGGGGAACACATTTCCCCCTGCACCCTCTTTGAATTAAAAACTCTTTTTATTCTTTTTAAGAGGAAATAAGAGCTTCGCAAACAACCGCTTTACTCTTCTAAATAAAAATGGTCGTTTAGTTAAGTTATAATTACAAGCCTAAAGCGGCAACCGCCGCAGTTTTTAAAATTGTATATATAATACTTATATAGTTATTGTTAAAAATCTCATTTCCGCTGTCCCTGAAGACAGCAGAAATCAAACTTTCAACAGTTCCCCGAGTTTCCCCGGGGATGAATTTTTTAATATATTTTGTCGGGGTGCCGCTTACGAAGTTTTTCCTTAAGCTCGGGAGGAAGACTTGAAAAAGATTTTCGATTACGAGTTTTATTTTTTCTTTTGAATTTGACTTTCTCAACTCTTGCCCCACCGGAACCAATAGTCGTGTACTTTCGTCCGACCTCATTCAAACCTTCGCGTATACACTGATACCAGCTTATCGTGTGTTTTTCATAATCAATAACCGCATAGTTTTCAAACTGAATTTCACTTTCCGACCCCGGACCCATACACAAACCGAGATTAAAAAGGCTAAGTGCTTTCAAAATATCGGGAGCATTAACTTTACCCGTACAGGCAAGCTCCCTCATTTGATTAGACAAATACCTATCTAAAAGAATTGAATTATATGTATGATTTTCTGGGTCTCTTGCAACCGCTTTTGTAAGTCGCTCAAGCATAACGGTACCAAGAATATCATTACTCATTGGTCTTCAGCTCCCCTTTCAGATGCATAAGGGACGTTCCCTCAAAGTTCACTTTTAAATCAAAAGTAAAGTTGCCTTCTGTGGGCTTGTCCGGAAACTGACTCTGATATATATGTTCAAAAATCTGTTTGCAAATCTTATCGTGATTATTAAACTCAGGAAGGCGGCGGATATCACTTAACGTCATAAATCATCACCATCCGTATAATAGCTTTCAAGATTTTCTTTGCATTCGCCTTTACGCAAACCAAATTCAGCACAAAATTCAACTGCAGGGCAAATACTACAGTCTTCATCAACAATACCTCTTACATGCTCCGCAAGAGCCTGGGCATTTTCGGTTACAACATCAAAGTTGTTCATTACATTCACCACCTTCATTCAGAGCCTCCAAAATAGAACACATTTGAGTAAACAACACTTTTATAGCCTCACCTATATCATCACCGGATGAATCATATTTGATTATCGCGTAGTCACCGTATTGATTACCATCTTTTTTATAATGAAATTTCCAACCAAGCGAGATTTTCCCCTGCCACTCTTTTAAAACAAAAGTAACAGAATGGCTAGACAACGCATATAAAATGCTAAGCAGAGACTCTTTTTCCTCTATAAATCCTTCTAAAACTGAACCGCACATAGGACAATATTTATAGTCACATTGAGCCGCAGGGTCAGCATCAATATATTCAAAATTGCAATTTGTACATTTAAAAGTAGCAGAAGTGGAATCACGTTCTACCAACCATTTTGAAAACGTCTTGATATTTTCAAATTTAAGTTCGGGAGCATATTTTATAAGTTGATTTACAAGAACCCTCCATTTGAATTTTTTGAATTTTTCTTTTATGGTTTTAATTACTCTCTTCACAGGCACCACCCCTCATTTCCTTTAACTTCTGCTCGGCTTGGTCTTCTGCATTTTCGCCTATAAAAATCGTCTTACCGAGTTCTTTTTGTTCAAGTTGAAAATACACATATTTCCCAACAAGATTAAGTTTCTTTAAAGTTATCCGTAATTCCGAAGAACCTGTTATTTCAACTTTATTAACCGTTGCTCTTTCGACAGCGTTATGTTCAATAAGCCAAACGATATTACCCACCTTACAAGGCGGAACAATCACACCATCTTTAATAAGGCGGTCAACTATGAAACTTGCTTTACCGTCTGTATCTACCAAACCTTTTTGGTCTATACTCTCAAGATAATCGAGATACTCGGCATTTGCCTTTTTATATGACTTAATAAGCCTATCTCTCATTTCATTCGCCATTATCATTACCTCCAACCCCACTATATGCTTTTGTCACAACTTGAACAGAGTAGTAATCGCAATTTTTAAAAGGGTCAAAATGAGGAAAGGTACCAACTCTACAGGGCTTAATACTCATAGCAACGTGACCCGGCAAACAATACTTTCCGTCTGAAAGTATATAACAAACGAAAACGACACAGCAGCGGCCCGTATATTTTTTTGTTTCAGGGTCGTACTCATTAAGAGCAAGTAAATCCCCCGTTTTATAATCACGGTCATTTTTTCTTATTTCAAAAAGTTTCTTACCTGAAATAACATTTTCAAAATGCTCAGGATGTTCTTTAAGTGCGTGTACCACTTGCTTCACTCCTTTTGATACCACGGTTTAAAGTCTTTTATTTTATCGAGCAATTCACCGCTTTTACCGTCGAAGCAAATCGCTCTATCGTCTATATAAACAATTGCAGGCGGCTTTTCTTTACATATTCGGTCAACTGTAATCCCGATATCTGAAAGATATTCCTCAACTGCTGCCATACCTTTCGGTGTAGCACACCTGGTTGAGACTACAACAACTTCATACCCGGCATTTCGAATATCTTCAATAGCCTGTTTTATTCCAATAACCGGAGGGTCAAGTATCACATCTGCACCTTCCCAACCGCTTATATAACTATGAATTACACCATCGAAATCAAAAACGACTGTTTGTTTTGTAATTTGATTTTCATCCATATTCATACCCCCAACCTATCGGTAATACGGGCCAACTCCTTGCAGAGTTCACTAAGCCGCTTGCCGGTATAATTTAGAACATCGCGGAAACATTCGGGGTTACACTTTTCTTCGTTCTGCGGTTCACCTATTCCAAAAAGATGATGATTAATTTTTCTTGCAACCAATAATGCATCAGTTGCCAAGCCCGCTGCCTCATCCAACATCTTGGTTAGTGATTCTTCAGGTGCTGAGTTTACAGATTTTGATTCTCCACAACAAATCATATTTTCGTTTATTTTATAATTACTATCGTTCATAATTTCTTTTCCTTTCTGCTTTGTCTGCTTTTTTCCAAACCTGGTATAAAGCATACGCAAGTGGTTTTTGTACGTATTTTAATTTTTGAGCTCTTTCGTATTCGACCTTGAGCATTTCAATTACTTGTTCAAGTGTCATTGCTTATCGCTCCTTTTTATGCTAAATGGTCTTCATCAAGAATATTTTTTCTCACTTGCCCTTATCACCTTCTTTAAACATATTGGGATTATCTACGAACACAGCGTAAAGAGCATTTGCGAGTTCATCTATCTTTTTTTCGTCGTGTTTGCAATAGCCCAGATGCGAAAAAATCCCGTGTAACATTTCGTGTACGAAATCGGCTTCCATTTTACTCTTTGAAGAAGGGCAAATTCTGATGATAAGGTCGTTGTATAAAATTTCGCCGGAATAATTTACACTTCCTAATGCGAGCTTGTCCGTTATTTCAACAGAATAAATCTTTCCACCGATTTTTACTTTGTCAGGTATTATCATTAGTTTCACTCCTCCCCCTCATTTCCTCTAAAATCTTATCTCCCAAAACAATTTTCAGCTTTTGATTTTCAAGCTCATAAGCCTCAATCACTTTTCTCAAACTTTTCACTTCACCCCTTTTGAAGTTAAGTTCAGTAATAATACACTGATAACAATTTTGTTCTTCTTGAAGTGCTTTACAAACAACATCATTACTGAAATAATTGCATTTTTTATAGCAATGATTTTTGTTTTCAATTGGCTTTTTCGGTATTTGCTTTAAAAGGGCCTGTTTGACTACCTCGCAAACCTTTAAGGCTTCGATGTGAAATTCATCACCGTTGTTTAAAAAAGCCTGTTCTTCTTTTATTGCCTTTTCGTAATCTTCGACCCACTCCAAGGCTTTAATAAAATCATCGCTTGTAAGTTCGGTATCAATTTTATTTTCAGGAAAGTGGGGCTGTTTTAAGTCAGCGTATGTACGCTCTTTTTTGTCTGTCGGTTCTCTGTAACCGGTTGCTAAACCTAAACACATTTTTCTTTTCACCTACCTTTTTACCATATTACTGATTCGTACGTCGGTGAGCTCAGCAACAGTTTTCAGTTCACCAGCAAGATACTTATCTATGATACTGTCGCAGGGCATAATTACGGCAACAACTGTAAATCCGAATTTTACAACGAAAAACAATGTGCCGTCCTCTGCGTGTCGCTCGAAAATATAAACCATATCCCCATCCAAGTCCGCAAGAGGTGCGAAGTGTGCCCTATCTATATATGCAATTCCCTCGCCAATTTTAAAGGGTAAAAGACTTTTGCCGTTGTACTGTATGCCGATACCCTTGATTCTATCAACCATATTTTCATCAGCTGTTGCATCGCTGAAATCATAGCCTTTGGGAACAGGTTCACCAAACGAAAACTGCATCTTTTCCGCTTTCTTCGGCTTAATATCAAAGGCAGCGCAGAACATTGATTCCGACAACCAAGGGATTTCTTCATTTAATACATAAAAAGCCTGACCGTTACCAAGCCACTGCACTTTTCCCTGTTGAATTGTGCAGACTTCCTCTGTTTTGGTACATAAACTGATTATCTTTTTTAAAAGCATTTTCAAACCTTCTTTCTGTTAAGGACACACCATTTTTTCTGTGCTTGTTTTTTCTTTGCCCGTCTGCAGTCTTGGCAGAATCGGTTTTCTTTACGTTCATAAAAAGTACTACCGCAACGGGCACAATATTGCGGTCTAATTCTTTTGAATTCAAGGCAGGAGTCACAATCCGTACAACCTGCAGAACAACCCTCGAAATCATCCCAGTTCATACACATAAACCGTTGAAAATATGGGTCATACCCGAGTTTATTCATACGATATTTCAAAAGGCCCGCAAACATTGATAAATTTTCTCGTATTTCAGACCTACAGCGTGACAAATTAACACCTTGTTTCACTAATACATCAGGTGCTCCGTCACCCCAACTACCATCGCCCATCATTGCACGTACTTTATCAGCTGATTCCGTGAGATAGACAAAATATACTTTTCCTCTGACCGCCTTTTCTGACCTATTTAGCAAGTTCCCTATAACCGTATAACTATCACCATTTTTTATACCTTCAGCAAGTACAGCATAATCTTCATCAGTCCAGGCACTTTCAGTACTATGGTTATCAGCCTTTACCGGACGATACTTGGTCCCCAATTCTGTACAACGTCGCTGAATCGCACCTGCAGAACGGTGTAGAATTGCCGAAAGTTCTTTGTAACCATATTCTTGTTTCTCAAGTAGGTGTAATAATTTAGCATCTTCTGCCGGAGTCCAAGGGTCTTTTCGTTGTAACGAAAACGCTTTATAATCCTTTCGTCTTTGTTCATCGACCCAGTCCGGCTCTTTTCCCAAAGCGTATGGCTCCAATCTTGAGAAATCAATAAAAGACCTATTTTTTTCTGCCCACTCCCAAAATTCATTCAGATAAACCACTCTAAAACGATTTTGATTTACTCGTTTGTAATGAACCGGAAAATCTCTGTTTTTTATCCAGCTTTTTAGATGATAGCTATGAAATTTGTGACCGGTAAGAGTTTCAATCAACTTATTGAATGTTATGTATTCACCACATAATAAAAATGAACCTAATCCCATACGTTGAGCTTTTAAAGTAACTGCATTAACACTCCGATTCAGATGTTTTGCAATACCTGCTTTTGAAACCGTCCCCCAACACTCCTCAAGATAAAGAAGTTCCTCCTGGCTCCAGTTTTCATTAGAACCCATCTGATAACAGCCCCTCTACGTAGCAGTTTTGCGGGGGTCCTATTGAAAGTAAAACTCCTTTCATGTTTTTTAACACTCCCTTTATTTTTTTAAGATGGTGCAGGGTGGCGGAATCGAACCGCCACGGTTATGGTGTTAAATGTTTAATTCGCGTTAATATATTATTTAGGAGGTACTCTATCCAGACGAATAAAGTGTATGTGTTTTCACTTATGCCCAAAGTGATTTAACCGCTGACCTCAGCCCTGCATATTGCCCGTCTTTCCGGGCAGTCATTTATTATTCCAACATTGGAAGTAGCTTAGGAGCATCACCGGTTAAATACGCCTGTTCGATTTGCGGTTTCATAAACTCACCAACTGTCTGTCCACCAGGAAGAACAATATTAGCCATAAACTCATCTTCAAACACGGATATTCCGCACTCAACCGCTTCCAACTTAGCCTGTATTACAAGTTTTAGTGCTCTCCATCGTTGTCTGCACGCCTGTTGCCAGGCTTCATATTGACTATTCTCAGTACGTTTTCTACCAGTTTCTGTCAACTCAAATGTTTCTTTGCAGGGTAAAGGAAGCAAAAACTTCACTTGTCTGTCATACATAGAAAAACCTATCATTGCTTTACCGTTGGTAGTTGCATAAACGAAATTATCGGCACCGTACTTTATAAGTATTTTTTCAATTTCTAACCGTGAAAGTTCACTTGACACGTTTGTACTCTTAGCATATTGCGGCATAAAATCACCCTCTCACGATGCACGCTTGTCCGCTCTGTAAGTGCTGACATGGTTTTCAACATATTTCACTTCACGTTCCGTAAGACCGCGAGGCATACCTTCGGAGTTGAGCGCAACAAAAATCACATCTCCGTAGTATATCTTCTCAGCACGGTTGTCAGTCATACAGGGCGCAGCTTGTTTTGCGAAAGCATCGGAATCATAGAACATCTTAATGTTCATACCGATGTCAACAACACCCGTATTCTCTGCATCAAGTTCGCGTGATATTGCCTTAAAATTGTTTGCCACGTTGTGTCTGCGTTCGGGTACTCTACCCGGAGCCTTTAAAATAACGAACATAAAACCTTTCCTTTCTGCTATGTATCCTTCAGTAGCCCACACAAAAGCACGGACATACACTTTTACTTTTCTCTTGAGCTTTCGCTCTAAGCGTATCAGGTCCTTTTCACGGTATATTGCATAACTGCCGAGAAAAATAAGACCAACGCCGATAAAAAACTTTATAAGTGACTCTGTACTCATATACTTCCTGCCTCCAAAAGTCTTAATTATCCTGCTTTGCAGTATTCCATTAAGTCGGTTTTGTTTATACGCCACTGATTACCAAACCTTACTCCCTTTAATTCACCGCTATTCAACATTCTTATAATCGTTGGTTCGCTTAGTTCAAGGAGATTACAAAGGTCCGTAGTTTTTAAAAACAAAGGCACTTCATCCCAATCGGTATATTTTTTGGTGTATCTCGGTTTCGGACATCTTGGCATATCATCACCCCTATCTTAATGTTTATGGTTGTACGTATCACGAAGCATATTGTTGCTCGTTTGGTGACTTTCGGCTTAAAAAAATTTCAGCAATCTCACCTACAGTTTTATTTAATGCAACAGCTATTTCGTTTAATTCTGTCACATCAGGCTCCTTAATGCCTGTAGTTATTTTATTCAACCGCTGTCTATGCCAACCCATAGCCCTTGCACAAGCTGATTCATTTTTATAAGTTTCGTGTATTAACTTATCAAGTTCCGCTATTTTTTCAGTTTTTTTACTCATTTTTTGTCCACGCTCCTTTTTGTTGCTCGTTTGGTGACAAACCCAAAATATCACAGTTTTTTCGTTTTGTCAACATTTTGGTAACATTTTTTTGAAATTTTCTTTTTTGTCTTGATTTTGGTGACAAAACATCATATAATGCAGATAAATGAGGTGATATTTATGACTTTTGGAGAAAAGTTACGCAAAATCAGAACTGATAGAAACCTAACGTTAGAAGAATTAGGGAAAATTCTTAACACATCAAAGCAAGTTCTCAGTAGATATGAGAATGATTTACGCACACCTAAAATCACTGTTGCAAAAAAATACGCTGAAATTTTAGGTGTACCGCTTAACTATCTAATTGACAATTCTTTTGATTCGCAATTTGAAAGCACTATACAACTGCCAAACAATATAATTCCCATCCCCAAAATGAAAAAGATTCCCCTGCTCGGCACTATAGCCTGTGGCGAACCTATACTTGCAACGGAAAACATTGACTGTTATATAGGTGTTGATGAGAGTTCCGATGCTACCTTTGCCCTTCGCTGTAAAGGTGACAGTATGATAACCGCACGAATCTTTGACGGTGATGTTGTTTATATCCGCCCTCAACCTGACGTCGAGAACGGTGAAATTGCCGCTGTACTTATTGGTAATGATGCAACTTTGAAAAAAGTGTACAAGGCACCCAACAAGCTTACTCTTTCCCCTTGCAACCCTATGTACTCTGACCTGGTGTACACCGACGAACAACTCAACGAAATAAAAATACTCGGAAAAGCCGTAGCTTTTACGAGTGTGATAAGGTGATGAATAGTTTTTATGTTAAAAAAACTTATGATTGTATCATTTTCTTTGTTAGCAATTATCTTTGCCATTAATATTATCATATCTTTTGATTCAAAAGAAAACATTAATTACAAGGATAAATATTTAGAAGCAGAAGAAAAAATAGACGAATTGAATGAAGAAATACACGATTCACTTATGAATGCGGGAAGCATAGAAGTAGAAAATGACGAGCTGAATTCTATGATTGTCGATTATCAAGAACTATCCTACAATTTAATGAATTCATATGATGAGGAATTAGATTCAGCACTTAACGTATTGCGTAAAACAAAGGAAACCGGCGAAATTGAAGATTATGAAAAATATGTTGAAGCCTGCATCAAAATTGAAGAATACATTTCAGAAGCCTATGATATATCGATTGATTTAGACAATGTTTACGTCAATAATGCACATTAAGTAGGTGTTTGTGTATGCGAAAACACAATATAATTTTTGTTTTATTTCTCTTATTTGCGTTAAGTATATCCGTTTCAGCTCACCCGGGGCGAACCGACTCAAACGGCGGTCATTATAACAGGGATACAGGTGAATACCATTATCACAACGGCGAATACGCAGATCAAAACCAAGATAATGATACATACACCTATTCTTATTCGGAGTTCGTAGGGCCAACATTTTCTTATGACTATGGTTCAAATAGTTATAATTCATTTACAGCTGAGGAAACCACTACTAATAACTCTTACAATTCTAATAGTGAAACGATTAGTAATTTTTTAGAAATATTATTTGGAGTCTTTGGATGTTTGATAGCCAGTTTGGGTATAACTGCTATTATTTTATCTTTCTTCGGGCGACTGTTTCCGGAAAAAGCCTTTTGGAAAATTTCTGTTGCTTTACTTTTAGTGGTTTTAATTGTTTCTCTGTTTGTAACTTTCAAGTGATATAGGAAATTATTATGGATGATTATAACAATAATGTACCACAAACCATTCTAAAAAAATCGAATCTTTCTCAGGAAGAAAAACAACTTATTGAATATTATCGACGTTATCCGGAAAAACTGCAGGAATTAATAAACCAAATAAACCGGAGGTGAAAATATGGCAAAGAAAAGTAATACAAAAAGAGCCGACGGCAGAATCGCCGTTCAGGTCTATCTCGGAACAGTTGATGGAAAAAGAAAATATAAAACTGTCTACGGAAAAACGCAAAAAGAAGCTAATGCCGCTGCCGATGCAATAAAAGCCGATTTAATGAAAGGTATTGACATACTTTCAGGCGAAAATAAAACATTTAATTTTTGGGCAAATGCTTGGCTGAGGAATTTAAAGAAATCTGCAGTTCCTGAGTGGCATCACATTTGCGAAGTACGAACTCAACCATGGATAGATTATCTGGGGAAAGCTGATATTACTAAAATCACTACTTATGACCTTCAATGTTTCATTGATGATTTAGGTAAATGTAACCCATATACAAATAAACCCACATCTAAAAAAACCTTAGGTGAATATCGCAATATAGTGTGCCGTATATTTGATTTCTGTATACAAAACCGAGTGTTGACCTTTAACCCTGCAACTTATGTTGTAGTACCAAAATCATCTAAAAAGCATGTAAGAAAACCGCTTACAAATCAACAAATTAATTATTTTTGGGAAACACCTCACACTTTACAAACCGCTTGTATCATAATGATATATGCCGGTCTTCGCCGCGGTGAACTTCTCGCACTAACCTGGGGTGATATAGACTTCAATAAAAACACTATCACCGTTAACAAATCAATAAACTTTAAAAATAACGGGTTAATTAAAGAACCTAAGACCGCCGCAGGTAACAGGGTTATAACAATGCCAAAGCTTCTTGCAGATTATTTGAAAACCGTACCAAAAGAAGCAATACAAATCTGCACCCTCGGCGGCAGACCCATCACCAATTCAAATTGGAACTCACAATGGAAATCATATCTTAACACTATCAGAAAGAAGTACAATATTGAGTTCGAAACTTCTGCACACTGCTTAAGACACACATATTGCACAATTCTTTACGAAGCAGGAATTGATGTGCTTACCGCAAAAGAGCTTATGGGACACTCCGATATCTCAACTACAATGGGAATATATACACATCTGAGACAAGAGCAAGAAAAACGCAGTTTAACTAAGCTTGACGAGTATTTAAACTTAAATGCAAGTCAGATGCAAGTCAAAGAAAATTAAATTCCCTGTAAAATAAAGGCTCACGACCGTTAATTTACGAGTTCGAACCTCGCCATCCCTGCCAAGAAAAAAGCAAGTCGAAAGACTTTCTTTTTTCAATGAAATTTGCCCTTACGTGCAAGTGAAATAGCTTCGCTGTGAAATATTTACTTCGTAAATGTGAAATATTCGCTGACGCGAATGTGGGCAAATTTTATTTCACATTTTGTCAACAACAAAATATTTCATAATCCGAAGGATTATTTCACATTGCGTAGCAATATTTCATTAATAACCAACTACCTTTTCGTTAATCGCACATTGCTTTCCCTTTACATATATGATACAATTTGTTTATCGAATATCTTTAAAGGAGTACATCATGGTCTATCCTGAACCCAATAAGCTTGTTTCTAAAATTGATACATACCTCAACTGTGCCGAGGTTTTTGCATATAGAAGCACATGTTTGAAAAGAAAATACGGTGCTGTTATTGTAAAAGATGATGTTGTTGTTTCAACCGGTTACAACGGCTCACCCAGAGGCTTCGAAAATTGTTGCGAGATAGGTTACTGTCCCCGAATTGAACAAAATATGCATCAGGGCGAAGGCTACGGTATTTGCAGAGCTGTTCATGCAGAGATGAACGCTTTGCTTAATTGCTCCCGCCAACAAACATTGGGCGCTGATTTGTATCTTACAGGTATTAATCCAAGCGATAACTCTGTTTATAAATCCAAACCTTGTCCCGTGTGTGCAAGGAATATAATTCAGGCAGGAATACGAAATGTTTATTTAAGAGTCGGTGACGGTCCCGATAACTATATTGTAATCCCTGCAAATGAGTTAACCTGGCTGCAAAAATAAACCAACCCCGCAAATCCTTGCGGGGTTAAAATTTTATCTTTTCAATTCAATTTCAAATCTTCCGAATTCAGCATTAACTCTTTTACCTTCAACGAATTTTCGGGCAGTAAAAATTACCCTATCATCGTAAACCTCACCATAGTAACCCGTACCGCAGTCTGTATAGCCGAAATTGTTCTTTTTCCTGTAACCCGGTACACTCAGAGAGTAAACGCCGTTTTCTTCATTAAGCACCTCAAAAGTCTTTTCAAAAACACCGCCGTGAAGATGGCCGTTTATGAAGAATACATTCTTGTACTTCTCCATAACTGCACGAACATCGTCATTCTGTTCACCCATATCCCCTGTTTTCCACACTTCGGGAAGACCGTGGGTAAAAGCAAAAGCCTGGTGGCACATAACAAACGCGGGTTTACCGTCTTTAGTCGCTCTTTTAAGCTCCTTATCGAGGAAATCAATTTGCTCTTGAGTTATATGAGCTTTTTCAAGCACACGCTTTTCAGTTCCGATAACTATGAATGTATATCCGTTAATATCATAAGAATAAAAGCTTTTGCCGTTTGTTTTTATGTGGAGGTATTCCTCTACCTTATCCATAATAATCTTCTGGTTTCTGCCAAAAATAAAACGAACATCATGATTGCCCATTGTAACAAAGAGCTTGAAGTCATTTTTATATTTATCAAAAACATTGAAAAAGCGTCTGTACTCTTTCTTTCTACCGTATTCAGACACATCACCGGCCATAAGAACAGCATCAAACTTAACCGGTGAATTAGAGATATCCTGAAAGAAATTATTTAAGTTTACAGTTGCGCTCTCATTATCAACAAGATGTGTATCGGCAAAAGAAGCAAAAGAAACTCTTACCTTGTCACTGTCGAAAAACTCAACCGGTTCATCAACAGACAACTCAAAGACCTCATCATATTTAGGATTAAGAGCCTTGAATTGGTTTATATATTTGGTAATAAATACTTTAAAAGACATAATTAACCTCCGAGAATTTCTGAAATTAATTATATAAAATTAAATTTACCTTGTCAATTAATTACAAAAATATATTGAATTAATGTTCGTGGTGATGATGGTGATGGTGGTGATTATCGGCTAATTCAATCAAACAGTTTTTATCATTACATATTTCATCAATCTGTTCAGTTTCAATAGTAGCGTGCTTAATCCCCTTTTCATTTAAAATCTGTCTTACCTGCTCTTTGATAATACGAGTATCATAATCTGTTACAATGTGCATTGATGCTGAATTTATTTGTCCGTCAAAGCTACGGATATGAATGTGGTGAACATCAGCCACCCCCTCAATATCACACAAAGCATTACAAAGCTCATTGACATCTATATTCTCAGGTGTTTTTTCGAGGAAAATATCCACAACCTCTTTTAAATGTTTAATAGCATTAACAATAATGAAGCAAGCAAGCGCTATTGACATAATCGGGTCAATATATCTGAAATCGGTAAAACGCATTACTACAGCGCCTACCAGAACAACAACCCAACCAAGCACATCCTCAAGCATATGAAGATTAACAGCTTTCTGATTTAACGAGACGCCGCCACGGGTAAAGAATACAGCAAAAAAGTTAACAACTACGCCTACTACGGCAAAAATAATCATACCGTTATAATTTATTGGCACAGGGTCAATTATCCTCAATATCGCATTATAGATTACAACAATCGAACCAATTAAAAGAACCAACTCAGTAACAACGCAACCTAAAACAGAATATCTTGTATAACCGTAGGTATGTTTATAGTCAGCGTGTTTTTTACTTTTTCTTTCAAGCAGGTATGATATACAGATTGTTATTGCATCACCCATATCGTGAACTGCATCCGATATAATGGCAACACTGCCTGTAAATGCACCACCCAGAAACTCAAATACTGAAAAAGAGAAATTGAGTATAAAAGCAATAAGTATTTTCTTTTCGGTTTTCATAGTAACCCTCCGTTTGACAAAAATAAACCATAATGGTACAATATATTCGTTACCGAACTTTATGTTCATTATTGTACCTAAAAACTTTTCGACAAACAACAATCAAGTTTTTTATTATGTACAGTATTGAACAAAAATTGAAATTTGTATGGTGTGAAAATGGACAGACGACAAAGAAAAACAAGAGAATCAATATTCAGTGCCTTTATTAGTCTTCTATCAAAAAAGGACTTTAATCAGATTACCGTTGCTGAAATAATTGAAGAAGCAGATGTGGGCAGAGCAACATTTTATGCCCATTTTGAAACAAAGGAATATTTGCTGAAAGAGCTTTGCGAAGAATTATTCTGTCACGTATTTGATTGTACAATCAGAGAAAACACCAAACACAGGCACATATTTGAGTGCGATGCGCCCAACTCGGTGTTCCTTCACTTATTAAGGCATTTAAAGAATAATGACAATAATATACTGGAATTATTGGCAAGTCAGAATAATGAGTTGTTTTTAAGGTATTTTAAAACTAATCTGCAACAGCTTATTAAAATTCAGCTTACCTCAATGAGCGACAAAAATTACGCAGCGCTTCCCGAAAACTTCGTAATCAATCACATATCCTCAACATTCGTGGAAACAGTTAAATGGTGGGTTGATAACGGTATGAAGGAAACGCCTGAAGAGATTAATGAATATTTTTGTATGTTAATTAAATAAATATAATAATCAGTTTAATTAATAAGAATTTTACGAGGGATTTTATGTTCAGAGATTTAACGAGAAAGAAGCAAATGCTCTCACCGGTTGAGTGCAAGGAAATACTTAAGCAAGAGGTACGTGGCGTGCTTGCCGTTAGTGGCGATTACGGTTATCCATACGCTCTGCCAATTAATTTTTACTTCGACGATGTAAACAATAAGATTTATTTTCATAGTGGAAAAATCGGTCATAAGCTCGATGCGATTGCAAACTGTGATAAGGTTTCTTTCTGTGTTTACGATAAGGGCTATCACAAGGACGGACATTGGTCACTCAATATCAGAAGTGTGATCATATTCGGTCGCATTCATATTGTTGATAATTGGTCTGACGAGCTGATGGTGGATTTTTGTAAGCGTTTTACAGTCGATACGGATTACATATATAGCGAGATCGAAAAATTCAGGAGCAACACTACCGTTCTTTGCATCGAGATCGAGCATATGACAGGAAAACTCGTCAACGAAGCTTGATCCCCTATATTTTCTTCATCCTCGGTAATAAATGAAATAATTATCAGGCATACAGAAGTTGAACATAAAACAATTTAATGTTCGAAAAGCAATTCAAAAATTTTCACAAAAAAGAAAAAAGCCACCTATTGGTGACTTTTTCTTTTCTGGTGGAGACGACAGGGCTCGATGGGCTCTGCCCATCATTCGCTTCGCGAACTCCCGATTTTGTTCGCCTTCGGCGAGGCAGGTTCGAGCCCTTACTTTTTTTATTTACATACGCAAAAAGAAAAAGCCACCTATTGGTGACTTTTTCTTTTCTGGTGGAGACGACAGGGCTCGAACCTGTGACCCCTTGCACGTCAAGCAAGTGCTCTAGCCAACTGAGCTACGCCTCCGAAGTGCTGTTATTATATCAGTTTACGCATATAAATTCAAGTCTTTATTTTAAATATTTTAAAACAATTCAGTTGACATATATCTGCTACCGGAGTCGGGAAGTAAAACAACTATTGTTTTACCTTCGTTTTCCGGTAATTTAGCTTTTTCTATTGCAACCTTCAATGCTGCACCGGATGAAATACCGACCAAGAGCCCCTCTTTTTTACCTAAAAGTCTTGCATAATCATAAGCATCCTCGTCGCTGACTGCAACTACTTCGTCAACAAAATCCATATCAAGAACCTTGGGTACAAATCCTGCGCCTATACCTTGGATGCCGTGAGCACCCGAAGTACCCTTAGTTATAACAGGTGATTTTTCGGGTTCTACACCGATAACCTTAATATTACTGTTTTGAGATTTAAGGTATTCCCCTGTTCCCGTTATTGTACCGCCCGTGCCGATCCCGGATACAAAGATATCAATATCTCCGTCAGTATCCTCAAAAATTTCGGGACCTGTTGTTTTAAAATGAGCCACAGCATTTGCGTGGTTATTAAACTGGTCAGGAATAAAGCTGTCCGGGATTTCTTTTGCCAGCTCTCTCGCTCTTTCAATAGCGCCCGTCATACCTTTTTCTCCGGGTGTAAGAACAACCTCTGCGCCATAGGCTTTCATAAGTTTAATTCGTTCTACCGACATGGAGTCGGGCATTACAATCATTGCCTTGTATCCCTTTGTAACGGCAACTGCGGCGAGCCCTATACCCGTATTACCTGAAGTAGGCTCAATAATAACAGAGTTTTCTTTAAGTATGCCTTTTCTTTCGGCATCTTCTATAAGCTCCTTTGCGGCTCGGTCTTTAACTGAGCCCGTTGGGTTAAAAAACTCAACCTTCGCCAATAATCTTGCTTTTAAACTGTAGTTTTTTTCAATATTCGTAAGCTCAACCAATGGGGTTCTGCCAATAAGCTCACCTACGGATTTATAAATGTTTGACATAAAATCACCGTCACTCTGTTTCAAATGAAATCAATTTTATTAAATCACCGATTTTCTGCGGTCTGGTTTTGTTGATTTTAAAAAGAAGGTCGTCTATATTCTTTTCAACCGCCACAATTTCACGCTGAAATTCCTTTGCAGAAACTCTCACAACACCAAAGCGCACCGCTGAAAGCTGTATAAGGTTATCCGAAGTCACGACTCTTACATTATCATTTTTACCGATGTCGCTTATAAGTTTTTCGATATAATTATCACCCAGCTCACCTTCTTTGGTAAAAACAACCCTGATGTTATTATAATTAAATTTCTTGCCGTTATTTGAGGGCACCTTGTAAGCATCGAAAACAAGAATTGTCTCACATTTAGTGAATGCACTGTAATTACAAAGTATATCCATCAACCTGTCGCGAGCCGACTCAAGGTTAGTTTTGGCTAAATCCTTTAATTCATCCCAGGCGAATATAACATTGTACCCGTCAATAATTACATATTTTTTACGCGGTACTGCATTATATTCAGCTTGTACAGGCTTTTTTGGGGGTACGTGATGTGAATATCTGTAATATGGATGCTTATCGGGTCCGAACTCTCTCTCCATTATTGCCTCAAGCTCTTTATCGTCAATATGGAAATTACGCTTATTCAAAGTAACCTCATAGGGTGTTTTTTCCTGAACAAGACAGCTTTCGATATGCATATATTCCTTGACCTTATCCCATTTAACATTGAAGCCGGCACCGTGTGCGCAGAAGACGGAATCGGGTGTATTTTCCAAATCGCTTTCCGCAGAATACTTTGCATTTTCAATCACTTCTTCGGGATTATGGCAGATATCATATCCGCATACATCACAGAAAAATCTGCCTCTTCCACCTGTGTAAGCGGCAACCTCAGTTGCATAGCCATTAAGAGAAACAACGGGAGCTTTACCGCAAACAACGGTTACGCCATTAGACTCCTCCGGTGAATCAAAAGTGCCGTTTTTCATTCTGATATCGCTTATTGCTCTGCCTATTTGCTCAGTAGGTACCTCCAACCTGAAGCTGTAATAGGGCTCTAAAAGCACCGATTTCGCCTGCATTAAGCCCTGCCTTACGGCACGATATGTAGATTGTCTGAAATCTCCGCCTTCAGTATGCTTTAAATGGGCTCTGCCTGCGGCAAGAGTAATTTTAACATCCGTTATGGGCGAACCGGTAAGTACGCCCAGATGCTCTTTCTCAGCCAAATGAGCGAGTATTAAATTCTGCCAGTTTCTGTCAAGGGAATCCTCACTGCATTTGCTTTGCAATACAATACCGCTGCCTCTCGGCAAAGGCTCTATAATAAGGTGGACCTCGGCATAGTGGCGCAAGGGCTCATAGTGCCCCACACCCTCCACAGTATCTTCTATAGTCTCTTTATATAAAACTCTGCCCGAGTCAATCTCAACCTCGATATCAAACCTGTCGGCAATAATGCCTTTGAGAATTTCGGTCTGAATATCGCCCATAAGCGAAACATGAATCTCTTGTAAGAACGAATTCCATGAAACGTGTAACTGGGGATCCTCGGCCTCTAAAAGCCGTAATTTAGGTAAAAATGTCTGAGCATCGCAGGTATCGGGTAAAACCACGCGATAATTCATAACAGGCTCAAGATAGGACTCGAAAAATGATTCCTCGCTACCTAAACCATCACCGCAATTAAGCGCTGTCAGACCTGTTACAACGCAGACACCTCCTGCGCTCATCTCATCAACATTTATATATTTACTGCCCGAATAAACTCGGATACCATTAACTTTTTCATTCCTGCCGTTATACGAAACAGTCTCTTTTACTCTCAAAGAGCCACCCGTAATTTTAAGGTGCGTAAGTCTTTCACCCTTAGGGTCATGGGTAATTTTAAATACCTTAGCAGAAAATTCTTCGGGATAGCTTTTAACTCTTATGTATTTATAAATACCTTGTAAAAATTCATCAATCCCCTGTGATTTAAGCCCCGAACCAAAATAACACGGCACAACAAGACGTTTTGCAACCATATCTGTGATATCGTCATCAGAAACAATACCTGTATCAAGATATTTTTCCAGCACAGCTTCATCGCAAACAGCCACATTTTCAAAGAAATCGGTTGAATCATCTGAAAAATCGACTATACATTCACCGCACAAAGCTTTTAAATCGTTTAAAAGTTCATTTTCGGAAAGACGGGCAAAATCCATCTTTGTAATGAAAATAAATGTGGGTATATTGTAGCTTTTAAGAAGCTTCCAGAGAGTTCTTGTGTGGGATTGAACACCGTCAGTACCGCTTATAACGAGAATTGCATAATCAAGGACCTTTAACATCCTTTCGGTTTCTGCAGAAAAATCCACGTGTCCGGGAGTATCGAGCAGTGTTACCTGCAGATCATTGATTTCAAAAACAGACTGACCTGCGAAAATAGTGATGCCTCTTTCTCTTTCAAGAGTATGGGTATCCAGGGTCGTATCGCCATTATCGACACGACCGAGTTTTCTTATTTTACCGGACTTAAAAAGCAAAGCCTCGGCTAAAGTTGTTTTACCTGCATCAACATGAGCAAGTATTCCCACCACTGTTTTTTTCATATATCCCTTTTCAAAAAACCGACAGAACATTTTTGCTCTGTCGGTAATTAAATTTATTTGAAGCTCACTTCTATTTCATCATCTGCTGCGAAAACAGATATCTCGTTAACTGCCGCACCTGCGTTATCAATAAGAATATTGGCAACCTTATCTTCAACACATTTTCGGATAGTGCGCCTGATATCACGGGCACCTCTGCCGCCATCCTCTGATTTTTCCGCAATAATTTCGCAAACGCCCTCGCCTACTACAAGGTCGATACCTTTATCCTTAAGAGGCTGACGGAATTCCTCAATAAGAATTGCTGCAATTTTCACTAATTCCTCTTTACCCAAGGTATTGAAAACAACAATTTCATCAACACGGCCCAAGAACTCGGGTCTCAAAAACTCTTTAAGAGCTTTCATTGCCTTATCTTTGGATGCAATATTTTTATCACGGTTGAAACCAAGTGCATTTTCGGTAATATGACTGCCAGCATTGGAGGTCATAATAATAACGGTATTTTCGAAGCTTACAGTTCTGCCCTGAGCATCGTTAGTTTTACCCTCATCAAGAATCTGAAGAAGGATATTCATAACATCGGGATGAGCTTTTTCTATTTCATCAAAAAGAACAACCGAGTAAGGCTTTCTTCTCACCTTTTCAGTAAGCTGACCTGCCTCATCATAACCCACATATCCGGGAGGTGAACCGATAAGTCTTGAAACACTGTGTTTCTCCATAAACTCGGACATATCGAGCCTTATAAGGGTTTCAGGTGTTTCAAAGAGTTCATTTGCAAGCTGTTTTACAAGCTCGGTTTTACCAACGCCCGTAGGACCTACAAAGATAAAAGATGCAGGTTTTCTGACAGCTGAAATCTGAACTCTGCTTCGTCTTATAGCGGCAGCAAGGACCTCAACAGCCTCATCCTGGCCGATAATACGGGATTTTAACTTCTGCTCAAGATTTGAAAGCTTGCGCATATCGTTTTCGATAATTTTGGATGTTGGAATACCTGTCCAGAGGTTAATTACCTTTGCAACATCTTCCTCAGTAACATCGTTATCATCGGCTTTAATTTTTACATTTGCGGCCTCTTTTTCTATTGCCATTTTTTCAGCCTTAAGCATTGAGATTGCTTCGTAGTCGGGACCTTTTTCATCGGTTACATCAAGCAACTCTTCTTCTCGCTCTGCAAGCTCCTCAATCTTTTTAGTAAGCTTCTGATAATCACTTATGGCAACATTACGAAGGTTTGCGCAAGTGCACGCCTCGTCAAGAAGGTCAATAGCCTTATCAGGTAAAAATCGGTCATTAATATATCTTTCGGAAAGCAAAACAGCTCTGTAAACAAGGGCATCTGAAATTTTAACCTTATGAAAATCCTCATAATATTCCTTGATACCCAAAAGCATTTTGTAACAATCTGCAACTGACGGCTCTTCAACCTTAACGGGCTGGAATCTTCTTTCGAGAGCTGCATCTTTTTCTATATGCTTTCTGTATTCGTTAAATGTAGTAGCACCTATTACCTGAATCTGACCGCGGGACAAAGCAGGCTTAAGAATGTTTGCCGCATTCATTGAACCCTCTGCATCACCTGTGCCAACAAGGTTATGAACCTCGTCAATGAAAAGGATGATATTACCCTCTTCCTTAACTTCGTCAACAAGTCCCTTAATACGGCTTTCAAATTGTCCTCGGAACTGAGTACCCGCAACAAGTGAAGTAAGGTCAAGAAGATGAATTTCTTTGTCGGCAATACGGGCAGGAACATCACCTGAAGCAATTTTTAATGCAAGACCCTCAGCAATGGCAGTTTTACCTACACCGGGCTCACCGATAAGACAAGGGTTGTTCTTTGTTCTTCTGCAAAGAATCTGAGTAACACGGTAAATTTCGGTTTCTCTGCCGATAATACGGTCGATTTTGCCTTCACGGGCTTTAGCAGTTAAATCTGTGCAATAAGAACCGAGGAATTTGCGTTTCGTTTTACGCTTTTTCTTTTTCTTCTTTGTGTCCTTGCCGTCATCCTCTTCAGGCTCATTATCATCCTCCTGAAGCTCTTCGGCTTTCTCCCCCTGAGGGATTGCGTTATTATTACCGCCAAAAAGATTTTGCATAAAGGGCATTGTACCTGCGCCGCCAAGCTGGAAGTCGTCCATATTATCCATAATATCACCGAATTGTTCGCTTACTGCGTCAATATCCTCCTCGGTGATACCCATATTCTGCATCATCTGTTTTATTGGTCCTATATTAAGTTCAGATGCACATTTAAGGCAGAAGCCTTCCTGTGTTGTTTTTTCGCCCTCAACCTTTGAAACAAATATAACTGCAGGGCGTTTTTTGCATTTACTGCATAACATTTTATTATTCATTTAATTCTCCCGGGGAAACTTATTTTTTTGAAAATTTTTCTTTGAACTGACGGAAAGTGTCAGGTAAATAACTTATAAATGCGACAATTGTTAGTATTGCCGAAATAACAACGAGTATCATCATTACAATCTGAGGTAATTCAAAAGCAACCTCTCTGAGCAAGCCAACTTCAGGTCCGAAAGCAACGATAACCAACATAATTGCGTAGAAAGCGAAGGTTGCAACCTTACCGAAAATTTCAGCAGCGCTGGGACGAAGGTTAAGAAGAAGCATAATTCCGCCGAAAACAACCATTATAAGCTCTTTAACAATAAACACAAGGAAAATCCAGCTGAAAGCTTTAAGTGTAGCATCTTCTGCTTTATTGAAGGATATGAAGAGCAACACAGCAAGTGTTATCTGAGTCAACTTATCGGCAACAGGGTCAAGAACCTTACCCAAAGCACTTACCTGATTAAACTTACGGGCAATTTTACCGTCGAGGAAATCAGAAAAACCTGAAAGAGCAAGCATCACAATCGCCCAGACCGGCTCACCCGTCATAAAGAAATAAGCGAATACAGGGATTACAAGTATTCTTAAAACGCTTAACAAATTAGGTATTGTTAAACAACCTTCAAATAAACCTTTCATAACTAAAACCTCACATCAAATGAAATTATTGAAAATACTGTTCTCTATTATAAATTGATAAACAAAAGAATGAGAAATAATGTTCTCCAACTTCGGTATATCAATCGCAAATACTATAGGACATACTACCAGGCAAATTACCACAACCGTAACGAGAGCTTTTACAAGCCCAAGGACACCGCCTAAAATTGTGTTCGCCTTTCCCACAACCGGAATTTTCCTTACAAGCTTGTTAAACAACAAGGATATGTATTTGAAAACAACAGAAAGCACTGCAAAAAGAACAACAAAAACAACAATCTCCAGTACTGATTTAATAATGTAAGACCCTATGTTATCCATAAAAGCCTTTACAATTGCTTCGTTGGTAAATAAATCAAGTTGCAACGATTCAACAGCAAAATTCAGATTAAACCCAAGACCTTGGGAAGCATTAACAATCCCCGTTGGAATAGAATCAATCATCGCCTGAATCTTATCACCGTAAGACACATTTTGCGAAAGCCCCGTAAGTACCTCCGTAAGCTTTGTTTCGATTTTATCATATAAAAATGAACTGTATATGAATTCTGTTAAAGGCTTTGTAAATTTATATGACAAAAAACCCGAAAGAGCCACGGAAACGGTGCTCAGTAACGATATTACAAATCCTCTTTTAGCAGAAACAATGATAATTACAACTGTTACTAAAAGTAAGACAATATCAAAAATATATTTCTCCATTAAATTCCCCCTCAGTTACTCAATTCTATTTCGGAGTCGCCATAAGAGAAACATCTTGAAATTTTATCGAGAGAAACTATAAACACAAAGTCATCGGTGGGTAAAATACCCTGAGTCTCTCCCTTATATTTAATGTCAGAGACTTTCTTACCGTTATAATTATAGACGGATATTGCATCATCACCGAGAGCAAAAATGTATTTATCGCTCATTTTAACACTCTTAATTGAGAAATCAGCCTGAATCGTTGTTTTAATATCGCCTTTTGATTTAAAAATGTGAATTTCGAACACATTTTCGCTACCGTATTTCGCAAGGCAAACAATATATTTACCGTTAGAAGAAACATCGCAGGAATTAAATTCTGATGAATAATATTGAAGTGTCCGTGTATAATTTTCATCCTTACGATTAATAGTATAAACACCAACATCGGTCAATAATGTAAGTGTATTAAACGCCGTAAACTCCAGATCAAACGGTACGGCACCTGTAATGGTCTGGGTGTTGAGAGGCTCACTGTAATCAACACCGAAATACTGAACATTACTGAACAAAACACCATCTTTTGCACCAAGCGTTGCAACACCTACATATTTACCGTTATCCGAAACGCTTATTGAAACTATATTTTCATAGGCACAATTCCACTGAAATACTAATTTATGATTTTTATTGAATACCTTAACGGTGCTTGTTGCACCATTAGTTTTGGTACTGAGTGCGTAGGATCCATTTTTGCCGTAGTCTGCGGAAATAATGGTATTCTCCGCTTCACCGTCATAAACTACCTTTTTTTCGTTTATAAGGAAAAAGCCTTTACCGCCACGGTCAAAAACTACCGCTTTATCACCGCTAACGGAAATACCGGGTTTTGCAAAGATATGGGGTTGAGAATATTTCATTTTTCCCTCAGGTGTATAAACCGCAATATTCTCAGTTGTGAGGATAACTATGCTGTCACCGAGAACATCGGTACATACAGTGGATTCAGAATTAATGAGTATGGGAAATCGCTCATCATTACCCGAAACCGCAACCTTTGCCTTTAACAATAAAGCGCTTAAGGGTATTACTCCGACGGAAGATAATATGTAAACAAACACAAACACTGCAGCAAGAGCACTGATAATAATCGCTTTAGCCCGTGTTTTGGGTGAGAGCTTGGAAACTCTGCGTTCTCCCGTATAACCGCTTTTTAGTTCGGTAAATTTAACCTTCATTTTCGTCACCTGAAAAGTAAACTTTATTTAAATACAAGCCGTCAGGTATCGCTGTGATACCTGCTGCCGTTCTGTCTTTGAGAGAAATAATTTCGGGAATTTTATCAACAGAAATTTTACCGTTATTTACATACAGCAAAGTACCTGCCATAATCCTCACCATATTGTATAAAAAACCGTTACCGCAAACAGTAAACACAACAAAATCACCTTGTCGCTTCACATTTGCATAATAAATTGTTCTCACTTTTGAGAGCACCTCTGCACCTGAGGCACAGAAGGAAGTAAAATCGTGTTCACCCACAAAAAACTGAGCCGCTTTATTCATAAGCTCCGTATCCATGGGATATTTATAATTCATTGCCCGTTTGTAATTAAAGGGTGAAGGAATTTTAGTATTTTCAAAAATGTATATATATTCTTTTTTAGCACTGTCAAACCGTGCATTAAAATCATAATCAACTTCCTTGCAGGATATGATTGAAATTTCACCCGGTAACTTTGCCGAAGCTAGCGCAACGGGAAAGCTCTCACAAGGAATAGTACTTTCGGTACGCACATTAAAATAATACTCTTTAGCGTGAACTCCTGCATCCGTACGGCTGCAACCGATAATATTAGGTTCCTCGCCTGTAAGACGAATCCACGCTTTTTTTATTTCGCCTTGAACGGTAACGGCATTATCCTGCTGTTGCCAGCCATGGAATGCCGATCCGTCAAAAGCGGCTTTGAACAACAAATTTCTCATATTAAATAACTTTATCAAACAATATATTGAGTGTTATAACACCCGCTAAAATAATTATTGAAATAATCGCCCCAACCAAGTCGCGCCACGAGAATTTCATCTGCCTCATTCTTGTTCTGTTATCTCCGCCTGTATAACAGCGGCATGACATTGCATCCGCAAGCTCAATGGCTCTTTTGAAGGCGGAAACAAATAACGGAACAAAAATGGGAAGCAAGGCTTTTATTTTCTTTAAAATATTACCCGACTCAAAATCCGCACCCCTCGCCTTCTGAGCAGACATAATCCTGTCGATTTCATCAATAAGAGTCGGGATAAATCTTAAGGCAATGGTCATCATCATAGCAAAGGTATGAACTTCAATTTTAAAAATCTTAAGTGGTGACAGCAGCTTCTCAATAGCATCAGTCAAATCTGTCGGAGCCGTAGTATAAGTCAACAGCGAGCTAATAATCAGAAGCAGTAAAATTCGCGCCGCAATAAATATGGCTGTAAATACACCCTTATCTGTAATGGAAATAAATTCCCAGGAAAAGAGGACATCACCCTCTTTATTATAGTAAAGCTGCAAAATACTTGTAAGAAGAATAATCGGTATAAGCGGCTTAAAACTCTTAACAATAAGCTTTATTTTAAGGCGCGAAGTAAGATAAGTTACAATACCAAAAATCCATACAAGACCCAAAGACCAGAAATTACCGCAGAGGAAAGTTAAAACCAGAAACAAAACCGTAAGCAAAATCTTACTTCTTGCATCAAGGTTATGAATAAAAGATTTCCCGGGAAAATACTGACCAATTGTAATATCCTTAATCATACGGCGCCCCCTTTCGAGAGATATGCCAAAATAGCTTTTTTGGCACCCTCAACAGTGTACTCCGTATCGCCTAAATCAAATCCTGCTTTTTTTAATTCTATAAAAAGCGATGTGATTTCAGGAACATCAAGCCCCAATTCGGATAATCTTTCGCCTCGGGAATAAACCTCGTCAACAGTACCCTGCAGGGCAATTTCGCCTTCATTCATAACAATAACTCTTTGAGCAACGCTGGCGACATCGTCCATATTGTGTGAAACGAATATGACTGTATTACCTGTTTTTTCATTGTAATCCTTGATTAGCTTAAGCAAATTATTCTTACCCATCGGATCAAGACCCGCAGTAGGCTCATCAAGTATGAGAACCTTAGGCTCCATTGATATAACTCCTGCAATGGCAACTCGTCTTTTTTCGCCACCCGAAAGGTCAAACGGGGATTTTTCAAGATAGTCTTCGGTTAAACCTACATATTCCAATGACTCATAAACACGCTTTTTTATTTCGTCATCGGATAATTTCATATTATAGGGACCAAAGGCGATATCTTTATAAACAGTTGACTCAAATAATTGTTGTTCGGGATATTGAAAACAAAGTCCCACATTAAAACGACATTCTCTTAGGCTCTTTTTAGATGAATAAATACTTTTACCTTCAAATAAAACATCACCTGAATCGGGTTTGATAAGACCATTAAGATGCTGTAAAAGCGTACTCTTGCCGGAGCCGGTATGACCGATAACCGCAACAATCTCGCCCGCTTCAAAATCAACGCTCACGCCTTTAAGAGCACCCTTCTCAAAAGGGGTACCTTTGGAGTATCCGTATATTAAATTTTTCACGGAAATAACGGACATTTCATTAACCTCTGTTTTCAGTAATCTTTTTAAATTCTTCAGTGAATTCCTCAGGTGTCAAAGGAATGCCTTTTATATCAACACCTGTTTTTTTCAACTCTTCGGCAAGCTCAAGAGGTTTGGGCACCGAAAGACCGATTGACTTGAGCAGCTCGGCTTTCGTAAAAACTTCACGAGGTGTTCCGTCCATGCAGACCTTACCCTCATTCATAACAACTACCCTATCCGCTTTAACCGCTTCATCCATAAAATGAGTTACCAGTATAACGGAAATACCCAACTCATTTTTTAATTTCAGGAGGGCCTCCATAACCTCTCGCCTGCCCTTCGGGTCGAGCATTGCAGTGGGCTCATCAAGGACAATGCATCTCGTTTGCATTGCAATGATGCCCGCAATAGCAACACGCTGTTTCTGACCGCCTGACAAACGATGGGGCTCATGCCTTCTGTATTCATACATATCGACGATTTTCAAAGCATCGTCAACTCTTTTTCTTATTTCATCACGAGGAATGCCGAGATTTTCGGGACCGAAAGCCACATCATCCTCAACAATAGTTGCTACTATCTGATTGTCGGGATTCTGGAAAACCATCCCAACTTTTCTCCTGATATCAATTTCAAAATTCTCATCAGAAGTGTCAAAACCAAATGAATAAACCTTACCCTCATTAGGAACAAGTAAAGCATTAATCAATTTTGCCATTGTGGATTTACCTGAGCCGTTATGACCGAGCACACAGGTAAACTGACCCTCATAAAAATCAAGAGAAAGATTTTTTAAAACAATATCATCTTCATCCGAATAACGGAAAGAAACGTCTTTAAATTCGATAATCTTATTCATATCACTTAGACCACACGGCGGTTGAACCACAAGGAAGAACAAGTCCGCTCTGAGTTACGGGAAGTCCGATTTCATCTGCATAAGCATTTCCGCCGAATCTTTTTGAAACGGTGGAATTGAGAATATAACTCATAACTGCGGGTGAAACTCCGGCGGTATAAGAATTGATTAAAACCGCGAGAGAGTCATCTGTCAAAAGCTCCTTACAGCTGTCAACAAAGCCGTATATTTCATTTTCAAGTTTCCAGACCTCACCACCGGGACCTCTGCCGTATGAGGGCGGGTCCATAATGATAATGTCATATTTATTACCCCTTCGGATTTCGCGGGCAACAAATTTCATACAATCGTCAACAATCCATCTTACATTCCTGTCGGCAACACCTGTGGAAGCAGCATTTTCTTTTGCCCACTGAACCATACCTTTAGAAGCATCAACATGTACAACTGACGCACCCTTTAACAGAGCGCTTACCGTAGCGGCTCCCGTATAAGCGAAAAGATTAAGGACTTTGATATCCTTTCTTCCGCTTTTTTCTATAATGTCACCTACTAAATCCCAGTTGCACGCCTGCTCCGTAAAAACGCCGGTGTGCTTAAAGCCCATAGGCTTTAAGTTGAAGCGTAAATCTTTATAACCGATTTGCCACACTTCGGGGATTCTTTTGTAAAACTGCCACGCACCGCCGCCCTGATTTGAGCGAACATACCTTGCATGAGCATTTTTCCACATTGGATTTTCACGCTTTGTATTCCAAAGAGCCTGAGGGTCGGGTCTTATGAGGAAAATGTCACCCCAGCGTTCCAGCCTTTCACCGTCAGAGCAATCTATAAGCTCATAATCCTTCCATCCGTCAGAAACTCGCATTAAATCAATCTCTCCTTAATTACTTCCGCAAGCTCTTGTGCAAGGATATTGATTTTCTCTTCATCCTTACCTTCAAGCATTACACGTACAAGAGGCTCTGTGCCGGAAACGCGCACAAGCACCCTACCATCTGCACCAAGCTCTTTTTCAACAGCTTCAATTGCAGTTTTTATTTCGTTATCTCTCGGAAACTGGGCTTTACCAAAATCAGACACTCTCACATTTACGAGCACCTGTGGGAATACTGTCATCTTACTTGCAAGCTCGGAAAGCTTTTTCCCCGTTTCCTTCATTATACAAAGAAGCTTAAGTGCGGATAACTCACCGTCACCTGTGGTAGCATGGTCAAGGAAAATAAGGTGACCTGACTGCTCACCACCGATTGAATGACCGCCTGCAAGCATATTTTCGAGAACGTATCTGTCGCCCACCTTTGTTTTTTCACAATTTATGCCGTTTTCTTCGCAGAACTTAAAAAAGCCCATATTACTCATTACGGTAACAACCGCTGTATCGTTTTTAAGCTTTCCCTTCTCCTTCATAAACTTAGCGAATATTGAGATAAGCTTATCACCGTCAACAACATCACCGTTTTCATCAACAGCAAGGAATCTGTCTGCGTCACCGTCAAAAGCAAGACCTGCATCGCAACCGTTACGCACAACAAAATCCTGAAGCACCTCAAGGTGAGTTGAACCGCAATTATTGTTTATATTGGTGCCGTTAGGGTGAGATGCCATAAAGAAGCAATCATCACAAAGCTTCATAAATAATTCAGGTGCTGTAACAGACGCTGCACCATTTGAGCAGTCAATTGCAATTTTGAGACCGTTGAAATCAAGTAAGCCGTACTCTGCAAGGTCATCCTTTGCAATACCGTAAAGATATTTAATATAGTCTGCAGCAGCGGTTCTTGAGCGCTTAATTCTGCCTACCTCTCCGCCAACCTTAACAGGTGGTATCTGAGATTTATCAAGAATAATACTTTCAATTTCTTCTTCAATCGCATCAGGAAGCTTATAGCCGTTACCCTGGAAAATCTTGATGCCGTTATATTCACACGGGTTGTGAGAAGCTGAAATCATAATTGCTGCATCATACTTGTATTTTCTTACAAGATACGCAACTGCAGGTGTAGGAATTTCGCCTAAAAGATTAACATCCGCACCAACTGAACAAAGACCTGCTGCAATAGCCGATTCGAGCATCTGTGAAGAAGCTCTTGTGTCCATTCCTATAAGAACCTTTGGCCTTTCGTTAGTGTGCTCTGTGAGCACCATAGCGGCAGCTCTGCCTATCTGCATAGCAAGCTCACAGGAAATCTCTGTATTTGCGACGCCTCTTGCGCCGTCTGTACCAAATAATCTACCCATAAATAATCACTCCGTAACAATTAATATGTATCGAAAGTTCCTTGTGCATTATCATCTGTTGCAGGTGTATAGCCCATATGGCTATAGCCTGCAGGAGTTACTTTTCTTCCTCTTGGTGTTCGTGCTAAAAAGCCTAACTGCAAGTCGGATCGTAGCCATGTCGTTCTGTGAG
>JAZQLZ010000023.1:0-87351 GCA_045543075.1 Acutalibacteraceae bacterium
TCGATGTCGGCTCATCACATCCTGGGGCTGAATTCGGTCCCAAGGGTTCGGCTGTTCGCCGATTAAAGTGGTACGCGAGCTGGGTTCAGAACGTCGTGAGACAGTTCGGTCCCTATCTGTCGTGGGCGTAGGATATTTGAGAGGAGCTGTCCCTAGTACGAGAGGACCGGGATGGACGCACCTCTGGTGTACCGGTTGTTCTGCCAAGGGCATGGCCGGGCAGCTATGTGCGGATTGGATAAACGCTGAAAGCATCTAAGCGTGAAGCCATCTCCAAGATTAGATTTCCCATAACTTAAGTTAGTAAGACCCCTCAAGGACTATGAGGTTGATAGGCTGCGTGTGTAAGCATGGTGACATGTTCAGCTAAGCAGTACTAATAGGTCGAGGGCTTGACCATTTCGTTTGTTTCTTTCGCTTTATCTTTATTCAGTTTTCAGGGTATATTTAAAAGTCGAGTTTTTACTCGACTTTTTCTTTTTTTATTGACATTTTTATTTTGTTGTGATAGTATGAAGAAAAATTATTGAGGTTATTATTATGAGAGCTAATTTTGCAGTTGCATACTATTATTACTATTACTTTGTTTAAATAAGTAATAGTGATTTGTGCTGCTTTTTTATATATCATCCGATATTTCCTTGCAGTCTTTTCACTGCAAGGATTTTTTAATTTTTATTTAGGAGATGTTTTTATGAACATTGGTGTTGTTGGCCTTGGACTTATTGGTGGTTCCCTTGTAAAATCTGCGAAAAAGAATACTGATTTCAAGGTCTATGGTTATGATTTGGATAATAATGTTATTAAAAACGCTGTTTCAGAAGGTTTTATTGACGGTGAGCTTACTGAAAAAAGCTTGGGAAAATGTGATTATGTCTTTATACCGCTGTATCCCGAAGCTGTAATTGAATATATTTCAAGAAATGCTGATTTCTTTAAAGAGGGTGCGGTTGTTATTGATTGTGCCGGTGTAAAGCGTTCAGTTTGCGAAAAATGTTTTGAAATTGCTGATAATCATAATTTTTCCTTTGTGGGCGGGCATCCTATGGCGGGTACTCAGTATTCAGGCTTTGATAATTCGAAGGATACAATGTTTTATAATGCACCTTTTGTTCTTACTCCTAAAGAGAATGAGGATATTCTTATACTTGCCAATGCCCGTGAGGTCATAATGAAATTAGGTTTTGGTCGGGTTTCCGTGATGTCAGCTCAGAAGCACGATAAACTTATAGCTTTTACTTCACAGCTTGCACATATAGTTTCAAATGCTTATGTCAAAAGTCCGTCAGCTTTAGAGAGAAAAGGAATTTCGGCCGGCAGCTATAAGGATTTAACACGTGTTGCGTATCTTAATGAAAATATGTGGACGGAGCTTTTCCTTGAAAATAAGGAGAATCTTATTTTTGAACTCGATAACCTTATTGCCGAACTTCAGAAGTACAGTGATGCAATGAAAAACGACGATGCTGATTTGTTGAAGCAGTTACTTAAAGATGGGAAGGAAATGAAATTGAAGGCTGACTGATAAATCTGAAGTTTTCGTTATATGTGAATTAGATATAATTTTGCGCTGTTTATTATTAAAAGGTGTTTTTTATCCTTGGAATATTAACAATCCTGTAACCGTTGAGCCGGCGAGTTGTGTTTTGGGAGTTTTGGATATTTTGTTTGATTTTTATCACAAAAAAATTGGTTATATTTTAGTTAATATGCTACTTCCTAAAAATCAAAAAAGTGTTATAATATATAAGTAAAATAATATGTTCATAAAAGGAGTAGTATTATGAAAAAGACTTTAAGTGTATTCTTATCAGTGCTTATGTTGTTATCAGTTTTCTCTGTTGCAGCATTTGCCGCAGGAGCTCCTGAGCTTAAAGATTTAAATTGTACTAATGATGGTATCGAGCTTACATGGGATGAAAGTGCAGATGCTGTTAATTATCTCGTTCACCGTGCCGAGGGTACAGAGTCAGAGTTTACCTGTATCGCTACCACAACAGAAACAAGTTATGTTGACACCGCAGTTACAGTAGGTACTTCTTACATATATGCAGTTACTGTTGTAAATGCAGACGGCAGTTACACAAAGCCCAACTTTGCGGATGCTAAGGCTGTTATTTATGTTAAACCTTTCTGTGCTCATAAGGAGTATAAATGGGTTCTTGATTACAGAGCAACAGTTTATGCTTCCGGTTTGAAGCATATGGAATGTTTAGATTGTCATGCAAATATTGGCAGCGCAGTTATTCCTCAGCTTCGTACAGCAACACCTGTTGTTGCTCTTGCAAACAGAGCAGCAGGTGTAGTAGTTTCTTGGAACAAGGTTGAAGGTGCTACAAGCTACTATGTTTACAGACGCGGCGCCGGCGAAAGCTGGAAATTATTGACAATTACAACATCAAATGTAATTTCTGATACAGATGTTCAGAGTGGTAATTATTACAGATATACTGTAAGAGCCCGCAATGCAGCCGGTTTGAGCGCATATGATGCCGGTAAAGTTGTTAAATTTGTAGGCTCACCTGCAAACATCCAGGCAGCTAATACAACCGGCGGAATCAGAGTTACATGGAACGCAGTTGAAGGTGCAACTGTTTACAGAGTATATCGCAAAGTACTTGGTGAGGCACAGTGGACTTATATTGGCTACACCAAAAATACATATTATCCCGACCTTAAGGTTACTTCAGGTGAAACATATGTTTATACTGTAAGAGCAGTATCCGATAAAGTTTACGGTTATTATAATGAAGGTACAACTGTTGTTCGCCTTGTTAACCCCAAACTTACAACTGCCGTATCTTCAGCTGATGGTATTACAGTAGCTATTAATCAGGTTGAAGGTGCTAAGGGTTATCAGATTTATCGTAAAACTGCAGGTACAACCTGGACTCTTGTTGGTACAGTAAATGACACAAGATCAACAGCATACCTCGATAAATCTACTCAGAAGGGTGTTACATACACCTACACAATCAGAGCAATTAACGGTGCATCAAGAAGCTGGTATAATGTAAATGGCATTTCTTGCAAAGATGTTCACTAAATAAATTAAAATCGTTCTGCGTTAAGCAGAACGATTTTTTAATATATTTCATTTAGTATTTCTATGGCATGAGCTATGCAACCCTCATTGTTTGAACGGGTTATGTACCTGGCTACAGCCAGTGCCTCGTCTGAGCCGTTTTCAGGGACAAAACCTCCGGCTGCAGCAATCAGCATTTCTACATCGTTGTAGCCGTCGCCTGCAGAGTAAGTGTCATCGGGTGTACACCCCAGTGCTTTTGCGAGTTTTAAAAGTCCTGTTCCTTTATCGACACCCTTTTTTAATATTTCAACATAGTCGCCCCTTGTTCTTAAAAAGTTGACTTCGGGATATTTTTCTAAAATATCCTGCACTTCTTTTGAGTGCCCGTGGGCGGCTATCATAACTTTAGTCCATGGCAGGGGAGCCTCCTCTGCTTTTTTTATATTTTTAAAATCAATACCCTGACTTGTGAAATGTTGCTCTGAATAATTATTTAGATTAATAGCACACACAGTATCAAAATTATAAAATTCAATTGAAATATCGGGAAAAGTGTTTAAAATCTCGTTAACACAGGGGTAACACTCTTCACCCAAAGCATCATTGAAAATTACTTTCTTAGTTTTGTAATCATAAGCCATAGCCCCGTTTCCCAAAAGTACGGGGGCATTTATGTATTCGGGACTGTAAAGATGAAAACCCTGGTAAATCCTTCCCGTACAAACGGTGAAAAAACCACCATCAGCCATAAAAGATGCTATTGCGTTTTTTACATCCTCTGTGATAACACCATTATCGTCTTTTAAAGTACCGTCAAAATCACTGGCAAGTAAAACATTTTTGAATTTCATTAAATCACCGCGTTAATTGTAACAAAGAGTAGGTATTTTTTCAATGATATTAATAATATATTTGTAAAAGTGAATAAATTAAGCTGTCTGTTTTTGTATGTTTTCTATTAAAAAACGGACAAAAAATCTTGATTATCTATAAGCGTAGTGATATAATATTTAAGTTATTTTTATAAGGAGGTTATCGTATGCTTGTTTTAAAGGATAACTACAAGGCAACGCTTTCAATGCGTGATACACAAAGAGCAATTAAAATCACAAGGGAAACTTTCCAGAATAATCTTTGTGCAGCACTTAATCTTGAAAGAATTTCTGCGCCCCTTTTTGTTACAAAGTCAAGCGGACTTAACGACGACCTTAACGGTTTTGAAAGAGCTGTTTCATTTGATGTAAAGGCAATGCCTGAGGATGGCGAGGCAGTTATTGTTCATTCTCTTGCTAAATGGAAAAGAATGGCACTCAAAAAGTATGGGTTTGGTGTTGGCGAAGGTCTTTACACGGATATGAATGCTATACGCCGTGATGAAGATATGGATAACCTTCACTCAATTTATGTTGACCAGTGGGACTGGGAATGTGTAATTGACCGCAGTCAGAGAAACGAGGAGTTTCTTAAAGCGTGCGTTACTAAAATTATTAATGCCCTTTGCGATACACTTGATGTTGTTAAAGAGAGATTCCCTTCGGTTGATACCAAAATCGAAAGAAATGTATTTTTCGTAACAACAAGCGAGCTTGAGGATATGTATCCTGATATGACAGGCAAAGAGAGGGAAAGAGCTATTGCCAAAGAACACGGTACGGTGTTTGTGATGAAAATAGGCGATAAACTTAAAAGTGGTAAGCCCCACGACGGCAGAGCTCCCGACTATGATGACTGGAAACTTAACGGCGACATCATTATTTATAACGAAGTTCTTGAGGATGCTTTTGAGATTTCCTCAATGGGCATAAGAGTTGATGAGAGCTCTCTTGATTATCAGTTAAAAGAATCCGGAAAAGAAGAAAGAAAGAATTTCGATTATCATAAACAAATTCTCAACGGTACATTGCCCCTTACAATCGGTGGCGGTATCGGTCAGTCGAGAGTATGCATGTTACTTCTGGGTAAACTTCATATAGGTGAGGTTCAGGCTTCATTATGGCCCGAAGAAATGAAAAAAATATGTGCAGAAAAAGGTGTAAACCTTTTATAATGAGTAGTTTGTCGGAATGTTAAAATTGTAGGTGAAAACATTGGATAGAAGAGAAGATATAAGAAACGTAGCTATTATAGCCCACGTTGACCATGGTAAAACAACTCTCGTTGACCAACTCCTTCATCAGAGCGGTATCTTCCGTTCAAATGAACAGGTTGATGAGCGTGTTATGGACTCTAACGACCTTGAAAAAGAACGTGGTATTACAATCCTTTCAAAAAATACAGGTGTTCATTATAATGGTGTAAAAATTAATATCGTTGATACTCCCGGCCATGCAGACTTCGGTGGCGAGGTTGAGCGTATTATGATGATGGTTGACGGCGTTCTTTTGCTGGTTGATGCATTTGAAGGCTGTATGCCTCAGACCAGATTCGTTCTTAAAAAAGCTCTTGCCCTTGGCAAAAAGGCAATAGTAGTTATAAATAAAATCGACCGTCCCGGTGCCAGACCTCTTGAGGTTATTGATGAAGTTCTTGATTTGTTTATTGAGCTTGGGGCAAATGATGAACAGATTGAATTCCCCGTTGTTTTTGCATCTGCTCGTGACGGTTACGCATCCCTTGACCATACTGTACGCGAAGGGGATATGAGACCCATTTTCGATTCTATTATCGAAAACATCGACCCTCCCACAGGTGAGATGGACGGTCCCTTACAGCTCCTCTTTTCGAGTCTTGATTATGATGATTATCTCGGACGAATCGGTGTCGGCAGAGTTGAACGCGGCAGTGTAAAAGAGGGTCAGCAGGCAGTTCTTTGCAGACAAGACGGCACAACCGAAAATGTAAAGGTTGTTAAACTTTACAATTTTGAAGGTCTTGCCAGGGTTGAATGTAAAGAAGCAAAAATGGGCGACCTTGTAGCGGTATCAGGTATTACTGACCTTAATATAGGTGAAACTGTTTGTGATAAGGAGCATCCTGATCCGCTTCCCTTTGTTAAAATAGATGAGCCCACCATTTCAATGAACTTTATGGTTAACGACAGCCCCTTTGCAGGTAAAGAGGGTAAGTTCGTTACATCAAGGAATATCCGCGCGAGACTTTTTAAGGAAGTCGAAACAAATGTAAGTATGCGTGTTGAAGAAACCGAAACAACCGATTCATTTAAAGTAAGCGGCAGAGGTGAGCTTCACCTTTCAATCCTTATTGAAACAATGCGTCGTCAGGGTTATGAATTCCAGGTTTCAAGACCTCAGGTTATTTATAAAAACGGACCAAATGGCGAGCTCTTGGAGCCAATGGAGCTTCTTATTGTTGAAGTGCCTGAAAGCTATGTAGGTTCTGTTATGGAGAAAATCGGTTCCCGTAAAGGTGAACTTGAAAATATGGACGTTCGCGACGGTGGTTCAACTCATATTGAATTTAAAATACCCGCACGAGGTCTTATCGGTTATCGTTCGGAGTTTATGACAGATACCAATGGTAATGGTATTATGAACAACCTTTTTGCGGGATATGAACCATATAAGGGCGATATCCAGATGCGTGAACGCGGCTCAATCGTTGTACATGAAACAGGCGAAACTACCGGCTACGGTCTCTTTAACACTCAGGACAGAGGCAGGCTTTTCGTAGGTCCCGGTGTACCTGTTTATGAAGGTATGATAGTTGGCGAGTGTGCTAAAAATGAGGATATTGTTTGCAATGTCTGCAAAAAGAAGCAGATGACAAACACACGTGCCTCAGGTAGTGACGAAGCTTTACGCCTTGTGCCTCCCACAATCCTTTCCCTTGAACAGTCAATGGAGTTCATCGGTGATGATGAGCTTGTGGAAATCACCCCCGAAAGTATCCGCTTAAGAAAGCGAATTCTTTCAAAAGAAAAACGAATGAAACAACAATTCGGACATAAATAATGCCAATAACCACCGTTTAACGGTGGTTATTTTTGTTTTCCGGGAATAAGGGTTTGAAACTTAGTATGCGTTTTTTCACCAAATTATGAGAGTGTTTTTTGTGGCAAACATATATTGAGAAAAAATCATATTGATGATAAAATTACTATGTATTGGCAATTAAAATGGCGGAGGTCGTTTTCGGATGAAAAAAGTTTTGAAGAGTGTATCGGCATTGTGCATTTGCACAGTGTTACTTGCGGTAAGTTTATTATCACCAATGGCACTTGCTGCTACGGGAGTGTATGAACTTACCTTTGATAACTTGTTCATATTTGAACAATGGGCAAACCACGCGAATTTAAAGGTCCATACAGGCGATAATACGACGACCAGCACATTAACAACTGATATTGAAAAAGGTAGTTTTGTACTTGTTAATAACACCACAAGCACAGAGGTGTTTACATCATTTTCAATGTCATCCGTAGGTGCGTTTTATTCAATGCCTGTTGAAGCAAATACAGAGTATGTTTTTTCGTACATTGCTAACGGAACTACAACAAACTTTGAAACTTTTGTGTTCTATTTTGATACCGAAGGAAATTATTTTTCTAACGAAACTAAAAATGCTTATCAGTACGGACTTAATGAATGGAGCTTTACAACCCCTGCGAATACGGGCTATATTCAGGTAAGATTTGATAATAATAGTCCTCAGTCCGATGTAACGGTTTCGGATATTAAAATTCGTTCAAAAGAGGTTTACGATTATGCAAAAGACAACGTTTGCCGTAAAACCTTCACATATACCGCAGGGGCAACCTATGGTGCGCTTCCTGTACCCGAGAGGGAGGGTCTTGTTTTCGCAGGATGGTACACCGGTCCCAACGGAACAGGGGAAAGAATCACATCTTCTACAGAGGTAAAATCTGCCAGCTTAAGTCTTTATGCCAAATGGGATCCAATTGTTGATGGTGATTTAAGTATAGTTTCCATTCCCATAAAGCAAGAATATTGCGTTGGTGAAAAGCTTAATACAAGAGGCCTGGTTATTGGTGTTGCTTATCCCGATGGCACAAGCGAGAATATTGACGAGGGCTTCAGATGTTCGCCCGAATACTTTACAAGCGCGGGAACACAGACCGTTACAATAACATACGGAAACAGTACCGCCACATTCAATGTTAATGTAAAAGCATCTGAAGATAAAGCGGTAAGCATAAATGGCGCGCAGAAAACAGTTACTGTTGCAAATAATGTTTATACACTTAATTACAGAGGCACGGCGTTTAACAAATATACAGTAAAATATAGCTCCGATGCTTATATTAAAGCGGAAATGAGCTTTAATGGTGTTATCGAAGAATTCTTTCTTGAACCCGGCACAAACGCGGAATTTTCAGGCTTTATTGATGGGTTTATCGGTGGTACAACTCAAACAGATATTACCAATATAACCTTTAAGCCTCTTGATAAAGAGTATATGGATTTCACCTTGATATCCATTGATTTAACCCAAGCAACAAATCCCGGTGATTCCTCGGGAATGGTTTATCTTTCGAGCAGTGACTACAAAATCGGTATTGACCTTGACTGGGGCGGCGCACTTACTTATATGGAAGATTTAACCAATAGTGTTGTATCTGCACGAAAAAAACCTTTGTTTGGTTCAGCTACAGGAAATACAGAGGTTGGTTTTTCTTCTGATTATCCCACATCGGGTTTTTCTAATAGATATACAACACAAGGTAATGTGAACTTAATTAACGCTCACGATACCGGCAGACTTGTTCAGCAATCATATTACGGTACGGGCTCATATCCTTATGAGCCGGGTATGTATGGCGAGGCAGTATGGAACTATAACCCTGTTCAAGGTGGTAACCTTTATAACGAGGCAAGTAAAATTGTTGATGTAAAGGTAAGTGAAAATGAACTTTATATTAAATGCCGTCCTCTTGACTGGGCAAAAGAGGCGGTAGATATTACACCCTCTTATATGGAGGCCTGGTACACTTTTGAGAACGGTATGATGAGGGCAACCTGCCGATTTGTGGATTTCTCGGGTTACCCCTCGGTTACTACTACTCAGGAGCTTCCCGCATTCTATTGTGTTGAACCTTTAAATAACTTCGTTTATTACTCGGGCGGCGAGGCTTGGTCTGATAGCAACACAAAGGTGACAAGGTCCGATTTAGGCTTCTGGGGCACTGCTACGGATCAGGATTTCATATGTAATGAAAACTGGGCAGCGTTTGTAGGTAATGGTTCAGGTGGTTATGGCGTAGGTATTTATTGTCCGGGTCAGGAACTGTTCCACACGGGTGTTTATTATAGTGGTGACGGTGCTACCCACTGTTCAACGCTTACTCCTGCAACGGAGGACCCCACATCATACATGGGTATTGTTGATGTTCTTCAATTCTGTAGTTACAAGCCTATTTCATACTGTTATTATATAAAAACAGGTAATGTTGACACTATCCGTAACAGCTTCAAAACTGTTGCACAGAACAGTGTTGATATCTGCAACGCAACAAATACAAACGGTTTCTGCGATATGTGCGGAAAAGCAACAGAACCCGAGCTGACAACAGATAAATATGATGTTAATGGTGATGGCACAAAAGACAGCGTTTATGAAATTTCAAATGCAGGTGAGCTTCATTGGTTCAGAGATATTGTAAATGGCGGAAACACCACAGCTAACGCAGTCCTTGTTTGCGATATCACCGATAACGAGGGTGTTCTTACTGGCTATGGCACATTAGCGAGTGATACATCATCATTCAGAAGTTGGACTCCCATCGGTAACGCAACCAATAAATACAATGGCTGTTTTGATGGTCAGGGATACACAATTAACGGGCTTTATATGAGTGAATCATCGCTCTCTTACGGTGGCCTTTTTGGTTATACTGATACAACTGCAATAATACAAAGAGTTGGTGTTGATTACTCTTATTTCTACGGCAATCAGTATGTTGGCGCAATATGTGGCTATAATAACGGCAAAACAGAAAACTGCTATTCATTATACACAGTTATTATGGGCGCATCTTATGTTGGCGGTATAACAGGTTATAATAACGGTACTGTTAATAACTGCTATAATGCAGGTGTTGTTAATGCAACCAATTATATTGGCGGTATTGCAGGGCAAAAAGCATCATCTTCAGTTATTTCAAATTGTTATTATCTTATAAATTCTGCAACCGATGGTAATAACACTGCACAAAATGGTGTAGGTAACTCTGAAAATGGTGTTGTTACAGCAGATATATCAACACAAACACAGGGTAAAACTATTGAACAGTTTGCAAGTGGTGAGGTTGCTTACCTTTTGCAGTCAGTAAATGCTGAGCAGCTTTGGGGACAGAGGAACAACCTCTACGGTTCTGCTCCCGTGTTTGATAAAACCGGAAAATATGAGGTACACGCAGTTACCGATGCAAGTATATATTCACTGGTTGATATCGGTGATATAGATAACGATGAAGATTTAGACAATCAGGATTATCAACAGCTTGTAAACAGAGCACTTGCAGGTGATGTGCTTTCATTTACTGATATGCACGTTTCAGATATTGACGGTGACGGTGCTCTTGATGTTATTGACTGCTCACTAATGGAATCAATGGTAAGTGGCAGTATTTCAAAGGTTAATGTTTACTCAAAGGGCGACTTTGACGGTGACGGAATAGCTTTCACCCAAGAGGATATAAGTGCTATCAAAAAAGGTATAATAAATCTTGATAAGCTGAACACAAAGCAGAAATATGCTTGCGACCTTAACTTTGACGGAGTTATTGATATAAATGACCGTGATATTTTAACACAAAAGAATTATGCTTCTAAACAGATTTTCACCAATATGGAAGAGGCGATAGGTATGAAAAGTAAAACAGCTAATGTTATAATCCTTTGCGGTCAGTCCAATGCTTACGGTGCAAGTCCTTTAACTGATGCTGTACGTACAACAGTAGGAAATACAGATTTTTCAAACATAAAAATTAAGTATAACAACATTAATAGTGATGACGGCACAAACAACTGGCGTACACATTACTCTAACAATGAGTTTGAAACCTTCAGACTTGGTATTGGCGGTCAAGCAGATATGTGGTTCGGGCCCGAGGTAGGTCTTGCATATCACCTTGCAACAAATGAAGACACCAAGGACGAAAATTGGTATATTATCAAATATACCGCAGCAGGTACTTACCTTGGGGGTAACTGGTTGTATGACACCACAGGTAAATACCTTAATGCCGTCAACTCCGAAAATGTTAAAAACGGTGTAGGTGCATATCTTGCAGACGGTATGGTTGACTATGTTAACACAGCTCTTGACGAAATTGCAGCCATACATGGTGTAAACAACATCAACATCCGTTCATTTATGTGGCATCAGGGCGAAAGCGACTCCTGTGTTAAGGAGTGGGCGGACCAGTATGGTGATTTGCAGAATATTCTCGTGAATAAAGTACGTACAGAGTTTGAGTCACGAGATGCAGATAACAGTATCGGTTTTGTTGACGGCGGTATTGCCGCATACAACAGCGAGACTTACTACAATGGTCTTACAGGTGCAAGTCAGACCCATAACGCATGGGTATATTCTGATACGGTTAACACACATAAATCCAATAATGCAAGCCTCTGGTATGTTCCCGCTGATACAAGCAAAAACATAATCAATAAAACTACCGCGGGTCTTTATCAGAACGCAACAACTTCAACCACCAAGCTCGCGAATTCAATTTGGGTTGATACCTCAACCTGTATCTCTAAGTTGGCAAACAACAACGAGAACGGTGAGTACGACGGCGCCCACTATTGCGGTGACTCTATGTTTAGGATAGGCATATGGTACGCACAGGGTATGCTTCAAGTTTCGAATTATTATTAATCAAAAGAACTCAAAGACTTTTTGGAGTCTTTGGGTTCTTTTGGTTGTTTTGAGTTAAAAGTGACTATATTTAATAATGTTGACAAGTTTGTGAATTTGTGATAACTTGAAGCTGTAGTCTAAGGTAATAAACGTTGAATGGAGTGTCTTTTATGTCCGAAATTAAATCAGTTGAACAAAACAAAAAACGAATTACCAAATCACAAATTGTGGCATTTGCTCTTTTGAGCCTTTTGCCCATTGCCGTAATAGTTTTTGGAATAAAATTATTAATCACCGGTACATTGGTTAATTTTAGTTTTTTGGTGGCATTTTTTATTTTACCGATATTAGCAATTACATTATTTGCGCTTGTTCTGTTCTTAGTAAGAAAACGTTCAGTTAAAATCGGTTTGTGCATTTTAGTCTCAATTTTATATGTATGTTCATTTAGTTTTATAAACACTTTTGGCTTATACGAAGAACTTAATCGATACGAAAATGAGGATATAACAACTAATTATTCAGATAATGAATTAATGCCAGATTTATCCGAGATAGCAAAACCTGAAAAACTGGAGTATTATGAATATTTTTCATCTCAAATGGGATTTTTTACCTGCGACGCTGATGTTTTGATTTGTAAATATAACGATAGTACATATAAGTCACAAAAGGCGATGTTGGATGAAAAATACGTTTTTCAGAATGGTGCTATGTGCGCTTACGAATATGAGTGTACATCTGTTGTGGAAATAGATGGTTATGTTTTTCGTGCTTTGTCAATAGCGGAGTATGATTTGTATTATCCCAAAGAGTTGATTTTGATAGCAACCAATGACACGGAAAAAGAAATTGTTTATATGAGTTTTTATGATGATGACCTTGATTATATCGACTCTTTAGAAGAATTTATAATGAGTGATTGCGGTTGGAAGCACATTCGTTAAAATTCGTTTTTAAAAGCATAAATAATAAAAAATAGAGAATAAAGGAAAATACAAAAGCGACGGTAAGCGAAGCTCTTTATTATTTCAATTATTCTCTATTTTTTATTTATTTTAGGCAATAAACTGTTGCTGCTTTTGAAGCCGGAAACGTGACTCGAACACGTGACCTGTGGTTGTAGTTAAGGGTGGAGTGCGAAAAACTAAAATGTTGCAAATCATTTTTTACTGTGATATATTACAAATATAAAGACACTTTACGAGTTAGGAGTGGTATTATGAAAAAGAAAGAAATCAAAAGGCTTGCAATATCCTTTGTAATTGTATTAGTTGTAAATTTTTTGATTTTGTCTATAGTAAATGCCTTCCAAATATCGTATTGGGAAAATGCACCCGAAGAAGAGGTTATCTACAATATGGTTGCAGGAGAAAATGAGAAAGGTATAGAGTATTTACATAATGATACAAATTTCGATATTGATGAGGACGATGTTGAACGCATAGATAGACTTTTAAAAGATAATTCTGCAATCAAACTTTCTGAAAAAGAAAGCTATAAAATGCTCTATATTTTAAATGAAAAATCCTTTGCTTTTTATTTTGGTATTCCTGGCAGTTATAAATCAGACGGAATATTTGAAAGTATTAAGGAGCCAATCTCACAATTGTGGTTTTATGTATATGATGGCGCCGTTTATATTGTAAGGTCTACAGATGAACGCCAGACAAAGAGCGATGAAAGTGAGTTTGCTGTATATAAGGCGAAGGATAACACTGCGTTATATGATGAGCTGAATCAATATGTTGACCCAAGCGGTGATGGCATTTACTATTGGACGATTCCTGAGTGGCTTAATCGTGTGAGAAATAAGACTGTAGTATATACACCTATAGTCTGGGAAGTGTGGTTAGTATATTTATTGCTGAAGAAAATTAAGAAAAAACACAGCAAAAAAGTTGATGATGAAAAAGCATAGTCGTGTAAAAAATCCGTTTAGCAGAAAAATCTGTTAAACGGATTCCTTTGTTATAGGCAGAGTGTTTTGTTGTATTTAAGGGTAACTGTTATTTGTTAAAATCAATTCCAAAATGTTATGTGGTTGATTGTAGCAAGAAAGTTGTTTCTATTCAAAATATTGTAAATATTCAGACTCCTGTTTCATAGATGTGTATGCTTCTTGTTCTGTTCCGAAAAATGAATATCCGAATTTTCTGTCTTTTGGTATCCAAGTTGCAGGATAGGAATTAGGAGTATTGCAACACAAATTCCATTCATCTATATCATAAACATATATTTCTTCATATGTATATTTGTAAAAATTGTTTGAGCTTTTTAATAATATGAATCTTTTGGTTTTATCTTTGTTATATATAACTTTTATGGCTTCATAATCTTTAAAAGACAGACTTTTATTATATAATTCTTCTGCGATTTCTTCAATTGTAGGAATAGGTGGAGTGGGATGTTGTTTCTTTTTGTTGTGTAGTAGGTCTTTAAGTTTTTTCATAAACTCACCTCTAATACAGTATAACAGAAGGATATACCGGATTCAACATCTATATTTATGTGAGAAAAAATCACGGTGTAGCCGTGTATATCATTAATTTTGCAGAAATTGCATATCACCATTGCGAAAGTATTATACAGCCTGCGTCTGATGATATACGCCTTTGGCGATGATATACCATTGCTTTCGCAATGGATAAAAAAAGACAGTCCTCGGACTGTCTTTTTGGAGCTGGAAACGTGACTCGAACACGCGACCTGCTCATTACGAATGAGCTGCTCTACCAACTGAGCTATTCCAGCATCTAATAAATTTTGTGTGCAAATAGTATTATATATAATTGTTTCGCTATTTGCAAGAGGGAAAATTTAAAATTCGCAATGCTTAATGCGTAATTCGTAATTAAAGGGGCACTTCGTGCCGATTATATTCTCGTTTCGCAAAGCGAAACATATCGCATCGTCAGATATATCGCACCGTAGGTATATCGCACCCGAAGGGTATAAAGGGTAGTTCTCTTTCCGATATTCTTTGATAATATAGAAAAATAAAACGATTTTTCTTGAAATATATGTTGACTTTAGCGCTTTAGTGTGCTACCATATGAACACGTTTTTGTTTGACCTGAAATTTCTGAAAGGAACAATACATTTTGTATCGGTGAAGATTATGACACCTTTTAAAAACAGTTATGTTGATGAACTTTATGAAGCAATCCTCAGCCTTGAAAATAAAGAGGACTGCGCCGATTTTTTTGAGGACCTTTTTACAATAAATGAGATAATATCTCTTTCCCAGAGACTAAGCGTTGCCAAGAAGCTTGACGAGGGAAAGACCTTTTCTGTTATTACCGCCGAAACGGGTGCCAGCTCGGCTACAATCGGCAGAGTAAATAAATGTCTTTCTTACGGTACGGGCGGTTACAGAAAAGTTATAGACAGACTCAAAAACGAAAGAGAAGAAAACAAATGAGCATTGATTTATCCATTTTAAGCAATTCTGAAAAAATAATATTCCGGCTTCGCTCTCTTTATGCGAAGTATGGCTACAAGCCCTTTAAAATGAGCAAGTTTGAGGAGTATGACCTTTACGGTAGCAATAAAGACTTCCTTGTCAGCGGTAACTGTATTACCTTTACCGATTCAGACGGCAGACTTCTGGCTCTTAAGCCCGATGTAACCTTTTCCATTATTAAAAACCTTGATGATACCGCAGCTGGTGTTCAGAAGGTTTATTATAACGAAAATGTTTACCGTGTTACAAAAAAAGCAGGAGGCTTCAGCGAGATAATGCAGACCGGTATCGAATGTATGGGTGATATCGGTACTGTCGAAGTTTGCGAGGTAATTACTCTTGCAGCCCGTAGTCTTTATGCTATCAGCGAAAACTATGTTCTTGATATTTCCCATATGGGTATTCTCAGCGGTCTTTTTACTGCTATGGATTTATCCGAAGGTAACAAAACGGAGCTTCTTTCCGCTGTAGCTGAAAAGAATATCGGCGTTATTCTCACTCTGTGTGAGCAATACGGTGTGGGTCAGGCTCTCAGTAATAAGCTTATCGACCTTCTTAATGCTTACGGCAAACCTGAAAGCGTCCTTAAGAAAATCGGCGATGCGGTAGTAAATGCCGAGATGCAGAATGCGTATAATGAGCTTTGTGAGGTTTGTAACAAGCTTACCGATAAAGGATATCAGGATAATATTAATATTGACTGCTCTGTTGTTAACGATATGAGCTATTATAACGGAATTGTGTTCAAGGGCTTTATTCACGGTGTTCCGTCGGGTGTCCTTTCAGGCGGCAGATATGACAGACTTATGGAGCGTGTCAACAAGAAAGCGGGAGCCATCGGTTTTGCGGTTTATCTCGATGAGGTTGACAGAATTCTTGAGGCTTCAGATGAGAGTGAAACAGCGGATGATGACAGCTTCCTGAACATTGCTTTACCTAAGGGCAGGCTCGGTGAAAAGGTGTATGCAATGTTTGAACAGGCAGGCTTCGAATGTCCTCAGATACACGAGAAAAACCGCCGTCTTATTTTTGAGAATACTGAGAAGAAGATAAGATATTTCTGGGTCAAGCCTTCTGATGTTGCCATATATGTTGAGCGTGGCGCGGCAGATATAGGCGTTGCAGGTAAAGATATTCTTCTTGAGTATTCGCCCGATGTTTACGAGCTTCTTGATATGAATATGGGCAAATGCCGTATGTGTGTTGCGGGTAAAAAGGAGTTTACCGATAATGGTACAAGCACATTGCGTGTTGCTACAAAATTTGAAAATATAGCTAAGAACTATTATGCGGATAAATGCCGTGATATTGATATTATTAAACTCAACGGCTCTATCGAAATTGCTCCTATATTGGGACTATCCGATGTTATTGTTGATATAGTTGAAACGGGCGCAACTCTTCTTGAAAACGGTCTTGAGCCCAAAGAAACAATAGTTAATATAAGTGCAAGACTTATTTCAAACAAAGCATCTTATAAATTTAAATCAAAGCTTATTGACGAGCTTAAAGATGCGCTTTCTACGATTGTGAGGGACTAACAGTGATAAAGATTTATAATCGCAACGAGATTTCAATTGATGAAATTCTTGAGAGAAGCGAACAAACCATTGATGTTGAAGGTATCGTTTCTGATATTATAAAGAACGTAAAAGAAAACGGAGATAAAGCACTTGTAGAATACTGCAAAAAGTTTGACGGTGCTGAAGATGATGTTATTGAGGTTACCGCTGAAGAAATAGAAGAAGCATTCAAAGAGGTTGACGAAGAGCTTTTAAATATTCTTCGTGAGGCAAAAGAAAATATAACGGCTTTCCACTCAAAGCAAGTGAGAAACAGCTTTGTTATTAACGACAAAGAGGGGGTTATCATCGGTCAGAAGGTAATTCCCATTGAAAAGGTCGGTCTTTATGTACCGGGTGGCACTGCATCTTACCCCTCATCAGTTCTTATGAACTGCGTTCCCGCCAAAATTGCAGGTTGCAGCGAAATAGTTATGGTTACACCTGCTAAAGCAGGCAAGGTTAAACCTGTTATTCTTGCAGCGGCAAAAATTGCAGGGGTTGACAGAATATTTAAAATCGGCGGTGCTCAGGCAGTTGCAGCACTCGCTTACGGTACCGAAAGCGTACCTAAGGTTGACAAAATCGTAGGACCGGGTAATGCGTTTGTTGCTGAAGCCAAAAAACAGGTTTTCGGTGAGGTTTCCATTGATATGATTGCAGGTCCCAGTGAAATTCTTGTTGTTGCGGATTCCACCAATAATCCCGAGCACATTGCGGCGGATTTACTGTCACAGGCAGAGCACGACAAAATGGCTACTGCGGTTCTCATTACCGACAGTATGGATTTTGCCAATAGTGTAAGCGAGGAGCTTGAAAAGCAGATTCCTCTTTTACCCCGTGAGGAAATCGCCCGTTGCTCAATAGATACAAACGGTAAAATTATTGTTACCGATAACCTTGTTGAGGCAATGAAGGTTTCAAACATTCTTGCTCCCGAGCACCTGGAAATCTGTGTGGATAATCCTTTTGAATATTTAGGATATGTAAAAAATGCAGGCTCGGTCTTCCTGGGTAAAAATTGCCCCGAGGCTTTGGGTGATTATTTCGCAGGCCCCAACCACACACTTCCCACAAGCGGAACAGCGCGCTTTTCCAGCCCTCTGTCCGTTGATGATTTTGTTAAGAAAACTCAGTTCTCATATTTCAGCAGAGAGGCACTTTGTTCCGTTGCAGACAAAGTTGTCCGCTTTGCTAATGAAGAGGGACTTCAGGCACACGGCAGAAGTGTAAGTGTAAGAACGGAGAAATAAAAATGAGTAAATTCCTTGATGAGCGTTATAACTCCCTTGCGGCTTATGTGCCGGGAGAGCAACCTCAGGACAAAAAATATATAAAGCTTAATACCAACGAGTCCCCGTATCCGCCCTCATCTGAAGTTCTTGAAGCAGTGAATGTGGGCGAAACAGAGCTTTTAAGACTTTATCCCGACCCCGACGGCAGAATCCTTACAAGAAAAATCGCTGATTTATACGGTGTAGAAAGTAAAAATGTATTTCTTGCCAATGGCTCGGATGATATTCTGAACTTCGCTTTTATGGCATACGGTGCCAACGGCAGAAAATCATATTTTGCCGATATTACCTATGGCTTTTACAGCGTTTTTGCCAACCTTCATAATTCTGATTGTACAGTTATACCTCTTGAGGCTGATTTTTCAATAGATGCCGATAAATTCTGCGGTGTTGATGGTTGTGTGTTTATTGCCAATCCCAATGCACCCACGGGACTTGCTTTAAGTCTGAGTGATGTTGAGAAAATAGTCAGAAGTAATCCCGATAATGTTGTGGTTATTGACGAGGCGTATGTGGATTTCGGTGCTGAAAGTGCCGTTAATCTTGTGAAAAAATACGATAATCTTCTTGTTGTGCAGACATTTTCAAAATCCCGTTCAATGGCAGGTGCGCGTTTAGGCTTTGCTATCGGTAACGAAGAAATTATCGGTGATTTACATAAATTAAGGTATTCTACAAACCCCTACAATATTAATCGTCTTACTCTTGCGGCAGGCTCTGCCACAATCGACTCTCAGGAGTATTATGATTCTAATTGTAAAAAGATAAAGGAAACAAGGTCATTTGTAAAAAACGAGCTTGAAAAACTCGGGTTTTATGTATTACCATCAAAAGCCAATTTCATTTTTGCGTCTTCAGAGGATATTGACGGCGGTGAATTATATCTGAAACTTAAAGATAAAGGCGTACTTATCCGCCATTTTACAACCGAGCGTATCAAAAATTTTAACCGTATTACCATCGGTACACCTGAGGAAATGCATGTGTTTATTGATAAAGTTAAGGAAATTCTGGAGGAAAACTGAATGCGTACAGCAGAAATTTCAAGAAAAACAGCGGAAACAGATGTTTATGTAAAGCTTAACCTTGACGGCAAAGGTGAGTGCAACACAAATACGGGCATAGGTTTCCTTGACCATATGTTTGTTTTATTTGCAAAACACGGCAGATTTGACCTTACGGTTAAATGTGACGGGGATATTGAGGTTGACGGTCACCATACAACTGAAGATATCGGTATAGCTCTCGGACAGGCTTTTAAGGAGGCTTTGGGAGATAAAAGAGGTATTAACCGCTACGGCAGTACAATTCTTCCCATGGATGAAGCTCTCATACTTACTGCGGTGGATATTTCGGGCAGACCGTATCTGAGATACAGAATGAAAATCCCGGCACCTATGGTGGGGGATTTTGATACCGAGCTTTTAAGAGAATTTGTGATTGCTTTCGCATTTAACGCAGGTATTACCTTGCACATACGCCGTCTTGACGGTGTGAACAGCCACCACATAATTGAGGGTACATTCAAGTCCCTTGCGCGTACTCTTAAAAAGGCTGTTGCAATTGACGAAAAGACAAAAGACGAAATACCTTCTACAAAAGGAGTTTTATAATGCTTGCTATTATAGATTACGGTGTAGGTAACCTGTTTTCTTTGCAATGTTCACTCAAAAAAATAGGCGAAGAAGCAGTTGTTACAAAGGACCCGGAGGTAATAAAAAAAGCTGACAGAATCATTTTGCCGGGCGTAGGTGCTTTCGGTGATGCAGCTGATAAATTGAAAGCCACGGGCATTGTGGATGTTATAAGAAATGAGGCAGAAAACGGCAAACCGTTTTTGGGTATTTGCCTTGGTATGCAATTGCTGTTTGATAAAGGATATGAGTACGGCGAACATGACGGACTTGGATTTATCAAGGGTAATGTGGTTTCCCTTGAGGGTAAAATTCCTTCGGAGCTGAATATTCCTCATATGGGCTGGAATGCCTTGGCCTTGGATAAGAGTTGCCCTCTTTTTAAATACATAGAAGATGGGGATTGCGTCTATTTTGTCCATTCATATTATTCAACTGATTGTGATGAATCGGTTGTTGCCACTGCAGAATACGGTATTCCCGTTACAGCGGCAGTTGGTAAAGGCAACATTTTCGGCTGTCAGTTCCATCCTGAAAAAAGTGGTGAAACAGGACTTAAAATACTAAAAGCATTTTGTGAAATCGGAGATTAAAATGAAAATTTTTCCTGCAATAGATTTATATGAGGGTAAAGCGGTGCGCCTTTTAAAAGGGGACTATAATGCGCTTACCGTATATTCTGAAAACCCTCTGGAAATAGCAAAAGATTTTGAAAACAGCGGTGCAACTGAGCTTCACACCGTTGACCTTGAAGGTGCCCGTGACGGAGGCACACCAAATATTGAAATTATTAAAAGCTTTGTGGAGAATACTAAGCTCAATGTTGAAGTTGGTGGAGGTATCCGTTCAATGGATACTGTTAAAGCCTATCTGGATGCAGGTGTCAGAAGGGTAATCCTCGGCACTGCGGCAGTTACCGACCCCGAATTTTTGCAGAAAGCTGTTGACACTTACGGTGATAAAATTGCCGTAGGTGCAGATATCAAGGACGGCAAGGTTGCAATTAAAGGTTGGGTTGAGAAATCCGAATACAGTACCTTCGAGTTTTTTGAGATCCTCCAAAAAATCGGTGTTTCAACAGTTATTTGTACCGATATCTCAAAAGACGGTGCAATGCAGGGTACAAACCGCGGGCTTTACAAAGAGCTTTCGGAAAAGTTCTCTGTTAATATAATTGCTTCGGGCGGTGTTTCGTCCTTAGATGATGTTAAAGCCCTTAATGAAATGGATTTGTTCGGTGCAATTATCGGTAAAGCATATTACACCGGTGCTATTAAACTCAACGAGGCTTTGGAGGTTACAAAATGATAACCAAGAGAATAATTCCTTGTCTTGATGTGCGTAACGGTACAGTTGTTAAAGGCACAAACTTTGAAAATCTTAACGAGATTTCATCGCCCGTTCAGCTTGCGGAATATTACAGCTCACACGGAGCGGATGAACTTGTTTTTTATGATATCACCGCATCATCTGACGGCAGAAAACTCTTTACCGATATTCTTACCGAAACCGCCTCAAAGGTTTTCATACCACTTACAGTGGGCGGCGGTATAAACACCCTTGATGACTTTGACAGAGTATTAAAATGTGGCGCTGATAAAGTGAGCGTAAACTCGGGCGCCATCAGAAACCCTGATTTGATTCACGCGGCAGCATCAAAATACGGCGACCAATGTGTTGTTCTTTCCGTTGATGTAAAAAGAGTTGACGGTAAATTTCAGGTGTTCGCAAAAGGCGGCAGAGAAAACACCGGACTCGATGCTTTAGAGTGGATAAAACGAGGAGTGAGTAACGGCGCAGGAGAAATCGTTGTTAACTCCATTGATACCGACGGTGTCAAAAAGGGCTTTGATATAGAGATGCTCAAAGCTGTATGTGATATTGTAAATGTACCTGTAATTGCATCCGGTGGTGCAGGGTGTAAACAGGATTTTGTGGATTTATTCAACACTGTGCCCCAGGTTAGCGCAGGTCTTGCAGCTTCAATTTTCCATTATGGTGAAGTTACAATAGACGATTTAAAGAAAACTTTAAATGATAATAACATTACTGTGAGGTTGTAATTATGTTTGATATAAGTAAACTCAAATTTGATGATAAGGGTCTTATACCTGCCATTGTTGTGGATGATGCAACAAATGAAGTCTTGACTCTTGCATATATGAATGAAGAAAGTCTTAAAATCTCTTTGGAGAAAAAGCTCACCTGTTTCTGGAGTCGCTCAAGACAGGAGCTCTGGCTCAAGGGTGAAACAAGCGGAAATTATCAGCATATTGTGAGCATCACTGCTGATTGTGATATGGATGCATTGACCGTAAGAGTGCAAAAAGACGGTCCCGCTTGTCACACAGGTGAGAATAGCTGTTTCTTCAATAATGTTATGCAAAATGAAGAAATTGCTCCCGCTTTTTCCGTTCAAGGACTTGTTGAAATGCTTGAAGGCAGAAAGACAAATCCTAAAGAAGGCTCATACACAACCTACCTTTTTGAAAAGGGTATTGATAAAATTCTTAAAAAAGTCGGAGAAGAGTGTACAGAGGTTATTATCGCAGGTAAGGCTGATGATAAAGCAGAAACTATTTACGAAATTTCTGACCTTATGTACCATGTGCTCGTTCTTATGATTGAAATGGGTATTTCCGTGGATGATATTATGAAGGAGCTTGCTTCACGTCACGTTATAGACCATAAAATCAAGCAGGAAAAAATGACGAAATAATTGCCATCTTCGGCGCAGAAGTCATTTTTTTGCTCACTCGGAGTATCCCTAATCAAGCAGGAAAAAATGACGAAATAATTGCCATCTTCGGCGCAGAAGTCATTTTTTTGCTTACTCGGAGTATCCCTATACACCGTCGGAGCAAAAAGCCATTTGTACTTATCTTGACAAACGCTTCTCATTAGAATAGAATAATACTGTAAAATTTAGCATACTGAAAATGCGGTGCAGTTATGAAATTATTGATAATTAAGGTGTTTGTTCTGTTTATCAGAATTCTTTACGCACCTATGAAATTACAAAAAACCAAAGATAAAATTCTTTGGCTTTCCCGTCAATCCGACGATAAATCGTCAGATATGATTATGCTTGAAAGTGCTATAAAAACTCAGTCACCTGACACTCAGCAGGTTTTCAGACTCCGCAGGCTCAAGGATGAGAGTGCTCTGTCTGTATCTTATATCTTTTCGATTTTTGGTGATATGTGGCACATTGCCTCTTCTAAAGTGGTTATCGTTGATACTTACTCAATTCCCGTATCCTGCCTTAACCATAAGAAGGATGTGAAAATCGTTCAGATATGGCACGCTTTAGGCGCGGTCAAAAAGTTCAGCTTGCAATCTGCGGGTAAGGCTCAGGGTCGTGATTCGGGCGTTGCAAAGGCTATGCGGATGCATAAAAACTATGATTATGTTATAGCCCCATCTGTAAGAACAGGGGAGTTTTATTGCGAAGCATTCGGTTGCAAGAGTGAGAATATCAAAGTCTTATCTTTACCGAGGGTTGATGTTCTTTTTGGCGGTGACTCCCGTCGCGAAGAGTTTATTAACCTTAACCCCGAGTATAAGGATAAAAAAATTGTCGCTTATTTACCCACCTTCAGGGATAATGACGATTTATATGCTGACCAATTGGCTGAGAGCTTTGCAGGTGTTGAAGGGATAGCTCTTGTTATTTCAGCCCACCCCTTAAGTAAAACTGCCGCAAGCGGGAAATATGCTTTTAACGGCGATTTCAGCAGTCGGGATTTAATGATGCTCTCCGATATCAATATTACCGATTATTCCGCCTGTGCGTTTGAAGCGGCGCTTTTGAATAAGCCGTTGTATTTTTATGTGCCCGACTATGATATTTACACTGCCGAACAAGGCTTGAATGTTGATATGAGAAGCGAAATGCCTCTATACACATTTGATTATCCGGAGGATTTGCTCACAGCAATCAAGGGAGAAAGCTACAACTTGGATACGCTTTCAATTTTCAGTAAAACATTTGTTGAAAATACAGGAACAGATAACACCTCGCGTTTGGCGAAGTTTATATGCAACCTGTTATAATAATAAAAATGAGGTTTAAATTATGAAAAGAATTTTAACTTACGGTACATTCGATTTGCTCCACTACGGTCACATCCGTATTCTTCAGCGCGCCAAGGAAATGGGCGATTATCTTGTAGTTGCTCTTTCAACAGATGAATTTAACGCAACCAAGGGCAAAAAAGCATATCACAGTTACGAAACCCGTAAAAAAATGCTTGAAGCCATAAGATATGTTGACCTCGTTATTCCCGAGAATAACTGGGAACAAAAAATTCAGGATATCAAAGATTATAAAATTGATGTTTGCGTTATGGGTTCGGATTGGGCAGGCAGCGATAAGTTTGACTACCTCAAGGAATATTGCGATGTGGTTTTCCTTGAAAGAACACCCGGTGTTTCCACAACTCAGATTAAAAACGACCTTCAGCTCCAGGAAACTGTTGATGGTGTTGATCAGGTACCGCGTACATAAGAAAATAATGAAAAAACTGTCGGACTTTTGTGTCCGACAGTTTTTGTTTATTTAAGTAATTGTAGAAATTCGTTAACGGCATTTTCGTTGTATTTTTTATAATCGGTTGTAAGCTTCGGAACTTTCCCTTCTAAAAGAAGTCTGAAACCTTCTTCAACACCTTCGTGAGTGTTTTCAACCAGTGTGCCGTTATTGTTGTTCATAAAGGTACGAGGACCTACAATATCCGTTGAAATAACGGGGAGACCGAGAATATCAGCCTCTGCAAGAACAAGTCCGAAGCCCTCGTAGTGTGATGCTAAAATGAAACCGTCACATGCTTTTACAATGGGCATGGGGTTTGCCATCGAAAGAATCAGAACAATATTATCCGCACAGGGGAGTGTTTTTACATATTCCTCCAATTTATCATAAAGACCGTTGTACTGGTTGCCGCCTATTATGATGAAATAAGAGTTTTTGTTCTCCTGCCATAATTTGTTGAATACATCAACCATTCTCTTGTGGTCTTTTTCGGGAGAGAATCTGCCCACGCTTATGATTTTCTTTGCGTCGCTTGAAAGAATGTCTTTGACTTCTTCAAGTGTTTTGTTGCTTCTGGTGGTATCTTCCTGGAAAACTATTTCCTCTTCACCGCGTTTTATAATTTCCTCATAGGCAATTACATTGTGGGTGACTTTGAAGTTGTCCGTGTTTTTCACGAATGTTGTCATGGGTTCCCAGATATCCTCTGTTACGAGAGCAACATTGTCGTAATTCGCATAAGCGAATTCAAGAACATCCCGTCGTTGGTTTCCTCGGGTTTCGATCTCTTTTTTCATATCGCTGTGAACATATATTGTTGTGTTGCAATCGAATTGAGAGAACATAAATATCATTTTGGGAACATAACCTGTGAATTGCACCGCATTATCAAAATGAGCACCGCCGAAAAGGCGTTTTATTTCAAATTGCCAGTCATCTTTAAGGAGGTTTACTACATAATCGGCTTTGATAATACCGTTTTTCTTAATAAAACAAAGTGCCTGGAACAAATACCATATTACATTTTTGTAAAGGCTCAGATTCATACGGCCATGCATGGGGAAATATTTAACACCTTCGGGAAGCGCCGCAAGGGTTTCCTGGCGTTTTGTTGCCTGGACAGCGGGGAAACAGATATAATAGTTGTATTGTTCTTTATCGACCTGGCTGAGAAGGTTGTATATTGATGTGGTAACGCCGTTTCTGTCAAGGTTACCTGCCAACATAAGAACATTCTTTTTGCCGTTGTTTTTGATTTTTTCTATTTCACAGTTCTCAGCTTTTTTGCCTTTGAAAACCAGATCAAGAACATTTTTAGCTGCATCCTTGCACTCATAAGAGCAGAACTCTTTAAGGAACTGAGTGTCATCATAATTTTTGGGGCTTCTCATTTCTTCTGTGAGAGCCTCAACATTATCTACCTTCGGGAAGGGTAAATCGTCAAGTGACATATATACTCCGCGTTCTGCGAAATAGTCTTCTTCGTCATAGGCAAAGAGGATGCATTTCTTGCCTGTTACCGCGTAATCGAAAAATACGCTTGAATAGTCGGTTATAAGACAGTCCGTACAGTTGAGAAAATCGTATGTCTCAATATTCTTGGGGAATGTTTTGATTTTTTTGAAACCGCTGAAATCAAGGGTTTTAGCAGCTATGGGGTGAAGGTTTACATAAAGGATTTCGTCATCCTTAAGCATGGAATCGAGTTTTGTGAGGTATTCGTTAAGCTCTGTGTCAACATCTTCATCAAGGTTGCCGATTGCTCCGCGCCATGTGGGCATATAGGCATATATTTTTGTGCCTTCAGGTGCCGCATTTTTACGAAGCTCGTCGGCTCTTTCTTTATCAAAGAAAACGCTGTTTCTGGGGTAACCTGCAAGTAAAACATTACCTGTGGCAAGGTTTTCGATCATATAATCCTCAATCATATGCTCCATGGTGTAGCGGTTGGGATAAAGAAGGTAGTCTGCACACACAAAGTTTCTTTGAGTATTACCTATGTTGTGCATAGCATTTTTAATACCCTTGCCAAGGGTCTTGAGAGGTGTACCGTGCCAGGTGTTAAGGTAAATCTGCCCCTCTTTTTTCATAAAATACGGAAGGAAAGTGTTATCGTTAAAAAGGTATTTGGCAGTTGCAGCAACCTTCATGTATTTGAAGGAATACACCCGTATAAGTTTTACATTTTTAATGCCGTAGTTATCGAGAATGCTTTTGATTTTCTTTTTGCTGTTTTTCTTGTAGCTTACGAAAACCTCGTAGTCATTATATTCGCCGCAATTATATAGTTCCTTTAAAAGGTAAAACATATTACCGCTTATTTCGCCGCCGTGTTGGGATTCAAAGAGTATTCTGTGATCATCCAGAGAAGGGTCTTTGATCCATTTACCATACAGTGTGTATGGCAAAACTGTGATAATAAGCTTGAAAATAGGTTTTCTTTTAAACATCAGAAAAAGTCTTCTGAGCATAACGTTACCCCCATCAGAAATCATTATTAGACATTATACCACACTGTAACGCATATTTCCACAGTTTTTTTGCTGTGGGGGTGCGTGTTTTTTATTTTTCTTCGTCTTATTGTGACAAGTTTTTTATCGGTAGGGTTGTAAACTTGAAATAAGTTAAAAATATATGCCGAAGGAGGATAAAAAATGCCTGTGATTATAAAAACAAAGGCGGATGTTATCTATGCTTATCTGAAGGGCGAAATCGACCATCATACAGCTCCCGAGCTACGCAATGCGATAGATGACGCACTTATTATGAACGAATCCCGAAACTTACTGGTTATGGACTTTTCGGGGGTTACATTTATGGACAGCTCGGGTGTCGGTCTTGTAATGGGACGCTACCGCCTTGCAAACAGCAAGGGTAAAAAAATCAGGGTGGATAATCTCAGTGAGCGTGATTACAGAATTATGAAAATGTCGGGAATAGAAAAGCTTGCGACTATTAATAAAAGAACAGAAAAAAAGGAAGAATTTACTTATGAAAAAGATTAACGAGTTAAAAATGACCTTTGACAGCAGGTCGGTAAACGAAAGCTTCTCGCGAGTGGCAGTTGCCGCCTTTGCAACTCAGCTTGATATGACTGTTGAAGAAATGGGGGATATAAAAACAGTTGTAAGCGAAGCGGTAACCAATTGTATAGTTCACGCTTACCGCAATTCTATCGGAAAAATTTACATAACCTGTACAGTTTTTGAAGAAGGCGTTGTGCGTGTTCGTGTCAGGGATAAGGGTTGCGGTATTCCCGATGTTGAAAAGGCTATGGAGCCATTGTACACAAGCCTCGGCGGTGACCGCTCGGGTCTGGGCTTTTCTGTTATGGAGAGCTTTTCCGATAAGCTGACCGTGCGTTCAAAAGTAGGTGTCGGCACAACTGTAACTATTGATAAAAAAGTAAAAGGAAAATTAATATGACTTCCCGTGAAAAAATGGTTGAAAATAACCTGGGACTTGTGCATTCTTGCGCAGCAAAGTTCAAAAACAGGGGAGTGGATTACGAGGATTTGTTTCAGGCGGGTTGTGTAGGACTTTTAAAGGCAGTTGACGGCTTTGATGAGTCGTTGGGGTTCGTTTTTTCTACTTATGCGGTACCGGCTATTTTGGGGGAAATAAAACGGATTTTTCGTGACGGAGGCACAGTGAAGGTAAGCCGCAGTATGAAAGAGCGCTCCCGTGAAATTCAACAGCAGAAACAGCTTCTTTGTGAAAAACAGGGGAGCGAGCCGACTGTTTCGGAGCTGGCGGAGTTTGTAGGGTTAAGTGTGGCGGAAACCAGCCAGCTTCTACTGGTGTTTCAGCCGGTTATATCCCTTACTGCCACCATTGATGAATCGGGCAAGGAGTTTGATATTCCCATAGAGGGCGAGGAGGAGCGCATAGCAGAGAAAATCTGTCTCGATGAGTGTATATCCCTGCTTTCTGAAAACGACAGAAAAATAATTGATTTAAGATATTATAAATCCAAAACCCAGGCGGTTGTTGCCCGTGAATTGGGAATGACTCAGGTGCAGGTTTCACGCAGGGAAAAGAAAATTTTAAGGGAAATCCGTGAAAAAATGTCAGTTTAACTTAAATCTACAAAAATGTGGGTTTAAGAGGTCAAAAGAATGTTAAAAATGTTAGGTCAAAAAATATCAAATATACTTGAAAAAAGACAGCAGTTGTTATAAAATATATTCGGTAAAAAATTAACAAACAAAAGGAGTTATTATCATGGGTCTTTTAAACAAAAAAACTGTTGATGATATCAACGCAAAAGGCAAAAAGGTTCTCGTCCGTTGCGACTTTAACGTTCCTCTCAAAGACGGCGTTATCACTGACGAAAACCGTATCACAGCGGCACTCCCCACAATCAAAAAACTTATTGCTGACGGTGCACAGGTTGTCCTCTGCTCTCACCTCGGTAAAGTTAAAAACGGCCCCAACGAAAAAGAATCTCTTGCTCCCGTAGCAAAAAGACTTACCGAAGTTCTCGGTCAGGAAGTTGTTTTTGCAGCAGATGATGTAGTTGTTGGCGAAAATGCTAAAAAGGCAGTTGCAGCAATGAAAGACGGCGATGTTGTTCTTCTTCAGAACACTCGTTTCCGCCCCGAAGAAACAAAGAACGGCGAGGCATTCTCAAAAGAGCTTGCTTCACTTTGCGATATTTATGTAAACGATGCATTCGGTGCAGCTCACAGAGCACACTGCTCAACAGTTGGCGTTGCTTCATTTGTTGAAGAAGCTGCTGTTGGTTACCTTATGGGTAAAGAGCTTAAATATCTCGGTAATGCTGTTGAAGATCCCCAGAGACCCTTCGTTACAATTCTCGGTGGTGCAAAGGTTGCTGACAAACTCAATGTTATTGAAAACCTTCTCAACAAAGCTGATACACTTATCATCGGCGGCGGTATGGCTTACACATTCCTTGCTGCAAAAGGTTACAGCGTAGGTACATCTCTTCTTGACGAAACCAAGATTGATTACTGTAAAGATATGCTCGCAAAAGCAGAGGAAAAAGGCGTTAAGATTCTTCTTCCTGTTGATGTTACAATCACAAAAGATTTCCCCGATCCCATCGATGCTGAAATCGAAGTTCAGGTTTGCGATGCTGACAAGATTCCCGCAGATATGATGAGCCTTGACATCGGTCCCAAAACAGCAGAGCTTTATGCTGAAGCAGTTAAATCAGCAAAGACAGTTGTATGGAACGGACCTATGGGCGTTTTCGAGAACCCCATTCTTGCAAAGGGTACAATCGCAGTTGCAAAATCTCTTGCTGAAACAGATGCTACAACAATCATCGGCGGTGGCGACTCTGCAGCAGCAGTTAACACTCTCGGTTTCGGTGCAAAGATGACTCACATCTCCACAGGTGGCGGTGCATCTCTTGAATTCCTTGAGGGTAAAGCACTTCCCGGTATCGAAGCAGTTAATGATAAATAATATAGCGCACGTATTTGTCGAGTTACCGACCCAAACTCGCGTATCTTTATACGCTTCGGGGTCGCTAACTCACCAACTACGCACACTCTATCATTTATCACATCAATTCCTAATTCCTAATTGAAGAAAGGTAAAAAATTATGGATAAATCACTTCGTAAAGCAGTTATCGCAGGTAACTGGAAAATGAACAAAACTCCCGATGAAGCAAAAGCTATCATCAACGAAATGAAACCCCTTGTTGCAGATGCTGATTGTGACGTAGTTCTCTGCGTTCCCTATATCGACATCTTTGCAGCTCAGGAAGCAGCTGCAGGCTCAAACATCAAAATCGGTGCTGAGAACTGCCACTGGGCAGAAAGCGGTGCTTTCACAGGTGAGGTTTCCGCACCCATGCTCAAAGCTATCGGTGTTGAATATGTAATCATCGGTCACTCCGAAAGAAGACAGTATTTCGGTGAAACTGACGATACAGTAAACAAACGTGTTCGCGCTGCTCTCGACAGCGGTCTTACAGTTATTCTTTGTGTTGGCGAGCTTCTCGACGAGCGTAAAAAAGGCGTTACAATGGAAGTTGTTCGTTCACAGACAAAGATTGCTCTTCAGGGTGTTTCTAACGAAGAGCTCGACAGAATCATCATCGCTTATGAGCCTGTTTGGGCTATCGGTACAGGCGAGACCGCAACTGCAGAACAGGCAGATGAAGTTAACCACGCAATCCGCGAGGTTCTCGGCGAAATCTACTGTCCCAAATGTGCAAGTCGCGTTACAATTCAGTACGGCGGTTCAATGAATGCAAAGAACGCTGCAGAGCTTCTCAGTAAGGTTGATGTTGACGGCGGTCTTATCGGTGGTGCTTCACTTAAAGCAGAGGATTTCTCTGTTATCGTTAAAGCCGCTTCCGTTTGATTCTAATAATTACGGGCAGACTTCTGTCTGCCCTATAATTCTGTAAAAGGAGAATTATATTATGTCTGAAAAAGTACTTCTCGTCGTAATGGACGGTATAGGATACTCAAAAACAGGTCTTGGTGACGCAGTTACACTTGCAAACACACCTGTTCTTGATAAGCTTCTTAAAGAATGCCCCAACGTTCGTCTTAAAGCTCATGGCGCAGCAGTAGGTCTTCCCTCTGATGACGATATGGGTAACAGCGAGGTTGGTCATAACGCACTTGGTTGCGGTCAGGTTTATTCACAGGGCGCAAAGCTTGTTAATGAATCAATCGAATCAGGTAAAATCTACGCTTCCGATGCTTGGAAAGAGGTTGCAGGCAACTGCATTGAAAAAAATTCAACGCTTCACTTTATCGGTCTTCTTTCCGATGGTAACGTTCACTCAAACATTTCTCATCTTATTGAGATGGTTAAAAAAGCAAAGGCTGAGGGCGTTAAAAATGTTCGTGCTCACGTTCTTCTTGATGGTCGTGATGTTCCCGCAACATCAGGTCTTGTTTATGTAGAACAGCTTGAAAATGCTTTCGCAGAGCTTAATGACGACACCTTCTGCGGTAAAATCGCTTCCGGCGGCGGTCGTATGGTTGTTACAATGGACCGTTATCAGGCTAACTGGAATATGGTTAAGGTTGGTTGGGATACCCACGTTAAAGGTATCGGCAGACAGTTTGCAACAGCAACCGAGGCTATTGAAACCTACCGTGCAGAAAATGACGGTATCATCGACCAGGATCTTCCTCCCTTTGTTATTGCTGAAAACGGCGAACCCGTTGGCACAATCAACGACGGTGACAGCGTAGTTCTTTTCAACTTCCGCGGTGACCGTGCAATTGAGCTCAGTATGGCTTTTGACAATGATGATTTCACATACTTTGACAGAGGCGCAAAACCCGATGTTGTATATGCAGGTATGCTCCAGTATGACGGCGACCTTAAGCTTCCCGAGCGTTACCTCGTTAATCCTCCCGAGATTAAGGATACTCTTTCCGAGCTTCTTGTTTCAAAGGGTATGAATCAGTTTGCTGTTTCCGAAACTCAGAAATACGGTCACGTAACATATTTCTGGAACGGTAACAAGAGCGACAAGTTCTCTGAAGAGCTTGAAACATATATGGAAATTCCCTCCGATAAGGTTTCCTTTGATGAAAGACCCTGGATGAAATCTGCAGAGGTTACAGATGCAGTTATCGAGGCTATGGAAAGCGGTAAATATGACTTTATCCGTTGTAACTACCCCAACGGCGATATGGTTGGTCATACAGGTAACCTTGACGCTACAATTACTGCAGTTGAAGCAGTTGACCTTGGTCTTGCAAGAGTTCTTAAGGTTGCGGATAAATGCGGTGTAACAGTTCTTATTACTGCCGACCACGGTAACGCAGACGAAATGCTCGAAAAAGACAAAAAGGGCAACATTGCCCCCAGAACCGCTCACTCTCTTAACGAGGTTCCCTTCATCATTTACAGCAAAAATGCTTACGAAATGAAGGACGGTTCATTCGGCCTTGCTAACGTAGCACCCACAGTTGCAACAATCTTCGGCATCGATCCCTACGATAGCTGGGAAGAGTCGATAATTAAATAATTTAATGTTCATACAACTAACTGCCCTGTCTGTTTGTACAAAACAGACAGGGCGATTTTGTTTGTAAGAATGAAAAGATAGGGGGAAATTCAGCTCCTTGACTTAATAAAGTGAAAATGTTATATTGATAAATAGAAACAGTAATTAGGATGAATAACCAATCAGGGGACGGTTAGCGTGAGGTGTTAATATGAGTTTTTTATTACAGTGTGTCTTTTACTTTATAAGATCCGTCTTAGGCTTATTAAGTAACGAATATGTTATTCTTAATATTACCGATAAATTCAGATACGCTTTAATTTGCGTGTCACTTATAATGACGGTAGTTGGGTTCGTTACTGTATTTAAGAAAAAGGTTCCTGTTTTAAAATATCTCGATATTCCTTTGATTTTTGTTGGGTTTGCAATGAATGTTGTTTTTGATATGTTCGTTCTTTCCTCGAGTTTTCTAAGTATAGTGCCCACAATATTCGGTTTAGTGCCAAGTACTATACGTTTAATTCGTGAAATCAGATGGATTATTGATGTAGTAAAAAAACGCAGAAAACCTCAGAAGAAAAATATTCCTGTTTTGGTAGGATATGTTCTGGCGTCGGCTGTTATTACGGTAATTTTATGTACCGGATTGAGCTTTCTTGAACCCGCACCCACCGAGGAGAACATAAAACTCGTTGATAATTGCTATGAATATACTGAGAAATATCTTATGGAATTACCTGACGATGCCGAACAAATCAAAAAAATTTCCGACTTGACCGAAGCTGTTACAAAAGATGATGTTTTCAAGAGTACGTTTGATGAGTCCTTGTATTTCAAAAACAGTGCCGGTGGTGTTTTGCGATGGATGGCTTCTGCGAAGGATTATAATCGTAAAGTGGCGTATTCCGATATAGTTGTGCTACGACTTAAAACCTTTATTGCTACTGAGGATTACGAGGCATATCAGCGGTTCTTTACTGAAAATGCAGGATATATTCCTTATAATGATTTGTCATATGCTGAACTTTGGGAAAACGATAAAGAGTACATAACCGATGAATCTTTTGGGATAGTTATTGATTCTTATAAGAATATACTTTCTCTTTGTGACAATGATAGCGATAAATTTTTAATTTTGATGTCTATGGTTGATTTTTATAAGATGTTCAATCCTGACTCGGAAGATTTGGAACTTTATACCGAACAAGCATACGAAATTTTAATGTCTGATACCACTTATGATTTATTGTCTGCAGACGATATGACATACACTTCCCAAAAACTTAAAGTTGATTAAGACGGTTGATAAGATGTGGACGGTTCTATGATTGAATTGTAAACCCTTGCAAGTTGAGTTTTTGATATTTAAAAATAACACAAAGACCTTGATTTTCAAAAACGAAAATCAAGGTCTTTTAATGTTTTTATTTAAGCTTATGAATAAACAATCCGCTTAAAAGTTTAGGCTCAAACCAAGTGGATTTTGGGGGCATAATCATATCAGCATCCGCAATATCCATAAGGTCGTCAAGGGTAGTGGGGTACATTGAGAATGCAAGCTCCATATCCTCCGATACTCTGCGTTCAAGCTCACCTAAACCGCGGATACCGCCGATAAAGTCAATTCGTTTGTCCGTTCTCGGGTCACCGATATTGAGTATGGGTGTAAGAAGGTTTTTCTGTAAAATCGAAACGTCCAACTGATCAACGGGGTTGTTTTCGTCGAATGTTCCTGTCTTTGCGGTAAGCTTATACCACTCCTTATCAAGATACATACCGAAGGTGTGTTTGGTTTCGGGGTGATATGCACCGTCACAGGGTGCTTTTTCCACGGTGAACGCATCGGATATCTTTTTAATAAATTCGTCCTTTGTGTTACCGTTTAAATCCTTTACTACGCGGTTGTAGTCCATAATTTCAAGACTCTCTGCAGGGAAAAGAACCGCAAGGAAGAAATTGAATTCTTCAGTGCCGTTGTAATCGGGATTCTGTTCACGGCGCATTTTTGCAACGTTTACCGCTGATGCACAACGGTGATGACCGTCCGCAATATAGAAATCACCGACTTCGGAAAGTAACGCGGAGAGTTTTTCGCAAACAGCGGTATCGTCTATAACCCATACTGTATTCTGAATACCGTCATCCGTAACAAAGTCATAAACGGGAGTGCCGTTTTTATATTCGTTTATTATATTGTCAATTTCACTCTGTCCCTTGTAGCAAAGGAAGATGGGGCCTGTATTTGCATTGCAGGTATCAACGTGGCGGATTCTGTCGGCCTCTTTGTCTGCACGGGTAAGCTCGTGCTTTTTGATGCGGTTGTTAATATAATCGTCAACATCAGCGCAACCCACAAGACCCGTTTGCTCTCTGCCGTTCATAATCTGGCGGTAAACATAAAAACAAGGTGCTTCGTCGGATTTTAAAATGCCGTCGGCTTCATATCTTTTAAGATTTTCAGCCGCTTTAGCGTAAACCTCGTCACTGTATAAATAAGTGCCGTCGGGTAAATCTATTTCTGCTTTGTCTATATGCAAAAATGAGTAAGGGTTACCCTCAACCATTGCTTTTGCTTCCTTACTGTTCATAACATCATAGGGGAGAGCTGCAACCCTTGAGGCATACTCGGGTGTGGGTCTTAATGCTTTGAAGGGTCTGAAAACTGCCATATAAATAACCTCTTTATTATAATTTTCAATATAATAATTTTACTTTAAATGTATGTTTCTTGTCAATATTATATTGCATTTTAAAATTTGCTGTGATAAATTTAATTATATGATTTTTGGAGCAGGTGATACAAATAAGTACTCAGATGAATTTTGATAATATTTTAAAATATTCGGGTGAGCTTCGCGCCAATAACGACCGCACGTGGTTCCATAATAACCACGGTGAATATGAGGTTGCCCGTAAGGATTTTCTTGCCTTTCTTGATATGTTCAGGTTCAAGCTGAGCGAGGAAGCACCCGATATCGGTAAATCTATTATGTATATGGAACCCCGAGAGTGGATGTACCGCATAGCCAGGGATATGCGCTTTCATAAAAACGGACCGCCCTATAACCCGTCTTTCAGGGCATATATTGCCGCCGATAGAAAATCCTGGTTGCCCATTGGTTACTTTCTGTGCGTTACACCCGGTGGCTCGTGCTTCGGTACAGGTCTTTGGTGCGATACTACCGCTAAAATGAATAATATTCGTAAATATATTTCTCTTCATTATGATGAATTAAGTGAAATCCTTGATAAAAGCGGTATAACACTCCATGGTGAAAAGCTTAAAACAATGCCACGGGGCTTTTCTGCATATGACCCCGGGGCGGAGTATATAAAACATAAGAATTGGGAAATGATTTTTTACATTCCCGATGAGGATATAGGTGATTTTGAAGAGTTTTCAGATTTACTTATGTTCTATGTTAAAAAAATCGAACCCGTCAGGCTGTTTCTCCTTAAAGCCGCACAGTATGTGGACAACCCCAGACCGGAATTTGAATGGTAAAAAACTCCCCGTTTTTTAAAACGAGGAGTTTTTTCTTATGATATTGTACAAGAGCTTTCCTGTGATGAGGCAACAAGACCGATATATGTCCTGCCTGTGTTGAGGGCGAGCTCATTGCCGTTTGAATCATAGAATTTCATCATATCCGAGTAATCGCCTTTTTTCCAGGTGATTTCTTCGTAGGTTCCGTTTGAAACATAAACGCCGTGACCTTCTGAAAGGTCAAGTGAAATTCTTCCTTTGGAGTCACCTAAGCTTGTTTTACCCACATAGCAAATAAGAAGGTTTGAGAAATTCTGCTGATTTCCGTCGCTGTCATTGAAATTGTTGCCGTTAAGAGAGCTGTAATAAAGGTTATCTTCTGCGTTGTAGGAATAGGTGTATGTAGCGTAGTTTGAAAAATCAACTACCATCTGTGTACATTCGCCACCGCTAAGCTTACGGGGCGCGGTACTGAATTTGAAGGGATCGAGATAATCGCTTTCAAGAGTTGTTCTGAAGCCTTTGTTCTCAATAGCGTTTACAACCTTATCTCCGGTGGTGTATGCTCTGTGTTCAGATGAAACATTTCTTGAATTGTCTCTTGAAAATGCGCCGCTGTCGCTCATACCATCGATGTGGTCGGTGCCGTGATTATCAAGAGCTGTATATGCCTGGGGGCTGCCGCCGAAGTGTACGAATATAGCGTCAAAGCCTTCAACCAATTCAACGAAATAATGACGGGCGCTTCTTGTAGGACCAACCTGCTCGGGGATTCGTGAGGAATCAGCAAACATAAGTAGCATTCTTGTGATACCGCCTTCGGCTTCCATTTCCCAGACGATATCAGCATCGGTGATACCCCACTGAGGTCTTGCATCCTTGTGGTTTTCAACTGAAATCATAACGGGACGATTGTTAAGAAGCTCTGAGGGGTAATTTGCCTCACCGGTAAGGGGGTTGATGTTGCCTGTCAGATAAGGTTCGGTAGCAGGTGCCGCAGTAGTGGGCGGTGCAACAGTTGTGGTTTCATCTTCTTTTGGTTTACCGCAGCCTGCAAATGCACCGATTATAATAAACAGTGCGAGAGTAAGCGCGAGGGTTTTAAAAATTGAGTTTTTTCTGAGTTTTGCCAATGGTGTCATTCCTTTATGTTTAACTTAAATCCAAAATTCAACAAGATGTAAAATCTTAGCGTATAGAGTTGGATTCTGTGTATCTATTGTAACATCTGCCACGGAAAAAACAAGGGTTATTGTGTAAACAACACTCAAAATTGTCGAAATGAATAAAACTGTGTTTAAATTTATGTGACATTGTTTTAAATTATTTTTCTCGTGAAGTGCGAAAATGATGATTGCCGCCGCTAAGAAGAAAATTATACCAAAATCACTGTAATATCTTTGGAGCAATCCGCCAGCCTGGGTATCTGCAATTACCAGGGCAAGACCCACAGCAAGAAGCGTGATAACCAGTGATGCGACATCTTTTTGCTTTAATGTGCGGTAAGCTTTTGGTAAGGCGCCAGTAAACCACAGGAACGGCAACGAGGCAAATAAACCGCCAAAACAGAATTCGTATATGGTTTTTCCCATATAGTTTGTACTGATTTCAACAGGCTTTATATAGGGGAAAAGTGCGGTGAACTGCGGAGGCTGGAAAAGGTATGTGAAAATTCCCAAACCTGTTCTGCTCATATCAAAACCGCGTTTTGTAACATCGTTTGTGGTAAGGTTGTAACCTGAACCGAAATCCGTGGGTGAACCGAAACGGATGTAGTTGTAATACATTATACCTGCCGCAACTACAACAAAAGGAACTGCAAGAACCAGAAGGTTCAGCCAGCCTTTTTTGGTTCTAATTTTCTTTTCTACCAAAAAGTATTTCGCGAAAATCGGGAGTGCAACGGCACTTACAAGCACCAGCTGAGGTCTGCAGCCCACTGCCAGAGCACAACAGAGTGAACCTGCAACAAAGAATAAATTGCGAAGTTTTTCTGTGTGTAATCCCTTGATCCAGAAGAATATTCCCCATACCACAAAGGCTAAGCCCGTAATTATTGGCACGGAGTAGAAGTCGGGCCTTTTTACCAGGAACATCACACCGCAACAGTTTACAGTGGCGAGTGCCGTCAGCAGAAATGTTCCTACTGAAACATTTTTGAATTTCTTTTCGCAAAGTATGGCGAGTAACCTGAAAACTCCCAGTGCAAAAATAAATGCGAAAATTATTATGCCCACGGCGGAGGGGAATGGGGCATCAAAAATTGCCCTGAAAGGCAGATACATCAGTAAAAGGGGAACTATGCCGAAGTAAACATAATAATGACCTTCAAAATAAGCCACATCCCAACGGTAAGTGTCGCCCGTGAGTGATGAGGTTATATGCCTTGCGGTAGTGTCATAGGGGTTATCCATATCAATGAGTGATTGGGGCACATCGTCATTATCAATATATGTTTTACCCTGAAGTATGGCTTGTGCCAGTTCGTCATACTGATTGTGATGCTTATAGGCAAGGTGCGAGAAAGTCAAACCTTCGTCAGTTATATCAAATCCTAAGAAGGATGGATTCATGGTGCCCACAAACACAAAAATAATGCACTGTAAGGCTATGAAAGCTACGGTCAGATTGTATCTGAGGTTTTTGGCTTCACTGTATTTGTGCTTGTATAGGGGTGAGGATGGCCTGAAAATAAACAACAGAATTAGAATACCGGTTACAGCAAGCAATCTTAAAACAGAAAAATCGAAGGGGCGTTGAGTGTTGATTGTAACACCCTTTACTTCAATATCAGATGTACTGTTGAATGCGATTTTGAAATCCTTACTCACACCCGAGGTGTGGATATTGATATATTCGCTTTTTTCAACTGAATAGTAAATATCTTTTTCGGGGGTGGGGTAGTAAAACTGATTTGCCTCGTCTGTGAGGTAAAGTCTCAGTTTTACATTTGCATTGTTGTTTTCGGTTAAATCAATTCTTACATTTTTAATAGTTGTATTTATATCCTTAAAATCTATCTGACCCTGACCGTCAAATGTGTATGAGCCATTTTCATTAAGATTTTCCGACATATGCCCTGAAAGGTCAATGGGTGTGTTATTAAGGGTTGTGTAATAATTTATATTGAAAACAGTAACTTCAAGTCCCACGGCAAAGATCACAATAGCTGCCAGAGCCATTGCGCAGGATTTAAGAAATTTCTTTTGCTTTTTGCTTATTATATACAGTATAAGCGCTGTAACGCTCATAATAAGAAAGCCTATAACACAAACTGCAACCATAAAAATAACTCCCGAAAATATTATGTAATTATTAAACCACAAAAAGACTTGTTTGTAAATATTTCACTTCTTTTAGCATATATTTTAAAGATTAAAGAATCAAAAAAGTTAAAAAGTGAGGTAGTTTTTATGGAAAAATCAGTCGGAACCGAAAAACTTACATACAGTGTATATGAAAAGTATGTCAAAGAATTAAAACTTAAATTTCCCGGACTTCGGGTTGCTTCCTGTGGTAAATCGGTTTTAGGTAAAACCATTTATTCATTTGTTATTGGTCAAGGGTCGCAAACCCTTGTGTATGTGGGCGGAACTCACGGTATGGAGTGGCTCACATCCCTGATGCTTTTACGCTTTTGTGAGAATGTTTTAACCGAAAATTCACGGGACGGCACTATTTCGGGCTATAAAGTTTCGGAGCTTTTGAAAAGAAGAAAATTGATTATTATTCCCGAACTTAACCCTGACGGTATAGAAATTGCTTTGAGAGGAGCAAGAGGATGCGAAGAATATAAATCAAAGGTTATTGATATGTGTAACGGGGACTTCAGCCAATGGAATGCCAATGTAAGGGGCGTTGATATTAACCACAATTTTAACGCGGATTGGTATTCTTTGCGGGATTATGAAAAATCCAAAGGGATAAACGCACCTGCACCCCGAAGATTCGGCGGGTTATACCCCGAAAGTGAGCCTGAAACAAAGGCGATTACCCGTTTGTGCCGTCATATAAAACCACAGGCTCTTTATACTTTTCATTCCCAGGGCGAGGAGATATATTACGAATACGGCAATAATACACCCGGGAAAGCTTACATAATGGCAAGAGCCCTTGCAGGGGTCAGCGATTATACCCTTGTTAAAAATGAGGGGCATGCCGCATCGGGCGGTCTTAAGGATTGGTTTATCGAGGAGTTCGGAAAACCTGCATTTACCGTAGAAATAGGTAAGGGCAAAAATCCTCTGCCCATTGGAGATTTCGAGGATATTTACTTTAAAGCTGAACCCATTATGATGATGGGACTGATTTTATAAAATAAAAATAAAAAAACACTTTACAAAGAACAAATGTTCTGCTATAATTCATAAAGAACAAATGTTCTTGCGAGGTGTAGCCAAGTGGAGCGCACAATTTTACATTGTGACTGTAACAGTTTTTTTGCATCTGTTGAGGGTGTGCTGAATCCTGAACTGAAAAAATATGCCTATGCCGTCTGCGGTGACCCGGAGTTTCGTCACGGCATAATTCTTGCCAAAAATGAGGCGGCTAAAAAATTCGGCGTGAAAACAGGGGAGGCTATATGGCAGGCTAAGTCTAAATGCCCGAAGCTTGTAACAGTGAAACCCCATTATGAGATGTATAAAAAATACTCTGAAATAATTTTTAATATTTATTGCCGTTACACTGACCTTGTTGAGCCATTCGGTATAGATGAGTGTTGGCTTGATGTTAGCGGCACAACCCACCTTTTCGGCAGTGGCGAAGAAATAGCTGACGAATTAAGACGGGTTGTGAAAGAGGAAACGGGACTTACAATTTCCGTCGGGGTTTCGTATAACAAAATTTTTGCCAAAATGGGTAGTGATTATAAAAAGCCCGATGCCACGACAGTTATAAATCAAAGTAATTTCAAGAAAATTCTTTATCCTCTGCCCGTAGGGGATATGTTTATGGTAGGGCGGCGCAGTGCCGAAAAGCTAAGAAATCTCGGTTTTTTCACCATAGGGGATATTGCTACTGCAGATGAGGGTACTCTCAAGCGTATTTTCGGTGAAAACGGCAGAGTTTTATGGCAAAATGTAAACGGGTTTAACTATTCACCGGTTATGAGCTTTGATTACCGTGAAGCATATAAATCAATAGGTAACGGCGCAACCTTCAAGCGTGACCTTGTAAATCAAAGGGATGTACGCACCTGCGTTTTCTTTTTGTGCGATAAGGTAGCGGCGAGGCTCAGAAAACACCATGTTGAGTGCTCTGCCTTGCAGGTTGGTATAAAGGATACTAATATGCAAAGTATAAATCGTTCTGTGCAGTTGTCATCGCCCACGGATTTATCCTTCGATTTGCGAAGAAGTGCACTTGCTCTGATACAGGATAATATAGATGTAACCAAAGAGCCTATAAGGGCGCTGACCGTTACGGGCACAAAATTACTCAACGGGAACGATGTTTGCGAGCAGATTTCTTTATTGGATTTGGAATATCATATAAAAAGAGAAAAAGAACAGCGCCTTGAAAATGCCAAAGACAATATACGTCATAAATACGGCTTAGGCACCCTAACGCGTTGTTCATTTATTCATAATGAATTCGGTTTTTAGAGGTGATTATACTTGAAATGCACCGTAACCGCATTGCGGTCAAAAGAGGTAGTCAATGTTGATAACGGATGTCGTTTAGGTTGTGTAAGTGATGTGGAAATAGACACCTGTACAGGTTGCCTTGTAAGTATAACTGTATTTTGCGGCAGGGGAATAGGCGGCTTTTTAGGCAGGGGCGAGGAAATAGTAATATGTTGGAAGGATATAGTGGTAATAGGTGAGGATACAATCCTCGTCCGCAAAGGCGGAGCGAAATTATAACCGTTTCGTAAAGTGAGATGAAAAATAACTCTAAATAAACACATAGTATATAAAAATATTCAAAGAGTTGCCGTATTTGCTTTTTCTGTCGGCAGCTCTTTTTGTCGTTAAAAACAACAAAAATATGTTTGTGTTTTGTGCATTGTTACAAGAAACAAGAATTTTGCAAAAAAATGTGAAATGATTTGTAAAAACAGTCATATATCTATGAAAACAAAATTCAAAAGGATTGGTGCCGATGTATAACTAAATATAATCCGGACAGTTGAAAAATTTATCAATAATGTATATAATGGGACTGACGAAGAACCGCTTGTTTGGTGACAAACAGGGGGTGGTTCTGCGATTGGATAACCTGATTTAATATGTTTTTTACGAGATGATGGGGTGGTATTGATTTGAAGAAATTTTTGTCGAAAAAGCACTCGATTTTTATGATTGTTATTGCGGTGTGTTGTTTTTCAGTAGCTTTAGCTATACTTGCAAATAATTGTTTATATATTGATATTATTGAAATGCACCTTTATAAATCCGAAATATCAAAACCTACGGCTTATACTTATTTTGATAAAGTGTATGTGGGCGATGATGTTGTGGATCTTAATAAAGTGCTGGATAACGAAAACTATATGGTTAAACAGGTTTTTTGTGTTGACGAAAATAAAATATATTTTTGTTACAGATATCGTGAGAACGAAAAATTTCATTGGTGTTTAGCGACTGTTGATACTGACGGCTCAAACCTGAAAACAGTTTTGGATGAATCTTTTGATTTTAATAAGGACCTTCAATATGAAATTGTTGTAAGTAAAGATTATAAAGAGCGTACCGGTTATTTTTATGATAACAAAATTGTAATTACCGATTTTTCAAAGCTTGTGGAATATGATATTGAAACTAATACTCGTACAGAGTATATATACAGCGAATACGACCATCCCACAATGGACTTGTTATGGGAATTTTCATCGGATGATCAATCTGTATCATTCATTACTTCCAATGGAGAAGTTTTTATAAATAAAGAAATTTTATCCTCTGAAAGTGACGTTGCAAACAAAATTATCAGAAAAAATAATCATAAAATCTGGAGTGGAGATAGTGCATTGATGTATTTTTTTGATTCAGTTCAGGTTGTAGATGACGACGTATATGTAATTTGTAGAGTTCTCAGTTACCATGGTAATACATATGCGGTAGCTTTTAAGTGCAATTTGGATGAACAGGAATATAACTACACAGATTTTCATTTTACGTTTGACGTGATAAACGAAAAGGAGTTTTATCTTGTTCCGGTCAAACACCAATCGAGATAATTGAACAATCAGGGGACGATTTTATGATTTTTATTGGTTGGCATACTAGTAAAATGTACTACGCTTGGGGATTATAGGAGGATGTATATGAAAAATATAATTAAAGTTATACTACTGTCCCTTGTGGTAGTTTTGGCGATAAATATAGTTTTGTTTTCTGTTCTGACGGTTATTCAAGCACCGTATTATGACGAGGCACCGGTTGAATTGAATAGCATTTATGAATTATATGCCTCGGAAGAATTCAATGATGTCAGTTACAGAGGTGCAAATAACCGTTTTTTCGAAAATGAGGACTTCGCACAAATTGATTCTTTGCTTAAATCTGCAAAAGTTCGAAAAATGAATAAGGTTGAGTCATATTTTAGCTTGATGTCATTTGGCAAAGATGATTTTGTTCTTTCAGCCAAAAGTGATGTATATGACAACAGAGAAAATGCAATGGGTGTCATATACGCTTCGTACGTTTTGGTTTATGTGAAAAACGACAAAGTGTATGCGGTATGTGCTGAATTTACTGAGGAAAATTATTCGGAGGATTACAGGAAGGTTGTTGTGTATCAGAGCTCAGATAAAGAACTGGTGCAAGGTCTTTCTGAATACCGATATGATGATAACAAAACAAGACAATTATTTTTGCCTGAATGGCGCCACGATATTTTAGGCTTTCCTGAAAGTGCTCGCGGAAGATGGTATGTGTTATCTTTTTTCGTGGAATTTATAATTTCAGTAATTGTTATGAATGTACTGTTTAAAACTAAATTTAAGAAAGTGAATAATAAAAATAAGAAGGTACATAAAAAATGATAGAAACAACCATGGAACGGTTCTGTGTCGCGGTCCTGATTGTTCTGATATCCCTATAATTCAATATTTTGTTTTTAATACAAACAACAACCGTTTCGGATTATATCCCCGAAACGGTTGATTTTTCATTTCCTTGTTTTGTTGTAAATCTTAGATTTGATACTGTCTATGAACGAAAGCTTACCGGATTCATTAACCTTTAATTCATCAATGGAATAAACCTTCAGGGTGAACTCTGCCTTGTCGCTTTCGTAAAGGTCAGCTATGCCGCCGTCAGAAAGCTCCGTAATACAGGAATAAACAAAGCTGAAGGGGTTTAAGCTGTCGGTTACTTTCTTTTGATATTTCCACTCCACGACGTTATTTTCGTTATAAAGACCGATTCTTATAACACCGAGCTTTCTTGTTTTTTTAGAGGGACAAGAAACAATAATTGCCTTTTTGCCGTCAATCATCTTACTGTAATTTATAACCGAGAACATACAGTTTGAACAGTAGCCAAGACCTTTATCAATAGTGTATTTGCTCCAGGTTTCACCGTAATCTGTGGAGTCGGTGTAGCTGATGTAGCCCGCAATATTTCTTGAGTACATTCTAAGAACACCATTGTTAAGCAATACCAACTGGCTTTCGGAGCTTTTGCCGGCGACTCCGACCTGTTTTGCTTTTGCGGACCGATGCCAGTTCTCTCCGTCTTCGGTATATATAACACTTGTGTATTCGCGACCCTCGTTATTGTCATAGATTGAAAAAATAACTCGCTGTTTGCCGTCTTTTTCAACACAGAGACCAACTCCGGGTGAGAAGCCCGTAAAGCCTCTGGAATTAATCTGTGTATTAAGGATTTTGCCGTCCGTCCAGGTTTCGCCGTTGTCAAAACTCTTTTTTACCCAAAGGTAGTATGTGGGATAAATTTTAATAGGAGCGTATGCGTAGAAGATATTTGCAATAATGTCATTGTCGTTAAGGGTGCCGTCCTTGTTCATCTGCTTTATAAGAACGGGTGTGAATTCATCGTTTTTCTTTTGATAAATGTTATAAGCTCTGTCTACATAGTAGCTGTTATAGTTTGATTTATCCGAGAATTTAAGAACGGGCGCAAAGCCATCATCCGAAAAAACGTCAACATAGTAGGGATAATGTGATTTATCGAGGGTTGTGCTTTCGGCTTTCTTGTGGCTTGTTTTATCACAAAGAGCAAGCTTACCATCAATAAAACCGCTTTCTTTTCCGTATGTACCCGCGCTCCAAAGTCCCATATAAGCGGGACAAGCATCGCTGGCGTGGTAAATAACACCATTATTATCCTGACACATAGCCGAATCACAAAATGATGCAGAGGTAGGAATTGCCATATTATGGTCAAGGTCTTCCATATCGTTAAAGTGGTTTACCCAAACAATATCTGACCAGGTTTTGCAGTTATCGTCGGAATAGCGGATAACTGTTTCTATATTTGCAGGGTCATCCGTGCCGTTGCCGTAACGGATGTCACCGCCTGCAAGTACTCTGCCGTTCTGAAGAGTAAGTATTGAGGGAATTCTGAATAATTTACTGTTGCCCGTGCCGGGGGCATAGGGGTTAGTAATGTTATAAGCCATAGTCACACCTCTTAGTTGTTGATAAGTCTGAAGGTTTTAACTTCAAAGGGTTTGATAGTAAATTTAATCTGATTATCGGTGAAACCAAATTCGCCTTCGTTTTCCTCCATAAGGTTACATTCGTAAACCTTGTTGAAGGGGAGGTTTACCGTGAGTGTTCTTTCGCCACGCACCCTACGGCTCTGATATACCCTGAGGATAATGCCGTTTCCGTCCTGCGCTTCTTTTACTGCATCAATAACAACGTCATCATTGTCGCTTGCAATGAAACTGTATTTTTCGGGCAGTGTGCCGTCAACAGGGGTTACTGCGGTTGCTTTTAATGGTAAATTCAACTCGAATGCTTCCTGTACGGTGCGGCCTGTCTGCCATGTGCCCTTGTGGGGATAGTATGCATATGTAAAGCAGTGCTCTCCTAAATCACCTTTTGTATCGGGACAAGTGGGTGCACGAAGAAGAGTAATTCTCATACGGGAGTTGAGAATGTCGTAACCGTATTTGCAATCATTGAGGATACTTACGCCGTAATCTCCTTCGGAAAGGTCCGCCCATTTGTGAGCGCATTGTTCGTAGCGTGCTGCATCAAAGGGTGAGTTGCGGTGAGTGGGACGCTTGATTGCACCGTGAGCCGCCTCAAAGGTTGCCTCGGTGTTAAGCACATTAACATCGAAAGCGGCTTTCATAACCTTGTCACGCTCCTGCCAGTCAACCTCGGTTTCAAAGAGTAATTTGCGACTGCCTGAGTAAAGAATAATGTTTTGAGTAATGGTTGATTTGTTGAATTTTTTTGTAACTCTGAGGACTGCTCTTAAGCCTGAGCTTTCTGCTATTTCAACGCTCTCCGCTTCACGAAGCACCCATTTTTTCTTTTCGTAGTTCTGTTCAAGGTTCCATGCTGTTTCGTGAATACACTTATCAATGAAAACAGTGATAAGGTTGCCGTCACCATCAAGGGTTTCGCGGTTGTTTTCTTTGTCAAATACAGAGGTAAGAATACCGTCTTTATCATATTCCACGCGGAGTAATTCGTTTTCCATAACTCCGTCTTTTATTGAAACAGCACTTGCTTTTTCTTCTTCGCCGTAGGGGAAGAATTTGTAACCCATAGACGGTACATTTGAGGCAATGAATTCGGTGTATTCCTTGCCGTTTTCGTTGAAATGTCTGCAAAGACTGTTGAAAGTTTTTGTTCCCTCTACTGTAACGGGCGCAGTAACTGCGTGGGAAAGGAAGTTCCACACAATAACGCCGTTATCAGTTACATTGATTTGGGAAACAAGATTATTGAGCGCAGTATCAAGCATTTCGTTGCCGTCAGTTTCCAGCTTTTTGAAATCGGGACGGCAATCTTCCATAGCCTCATGGATTGATGTGCCGGGTAAAATATCGTGGAATTGGTTTTTAAGAAGTAAAAGCCATAAATCCTGCAAACGCTCTTTATCGTAGGCCTTGCCGAAAACACCCGCCATTTCAATTCTTGATAATAAAAATTCGTTCTTACGGTTGCCTTTTTTTATGAAGCCCTGGCTTGTGTATGTGCCGCGGTGATTCTCGTAATATAGCTCATCGTTATAAACGGGTAATTCATCACGGATTTTCTCAGCTTCCGCAAAGAATTCGTTGGGATGACCCATTCTTGCGGTGGGAAGTCCGGGGTAGTTTTTAAGGCGCTTTGCATTTTCGAGCATTCTGTACGTGCTTCCGCCACCGCCGTCACCATATCCGAACATACCGAAAGCGGTTTTCATAGTACCCTTAAGGTCACATTCGTTTGCTGATTCAACTAAGTATGCAGGGTCATAATCGCCCTGATAATGTGTGCGTTGGTTGAACGCAAGAATTTCAGAGCCGTCGTGACCCTTCCATTTAAAAAGGGTGTGTGGGAAACGGTTCGTATCCTGACTACGCAATTTGGATGTGATGAAATATTTCATACCGCTCTTTTTTATAATTTGAGGTAATGCATGAGAAAAGCCGAAACAATCGGGAAGCCAGTATGTGTCGGAAGAAACGCCGAACTCCTTGAGGAAAAACTCACGGCCGTAAAGGAGCTGACGAATCATGCTTTCGCCCGATGCCACATTTGTGTCACACTCAACCCATGTGTTACCCACAATGCACCATTGACCGTTTTTGACCTTTTCCTTGATTCTTTCGTAAAGCTCGGGATTATTGTTTTTGATCCAATGATAAACAATAGCCTGGCTCTGGGTGAAAGTGAACTCGGGGTAGTGATCCATAAGAGCAAGGTTGTTTGCAAATGTACGGGCGGTTTTGCGCTCGGTTTCCTGAGAGCGCCAGAGCCAAGCAATATCAAGGTGACTGTGACCGTCCATAATAACATCAAACTGAGGTGTGTGTCTGATTTTAGCAAGCTCGGTATCAAAATGCTCGCAAGCAACAGCGATTGATTTTCTTGTTTCGCTTTCGGGGAAGTCAAAATCAACAAGGTGAAGTGAATCGTCAAGAACTTTGTAAACTGCCTCGCGGATGTAATCATCTTTGATGTATTTCATAGCATCCCATGCGAGAGCGCAGTTGAGATAGAATTTTTCGCAGATTTCATCAATCACAGCAAAGCTTGCGAATTTGAGCTTGTATTCACACTCTGTTTTACCTGCCATTGCATCGTTGCAGAAGGCGGCGGAATCAACTACTGCCTCAAGCTCAATTTCCATAGGTTCGCCGAATTTCAGAAATTTGTTGTTCATAACAACGCTTTCACGAGCAACCCAACCGCTGTTTTCACGGGAAGAAACGGAGTTTGCGATTTTACCGTCAATTCTTACCATGATTTCACCACCGAAATCAAGGTTGAGATAAATCTTTTTATCTTTGAAGCTTTCGGGGAGGGTGCACTGAGTTTTGAAAACTCTTGCACAGTCATAACGGGCAAACCAATGCTCGCCCAGATTTATGGTTTTTTCGGTTTCGGGGAAATATTCATATTTGCCGTTACCGAGGTATTTGCCGTCATATGTGGTCCATTGGGGCATTGAAATACTTTCGGTTTCACAGTATTTTTTTAACTGCTCGAGCATATCGAACAAAACGCCTGCTTTGGGTGTTCTCATAGTATCAACTCCGTTGAAAAAATATATTTAAAATATAACATAAAAGGAATAATATTATCAAGGGGAAACAGCAAAAACAATCGGTGGTTATGTGTCAAAAAACATTGCGGAAATTTGTCGGAAATGTGAATTGTTATGTGGGGTTAGTTTTGATTTTGGTGTTTTTGGTTTTGCGCTTTAAATTTATTTACATTCGCAGATATGATGTGTTATAATAAATATATACGCTCATAAAAGGGGGGCGAGGATAATGGATAAATTCAAGCTTGTTTCTGAATATAAACCGACGGGTGACCAGCCCGAGGCAATAAAGGCTCTTGTTGATGGTGTCAATAAGGGATATATGGAGCAGACCCTTCTGGGTGTTACGGGCTCCGGTAAAACCTTTACCATGGCTAATGTTATAGCTCAGCTTAACCGACCCACCCTTGTTCTCGCTCATAATAAAACCCTTGCGGCGCAGTTGTGCTCAGAATTTAAGGAGTTTTTTCCTGAAAATGCGGTTGAGTATTTCGTCAGCTATTATGACTACTATCAGCCCGAGGCGTATATTCCATCCACCGATACTTATATAGAAAAAGACAGTGCAGTAAATGACGAGATTGATAAACTCAGACACTCTGCAACCTCGGCACTTTCAGAAAGGCGCGATGTTATAATCGTAGCCAGCGTATCCTGTATATATACCCTCGGTGACCCTATTGACTACCGTAGTATGGTTATTTCCCTTCGTACGGGTATGCAAAAGGACAGGGACGAGCTTATTAAAAAATTGGTTGAAATACAGTATGACCGAAATGATGTAAGCTTTACCCGAAATAAATTCAGGGTGAAAGGGGATACTGTTGAGATTTTCCCTGCCTATTCTTCCGACAGTGCTTACAGAATTGAGTTTTTCGGTGATGAGGTTGACAGAATAAGTGAAATCCAACCTCTTACGGGTGAGGTTAAATGCGTTCTTTCCCATGTGGCGATTTATCCCGCCTCTCATTATGTTGTGGAGAATGACAAAATGGAAAAGGCCCTTGAAAACATTTATAAAGAGATGGAAGAAAGGGTGGAGGAGTTTAAGTCACAGGGAAAGCTTCTTGAGGCACAGCGTATTCAGCAAAGAACCCTTTATGATATGGAAATGCTACGGGAAACAGGCTTCTGCAAAGGTATTGAAAACTACTCCCGTGTTATGTCCGGTCGTGAGCCGGGTAGCGCGCCTTTTACTTTGCTTGATTATTTCCCCGACGATTTTGTTTTGTTTGTGGATGAATCCCATGTTACCTTACCTCAGGTGCGCGGTATGTTCGGCGGTGACCGTTCAAGGAAAGAAAGTCTTGTGAATTTCGGTTTCAGACTTCCCTCGGCTTTTGATAACAGACCACTAAAATTTGACGAGTTTTATAAGAAAACCCATCAGAAAATATTTGTCAGTGCCACTCCCGGTGAACTTGAAAAAGAAAAAAGCGCGCAGATTGCCGAACAGGTTATACGACCCACAGGGCTTCTTGACCCCGAAATAAGCGTGCGACCCACCGATGGACAGATTGACGACCTTATTGCCGAAATCAATGAGCGTGTTGCGAAAGAGGAGAGTGTTCTCGTAACTACACTCACGAGAAAAATGGCTGAGGATTTAACCGAATATCTTACAAATTACGGTATCAAAGTACGCTATATGCATTTTGATGTTGACACCATTGAGAGAATGGAGCTTATAAGGGATTTGCGACTCAAAAAGTTTGATGTTCTTGTGGGTATCAACCTCTTAAGAGAGGGTCTTGATATCCCCGAGGTGTCACTTGTGGCAATTCTCGATGCGGATAAAGAGGGCTTTTTAAGAAGCGAAACCTCTCTTATTCAGACCATAGGCAGGGCCGCTCGAAACGCTAACGGTCAGGTTATAATGTACGCGGATGAGGTTACGGGCTCAATGGAGAGGGCTATAACCGAAACCTACCGCAGACGCGAAAAACAGATGAAATATAACGAGGAGAACGGCATTGTTCCCGAAACAATAAAAAAGGATGTTCGTGAAATTCTCGAAATAAGCTCAAAGGATAATATCCAGGAGCGTGTTGCAAAGAAACGCCTTTCAGAGCGCGAAAAGAATGAACTTATCGAAAGACTTACCAAAGAAATGAAAGCTGCCGCAAAGCTTCTTGAATTTGAACACGCGGCATATCTTCGTGATAAAATACAGAAACTCAAGAACGGAAAATAAAGGATTTTTATGGAAAAAAACTTAATTGTCAAATGTGCCAGAGAGCACAATTTAAAAAATGTAAGTGTTGAAATCCCAAGGGATAAGCTTGTGGTTTTTACAGGGCTTTCGGGCTCGGGTAAATCTTCACTCGCTTTTGACACAATTTATGCCGAGGGTCAGCGCAGATATATGGAAAGTCTGTCGTCTTATGCCCGTCAGTTTTTGGGGATTATGGAAAAACCCGATGTTGACAGTATCGACGGTCTTTCGCCCGCGATTTCAATTGACCAGAAAACTACTTCCAAAAACCCACGTTCAACTGTTGGTACGGTTACGGAAATTTACGACTACTTAAGGCTATTGTATGCCCGTGTGGGTGTGCCCCATTGCCCTGTTTGCGGTAAGGAAATCAAACAGCAGTCCATAGACCAGATAGTTGATAAAATTCTCAGCCTTCCCGAGGGTACAAGGTTTCAGATTCTCGCACCCATTGCCAAGGGCAAAAAAGGGGAGTTTCAGAAAGAACTGGAAAGTGCTGCCAAATCGGGCTTTTCAAGAGCTCGTATTGACGGTGAGGTTACGGACCTTTCGGAAAAAATAAAATTAAAGAAAAATATAAAACATAACATCGAAATAATTGTTGACCGTCTTATTATGAAGGATGGGATAGCTTCACGACTTACGGACTCTCTTGAAACAGCATTTTCTCTTACTGAGGGTAATGTGGTTGTGGATGTTATCGGTGGCGAGGAGATACTTTTTTCTCAGAATTTTGCTTGTCCCGACCACGGTTCATGTATGGATGAGCTTGAGCCCCGTATGTTTTCTTTCAATAATCCTTTCGGTGCCTGTCCTACTTGTTCGGGGCTCAGTGTGTTTATGCGTGTTTCCGAGGATCTGGTTGTACCTAACCGAAAATTGTCTATAAACGGTGGTGCAATTAAAGGCTGTGGCTGGAGTAATACGGATTCCAGCAGCATTGCAGGAATGTATTACAATGCTCTTGCGGATAAATATAACTTCACCCTCGATACACCATTCAGGGATATTTCTCCCGAGGGTATAAATGCCATTTTTTACGGTACTGACGGTGAGCGTATAAAAATGGTGCGTCAGAATGAGTACGGAAGCGGTACTTATATGACGGAGTTTGAGGGTATTATAAATAATCTTGAACGACGCTACCGTGAAACCACAAGTGATTGGTCACGACGGGAAATTGAGCAGTATATGACAACGCGCCCGTGTCCCGATTGTAAGGGTGCCCGACTTAAGCCGGGACCTCTTGCGGTAACTGTGGGCGGTATTAACATCGATGAATTTACAAATATGTCAATCCGGGATGAGTTGAACTTTATCAATAATCTTGAATTAACCGAGAAAGAAAAGATTATAGGAAAACAGATTATCAAAGAAATCCAGTCCCGTCTTTCATTCCTTTGCGATGTTGGCCTTGATTATCTTACGCTTTCCCGTGCATCGGGTACTTTGTCAGGCGGTGAAAGTCAGCGTATCCGCCTTGCTACGCAAATAGGCTCGTCGCTTATGGGTGTGCTTTATATTCTTGATGAGCCGAGCATTGGTCTTCATCAGCGCGATAACGAGAAATTATTGAAATCTCTTTGTAATCTTCGTGATCTGGGAAATACACTTATCGTAGTTGAGCATGATGAAGATACAATGAATCATGCGGATTTTATTGTTGACGTTGGTCCCGGTGCGGGTGTTCACGGCGGTGAGATAGTCTGCGCAGGTACGGTCGAAGACATAAAAAACTGCACAAAATCTCTTACGGGTCAGTATCTTTCAGGCAAAAAGAAAATAGAGGTTCCCGAAAAACGCAGAGAGGGTAATGGCAAGTTCCTTGAAATAAAGGGCGCAAGACAAAACAACCTTAAGGATATTGATGTGAAAATACCTTTGGGCAAGCTTGTAGCCGTTACGGGTGTTTCCGGCTCGGGTAAATCCTCGCTCATAAATGAAATTCTCTATAAAAAGCTTGCGGCAGAGCTTAACAATGCCCGTAAATTTGCAGGAAAACATGATGAAATCAACGGTATAGAGCACTTGGATAAGGTTATCGATATTGACCAGTCACCCATAGGCAGAACTCCCCGTTCCAACGCCGCCACATATACGGGTGTTTTCAATGATATCAGAACTCTTTTTGCCTCAACCCAGGATGCAAAGGCTAAAGGCTACGATGCAAGCAGGTTTTCCTTTAATGTTAAGGGCGGAAGATGTGAATCCTGTGAAGGTGACGGTATCATAAAAATCGAAATGAACTTCCTTTCGGATGTGTATGTGCCCTGCGAGGTTTGTCGCGGTGCAAGGTATAACCGCGAAACACTTGAAGTTAAATACAAGGGTAAAAATATAAGCGATGTGCTCAATATGACCGTCGAAGAGGCTATGAACTTCTTTTCCAATATCCCTAAAATACGAAAAAAACTCGAAACGATTTATGATGTTGGTCTTGGGTATATCACTCTCGGTCAATCTGCCACAACTCTTTCAGGCGGTGAGGCTCAAAGGGTAAAGCTTGCCACTGAGCTTTCAAAGAAATCAACGGGTAAAACCATATATATTCTTGATGAACCCACAACGGGGCTTCATACTGCGGACGTAAAAAAACTACTGGATGTTTTAAATAAGCTTGTTGATGCTAATAACTCGGTGGTAGTTATTGAACACAACCTGGATGTTATAAAAACAGCGGATTATATTATTGATTTAGGTCCTGAGGGTGGTAACGGAGGCGGTGAAGTAGTAGCTTGCGGTACTCCCGAGGATGTAGCGAAATGTGAAAAATCATACACGGGCAAGTATTTGAAAAGTTTATTGAATGTTTAATATTTAAGCCTTGATATGTTTTTTGATATGTTATATAATTGTTAAAAACACAGTAAAGAAGGATGAAAATGAAAGCAAACGAAAGCATCCCTAACTACGAAATAAAGGTAAGGGAATATACAAACTACGCAATAAAGAGCATAAAAAATGTGTGTAAAAACTTCGGCCCTCGTCCCGTGGGCGGTGAGGCAGAAAAAAACGCACAGGAATATATGCTCAAAGATTTAGAAAAATTCGGTGACGAAGCCCGTCGCGAGGAATATAAGTGTAGCGATAAAGCCTTTATGTCGTGGGTGCCCATCGGCGCTGCGCTCCTTATACTCAACGCAGTTTTCTTTACATTGGGTCTTCATGCAATAGCCCTCGGTTTTGCGGCACTTACTTTGTTTTTTGTTCTTGCTGAGTTTGTTTTTTATAAGCCGGTACTTGATGTTTTCTTCCCCAAGAAAACAAGCGGCAATGTTTACGCAGTGAGGAAAGCCTCGGGCGAAACAAAAAAACGCATAATTCTTTCAGGACATACTGACTCTGCTTTTGAGTGGACTTATACTTATAAGGGTGGACGACCCGTTGTTGTTCTTATTATTGTAACAGCAGTTCTCGCTATTCTTCTCGGTATCGGTGCAAACATATTCGGTATGGTGCGTTCAGGCGGTGCTTTCGGTGCGATTGTATGGACGGGTGCCGGCGGACTTGTTGCAAAAATCCTTGCGGTTGTTATGTACATAACAGTTCCCGTACTCATTATGGCTTTCAGATTTTCTAACTATAAGCTTCCTGTTATGGGTGCAAACGATGACCTTTCGGGCGTTTTTGTTTCTTGCGCAGCGCTTAAGTTTTTAAGCGACAACGATATACGTTTTGAAAATACGGAAGTTGCCGTTCTCTGTGCAGGTGGCGAAGAAGCTGGTCTTCGTGGTTCAAAAGCCTTTGCAAAAGCCAACAAAGATATGCTTAAGCAGGATGGTGTTGAAACAATTTTCGTGAGCTTTGACACGATTTGCGAGCTTGAATTTGCAAAAATTTACGAAAAAGATATGACCGGTATGGTGAAAAATGACCGCCGTGTTGCAGAGCTTTTACACACTGCAGCAAAGAATGTTGGTATTGATGCGCCTATCGGCACAATCGAATTGGGTTCAACCGATGCCGCTGCGATGTCACAGGCAGGTATCCCTGCAAGCGCATTTACCGCTATGGATCCCACACCCGCAAAATATTATCACACAAGACTCGACGATGTGAGCGCACTTTGTCCCCAGGCTATTGATGCAGGCGTTAAGATTGCTCTCGAAACAGTCTTCCTCTACGACGAAAAAGGAATATAAGATGAAAAATCCTCCCGCTCGATGTGATGCAGGAGGATTTTTTAATGAGTAATGAATGATGATTAATGAAAAATGAGTAATTTCGGGGCAAGCCGATTTATATATTTTTTATTTGCTTTTTTTGTCGCCTTTCTTTTCGTATCCGAAGGTTGAAGCAAAAAGGTCGATTTTGAAGGCTTTGATTACTGAACTGAAAAGCCTTGAACCCTGTACGGGCATAAGTCTGTTGAATCTACCCATTGCGTTACCGTCAAAACCTACAACAATGTATGATTTTTTCTTGCGTATTCCCTTGATGATTTTGTTAACTGCCTTATCACAGGGTGTTGAAACCATTTCTATAAGATTTGCACCGTTTGTAGCACCCTGATTTCTCATAATATCTGTTTTTGTGAATCCCGGACAAACAAGTCCTATGTAAGCTTCTCCTCTGAGTTCTTCTCTCATAGCCTCTGTCAAACCCTTGACAGCAGCTTTGCTTGCGGAATACATTGATGTTCCGCCGAGAGCCATAAGCGCAGCAGATGATGCAACGTTTATAATTGCGGGGGTTTCACTCTTAAGCAGAAGGGGAAGCATAATCTTTGAAGAGTACGCAGCTGAGTAGAAGTCAATATTAATTGATTCGTCAATCTCAGCTTTAGTATAGTTCATAAGTCTGTCAAAACGGGGAAGAACACCGGCATTGTTGATTAATACATCGGGATTTATATTGTTTTCAACAAGCCAATCGTGGAAGCTCTGCCAATTATCATAGCTTGAAACATCAAAAAGCTTATAAGAAAATTTGTTTGCATGCTCACCAAGTTCTTCAACGAAGTTAAGCATCTTCTTTTCGCTTCTTGCAACACCTATTACAGTACAGTTGTTTTCTTTTATAAGTCGCTCAGCAAGCATTTTGCCAATACCGCTTGATGCGCCTGTGATGATTACAGTTTTATTATCAATCCACTTTGACATTAAACACACCTCAAATAAATATTTTATATCAGAATTATATCACAGCAAATTACTGTTTTCAACAATTTATAAATGGTTTTTCTTTCTATTCAGGTCTTGTATATGGAATATCGGTTATTTTAAGCCTGTAATCGCCTTTGCGTAATTCTTCTAATAATTCATAATTGTTTTCGATAATTTTATTAAAATAAATGCCGCCGTTACCTGCATCCTCTTCTTCGTGAAAGTCCGAGCCTGAGGTAACAATTCTTTTATTGTGGTATTTTGCCCACTCCATAGCAATTTCATTACTTGAATAGTGACGGGGATTGCCGTTGAAAACTTCATAACCATCAAGGATTTTCCAGTCTTCTACAATCATATCCCGGCGGAAGGGATGTGCCTGAATCATAAGAAGGCCGTGTTCGTGTGCGAGCTCTGAAAAGTTTTCGGGACCCATAGCCATAAGGTCACCGTGTGACCTTAAAAACTCCTCAGTAATACCATAAACAAGATAATCGTTGGGATGCATATAAAAATTGATTTCCATTCCCAAAATTACCTTGTATTTTTCGCCTGCGGCAGCTTTTAAAATCTCGTAACCCTTAAGGAAATGATCAATTTTTTCATCCCAGGAGACATTCGCAAGTCCTGCTCGCCTGAAGGTTGAACTGTTCATATGGTTAGTGCTTACAATACCGGTGTAACCCTTGCCGTCATAGTATTTAATCATCTCTTCAGCGGTAGCAACTGCGCAGGTGCTTACCTCGACGGTATGTGCATGCATTTCGTACAAATATTCCATAACCAAAAACTCTTTTCATAAAAATAAATACATTGTAAATTATACAATCATTTTGTGTACTTGTCCATAAATATAACGAAAAATATATCAAAAATAGTATTGCAAATAATCATAAAAATGATACAATTAATGTTGTATTTTAATTATTCGGAGGTTTTTTTATGAAAACTTTAAAAGCCGCAGTTATCGGTGTGGGCGGAATATCAAATGAGCATATAAACGGGTATATCAAAAACCCTAATGTTGAGCTTTATGCTTTTTGTGATATAAACGAAAAACAGCTTAAATATATGTCTGAAAAGTACGGTGTTCCCGCAGAGCGTTGCTTTACGGATAAGCAAGAAATGCTTGAAGCTCTTCCTGAAATTGATATTGTCAGTGTTTGTACCTGGAATGCCGCTCACGCTGAGTGTACTATTGCTGCCCTTAACGCAGGTAAAGATGTTATTTGTGAAAAGCCCATGGCAATGAATACTGCCGAGGCAGAGGCAATGCTTGAGGCAGCTAAAAAGAACGGCAGACACCTTCAGATAGGTTTTGTACGCCGTTACGGTAACGATGCGGATGTTATGCGTGATTTTATCGAAGCAGATAAATTCGGTGAGATTTACTACGCAAAGGCTACATATTTACGTCGTAACGGTAACCCCGGCGGCTGGTTCGGCGATAAATCCCGTTCAGGCGGCGGACCTCTTATAGATTTAGGCGTTCATGTCATTGACCTGTCAAGATACCTTTGCGGTAATCCGAAGCCGGTTTCGGTTTACGGTGCAACCTTCCAAAAACTGTTTAATCGTCCTGATGTAAAGACAGGTAAGGGTTACAGCTCTGTTTCTGCAAGCGAAAATGATATCTGTGATGTTGAGGACCTTGCAACTGCTCTCATACGTTTTGACAACGGTTTTGTGCTTTCAGTTGAAGCGAGCTTCTCTCTCAATATTAAAAACGGCGAGGGCAATATTCAGTTCTTTGGTACTAAAGCAGGTGCCAAGCTCGACCCACAGGTTGAGATTTTCTGTAACGAAAACGGTTATATGGTTGACCTTAGCTTCAATAACGATACATCTCTTTCTTTCGACGGCCTTTTCTGTCGTGAAATAAATCACTTTGTTGACTGTGTACTGAACGGTACTCCTTGTATAGCTCCTGCAGAGGATGGCGTTGAAATCATGAAAATTCTTGATGCTGTTTATGAGTCTGCAAGAACAGGTCACGAAGTAATTATCGACTGATGAAAAAAGCTAAAATTACCGCTGTGTGCGGTATGGTTACGGCGCTTTCGGTAGTTATTATGCTGGCATCAACTGTTTTGTCGGTGCTAATGTATGTTTTACCGATAATCACAAGCTTAGGTGTATTGTTTGTGATTAGCTTTGCGGATAAAAAATGGGCATTTTGTGTGTATCTTGCAACAGCCGTTTTATCAATGATTCTTCTCACGGATAAGGAAACCGCTCTTACATATACCATGTTTTTCGGATATTATCCGCTCATTAAAACTGCTCTTGAAAAGTTACCGCGGGTGTTATCACGGGTTATAAAAACCATTATTTTCAATGGTGCAGCTGTAAGTATAGGCTTTTTAGGTGTATGGCTTTTGGGCGTCTCGGGGGATGAGTACACGGAGTTCGGTAAATTCACTATTCCGTTGTTGCTTGCTCTTGCAAATGTAGCATTCATTTTGTATGATTTTGCTATAACCAGAAATGGTGTTATAGTTCAACATATTGCCCGAAAAGTAAAACAGAAAATGCATATTAAATAAAATTCGAGCCGTAAGGACTGAGAAATCCTTACGGCTTGTTGTTTTTTTAACGAAATTAGTGAATATTGGTTCATTATCTATTGACAAAGTATGTCAAAAAAAGTTATAATTTATCTGTATAATATTAATAAGACGGAGGTATTCTTATGCAGAAAAAGACCGTAGCTCTCACCGGCTCATCGGGTACAATGGGTTGGGCAGGTTTTAAAGAGCTTTATGCCAGAAAAAATGAATTTAACATCGTTGTTCTTAACAGAGACAGCGAAAAGAACAGAAAGAAATTTGCAGCTTATGTAGATGACCCTGCGGTTAAGTTAGTGTGGGGCGATCTTACAAATTATGATGATGTTCTTGAAATGGTAAACGGTGCCGATTATGTTCTTCATGTTGGCGGTATGGTTTCACCTGCAGCAGACTATTATCCTGTAAAAACACAGAAAACAAACGTTGCAGCAGCACAGAATATTGTTAACGCTGTTAAGGCACAGCCCGATCCTGATGCTGTTAAGGTTGTTTACATAGGTACAGTTGCCGAAACAGGTGACAGAAATGCTCCCATTCATTGGGGCAGAACAGGTGACCCTCTCAAGGTAAGTGTTTATGACCACTATGCAATCAGTAAAATAAAGGCAGAGGCAGTTTTTGCCGAATCAGGACTCAAGCATTGGGTATCTCTCCGTCAGTCAGGTATTCTTTACCCTGCAATTCTTAAGAATCTTGAGCCTATTATGTACCATGTTCCGATTAACGGTATGCTTGAATGGGCAACCGTTGAGGATTCAGGCCGTCTTCTTGCAAATGTTTGCGGCGACGATATTCCCGAAGAATTCTGGAGAAGATTCTACAACATCGGTTCAGGTGAAGAATACAGAATTACAAACTATGAGTTTGAAGAGCTTCTTCTCGGCACATTGGGTCTCGGTTCACCCAAGCAGCTCTTTGATCCTCACTGGTTCACAACCCGTAACTTCCACGGTCAGTGGTATTATGACGGTGATGAGCTTGAAAAGTATTGTCACTTCCGTGCAAATATCCCTGTTAAGGAATATTTCAAGAGCATGATGAACAATGTTGAGTCTTACTACAAATTGGCATTCCTTGCAAAGCCCTTTGCACCTATTCTCAAAAAACTCTGGATGAAGAAAATTGCAGAAACTCCCGAGTACGGTACTCTCTGGTGGGCAGAAAATAAAGTTGATGTAAGAATGACAGCTTACTACGGCAGCATGGAAGAATATGAAAAGCTTCCCAGAAGCTGGAAAGACTTTGAAATCATTATCCCTGCAAAGCAGACAACTTCAGACGACGTTGTTGTTCTTGACCATGGTTATGATGAAACAAAGCCCTTTGATTCTCTTACTCTTGAGGACCTTCAGAAAGCGGCAGAGTTCAGAGGCGGTAAATGTCTTGCAACAGAAATCGTTGATATGTACACACCGGTTAAGTGGGTAAGTGCAAGAGGCACAGAGTTCGAAATGTCACCCAACCTTGTTCTTAAAGGTGGTCACTGGTGTCCTGCAGAGCTTCCCTGGCCATGGAAATATGACGAGGAAGCAAGAATTAACCCGTTCTTTGCACAAGTTTGGGACCGTAAAGGCGAAGATAATGTATATGGCCCCGAAATCTTTGATAACTTTAAGGAGAAGGTTACAGAATGAAAGTATTTATGATTGGCGGTACAGGTCTTTTGGGCTGTGAAGCCGCACGTATATTTATTGAAAGAGGTCACGAAGTAACAAGTGTTGCTCTTCCTCCTCTTCCCGAAGGAGCACCCATTCCCGAGGAGATGAAACTTGAGTTTTGCAACATCTATGAAAAATCAGATGATGAAATCCGCGAAATGCTCAAGGGTCATGACTGCTTCGTTTTCGCTGCAGGTATAGACGAACGAGTTGAATTCCCTGCACCTGTTTACGATGCATACTATAAGTTCAATATCAAGCCCCTCGAAAGAATCCTTCCTCTCTGTAAAGAGGTTGGCGTTAAGAGTGCTGTTATTCTCGGCTCTTACTTTGCATACCTTGCAAAACAGCGCCCCGATATGAAGCTTACCGAGAAGCATCCTTACATCAGAAGCCGTATCGACCAGGAAAATGTTGCATTCTCCTTTGCCGATGAAAACTTCGATGTAGCAGTTCTTGAGCTTCCCTATATTTTCGGTACTCAGCCCGGCAGAAAGCCTGTTTGGGTTATCCTCATAGAGCAGATCAAGAGAATGGATAAGCTTCCCTTCACAATGTATCCCGGTGGCGGTACAGCTATGCTTACCGTTCGTCAGGTTGGTGAGGTTATTGTTGGTGCCGCTGAAAAATCAAAAGGTGCAACAGCATGGCCCATCAGTATGTATAACCTTACATGGAAGGAATTCCTTAAAATCGTTTATGCCGCAAGAGGTATGGGCGAAAACCGTAAAATTATCAGCGTAGCACCCTGGATGATGAGAATGGGTCTCGGCGGTGTTAAAAAGGAATATGCTGCCAAGGGTATCGAAAGCGGTATTGATGTTGACGGTCTTGCAGATATTATGGACGTTAACCTCTTTATTCCCGACCGTTTCTCAAAAGAGCTTGGTGCAACAGATGATGATATCAAAGCTGCAATTTTTGATTCAATTAAAGTTTCACAGGCTGCTTACGACGGAACAGTAAAGCTTCTTGAAATGAAGGGTGAATAAAATTCAATTATATCAAGCATGTATTTGCTGATATGCATAGTTGTTTCCGCCCACACGAAGTAAGAATAAATGAATTAAACGGGACTGTAAGAAACGGAAGTTTTTTACAGTCCTTTTTCACACCATCTTTTGAATTTTGCGATTTAAAGTAGTTGACATTTATCGACGCAGTATGATATAATTTCACCTATATTTGTTAAATGCCGTGAAGGGAACAAGTAGCGTTAATTTGCGTAAAAAAGAGAGTTGCCGTTTGGTGAGAGGCGCGTGAGCAGTTAATGTGAATACATCCCGGAGCATCGCACCGAAATAACAGTAGGCTGCGGCGGGTGCGCCCGTTAAAGCGCGAGGGTGTTTTTTCACCCTGTAAGGCGGTTTTTGTGAAAAAATCGCGAATAAAGGTGGTAACACGGGTTTTGCTCGTCCTTTGGTTTCAAAGGACGATTTTTTATTTTTTGATTATTAAGTAAAGGAATGAATGTTTTGCCCATTACAGATTTTCTTGTAAACAACGCAAAGAATTACAAGGATGAGATTGCTCTTGTAGAAATCAACCCTGAAATCCAGGATAAGAGTCGTCAGACCTGGAGGGAGTATTCTCTTATAGAAGCTAACCCTTTCAATGCAGGCAGGGAGGAAATGACCTGGGGTGATTTCGATAAAAAAGCCAATCGCTTTGCAAATCTTCTTCTTTCAAGAGGTATAAAGAAAGGTGACAGAGTAGCAATTCTTCTTATGAACAGCATTGAGTGGTTGCCTGTTTATTTCGGTATTCTTAAGGCGGGTGCTCTTGCGGTACCGCTTAATTACCGTTATACTGCTGACGAAATTAAATATTGTCTTAAGCTTTCTGATAGTGATGTGCTTGTTTTCGGTCCTGAGTTCACAGGTCGAGTAGAGCAGATAAGCCACAGAATTCCCGATGTTAAATATACTTTCTACGTTGGTGAGGATTGCCCCACTTTCGCTGAAAGCTACGACAGACTTGTTACATATTGTTCATCAAAAGCTCCCGATGTTAAAATTACCGATGAAGATGAAGCTGCGGTTTACTTCTCATCAGGTACAACGGGCTTCCCCAAGGCTATTTTACATGCTCACAAGAGCCTTGTTCATGCGGCACTTACTGAGCAAGCCCACCATTCCCAGGGCAGGGATGATGTTTTCCTTTGCATACCGCCCCTTTACCATACAGGCGCAAAAATGCATTGGTTCGGCTCTCTTGTTGCAGGTAGCAGAGCGGTTTTACTCAAAGGCACAAAGCCTCGTACAATAATTGAAACTGCAAGCCAGGAACATTGCACAATAGTGTGGCTTCTTGTTCCGTGGGCACAGGATATTCTTGATGCCATTGACAGCGGCGACATTGATTTAAGTGAGTACGAGCTTTCTCAGTGGCGACTTATGCACATAGGTGCTCAGCCCGTACCCCCAAGCCTTATTAAAAGATGGCTTAAAATATTCCCTGATCACCAGTACGATACAAACTACGGGCTCAGCGAATCCATAGGACCCGGTTGTGTGCATCTCGGGGTTGAAAATGTTCACAAGGTCGGTGCAATCGGTAAAGCCGGTTATGGTTGGGAAGTTAAAATCGTTGACGAACACAGAAATACTGTTGAAAAAGGTGAGGTCGGCGAACTTGCTGTTAAAGGTCCCGGCGTAATGCTTTGCTATTATAAGGACGAAAAGGCAACCGCTGATGTTCTCGGTGACGGATGGCTCTTTACAGGTGATATGGCGCAGGAGGATGAAGACGGTTTCATTTACCTCGTTGACCGTAAAAAGGATGTTATTATTTCAGGCGGTGAAAATCTTTATCCTGTTCAGATCGAGGATTTCCTCCGCAAGCATGAGGATATCAAGGATGTTGCGGTTATCGGTCTTCCTGATGCCCGTCTTGGTGAAATTGCAGCAGCTATTATCGAGGTTAAAGAGGGTGTAACCCTTACTGAAGATGATGTTAATGATTTCTGTTACGATTTACCCCGTTACAAACGGCCGAGAAAAATTATTTTTGCAGATGTTCCCCGTAACCCAACGGGCAAAATTGAAAAACCGAAGCTCCGTGAAATCTACTGTGGCGAAAGCCTTGTTGCTTCACAGAATGAAATTAATAAATAAGAGGTATGTTTATGAAAAAACTTTTATTAGGTAATGAAGCGGTAGCCCGCGGTCTTTACGAGGCAGGTTGTCGCATAGCTTCAAGTTACCCCGGTACACCAAGTACAGAGGTTACTGAATGTATTGCTAAATACAGTGAAATTACAAGTGAGTGGGCACCTAACGAAAAGGTTGCCTGCGAGGTTGCCTTCGGTGCAGCGGTAGCAGGTGCGCGTTCCTTCTGCGCTATGAAGCATGTTGGACTTAATGTTGCCGCAGACCCTCTTTTCACCTCATCTTATACAGGTGTTAATGCAGGTATGGTTATTGTTGTTGCTGATGACCCGGGTATGCACTCTTCACAGAATGAGCAGGATAGCCGTCACTATGCGCAGGCTTCAAAAATTATGATGCTTGAGCCTTCCGATTCTGATGAATGTCTTAAGTTTTCAAAACTTGCATTTGAACTTTCAGAGCGTTTTGATACACCCGTTCTTCTTCGTCTTACAACTCGCGTTTCTCACTCAAGAAGCCTTGCAGAAGTAGGTGAAAGAGTAGATAACGGACTGAAGGTTTACGAAAAGAATCCTCAGAAATATGTAATGGTTCCCGCAAACGCAAAGGTTAAGCATGTGGAAGTCGAAAAACGCATTCTCAACCAGGTTGAATATTGTGAAAATGAAGCGGTTGAAGCGGGTCTTAATACAGTTGAATATAACAGCAAAAAAATCGGTGTGATTACATCGGGTATCTGCTACGAATACGCAAAGGAAGCATTGGGCGATAATGCAAGCTACCTTAAATTAGGTTGTGTATATCCGCTTCCTGAGAATCTTATTAAAGATTTCTGTAACGAGTGCGAAACTGTTTATGTTCTCGAGGAGCTGGATGATTACATTGAAACCCATTGCCGAAAAATCGGTGTTGATGTTATCGGTAAATCTGAATTTACTCTTTTGGGTGAGTATTCACAGGGACTTATCAGAAAAGTTATTCTCGGCGAAGAGACCACATCCCTTAAAGCGGATGTAAATATTCCTGCAAGGCCTCCCGTACTTTGTGCAGGCTGTCCTCACAGGGGGCTTTTCTATACACTCAAGAGATTGAATGTTACCGTAAGCGGTGACATCGGCTGCTACACTCTCGGTGTTGCAAAGCCCCTCGGTATGATGGACACTGTTCTTTGTATGGGTGGTAGTGTTTCCGGTCTTCACGGCAGAAACCTTGCAAACCCCGAAAAAGCAAATAAAAGCGTTGCGGTTATCGGTGACTCAACCTTTATTCACTCAGGTGTTACAGGTCTTATTGATATCGCTTATAATAACAGTAATTCTGTTACAATTATCCTTGATAACAGTATTACAGGTATGACAGGTCACCAGCAGAACCCCACAACAGGCTACAATATCAAGGGTGAGCCCGCAGCTGCAGTAAGTCTTGAAAAATTGTGTGAGGCAGTTGGTATTAATAATGTTTTTGTTGTTGACCCATATGACCTTAAAGATTGTTACGATAATATAAGCAAGGCACTTTCCCTTAACGCTCCTGCAGTAGTTATTTCAAGAAGACCTTGCGCGCTCCTTAAGACGGTTAAACACAATCCGCCCCTTAAGGTTAACAAAGATAAATGTAAATCCTGCAAAATGTGTATGAAAATCGGTTGTCCTGCTATCAGTATGAAAGACGGCAAAGCAGAGATTGACTTTACACAGTGTCTCGGATGCAATGTTTGTTCACAGCTTTGCAAATTCGATGCAATAGAATAAGAAAGGGGAGTGTAATATTTTGAATAAAGCAATTATGATTGTTGGTGTAGGCGGTCAGGGTACACTCCTTGCAAGTCGCATTCTTGGCAGTGCACTTCTTTCAAAGGGTTACGATGTTAAAGTTTCCGAAGTTCACGGCATGAGCCAGCGTGGCGGCTCTGTTGTAACATATGTTAAATATGGTGATAAGGTTTATTCGCCCGTTGTAGGTGAAGGTGAAGCTGATTTGATTCTTGCTTTTGAACAGCTTGAAGCTGCAAGATGGCTTTCTTGCCTTAAGCCTGACGGAAAGGTTATTGTAAATACCCAGAAGATTGACCCTATGTCAGTTGTAATAGGTGACAGTGTTTATCCTGAAGGTGTTCTTGATGCTGTAAGAAATGCAGGTGCTGAGGTTGTAGAGCTTGACGCTCTTTCACTTGCGGTTGAATCAGGTTCGCCCAAAGCCACAAATGTTGTGCTTATCGGCGCTATGGCGAAGAATACAGATATAGACAAGGAAATATGGCTTGATGCAGTAAGATCCTGCGTTCCTGAAAAATTCCTTGAATTAAACCTTAAGGCTTTTGAAGCGGGTTACAATCAGTAAAGATAAAAACAGATGCATTCTGAAAAATCAGAGTGCATCTATTTTTATTTTAACATATACTGTATTGGTGAAGCTTATGATAAAAATGTACTTCAAGCCGAGGTTTAAACATCCGCCTCCAATAAGGGCAAAAAGATTTGTTTCAAAAAGAAAAGTAAATATAATTATTTTTCGTGTGGTTTGTGTGTTTCTTGTGATGTCAATACTTACGGTTATATGTGATATAAAAATGCGACCCATAATCGAAACAGTAGGTGGAACGGCACTGAAAAACTCTCTTTCAAATGTTCTTGACAGAACAGTGAACGAGATTGTTGATGAGTTAGGCGTGCGATACGGCGATATGGTAAATATCGAAAAAAATCCCGACGGCTCAATTGCCGCAATTACTCTTAACAGTTCGTACATAAACGGCTACAAGGCGGATTTATCCGACGGATGCTCCGACAGATTGGCGAAATTTGACAAAACAACAGTTCCCATACCTATGAGTTCAATAATAGGTCTTTCTTTCTTTGATAACCCCATATTCAATATTGATGTTACTGCAACAATTTACGGCTTTGCGGTTACGGATGTAATATCAGAATTTGAAAGTGCAGGGATAAATCAAACCCGACATACAATTTATCTTGAAGTAAAAGCCTCAGCACACGCTTATATGGGGCTTGTGCACCTTAATGAAAGTGTAGATGAAACGATTATACTTGTTGAAACTATTATTGTGGGCGAAGTGCCACAATCTTACTATGTTAGAAGCAATTAAAAATCCCGTTACAGTTTCGCCTGTAACGGGAAAATCTTTATTCTGCGATGAATTTATCCATAAGTGTGTGGCCGACCTCAATATAATTGCCTGTAGCTTTGGCGGTTTCTTCAGTGAATGAAGTAATGCCGTTATCTGCTTCTTTTGATTTCTGGTAAATCATATAGGGCACCGCGTCACCTGCGTGGGTCATTGTAACAATGGGTGTGGGGTGGTCGGGGAGTACCATGATTTTATAATCATCATATTTGTCGAGGGCTTCTACAATCTTTGAAAGCACCTTTTCATCAATAATTTCAATGGATTTTACTTTATTTTCAGGTTCGTTTCTGTGACCGCATTCGTCGGGAGCTTCAATGTGGATGTAAACGAAATCCTTTGTTTCAAGCTCTTTGATTGCGCATTCTGCTTTGCCTTCAAAGTTTGTGTCAATATAACCTGTTGCACCGGGAACCTCTGGCGCGCTCATTCCTGCGCATTTTGCAATACCTTTAAGAAGGTCAACAGCGGAAATAATTGAACCGTCAACTCCGTATTTCTCTTTAAAATCAGGAAGAGAGGGCTTTGTACCTTCGCCCCACAGCCAAATTGAGTTTGCAGGGCGCTTACCCTCGGCAATTCTCCTTTTGTTTACGGGATGCTCCATAAGGAAGTCGTAGCTTTCCTTCATCATAGCGATAAGGTCTTTTGCATTTTCGCTCTTTGAAAGATGCTCGCCTATAACCTTACCCGAAATATCATGGGGAGGGGTAAGCTTACCTAAATCAAGTGTGCCGTCGTGCCATACAAGGCAATGGCGGTAAGCAACGCCGCTGTAAAATCTGAAAATATCGTTTCCGAAATGTTCTTCAACACTTTTAATAATCTCAGTAGCATCAGCAGTTGAGATATCACCGGCGCTGTAATCTACCATTGTTTTATCTTCGTAATTCTCCTCATCTGAAAGGGTCACGAGATTGCAACGGAAAATAATGTCGCTGTCAAGCATATCAACACCGATACTTACAGCCTCAAGAGGAGAGCGACCGGTGTAACATTCCTTGGGGTTGTAACCTAAAACGCTCATATTAGCAATATCGCTACCGGGTTTAAGACCCTCAGCAACAGTTTTAACAAGACCAACTTCACCTTTGCTTGCCAGCTTGTCAAGGCAGGGCTTTTTGGCTGATTCCATAGGTGTTTTGCCGTTTAATGTCGGTACGGGATAGTCTGCCATACCATCATATAATACAACAATATATTTCATGGGTTTTACCTCTCTTTATATATAGATTAATATAGATAATATACAACTATTTCTGAGCCCTTGTCAATAAAACAAAAATAAATTTTAAAATACCTTTAAAAATTTATTGCTCTATTGCAAAATGCTTTTTATTGGAGTAAAATGAGAAAGAAAAATTGTTCTTAAAGGAGAATTATTATGAAATTACCTATTGCCATACAGCTTTATTCCGTTCGTGACGATATGGAAAAGGATTTTGAAGGCACATTAAAAAAAGTTAAAGAATTAGGTTATGAGGGCGTGGAGTTTGCAGGTCTTTTCGGTAAAAGCGGTCTTGAAGTAAAGGCTCTTTGCGATGAAATCGGACTTGTTCCCGTATCTGCTCATGTTCCTTATTATGATATGCTGGAAAATCCCGAGGCAGTGCTTAAGGACTATCAGGATATGGGCTGTAAATACGTAGTTGTTCCTTACCTTACCGAGGAATGCCGCCCGGGTACTGATGGTTGGAGCGCAACAGTTGAGGGTATCCGCAAAATCGGCGAAGCAGCAAAAGAAATGGGTATGCTTCTTCTTTACCACAACCATGATTTTGAATTCCTCAAAATCGACGGTAAATATGCTCTTGATATTCTTTATGACACAGTTCCTGCGGACTTACTCGCAACAGAAATTGATACTTGTTGGGTAAATGTAGGTGGTGAGGAGCCTGCTGCTTATGTTGAAAAATACACAGGCAGAGCCCCCATTGTTCACCTTAAGGACTTCAGCGGTTCAAAGGGTAACGGACCTCTTTATAAGCTTATCGGCATTGATGAAGAAGAAACCGAAAATGAATCAACATTTGAATTCCGACCCGTAGGCAGCGGTGTTCAGGATTTCCCCAAGATTATTGATGCTGCAGAAAAAGCAGGTGCAACCTGGGTAGTTGTTGAGCAGGATGACCCCTCCATGGGTAAGACACCCATTGAATGTGCAGAGATGAGCATTAATTATCTGAAAACTCTGTAATAATTTATTTTGCTTTAAGTATTGTATAAGCCGTCTGATAAAAAAATCAGGCGGCTTTTTGTATATGATGTTAAGATAACAGTATTGTAATCTGACTTGTCATAAATTCGATATAACCGTTCATATACTTGTATAGAACTCATTTAGGGGGAAATACAACTATGAATTATGATTACGAACAACGTGCAGAGTCCTTGGGACGATACATAATAGAGAGTAAGGCAACCGTGAGAGCGACTGCAAAAAAATTCGGAGTTTCAAAATCTACGGTGCACAGCGATGTAACAAAGCGCCTGCGCAGAATAAATCCTGAGCTTTTTTATGAGGTGCGAAAGGTGCTTGATGTAAATAAGGAGGAGCGACACATAAGGGGAGGAATAGCTACCAGGGAAAAATATAAGAAAGAGGCCGTCGCTTCCAAATAACTCCTGAGGTTGACAAAAGACTCTGAAAAGGGTATATTTATTTTAATCAAATTACTCTTTCGGAGATGTTAATCATGAAAAAATATTTTGCTTTGGTGTTAACTTTAGTTATGGTTCTGGGTCTTGCGGCTTGTGGCAATAAGGAGCTTTACGATGACCCCCATGCCCTTGAAACTGCCGATACTTTTTATGCTGTCGGAGATAACGGTGTTTCAGTTGATATTACAGAGGATACCGCTAAGATTATGCTCGGGGTATTCACTCCTGCGCAATTAGGACTTAAAAATACAATTGATAAATATGATTTAGTGTTAAGTGCTACTGCTTTTGAAGGGAAAAACGGTTGTAAAATCGAAGCTTTCGCCGATGGGGAAAAAGAAGCCGAAGGTACATTTATGATCGTAGGTACTCAATGCTTTGTTTTCGACTCTCTGGCAAAAAAATATGTACCTCTTTCAGCTGATAATACCAAAACCACCGTAGCCGGTTCTACTTCGCCTGCCAACACTATTCCTGATGACCCTGAAATTACTTTCCAGTACCACAAGGAAAACAATTACCTTATGCAACAGCGTTTTTCACAGTATGATTATGAAGCATTGGGCCTTTCAAAAGAAGTGTCAGAATATGTTTTTATCGTAAACGGCAACAGTGGTTTCGCTTTAGATGGTGAAAAGGTATATTATGTTGATGTTCATGAGAAAAATGGTGATTTCACAGGTGTAAGCTTAGGCTTTTCGGAGGATGCGGAATACATCTACAAAGACGAATACTCAATTTATGCAAAAATAGAAAAAGAATCATAAAAAACAAGAGCTGTAAAAAATGAAATGTTTTTTACAGCTCTTTAAATTTCTATTTGTAATTCGCAATAATTTCTTCTGCTTTTTTCTTAACCTCGTAAATTAAATCGTTGGGCATTCTGACCGTTACTCTACCGCCGAATTGTACAACCCAGGCAGCGAGACCATCACTTACAGCAGCATTTGTTCTTAATATAAAATGGTTATCATCAAGCTTCTGAATACGCACCTTATCGCCGAAGCGGTCAAGCATGGGTTCAAGTAAATCATTGTTACAAGCCAGTTCAATGGGCTTGGGCTCGCCACTGTACATATTAAAAAGCTTGGTGGCGTAATCGGCAGAATCAAAATAATTTTTGTAATTTGAAACTTCCGAAAAATGGCGGGCAGGAGTATCGGTAATTTTATATTTTTTGATTTTTTCCACCCTTAAGTGCATAAGATTATCATATTTCTCATTATTGCAAACCAGATAATAGTGGTCATCCGACCAAATAAAGGCGTATGGGCTTACAGTATAAGTCTTTTCTTCACTTGATGTTTTGAATTCGTCGGTTATTTTACGGCGAGTGTACGTGATGCTTACTTTGAGGCCTTTGGTAATTGCTTCGTTTATATTATGTATAATGTGGTATATGTCTTCATTTTTTGTTTTTGGGCGATTATCAACATAAACCTGTGAGCGAAGGATTTTTGCTTGCTTTTCACCTGCAAAACTTTCGATTTTACTAACCAATTCATTGGTCTTTTTTTGTGAAATGAAGTTTGCGGCTTGTACGGCATCTGTCAATAAACGGATTTCAGCCAGTTGGAATTTTCTTTCGCCTAAAAAATATCCGCCGCCACTTCTTGAACCTGTATGGATAATGTCGTAGCCGTATTCTCTTAAAACATCAATATCCTTATAAATGGATTTTCTTTCTGCAGGTATTCCTATTTTTGACAATTCCTCACAAAGCTGTGTAGCGGAAATATAGTGGTTTTCATCTGTTTTCTGCTCGAAAATTTCTGCAAGATACAAGAGCTTTAACTTAGAGTTTTTTACGCCTGCCATAAGATGATCTCCTTTGTTCCATTTATTGTACTTTGTGATTATTGTACTATAAAAAGAGAGATTTGTAAACTATAATATAGTTTTTAAGGTTTACAAAAAAGGTTGTCGGGTGTATAATTAAAAGATAAAGTTATGATTGCGAGGTGTAACAATGGTCGGTTTGAAAATCGGTCTTGATATAGGCACAGGCTATGTAACAGCCGCGGTTGAGGGTAAGGGCGTTGTTCTTTGTGAGCCGGCAGTTGTTGCTCTTGAAAGGGAGACGGGAAAGGTTATTGAGGCAGGCTCAAAGGCTGCCGAAATGACGGGGCGTTGTCCCGACGCCATTAAACTTGTACGACCTCTTTTAAGCGGTGGTGTTTCGGAGCTTGAAAGCAGTGAGAAGCTTCTAAGGGCTTTTTTGGAAAAAATCTGTAAAAATAAAATATTCAAACCCACGGTTGTTGCCACGGTTCCGGCAGGAGTTACAAACCTGGAAAAACGAAACGTGCTCGGGTGTATTCTCAGAGCAGGTGCAGGCAGAGCAACACTTATTGAAGAACCTCTGGCTGCCGCGTTGGGTATAGGTGTTATGCTCAATAAACCATATGGCACAATGATTGTTAATGTGGGTGCCGGAACAACAGGTGTAGCGGTTGTTACTATGGGTAGTGTTGCAGTAGCAAAAAGTGCACCCATTGGCGGCAATAATATGGATAAAATAATAAAAACCTACCTTAAAGCAAACCGTGGCGTAGCAGTGGGCAGATTAACTGCAAAAGAGTTAAAGCATATCCTTGGCGGAGCTAAAATGCGTGACGAAACCATTGCCGCCATTGCCAAAGGCAAAGATATGTCTGACGGTATGCCGCTGTTCTTTGAGGTTACCGCTCAGGAGATAAACTTTGCTATTCGCGACAGTATTGACGAAGTATGCAAGGTCATTACCGATGTTCTGGAGGTCACACCGCCCGACTTAATTAAGGATATTACCGATGACGGTATTTTCCTTTGCGGAGGTATGGCAGACCTTTACGGACTTGATAAATATATTAGTGATGTTACGGGTATTAAAGTCAATATTCCCGGTAATCATACGAATGTTGCGGCGTTAGGTTGCCTCAGAGCACTTAGTGAGCCGGGTTATCTTTCTCAGAACGGTTACCATTTTGTAACCCTTGAAACACTCAATTTGTGAGGTATTTATGAAATTACTTGTAATTGACGGAAACTCCATTCTTAACCGTGCTTTTTACGGTGTAAGATTACTTACAACAAAAGATGGTAAGTTTACCAACGGTATATTCGGTTTTATGAATATATTTCTCGGTATGCTCGAGGAATATAAGCCTGATTCTGTTGCGGTTGCTTTTGATGTTAAATCGCCTACTTTCAGGCACGAAATGTATGATGCCTATAAAGGTACCCGTAAACCCGCACCCGCTGAGCTTATAGAGCAGTTTCCTACACTTAAGGAGCTTCTTGGTTATCTTGGGTTTACTGTTATTGAAAAGCCCGGTTACGAGGCGGATGATATTTTAGGTACGCTTTCTGCCGCTTGTACTGAAGATGATTTTTGCTATATTGCCACAGGGGACAGGGATAGCTTGCAGCTTGTGCGCGATAATGTTAATGTTCTTCTTGCAACTACAAGAATGGGGAAATCTGAAACTGTAAGGTATGATGTTGATAAGATTAACGAGGTGTATGGTGTAAAACCTGAGCAGCTTATTGATATTAAAGCTATCCAGGGAGATACTTCGGATAATATTCCCGGTGTTGCAGGTATAGGCGAAAAAGGCGCTGCCGATCTTATACAAAAATTCGGCTCTATTGAGTATATCTATGATAATTTAAGTGAGCTTGATATTAAGGCGGGTATGAAGGTTAAGCTTGAAACTTCAAGAGATAATGCTTTTTTAAGTAAACAGTTAGGCACAATATGCCTTGAAGCGCCTATTAATACGAATTTATCATCTTATGTGATTAAAGAACCCGACAGGGAAAAAGCCGCAAATCTTCTTTTGTCCCTTGAAATGTTCAAGATACTCAATCGTCTTAATCTTGATTCAGTTAAAGTCAGCGAAAACGAGGATACAAAGACCATCAGACTTTACGAAGCGGAAGATTACGATGCTCTTTATAACACGCTTAAATCAAACGGTAAAGCGTATTTTACAGTGAAATATAACGACTTCGGCATTGAGTATATATTATTTAAAACTACTGAAGGCGTAGCGTTGGTTTTAAACAGCGATTTTATGTTTATAGCCTTTGTTTCAAATCTCCTTTCCGATAAAACTATTGAAAAATATACTGATGATTCAAAGCGCTTGTTCGGTTTTTGTGATGAAAGCGGTATTGAACCGGAAAACATTGCTCTTGATACATCTCTTGCGGCATATCTTCTTAATCCCAACTCAAGCGATTATTCAATCAAAGCACTTGCAGGAGCCTATTCACTTAACAACATTAAAATTGATGCAGGGGAATTAACGGATTTTTATTCAACCGAAGAAGATTTCGTCAATGCCTGTGCCGTAATTGAAGCTTTAAGCTTAAAGCTTGCTGCAGCGGTTAATGAAAATAATCAGAATACACTTCTTAAGGATATTGAATTACCTCTTGCAAAAGTACTTGCAAGTATGGAACGAGAAGGCTTCTCGGTTGATAGAGCAGGACTTGAAGCTTATGGTGATAAAATCGGTGCAAGTCTTGAAGAAAGTCTGAAAAAAGTTTATGACTTAGCAGGATGCGAGTTTAACCTTAATTCACCCAAACAGTTAAGTGATGTGCTTTTTTCTGAGGATAAGCTTAATCTTCCTCACGGCAAGAAGACGAAAAGCGGTTATTCCACAAATGCGGATGTCCTTGAATCTTTGAGAGACAAGCATCCGATAATAAACGAGATTTTAAAATATCGCGCATTACAGAAATTAAAATCCACATATTGTGAGGGTCTTTTAAAGGTTATTGATAACGACGGCAGAATACATTCAACCCTTAACCAGACAGAAACCCGCACAGGAAGAATTTCATCTGCCGAGCCCAACCTTCAGAATATTCCCGTAAGAACTGAGTTGGGTAGGGAATTGCGCCGTTTCTTTAATGCTAAAGACGGTTTTGTTTTGGTTGATGCGGACTATTCACAGATTGAACTGCGTGTTCTTGCCGCTTTGGCAAACGACGAGAATATGATAAATGCCTTTATAAGCGGTGCTGATATTCACTCAATAACTGCTTCCCAGGTTCTGGGTGTACCCCTTGATGAGGTTACGGCAAACGACCGCCGTAAGGCAAAAGCGGTAAACTTCGGTATTGTTTACGGCATAGGAGCTTTCTCTCTTTCTCAGGATATAGGTACTTCGGTAGTTGAAGCAGACAGATATATTAAAGGCTACCTTGCGAATTATTCGGGTGTTGCGGCATTTATGGAAAATGCAAAACAAAGCGCCAAGGATAAGGGCTACGCCGAAACATATTTCGGCAGGCGTCGTTATCTTCCCGAGCTTGCCGAATCAAATGCCATAAGGCGCGGTTTCGGTGAGCGTGTTGCTATGAATATGCCCATTCAGGGTACGGCGGCGGACATAATTAAAATTGCTATGATAAGGGTTTATGAGCGATTGAAAGACGAGTGTCCAGATGCTAAGCTTATTATGCAGGTTCATGACGAGTTGATTATTGAAGCTCCGGAAAAGGATGCGGAAAAAGTAGCAGCTTTGCTTAAAGAAACTATGGAAAATGCTTGCGAGCTTTCAGTACCTCTTACGGTTGAGGTTGCTTGCGGTAAAACATGGTACGATACAAAATGATGAATATTGTTATTGAAAGAATGAACGAAGCCCATATCGTAGAAATAGGCAGATTGGAAAAAGAATGCTTTTCAACACCCTGGAGCGAAAACTCCTTAAGGGAAGAAATAGATAATGAACGCGCAAGGTTTTTTGTTGCTGTTTGTGACGGTAATGTTGCGGGTTATATCGGTGCCCATAATGTTTTTGGTGAGGTTTATATAACTAATGTGGCGGTTTTCCCCGAGTACAGACGAAAAGGGGTTGCTGAAACGCTTATTAAAAAGCTTAATGATGTTTCTTTTTCTGAAAATGCAGAATTTGTTACACTTGAAGTCCGCGAGAGTAATAAGGGTGCTATAAACCTGTATTCCAAAATCGGCTTCAAAGAAGTGGGCAAACGCAAAAATTTTTACGAAAATCCTCGTGAAGATGCACTGTTAATGACATACAGAGGTGAAATATGAAAATTCTCGGTATAGAAAGTTCTTGTGATGAAACCGCCGCCTCCGTTGTGGAGGACGGACGAAAGGTTCTGTCAAATGTTATAGCATCACAGGTTGAAGAACATAAAATTTACGGCGGTGTTGTACCCGAAATTGCATCAAGACGACACACCGAGGCAATTTGCGGTGTTGTTGAAAAGGCGCTAAGTGATGCAGGATGTACTTTAGATGATATAGATGCAATTGGTGTCACTTACGCACCGGGACTTATCGGGGCGCTTCTTGTAGGTGTAAACTATGCAAAAGGGGTGTCTCTTTCCACAGGCATACCCCTTGTACCTGTTCATCACCTGCGAGGTCATATCGCCGCAAACTATATTTCAAACGAAGAAATAAAACCGCCTTTTCTTTCATTGGTGGTTTCAGGCGGTCATACACATATTATAAATGTTAAATCCTACACCGATTTTGAGGTCATAGGAAGAACCCGTGACGATGCCGCAGGGGAGGCAATGGATAAAGCCGCCCGTACAGTGGGTCTTCCGTATCCGGGCGGAGTGAATCTTGATAAAATATCAGGAAACGGTGATGAAAATAAATATAAATTCCCTGTTCCTAAAATCGCAGATTCAAAATATGATTTCAGCTTTTCGGGTCTTAAGACCTTTGCAGTAAACCTTGTACATAACGCTTCTCAAAAAGGTGAAACCGTAAGGGCTGAGGATCTGGGTGCATCATTTATAAAGGCAGTAACGGATTTACTCGTTTCTCACACCATGATGGCGGCAGAGGATACCGGAGCCAAAACGCTTGTGCTTGCAGGCGGTGTTTCTGCAAACTCCCGTCTTCGCAGAGTTATGCAGGAGGCTTGCAATAAGAGAAATATAAAACTCTATATGCCCGAGCTTAAATATTGCGGAGATAACGCAGCTATGATAGCATCCCAGGGCTATTATGAGTTTATTGACGGCAAACGCGCTGACCTGACTCTCAATGCAGTAGCATCAATGCCAATAGACGAATAATGCAAAATGCAAAATTATCGGGGCAAAGCCGATTAAAATAGAGCGTACACATTTTACTGTGTACGCTCTGAATTTTTATCAGAAATTATAATTAGGTTTAACCTTTTCGCCCGTGTTTGCGCTTTCAACAATTGCAAGGCAAACTTCAACGGTTTTAGCACCTTCGTAAACACTTGTTTCCATTTCAGCATCATTTACGATTGTATCAGCAAATACCTGGAATTCTCTGACATAGTTGTGATTGTTAACATCTATTTCGATTATTTGGGGTTCTTCGGGAGCCACACCGTTTTCATCAGCGACAAAGAGCTGCATTGTGGGTGAGGTATTGTCACATATAATAGTACCCTTTGTACCGTAAATGCAAGTGCGCATTGTATAATCTCTCTTACAACCTGTTGAAACGAAAACCTTACCCATAAATTCTTCGTCAAATTTAAGGAGAGCACAGGTAGCATCGTCGTAAGGTACTGTGGGAAGGAGCTTGTGTGTGCCGTATGCGAAAACTTCAATCGGGTCGCCTGCAAGCCAACGAAGAAGGTCAACTGCGTGGCAACCACCACCGATAACGCCGTGGCGCTTGGGATCTGCACGCCAGATGTTTTCATTTTTTACGATGTTCATATAGTCGTGTGCGTATTCGGATTCAACGAAATAAAGCTCACCGATTTCGCCTGATTCAATAATTTCCTTTGCTTTTACAAAAGCGGGAGTGAAACGGCAGATCTGACCAACCATAAATTTGGCACTTGATTTTTCGGTAGCCTGTACCATTGCCTCAATATCCTCTCTTGTAAGGGCGAGGGGCTTTTCGCAAAGAACATGCTTGCCCGCCGCGAGCATTTCACAGGCAACCTGTCTGTGCTGCTGGTCGGGGATAGCAATTGAAACCATATTGATTTCAGGGTTGTTAAGAATATCGTGGTAGTCCGTTGTCCACTTTTCCTTAGGGATGTTGTATTTTTCGCCCGATTTTCTGAGGGTTTCCTCGTTAAGGTCGCAAATTGCGGCAACCTCTGCGCCGTAAGCGAGAGCACCCTCAAGGTGAGCGTTACCGAACATAAGACCGATTGCACCAAAAACTAATTTCTTTTCCATAGTATGAATACTCCTTATAGTAAAATAATCCAACCCCGATTTTATCACAAGGCAAATTTATTATCAAGTGTATTCATAAAATTTTTGAGTTGTTTATGAGAGTGTTTTATGTTTAACCGTATCGGTTGTTCGTTGAAAAATTAATGAGAGTTACATTGTATATTTTTATTGCAAAAACCTATTAATTGTGTTAATCTTTAACTATAATTTTATTTGGAGGTTAATATGGCTAAAACTAAACCTGCTACCGATACAATCGGTAAAAAATATGTTCCTAAAAAAGAAGTCCAGGCTTATGCCATTGCCGCATTAGGCCAGGGTCTTGTTTACAGCTGTATGTCCAGCTACATAACGGACTATTATATGAACGTGCTTTCACTTAACGCAATGTTCGTTATTATGCTTATGCTTCTCGCCCGTGTGTGGGACGCTATCAACGACCCTATGATGGGTATGATTGTGGACAGACGCTCAACCAAATTCGGCAGAATGAAGCCCTATCCCCTTATTACTGCTATTCCCATTGCCGCGCTTACAATCTTAATGTTTGTTAACCCCGGCTTTGATACTCAGAATAAATCAATATGGCTTTATGTTTTCGTAGCGGCGGTTTACGTTATCTGGGGTATGGTTTATACTGCAAGTGACGTTCCCTTCTGGAGTATGCCCAACGTTATGACACCCAACCCCAAGGAACGCGGTAACATTATCTCTTACGGTAAAACCGTTGGTGGTATCGGTTCAGCTGTTACAGTTGCACTTCCCATAATTATGGGCTTACTGTATACCTCTTTCTTCTCTTATATGAGTGAAGATGAGTTCGATGTTTTTAAATATGCTGTTATGGCTATTTCAATGGCAGTAATCGGTATGCCCCTGTTCACTCTTTCAACCTTTAAAACAAAAGAAAGAATCCAGATTCCCGATGCTCAGAAAAAAGCACCCGGTGAATCCGGTACTCTTAAAAGAATTTTCACTTGCAAGCCCCTTATGTTGGTTGTTCTTTCAGGTGTACTTTCCTTCGGCAGATATATGCTTCAGGCGGCGGCTCCCCACGTAGCCCGTTATTCCGGTCTTTACGTTACTTTTGAGCCTATTATTGCATTTTTCAAAGGAAAACTTTCTTTTATTGATATGTTTACCATTCTTTCAAAAGTTGAAAAAGGAACAGAATTTGCCTCTTTGGCAATATCAACTGAAGCCGACTATATCAAAAACACATCTACCGTTGCTCTTGTTATTCAGATTTGTGCCGCAGTGGGTATGTTCGGTGCAATGCTCTTCCTTCCCAAGCTTTACAAGAAATTTGAATATAAGCAGATTATGATTGCTTCCTGCATTGGTGGATTTATTGCAAGTTGTATCACAATTTTTGTAGGATGGACAACAAAAAATCTTGTTTTTTGTATTCCCTTTATGCTTATTTCAAGTATTCCCCTCGGCGTTATCAACAACGTTTCATTTGCTATGGTTTGCGACTGTCTTGACTTTATGGAGTGGAAAACAGGCTTTAGAAATACGGGTCTCGGCTCCGCTTGTCAGTCCTTCGTTAACAAAATCGGTAATGCCTTTGCAACAGTTATGATTATCGGTATGTATATGATTATCGATCTTGACGTTGCCACTCTTAACAGTAAAGCCGAAAGCATTGTTGACTTTGCAATGAACCTTGAACCGATTCAGAATTTCGGTATGTTCTCCCTCGTTACTATCGTACCCGGTCTCAGCCTTCTTCTTTGTGCAATTCCTCTTTTCTTCTACGACCTTACAGGCAAAAAGAAAGAAAAGATTTTCAGTGAACTTGCTAATCTCCGTAAAGGACGCGGAATTGAAATTGATGAGTAAATTGTCTGACTAAAGACAGATAAACTCAATAACTGATAATCTTAATTAACAGACTGATTTCGTTTTTACGGAGTCAGTTTTGTTTTTTCTTGCCATAGGGTTTGTATGTATTTGATTAACAATTAAACCAATAAACTTGACAATGTCGGTTAAAAAATATAAAATATAATGGACTATGTATGTAAACTTACATTATTTTGAAAGGAATCATTTTTATGATTAAACCTGAAAACAGAAACTGTTTCGAGTTCTTTTGCGAATGTACAAAGGATTTCGGTATTTATAATGTTACCGAGAGCTTTGGTAACCTCATCAGTCGCAAAAAGTTTATTAAAGATGTAGAGTCCGTGGCAGGGTATCTTAGCAGCAAGGGTATTAAAAGAGGGGATGTTGCTACAATTTTCCTTCCCAATACTGTTCAGAGCTTTGTGGCATTTTATGCTATAAACAGTATTGGCGCTGTTGCTAATATTGTTCACCCTCTTACTCCTCCCGATGTTCTTGAGGAAATTCTCAAGAACACTCATTCCAAGGCAATTTTCGTTCTTGATATACTTATGGAAAAATATGTAAGTATGTTAAGAATGCGTAACAGACCTGTAATCGTGTGTTCACCTTCCGATTATGTTTCGTCTTTTAAACGACCTGCGTTTAAAATATATGAGAAAGTTAAGGTTAAATCAAAGACCCCCTCATCTACTACTGTAAGCTACAGCACTGTATGCCATCTTAATATCCGTGCCCTTAAAGTAACCAACAACGGTAACGAGGTTGCCGTGTATTTACATGGCGGCGGTACAACGGGCAAAAGTAAAACAATTAAGCTTACAAGCAGTAACCTCAACGAATTGGCTTATAAATTGAGCTTCTTTGATTCACCCCATGCACCCGGTGAGGAATGTTCACTTGTAGTTTTACCCTTATTCCATGCTTTTGGTCTCGGAGTTGTTATGCATTTCAGTATGTGCGCAGGTTTTACCTGCATTCCCATGACCAATTTCTCCGCCGATAAAGCTCTGAAGCTTATGAAAAAATATAATATCACTTATATTGTGGGTGTTCCTGCAATGTTTAAGAAGATGCATGATGCATCGGGCTTTGACGGTGAGCATCTGTCAAAACTTCGTCTTTTGTGGGCGGGTGGCGATTTCGTAAGTGAAACATTTATAAAATCCTTCAACTACTATCTTGAAAAATGGCATGCTAAGGGCAGACTTTATCGAGGTTACGGTTTAACCGAGGTAAGCTCAGTGTGTACGGCTAATATTACGGGAGCATATAAGCCCGATTCAATCGGTAAGGCTCTTGACGGTATGTGCGTTGAGATTTGGGATGAAGAGAAGAATAAGCTCCCCGTTAATACTATCGGCGAAATTGTAATTTCCGGTTCAACTGTTATGGAAGGTTATTATGACAGTGAGGACAGTGGTGTTTATGTTGATGAAAACGGTAAACGCTGGGTTTGTTCAGGTGACCTTGGTTATATTGATGAAGATGGCTTCGTATTCTTTACCGGTCGTAAAAAACGAATGATTATCATTTCGGGATACAATGTTTATCCCAATGATATTGAAAACGAGGTTTTAAAGCTTGATTACATTAATGAAGCCTGTGCAGTTCAGGGATATATTGAAAGTAAACCAATTATAAAGCTGTTTGTTTCCCTTAATCAGCCTACGGACAATCCCGAAGAGGTTTGTAAATGTATCAAAGAGTATTGCGACAGCAAGCTTGAAAGATTTTCTCGCCCCAGTCGTGTTACAATTCTCGATGCTCTTCCCAGAACCCGTATGGCAAAAATTGATTTTATGAAGCTTACAGATACACCTCCTGCACCCGAACCCACCAAAAAGGAAGTACGCGAGGAACGCAAGGCAAAAAAAGAAGTAGAAAAAGCCGCTATTAAGGCGAGCAAAGAAGCTGACCGCCTTGAAAAAGAAGACCGTAAAGCGGAAGAAAAAGCGGTAGAAAATGATAAAAAAGCTGCCGAAAAGGCAGAGAAGGAAATCGAGCGCGCTGAGAAAAAAGGTCGTAAAGCAGAGGAAAAGGCCGCAGAGAGCGAAAAGAAAGCTGCCGAAAAAGCAGAAAAAGAAACCGCACGTGCTGAGAAGAAGGAACGCAAGGCAGAGGAAAAGGCTGTTGAAAAATCAGATAAAGAAACCGCACGCGCCGAGAAGAAAGAGCGTAAGGCAGAAGAAAAAGCATCAGATAGCGAGAAGAAAGCTGCCGAAAAAACAGAAAAAGAAATCGCCCGTGCCGAGAAAAAGGAGCGTAAGGCGGAAGAAAAGGCCGCCAAAAAGCAAGAGGTAACGGAGGAAGAGAACCATGGCTGATTCAAATAAAAAAAGCTTGAGCTACAAACTGCAAAAGAATCCTTTGTTATTGGTTTTTGGTATAATTGCCATATCGGTTGCGCTTTTTGTAATCGTTAATGTTACCTCGGCAATTAAAGAAAAAATTGATGCAAAAGCCCAGACCGAAACTACACAGGTTGATTTCGTGAGCACTACCGTTCCCGAAACAGAAAAAGCCGAAGATATTAAAAATATAAAAATCTACAACAAGGATATTACATCCTACTCAGTTGACAAAACAGAGGTTTCAGTTTCTCTTGCTGTTGAGTATAACAGTAAGGAAAGTCTTCTTAAAACACATAACGCAAGTGATGCAAACAGTGTGGATTATGTTCCTGTATTCTGCTTTTACAATGAGGCTGGGACTATGTTTAAGTGTCCCGGTGATTTAAAATTAAATCCGCAGAACAATACCGCGGTTTATACCCTTGGCGATATTAATGACTTTGCTAATGCAATAGCCCTTACAGATGAAATCACGGTAACAAACGATAATATTTTTGATTTGCCGTTCAATATCTGTCTTCAGTCAAAATCAAGCTGTGTTTTAGGTGAAACCCTTATGGGTACACATTCACGGAGCGCAGAAGGCATTGGCGACAAGTTTGATGTAGCCCTCATAAATCCTGCTCAGGGTATAAAGAAAGCTGAGATTGTGAAAACGGACGAGTTTGTGTGGCTTGATATTTATTTTGATGATTATACCGCATACACTGAGTTGAACAATGATTTTATTAATAATTTTGTTTGTTTCAGAGTAAATTATAACGGCGCAGTTCATAACAATGACTTTTTAGTAACGGAGTATGACAGTCTTAATATGGTGCGTTGTAAATTTGACTCCTATTCTATGGAAGAATTCGGCAAGGAATTGGGGAATTCAAATTTAACTGTTGCTGATATTTTTAGCGGTTACCCGATAACCATATATACATCGGACTATGATGTGGAAACAGTGCTTTTCAGTCTTACGGATACGGTTGTTACCGTTCCCGACACATCTGAAGAAGCGTAAATTAAAATAAACACTAATTAAAAGGAGAAATAGTTATGGCAGAGTTTAAGTATGAAATCAAAGAAGAATTAGGCGTTGTATCAGAAACCGGCAAAGGCTGGTCAAGAGAGCTTAACCTTATATCATGGAACGACGGCGCACCTAAATACGATATCCGTGACTGGGCACCTGACCATGAAAAAATGGGTAAAGGCATCTCTCTTACAAAAGCTGAGCTTGAGAACCTTTACGAAATCATCGGTGAGGTTTTAGGTAAATAAAATTTGATAATACAACAACCTGCTACGGCAAGCCGTAGCAGGTTGTTTTTTGTGTTATTCAGCTATAAATCTACCCATCAGAACACCCATAACAGATGCCATCATAAGACCTCTGGTCCAACCGGAGGAGTCACCCAGGCAGTGGAGACCTTTAACGCTTGTGTTAAGTTCAGTGTCCATTTTGATTTTGTTACTGTAAAACTTAAGCTCAGGTGAGTAGAGAAGTGTTTCTGTTGATGCAAAGCCCGGTACAACATGGTCAACTGCTTGAATAAAGTTGATTATATTTGTCATTGCACGGTAGGGCATAGCAGCAGTAATATCGCCTGCAACTGCATCGGGGAGTGAGGGGCGTAAATTTGATTGAGCCAATTCTTTGGGCCAGGTACGCTTGCCGTCAAGGATATCACCGTATCTTTGCACGAGAATGTGTCCTGCACCAAGCATATTTGTAAGCTCTCCAACCTTCTGAGCATATTCAATAGGCTGGTTGAAGGGATAATTGAAGTTGTGGGAACAGAGTATAGCAAGGTTAGTGTTGTCGGACTTTTTCTCTTTGTAGGAGTGTCCGTTAACAACCGCAAGGTCGTTGTCGTAGTTTTCCTGACTTACAAAGCCGCCCGGATTCTGACAGAAGGTGCGCACCTTGTTTTTGAAGGGCTTGGGATAGCCTATGAGCTTTGATTCGTAAAGAACTCTGTTGACCTTTTCCATAACCTCGTTACGAACCTCAACGCGCACACCGATATCAACTGTGCCTGCCTGGTGTTCGATACCGTGTTCGTTACAGAGCTTTTCAAGCCAATCGGCACCTCTGCGACCTGTTGCAACAACTACCTTTTCAGCATCAATCTGTTGACGGTCCTCACCTTTGCTGATTAAAACACCCTTGCAAACGCCGTCTTCAATGATTATATCGTTACATTCGTAACCGAACATCATATCAACATTACTGTTTCTGAGGTGATTTTCTATTTCGAAGTAAAGTGTCTGGGCTTTTTCCGTACCTAAATGACGGATGGGGCAGTCAACCAATTTCAGACCTGCCTGGATAGCATTTTTGCGTATTTCCTTAACTTCCGCATCGTTGCTAATACCTTCGATATGCTCGTCTGCACCGAATTCAAGATATATTTTATCGGTGTAGTTTATAAGCTCCTGGGCGAAATCTTCGCCTATAAGCGAGGGTAAATCACCGCCAACCTCGTAGCTTAAGCTGAGTTTACCGTCAGAGAATGCACCGGCACCTGAAAAGCCGGTTGTAATATGGCAATAGGGCTTACAGCTAACACATTGTTTCGTTTTTGATTTAGGACAACTGCGCTTTTCAACGGGCTGACCCTTTTCGATTATAAGTATTGATTTGTTGCAGTTCCTTCTGCGCATTTCAAGAGCTGTAAAAATACCCGCAGGACCTGCGCCAACTATAACAACATCATATTTCATTATGTAACAACTCCTTGTGTTTATATGAATTAAATAAATCATCCGCTTCGGGTGTATAATTGCCTTTTTCATCCTCTAAAATAAGGGGAGGATGAATTCTGAAACCGGGGGCAGAGCCCTTTTTGCCTTCAACGAGAACAAGACTCGGCTCTTTGCCTATGCGCTGAATAACCTCACGCATGGACTTCGGTTCGATTTTAAATTTGCGCATAGCTTCAAAAATATCGGGCAATCTTTCGGGGCGCTGACATATGCAGAACCGACCGCCGAATTTTAAAAGCTGTGAGGCGGCTTTTGCCGCATCCTCAAGGGTGCAGTTGAATTCGTGACGGGCATTTTTGTAATCTTCACCCTCGTTGACAATGCCTGTGCCAACCTTTTTGTAGGGCGGGTTAATGCTGACTATGTCGTAATATTCGTTGGGTAAAACGCCTTTTAATTCCCTTAAATCGCAATGTACAAGCTGTACCTTGTTTTTTAAATTGTGTTCGTCAAGGGTTTTTGCAAAAAGCTTAACAGCACTTTCGCTAAGCTCCACACCCGTAATCTCTTTGGGTTGGAAATCCCTGAGCCAAAGAAGGGGAATGATACCGTTACCCGTACCCAAATCACAACATTTGTCTTTGTGACGGGGAGCACAGAATGATGCCAGAACAATGGCATCGGAAGTAAAAATATGCGCTTCACTTACATATATTCTTAGATTTTTAGCCAGATCTTCGGTTCTTTCTGCTCTTGAAACCATAAACTGCTCCCTGTTCAGAATTGAGTTTTTCACACACAAACTAATTCTATCACAAAGAGCAGTTTTAATCAATAAAATCACATTGTAACAATTCACAAAATAAAGTGGTGGGTTTTGTTTATTTATTCCTCCATCTGTTTAGCGAGGAAAGTAGCGGCAACCTGAGCCAGCTTAACCTCTGTGTCAGTAAGCTTTGAATAATCTCCGTTGCTTAAGAAAATAACCGCGCCGCCAATATCACCTGCGGAAATTATGGGGAAAGCTGTAAGTGCCTCAATATCGCAATTATCAATAGGGTAGAGGCGGTCGTTTTCGCGGGTTTTAATATATTTATCCCTGTTTTCCATAATTTCTTCAAGCTCTTTTGAAATATGACGTTCAAGATAATCCTTTTTAGGAAGACCCGAAACGGAAATAACATGGTCGCGGTCGGTAATAACTACGGGCAAATCCGCTGTACGGCTTAAAATGTCCGAATACTGCCCCGAAAACTCCGATAACTCACCCATGGGTGAATATTTTTTAAAAATAACTTCCCCGTCACTGGCGGTAAAAATTTCCAAAGGGTCTCCTTCACGAATCCTCAAAGTCCTTCTGATTTCTTTCGGAATAACAACCCTTCCCAAATCATCTATACGGCGTACAATACCTGTTGCTTTCATATATTCATTTCTCCTTAAATTACAAATTGTGTTGTTAGTATTTGTGATTAAAGGGGATTTATACTGCTTGTATTTACTTTTCAACTTATGTATATTATAATATGAAAAATAATCAATTTACCACGAAAGAGGATGTGTATGAAATTATCATCATTTTTTCATTTTGCGGGGTTTGGCATTAAGACAATTCTTTTCAAAAAGAAAACCCCAATTCTTGGAACCGTAATTGTTACTGATAAATGTAACCTACATTGTAAACATTGCTCTGTTAATAACATAACCGCCATTGTTCATCCATATAAACAAATTCGTCAGGAAATGCAGCAGCTGTATGATATGGGAGTGCGCATTTTATTCTTTTGTGGCGGCGAAACATTTCTTTGGAAAGATGGTGATCGTTCACTTCGCGACTTAGTTGTCGAGGCAAAAGAAATGGGGTTCCTTATTGTCAATGTGGTTACAAACGGCACATTCCCGATTGATCTACCCGAAGCCGATTTGATTCTTCTGAGTTTAGACGGCGATAAGCAACGTCACAACGAAATTCGCGGCGATACCTATGACACCATTATGGAGAATATCAGCAATGCCACGTCAGATAATATCTGTTTTTATATGGCAATCAATCAAATCAACAAAGACTTTGTGCGCGATGTATGTATAACTGCTCGTGACACCAAAAATGTTCGTGCAGTATCCTTTAATTTTCATACACCTTATCCCGATACAAAAGATTTATCTTTAAGCAAAGAGGAAAAAGCCAAGTGCTGTGATACGATAACTCAAATGATGAAAGAATGCGCACCTGTATTCAACCTAAAAAGTGCGTTTCCATATCTCATAGAAAATCGTTTCCCCACACCTTGTCATCAGTGTGTAGTGATAGAAAACGGAAAGTTGTCTACCTGCGGACGCTGTATTGATGTTCCCGGTCTTTGCGATCAATGCGGATACTTTTTCGTTGCAGAATACACACTTTTATTCAAAGGTAATCCCAAAATAATATTTGATATGCTTCGTACATACCTGAAGTACATTTAGGAGAAATATGAGTTTTATTACAAGTTTAACTAGAATGTGGCTTACACGAACAGTAAAGCCATTTACATTTAAGAATGAATATGACCGAATATTGCCTTTTATGGAATGCGAAAATCTCGGATTATATGTTCATATTCCTTTTTGTGAACGCATATGTGATTTTTGCCCGTATTGTAAGGTGCGCTATTCAGCTGACTTATGCGATAAATACATAGATGCTTTAATCAAAGAAATTCACATTGTCGGCGGTCAAAACACTGAAAAGAAAACGGTAACAAGTCTGTATTTCGGCGGTGGCACCCCTGCACTTGCAGCAACTCGCATAAAAGAAATTGTTGATGCTTTAAATGAGCATTTTATCATCACAGACGGAATAGGGTTGGAACTTCACCCCGACAATGTGAATGTGGAAACATTGCAAATTTTGAAAGATGCCGGTGTAACAAAAATCAGCATTGGCATCCAGTCTTTCTGCGATAAATATCAGAAGATGCTCGGCAGAAAGAAAATTGACACCTCTGCAATGATGTCTGCTTTGGCGGCTGTTCCTTTTGAAACCGTTTCGATGGACTTTATTTTTGCGCTACCCGGGCAGACCTATAATGATCTGAAATCTGATATTGATACAGCTTTTTCTTTGGGTGCAAACCACATTGCCATTTACCCTTTTATTGATTTCACTTTTACAAAAAGTCCTGTTGTGGCAATGCCTAAAAAAGAAAAGCGCAAGTTGCTTGATGCAATTACGCAATACTGCTTGAGCAAAGGCTATCTACGAGATTCAATCTGGACTTTTTCAAGCAAACCGAATGCAAAATACTCATCAATGACTAGAGATAATTTTCTTGGGTTTGGTTGCTCTGCCACCAGTCTTTTTAAGGAACAATTCAAAATTAATACGTTCAATGTAGAATCCTATTGTGA
>JAZQLZ010000024.1:0-25440 GCA_045543075.1 Acutalibacteraceae bacterium
AACCGTCGACCTCTAGCGTGACAGGCTAGCGTTCTAACCAACTGAACTACCGGGCCACCTCTTGGTGGGAACAATAGGGCTCGAACCTATGACCCTCTGCTTGTAAGGCAGATGCTCTCCCAGCTGAGCTATGCTCCCATGCTTCGTTGCCGTGGCGTTTTGTTTACCGACAACGATAGATACTATACACTATTCAAATGGATTTGTCAACACTTTTTTTAAACTTTTTTTATTTTTTTTGAAAAAAATTTTCAACCTAAAATTTCGGCCTTAGCCTTGTCAACAATCGCCATCATTTCACTGTATTTTGCCTCAATGTCCTCAACGAGTTTAAACTGAGTACGGGCTCTTACAAGGTTATGTTCAGGATAGTCGGTTTTAAAATAAACGTCGCCGTTTATAAAGTCACCGAGGAATCTTATACCGCATTCAAATGTAAGAAGCTTTGAAGCAAAGGGAAGATACTTAATTTCATTTTCTGTAAGACTGGGACCCGCAGTTTCAAGATATCCCTCAACATAAGCCTTGAAATATTCGAGACTTAAAGAAACCTTGCTTAAATCAGTTTCATCCTCTGCTGCAGTATTAGCACCGAAACGGATACTGTCACCGAAATCATAAAGTGATGAACCGGGCATTACGGTATCAAGGTCAACAACACAAATACCTTTGTTTGTTTTCTTGTCGAAAAGAACATTGTTAAGCTTTGTATCATTATGTGTAACTCTTAAGGGCAAATCACCGCAGTTAAGTAAATCAGTAATAACCGAACAATCCTTTTCCCTCTCAAGAACAAAGTCAATTTCAGTCTTTGCCATATCCTTTCTGCCGGAAGCATTCTTTTCCAGTGCTTCGAGGAAATCCTTGAATCTTGAGGGTGTGTTGTGGAAATTGGGAATTGTTTCGTAAAGAGTGTCAATGGGATAGTCAGCAAGCTGATTCTGGAAATTACCGAAGCTGAGAGCCGCGCTCTTGAAATCCTCGGGTGAAGTCAACTCGTTGATTGAATATGTATCATCAACAAAGTTATACATTCTCCAGCAGCCGCCGTCATTTGACATATAATAGTTCTTACCGTCCTTTGCAGGGAAAACTGTCAGAGTTTCACGCTCGGGGTCGCCGCCTGCCTCCTCAATCTTTTTACGAAGGAAAGCAGTAACGCCCATAACATTATCCATAAGCTCAACAGGCATTTTAAAAACATTGGTGTTAATACGCTGTAAGAGATATTTAGCTTTACTTCCGTCAGAAAGAAGATATTCAACTATATATGTATCATTTATATGCCCGTCAGTAATGGGTCTATAACCAATATATTTACCAAATTCAGGAAATGCTTTAATTATTTCAATTAAATTTGTATTGCTTGTAATACTCATTATCTACTACCTCATTTTTTAAAAGTTGCAAAACATTGGGGATTATGGAAACCGGGTGGTAATGTTGTAACGGGAGAAAACGCAATATAATGGGGAATTTCGCACTCATCACCACATTTGTAGAAGTTAGCTTTTACGGTTGTAAAAGAAACATCCTCAATATTATAAAGCTTACAGATAAAATCCTTTGTAAGGGTGACCTTAACGCCCCAGAAGGAGCCGTCAATCCCCTCACCTTTAAATGCTTCAACCAAAGGTGAGCTCTCCGTAAGAGATCTTACAAACACCCTGTCATATTTACCCTTGCCGAATTCACAAAGGAAAACACCCTCAGAATTCATTTCAACATTTATATATTCATCCCGACCTTCAACAGGTGCCACGAAGAACTCAAGACAACTGTCGGTATAAACAGGGTCATCACGATTTGCATATATTGCCCTTGGATTTTCCTCGAAACATTCAAGAACAGCGACCAAATCATCGCCCACAACACCCATTTTAAAGTATGTAGCGGGTCTGTATGGCGGGTCACTTTCCCAATGATAGGAAGTCATACGATGAAAACACGCTTTTTCAAAATCCTTATACTCTGTATAAAAACAAAGTTTGTTATAAACTTTTAATTCCATAATATGACCTTATTTCATAAATAAAGCTATATCATCGGTCTCATCCATAGTAGCCATAATCATATAGAAGCGCGGAATATGGAAAGGACCTTTGAAAATATTGCCTTTGAGTGTGGTTGAGGGTGTATTATCGTAATGGAGATAGCCGAACCACTCGCCAAACTCGTTATCAACAAAATGCTTTTCAGTATAGTTGAGTAATTCGTTATATGCTTTACTATACTTATCTTCTTTTGTTTTAAGGTATGCAAGGCGCAAAGCGATCATAGCCTCGCACTGGGGCCACCAGAGCTTCATATCCCATTCAAGTTGAACGGGAGGCTTACCGTCAATATCGGTAAATGCAATAATGCCCCCGTGGGTTTTATCAATACCCAAGGGCAAAGTAATATCAATAATGTTCTTTGCTGCCTCAACAGCTGCTTCATTACCGGTAACAATACCCTCAGCCATAATGAACCATGCTGCTTCAAGAGAGTGACCGGGGTTAACTATTCTGCCGTTAGGACTGTCAACAAACTCCCCTGCTTTTGTTACACTTTCAAGAAGTGCGCGTTCTGTAAGGTAACCGCCGTTTAAAATCTCGGCTAAGCACTCCTGAGCAATGGGGTTGTATCTATCCCAGAGCCCGTCAATACTGCGCATAACCTGAGTTGTCGCAAGCATTATCATTACGGGAGAAAGGGCTTTTGAATCGATGTTATCAGGGTTGATTTTAGGCTGATTTTTTCTGACACCTGTGAAACATTCGTATGCTACTTTAAAATACTTTTCAGCACTTTCGAGAACCTCTTTATCACCTGTTGCTTTGTAAAGCTCAGCACAACCGATGGCTGCAAATGTCTCAGAAAAATAATATCTTCTCTTCTGTAATTCTCTGCCGTCAGCAGTAACTGTAAAATACATTCTGCCGTCAGTGTCGGTACACTTGGGAAGGAAAGAATAAATATTCTTTGCCGCTCTGAGGTATTCTTCATTTTTATCTATTAAATTATATGCCTTTGAGAATACCCACAAGGCTCTACCCTGGAACCAGACGCTCTTATCCGTGCCGTAAATATTCCCCTCACGGTCAACGCAGGTGTAGATACCGCCGTTATCATAGTCGATAGAATTATTGAGCCAGAAAGGCAGAATATTTTCAACTAAATCCTTTTTGAAATCCATAGAATCAACTCCAAAGAACAAAATACAACAAATTAAATATAACACAACTACTACAAAAAAACAATATTAATTAAATACATTTCGACATTTTAAAAATAAATGTTGAAGTATTTTTTTATAACTGATAGAATATATACATAATTTTGCGAGGTGTTGTTATGTGTTCAGCTAATTTTTATTTAATCACCGACACACATTTTTTTAAAAACAATCTCGGCACATACGGCAAGGAATACAACGACTTTATGCGTTTTGAGCAAAAATGCTTTGCAGAAACCGAAGCGATAAACAACGCTGTTTTTGATTTCCTTAAAGAAACCGAAAAAACCGACAATATTCTTATTGCCGGTGATTTATCCTTCAATGGTGAAAGAGAAAGCCACAAGGAGTTTATTAAGCTTCTTAATGAGCTTAAAAACAGCGGTAAAAATGTCTATGTTGTAACTGCAGACCACGATTTTAAGGATAATGGGGGCAAATGCTACGGCTACACCACCGAGAAGGGCAAATACGAAGTTATAGCCACAAGCCGTGACGAGCTTTTTGATTTATATTACGAATTCGGCTTCAAGAATGCTATTGCCGTTGATAAGCAGCATTTATCATATGTTGCCCAGATTGCTGACGGAGTGCGTCTTTTAGCCCTTAATAATGACGGTTCGCCCACTGCTCACAGAACTTTTGACGATGAACAAATTGAATGGATAAAAGAACAGGCAAAAAAAGCCCGTGAAGACGGTCAGATGATGTTTGCAATGAACCACTACCCTCTTTTACCCGGTCAGCCCATATTCTCGGTTATTTCTTCAGCAGTACAAAAGAACTCATCATACATAACAGAAGTCCTTGCCGATGAAGGAGTTCACCTGGTTTTCACAGGTCATATGCACAACCAGAGCATAAACGAAAAAATCACCGAGAGGGGCAACAAATTCTATGATGTTTGTACAGGTTCCATTATTGCTGCCCCTGCAAGTATGCGCTTTGTGACTATTACGGATAAAAATACGGTTGACATAAAAACTGAGCAAATCCCCGACTTTGAATGGGACACCAACGGCAGAAGCTGTGAAAAATATCTTTCCGACTTATTTGACGGAATGATTTTAAATCTCCTTGAGGATATGAAAGATAATCCCGACAGAGTTATGGGTAAATTCGGCATTAAAAACGATAAATTAAAGCCGATTTTCAAATTCATCGGTAAGCGATTTGATACTTTAACAGTAGGTAAAGTATGTAGATTGTTATGTATAAAGTGCGACAAATCAATCAGGAAAATGCTTTTAAAGGATTATATTACCAAGCTCGTAAGAAATGTATTCTCAGGCAACCAGACCTTCAAAGAAGGTACACCGGAGGGCGATGTTTTCCTGAGGTTTATAAAAAAATTCAATTTCATATTCAAACGCCTTAACTTAAAGGACATTGACGGCAACAAGGCCGATTTATTTGAAATTCTTAAACACAGTGCAGGAAACTACGGCATTGATGACTACAACGCAACATTAATTCTTTCATAAGAAAACGGAGCAGGTTTAACCTGCTCCGCATTTTTTATTTAAGAACTTTTGTCTTTTCGTTTCTTTCAAAAAGCATACGGGATGCAATTTCGCAGTTTTTCAAAGCCGCTTCATTTTTGCCCTGTTCAACACAACGTTTTGCAAAAGCAAGGCACTCAAGAATCTGTTTTTCAAGCTCGAAAAGTGACTCATGGCTCATGGGGTCGCTGTATCTTACCTGCTCCGATAAGCTTACGAATGCCTGATGAACCTCGGGGTCAACTGCATTTTCAGCAATAAGATCAACATCAACCTTGAGTAATCTGATAAAATTGGTTTTATCCTTGATATTGTTATCAACGGCAATTATATGACCCTTTACAAAGAAAGAAGAACATAATATCGCAATATGTACTACAAATATAATAAGCTGAATGGGTAAACCGACAAACCACAAGGGCATTGAATATCCAAGCACCATAAATACGGATGAAACTATAAGCTCGATCAAAAAATAAGCAATGCTGTGAATAAATATGGGCATTTTAAGAATGGCATCTTTAGGTTCGCTTTTTCCCAAAATAGTTATAAGGAATGTAATTCCTGCTGTGATGAAAGCAACAATCATCATCGCGTAGGAGGTCCAGAATGTAGCACCGTGTACGAAACCTGCAATCATAAACAGTGAAACATTATAAACCACAAAGAACAACGCGAAAACAACAACACTGATTGCGCTCAATATTCTCATAGATTTTTTACTCATTGATTAGTCCTCCTTTTTGGCTCCGCACTCGTTACAGAATTTACCTGTTATACCCTTGTTACCGCATTCACAATCCCAGGTATCTGCAACTGCTTCTACTGCTGTACCGCACTCGGAGCAGAATTTACCGTTAACCTTTGCACCGCAATTTTCGCAGATTTTTTCAACAGGCTTGGGGCTACCGCATTCAGAACAGAATTTACCGGTTACGCCCTGAGCACCGCATTTTGTACATGTCCAAGACTCAGGCTTAGCCTTACCGCACTCTGAACAGAATTTACCTTTGTTATCAGCGCCGCAAGAGCATTTCCATAAACCTGATACATCCTGTGAGGTCTCGAGAGCTTTTTCAGCATTAGTGAAGCCGTTAAATGCGCCGCCAACCTTATCCATAAGAGGGCCTGCAGCATTTGCTACAACGCCTAAACCGATAATGTCGCCCATTACACTGCCGCCATTACCGCCGGATGAACCCATATTGCCGATTCCTTCAGCATAGGCTTTCTGAACATCAGCCATAATTTCATCCTTGTGGTCGTAACCCTTTGCACGCATAATATCAGCATCTGTGAAGCCTTCATATTTTTTAACATCAGCCTCAAGTCTGCTCTTTTCAGCCTGAATTTTAGCAACCTCGAGTTCAGTAATATTTTCCTCGATAGCAATCTGACGCTCAGCGGCCTTAGTTTCTGCAACAACCTCTGCTTCCCTTATGTTGAGGTAAGAATCTGCGAGAGTTCGGCGTAATCTTATAAAATTAGAGTCACTTTCAGGAAGCGAAACATTAGTAACAAAGAGCTGGGGAACAAATAAACCGTATTCTTCAAAACCTGCAGAAACATGCTGACGAAGCTCAGCAGAAAGAATTTCAAGTCGCTCATCAATTTCAAGAATATTAATATTCTGAGCTTTAATGGCTGATGCAAGGTTAGCTTTGATGCTGGTCATTACAAGAGGTCTGAAATAACCTCTTACTGCGGATAACCATTCGTTACCGTCATAATCAGCTCTGCCGCTTGTAGTTGATAATAACTGCTGTCTGTTAAGTCCGCCCGTTGTACCAACAAGCTTTATAAGTAACTGTCTTGAATCGTAAACCTGTAAGTTAAGCTCACCTGAAGCACCGATATCAAGAGGAATACCTGTATTGGGCTCAATAAAGCGAACTCGTGAATCAGTACCCCATTTAATACCCATCTGAACGGTTTTATTAACGAAGTAAACCTCACAGTGGAAAGGTGCAACACCGCCCGTGGGAAGTTTATATAATTTGCTCAGAAGCGGTATATTCTGGTTATTAAGTGTATAACGACCGGGGCCGAAAGTATCAAGTGCCTGACCGTCAAGGAAGAATATAGCTTCCTGAGATTCGTGAACTACAAGCTGAGTACCTGTGTTAAAATCCTCAACGGGGTGTTTCCACACAAAAGTACTGTTATCCCCCTCGTATTTTATAACATTAATACCAAGTGAATTTGTTTTAAACTCCTTAGACATATCTTTTTTATCCCCCTAAATTATTTCTGTAACAATGCTTTGAAAGCGTCGTCAGAAGTTAAGCCAACATACTGTAAAATTTCTTTTGATTTTTTGTTATTTTCAAAAAAGGCAATCATTGCCATAAAAGTAACCCAGGTCATCTTTTGTTTTTTAGTTTCAATCAAAGAATAGGTCTGACGAGAAATACCGATACGACGGGAAAGCTCATCCTGTGAAATCTTGAGTCTTGCGCGTAAAACGGGCAGCTCGTCGGTAAGAAGCGCAATCAAGCGATCCTGTTCGTTGTAATAGTTCATACAATGCCTCCTTTAACATTTTAATACTATCACCGTGACCATTATACATTTTGTTGTTAAATCTGTCAATAGGTAAACAAGAATTTTTTGAACAAATAAAAAAGAGTTAACATCCGCGAAAAGATGTCAACTCTTTTATATACATATTTAATTACAGTTTCATTGCAACGTCCCAAGCCTGCCAGATAACTGTACGAAGGTTACCAACCTTGAATGCGTCACCGACAATGTGAACATGTTTAGCTTTTTCGGCAACGGGTGCGGGTTTGTAACCAACAGAGAGGATTACACTGTCAGCGGGAATTTCCTCGGTTTTGCCGTCCTTGGTCATAACCTTTACACTTGTGTCAGTAATTTCGGTTGTTTTGGTTTCAAGATAAACAGGAACTTTATTTGTCTTGAAGAAGTCACGAAGGAAGCTTGTGTTAGCAAGAGCAACACCGGGAGTTGTAATAAGATCATCCTGCATTTCTACGATTGTAGGATTCTTGCCCTGGAGGTAAAGCTCATAGGCGATTTCGCAACCTGTAAGACCGCCACCGATAATTGTAACATTGTTGCCAACGATACTGTTATCAAGAAGGAAATCAACAGCCTGAACTGCTCTTTCTACACCGGGAATCGGGATTCTGTTAGCAACTGAACCTGTTGCAACAACAACCTCGTCAGCACCGAGTGAAGCAATATCCTTAACCTCGGTGTTCATATGTACAGTAATAGCATCATATTTCTGAACCTCACGGTTGTACCATGCAATAAGATCACGGTCTTTTTCCTTGTATGAGGGAGCCGCAGCAGCAATGAATACACCACCGAGCTTATCGGTTTTTTCGTAAAGATCAACCTTGTGTCCGCGTTTTGCGCAAACGATAGCAGTTTCCATACCACCGATACCGCCACCGATAACGGCAATCTTCTTGCTCTTTTTAGCAGGCTCGATTTTATATTTCTTGGACTGCATTGTTTTGGGGTTAAGAGCACAACGGGAAAGACCCATTGTATCCTTAAGGTCCTGAGTATTAGCGTGACCCTTTGAAGATGAGAAGTTGAAGCAACCTGCGTGACAACAAATACAGGGCTTGATATCCTCAATTCTGTCTTCGATAATCTTTGTAATCCATTCGGGGTCAACAAGGAACTGACGGGCAACACCAACACCGTCGATTTTACCTGCTGCAACAGCCTCGGCACCAACATCGGGTTCCATACGCCCTGCACAAACAACAGGAATATCAACAAATTTCTTGATGTGAGCTACGTCGTCAAGGTTACAGTTCTGAGGCATATACATGGGAGGATGTGCCCAGTACCAGGAGTCATAAGTACCATTATCGGCATTAAGCATATCGTAGCCTGCATCCTGAAGGTATTTAGCAGCCTTTTCAGATTCGGGCATAGCACGACCGATTTCTGTATATTCTTCGCCGGGCATTGCGCCGTAGCAGAAGTCCTTCATTTTTGACTCAACAGAGTAACGAAGAGATACGGGGTAATCTTCACCGCAGGATTTTTTGATAGCCTTAACAACATCAACAGCAAAGCGGTATCTGTTTTCAAAGCTTCCGCCGTATTCGTCAGTACGTTTGTTGAAATACTCAATAGCGAACTGGTCAAGAAGATATCCTTCGTGAACAGCGTGAACCTCAACACCGTCAACACCTGCATCACGGCAGAGCTTAGCGGTTTTAGCAAATGCTTCAATGATTTCGTGAATCTGTTCAACTGTCATTTCGGGACAGATAATGTCATGAGCCCAACGTGAAGGCTGGGGACTGGGTGAAGCTAATTCATGAGAAGTATCAAGAATGGGCTTTACAAGTGCGCGGGTGAATTTGTTTTTGTGAAGAGGTGCAACAAGCTCGGTAATAGCCCATGAACGTCCCATACCTGCAGTAAGCTGAACAAATAATTTTGCACCTGTTTTATGGATTTCATCCATAAACACCTTAAGTTCGTCAAACATTTTGGGATTCTGCCAGAGCCATTTGCCCCAGAAAGTATCACGTAAAGGTGCGATACCGGGGATAATAAGACCAACGTTATTGTTTGCTCTTTCGAGGAAAAGCTTTGCAGCCTCCTTATCAAAATGGCAACCGCCGAGTTCAAACCAACCGAAAAGTGATGTACCACCCATGGGGCACATAACGATACGGTTTTTGATTTCAACATTGCCTATTTTCCAAGGGGTAAACAATGCATCATATTTCTGATCCACAAAAAACACATCCTTCTGAAAATTAATAACATAAATGTACGAGTATATAATAATTTATATACAAAGAAATGTCAAGTTAAAAAATTATCAAACTATATTTTTAAGAACGTTTGAATTTAGTCCATTTTTTACCCAGTGCAATACAGATTATTGCGCCAACACCGGCTACCGCAGACCAAAGGATTATTGTTTTCGTCCAACCAAAATTATCAGTAAAAACAGCTATGCCATAAGTAGAAATAGCGGCACCAAGATAGGTTGACGAGTTTATAAGACCGGAGATAAATGAAACCTTTCCGAATTTTGAAAATTTCGCAGGCACCATACACACAAGTATCAGGTTAACGCCATGCATACAGCCCACAAGAAGTGCAAGAAGAACAAGTGATAAAACAGCACTTTTATCTCCCAGTAAAATAAGAAGAGCTGCCGATAAAGCACCTATTGCAAAAATAACACCTGCACACACAACCTCATTTTTTATAAGCTTGCGATTTATAAAGGAAGTAACAGTAAAGCTAAGTATACTGAATATCGGTAAAACAACGCTTGAAAGAATTGATACTGAGCTTTCAAGATTAAAGGTTTCGGAAATATAAGAGGGAGTCCAGTTAGTGACACCATCACGAAGCGCACCCTGAAGAACAATGGCAAACATAACGCTTATTAAAAGGGTTATTACAAAGCCGTTGAACCTTGCAACAGGCACGTCACTCCCCTTTTCATCAGCCTTAGCCGATTTGGTAACAACCACAGGTGCAGAAAAGGGCTTATATTTTTCATAAACCAATTTCCATATAAATGCCATAACAACTGCCATAACACCGCTGATAACAAACACAAGCTCTACACTTAAAAATTTGATTACAACCGGCGCAAGAAGATAAACCGCGATTGTTCCCATTGAGCTACCCCAGCTGACCTTTACAACCGCCTTTTTATAGGCTTCATCAGAAAGCTTTGATGAAAGTATTTTAACAAGGGGTGGCCACATAAGAGCCTGAGCAAAGCCGTTTACTGCCCAAAGCAAAACAAGCTCCGCGCCTTTGCTGAAAAGACCTACCGTAAGATTCATTGCGGCAGTAATGAAAAAGCCTATGAATATAATATTCTGCGGTTTGAATTTATCACCCAAGTAACCGCTGATAAGCTGGCCTGCACCATAAGTAACCGAAGCAACAGTAATAGCAAGAGCCGGTATATTAGCCCCAAACAAACCGCTGTTCTCGAACTCAACAAGCACAGCTCCGAGATTTATACGGGTAACGTAGCTTACAAAATAAACCGCCGCACAAAGGAGCGTTAAAAAATTAATATCTTTTTTCTTTGATAGCTTTGACATAACCTTATCCTTAATTCTATGAATTTTAACGCTACATATAATAACACTTATATTTTAAAACTACAAGTGAAAAACAAAATAAAATCACCCGTTCTTCATATTCGCATAAATTGGAATAGGAGGTGATTTTAATAATGAATAGTTGCCAATGCAGATTTAATTGTACGAGTCTTTCGGTAATTGCCAGCGTTATAATTGGTGTTATTGCCGCATTCCTTACTCTTACGGGAAACCTTGCCTTAGGAACACCTTTCCTCTGGGTATTCTTAGGTGTTTCAGTAGGATTACTTGCAGTCATTCTTGCCACAACCAATCTTTGCAGAAATGAAGAGAGGGAAAAATGCCTCTGCCCCACCCTTTCCGTATTACTTGCAGGAATTTTAGGAACAATACTTTTATCTCTTATACTTTTATTGGTAGATGTAGCCATAGCAAGTGTAATAGGTGCTATACTTTCGGGATTGCTCTTCCTCTTTTTATCACTTACGCTTACCTCTACCGCCTGCCTCATAAAATGCCTTGCTGATTGCAGATAAATTAATAACCACCCGCCTGAGCGGGTGGTCGTTTTTTTAAGCTATAGCCATATTTACAGCGGTCTGGTAATCCACTATATCAACTATCTGGTCTCTGTTACTGTCAGCCGCAAAGTAATAATTACCTGTAAACTCTTGTCGAGAGTTCATTTCTTTTTCAATTCCCGAAGCGTCAAGGGCATCGACTACGCCATCACCGTTAATATCAGCTTTCATAATTACTGTGTAGCTTCCAACTACCACACCGTCTTCATACAAGTTAAATACTGAACCCGTACCGAAACAATCGTTACCATCACTAACATAAGAAGGCGTTAATTCGCAACTCACACTGTCTTCAACAAAGAGAATATCTGTAAGATTTACGTTTTCGGCATTGTTAGTGAAAACTAATTTGTTATCATAGTCTATTTCGGTCTTATTTGTTGAATATACTTCACAGATTGAACTATAAATATCAACTTCATTTACCAAACTATCATTACTGTCATAATCGGCACTTGTCATTTTACAATAGTAATATGGATATTCACCGCCAATTTCGGGTTGGAATTCTTTTGTATTTGCACCATCAATCATAACGTCATCATCGTTATTTACGATTTTGTCAAAGGAGCCATACCACTGATAAGAACTATTGAAGCCTATCGCGTCAAAGCTTATCGGTTCACTTGAATCCACGTCACAGACAACAGGCACGTCAGAAACGATTGAATTTTCCTGAGAAATTTCGTAGAAAGTATGCCCATTTGCAATAGCCCATTTCTCGGCGTAGCTTCCCTTTGTACCATAAACTCTGTAATTTCTGCCTATTGTGTTTTCTGAGCAAGATTTAAATGTACAAGGTAAAGCAACAATGCTGTTATTTATAACGGGTAAAGATGTGATTGTCTGTATTCTGTTAAACTCAACGCGTTCAATGGATGATGCTTCAAAAATCGTGCACCCGCTGTTTTCAAGACCATTAAGAACAACATATTTCAGCGATGGATTGTTTGCAAATGCTCTGCTACCCACATATTCAAGATCATCTGAGAAAACAACCTTTTCAAGGGAGGTATTACGATAAAACGCATCTTCAAGAACCGTTGTACACGAAGGAAGAATAACCGTTTTCAAATAATACATATCACGGAATGCATAATTATCAATAAATTGTACATTGGGTAAATTTATGTACTCAACAGCATTGTTGCGTTCAAAATCACCCCAATACACATATTCAAGATTCTCTAAAAAGCTGAAATCTGTAAATTTACAGCCTTCAAAAGTATAACCACCCAAAGAAACAACGTCATCGGGGAGGTTTACCCTTTCAAGCTTCGTACAACCTGAGAATGTGGCTTCACCTAAACAACCATCCTGAAGTGACGGTAAAGAAATTTCAACAAGATTTCGACAATTACTGAAGGCGTTATAATAAATTTCAGTAACATTAGGAAATGTTATGTTTGTGAATTCACATCCCGAAAACGCATACTGTGGAATTAAAGTAAAATTCTCAACAGGAAGATTGTTGAGTTGACCGCACGCCTGGAAGCAATTTTTCGAAAGCTTGTTAAGCTTAGGCATATTAACGTAATCGAGTTTTCTGCATCGCCAGAATGATTCGATTCTAACAGTTGTAACACCCGGTGCATTAATTGTATTGAGATTTGAACAATTCTTAAAAGCGTAACTGTCAATATATGTACAGGTTTCGGGTAATGTGATTTCTGTTATTCTTGTGTTCTTTTCGAAAGCACTTGCACCGATACCCGTTACGGTTATACCCAAAATTGTATCAGGCACAGTTAAAACACTTTCGGTGCCGCTGTAACCTGTAACATATCCTTTGGTATCAATCGTCCACTCACTGCCTGTTGCAGAAACAGGAATACCAATTAAAGATGCGATTAAAGAAACGCATATAAATGTACTGATAAGTTTTTTCATAAATACTACCCCCTAAGTTTAAAAACGGTATTAAACCCAAGTAATAAACCAGTTTTCTTAACCTTGGTTTAATTGTAGAATACAAATATTGTGCCATTGTCATAATTTTATGAATAATTTATGAACACTTTTTGTCAAAATTGTGTTATTTTATTGAAATTCAATTTGTAGTAATATATAATCATTAAAAACATTAAGTTAAGGTGATTATGTATGGATAAATACGCAAGATTTAAGTTTCAACCCTGTATTCCTTTAGGTGAGGATGGCAGATGTGTTACAGCCTCCCCACATCACATTGCTCTCTCTAAAGAGGTGGCAACCGAGGGTATGGTTCTTTTAAAGAATGAAAATAACGCTTTACCCCTTAAAAAAGGTGAGAAAATTGCGCTTTTCGGTAAGGCAACTATCGAATACATAAAAGGCGGTGGCGGTAGCGGTGACGTTAACTGCCCCTATATCCGTAATATTTACGAGGGCTTTAAGGCTAAAGAACAGGAAAACAAAGCGAAGGTTTTTATGCCCCTTGTGGATTTCTATAAGGATTACGTTGAAAAAGAAAGCGTAAATGTTCTTACAGAAGAGCAGATAAACGCTATATGGGATGTTGTTAACGCAATGGAATTCTGCACAAAGCGTGACGATATGACCTACGACACATTCGCAAGAATGCACGTTACCGAGGCGCTTGTTCCCGACGAGCTTATAAAATCAGCAGCCGAATGGGCTGATACTGCAATTATTACTCTCAGCCGTTTTTCTGCCGAGGGTGTTGACCGCAGACCCCAAGGTGGTGACTACTATCTTTCAGACCTTGAAAAAGAGCTTATTGACAAAGCCTCAGCACTTTTCAACAAGGTTATTATTGTTATTAACTCAGGCGCAACAATCGACTGTGAATACTTTGCCGATAATGAAAAGGTGCAGGGTGTGCTTTTCGGCTGGCAAGGCGGTATGGAGGGTGGCTCTGCAATAGCGGATTTACTCTGCGGTGACGTTAACCCCTCGGGTAAGCTTGTTGACACTATCGCTAAATCCTACGACTGCTACCCCTGTAAAGATGATTTCTGGGAATGCTTCGACCACGTTGATTATTCGGACGATATTTATGTCGGTTATCGTTATTTTGAAACCATACCCGGTGCCGATAAAAATGTCCGTTACCCCTTCGGCTTCGGTCTTTCTTATACGAAATTCCAATTAAGCGGTAAGGTATGCCTTGAACGTGAGGGCAAAATCTTCGTAATGGTTGACGTTAAAAATATCGGCAACGTGGCGGGTAAAGAAATTGTACAACTTTATTACAGCGCACCGCAGGGCAAGCTGGGTAAGCCCTCAAAGGAGCTTGCAGCATTTAAGAAAACAAAGCTTCTCGCCCCGGGCGAAAGCGAAACACTTGTTATGAGCTTTAATGTCAACGATATGGCAAGCTTTGATGACCTTGGTAAAATTCAAAAATCTGCATACGTTCTTGAAAATGGTGCATACAGCCTCCATCTTGGCACATCTGTAAGAGATACCGAAAAACTCGATTTTGAGTATATTGTTGACGAAGACACAGTTACAGAGCAGTTGTCCGACTGGTGCAAGCCCTTCAAGCTCAGCAAGCGTATGCTTTCTGACGGCTCTTATGAGGATTTACCCCAGGGTGAAGAATTCTATCTTTATGGTATAAACGAGCCTACGGGTGCGGTTGCTCCGGAAAACCTCGTTAAATTTGACAAGGTTGGCGAAGAAATCACCTTGGACGAGTTTGTTGCACAATTCACTCTTGACGAGCTTATGTATATTGTAGGCGGTCAGGCTCCCACAGGTGTTTGTAACACCGGTTGCTTCGGCGGTATTGAAAGACTCGGTATTCCTGCAGTACCCACTGCTGACGGCCCCGCAGGATTAAGACTTAATACGGAAACAGGTATTCCCACAACTGCATGGCCCTGCGCAACTCTCCTCGCCTGCTCCTGGAACCCCGAAATTGCCTACGAGGTAGGTAAAGGCGGAGGTGCAGAGATAAGAGAAAACAATCTCGGTGTATGGCTTTCACCCGCCCTTAACATTCATCGTGACCCCCTTTGCGGACGTAACTTCGAGTATTATTCCGAAGACCCTGTAATTGCAGGAAAATTCGCATCTGCCGTAACACGTGGTGTACAGTCTCAAAAGGTCGCTGTATCAATTAAGCACTTCGCTTGTAATAATAAAGAAGCAAACCGTTTCGCCAGTGATTCAAGACTTTCCGAAAGAGCACTCCGCGAAATTTACCTTAAAGGCTTCGAAATTGCCGTTAAAGAAAGTGACCCTTGGACAGTTATGTCATCATATAACCTCATTAACGGACAACACACATCCGAAAGCTACGAGCTCCTTACAGGTATTCTTCGTAATGAATGGGGCTACAAAGGAATGGTAGTTACCGACTGGGGTGTAAAAAACGACCCTGTAAAAGAAGTTAAAGCCGGTAACGATATGAAGATGCATTGCGGTTATCCCGAAGACCTTAAAATTGGTCTTGATAACGGTGAAATCACCCGTGCGGACCTTGAGCTTTGCACCAAGAGAATTCTCGAAATGTTTATGAAGCTTATATAAAAATTAACCTCCCCGGTCACACCGAGGAGGTTAGTTTATTCATAATGTTTCCACATTCTTAAAACACGAATAATTTTGTTTTCTTCATCAACAGCATATACCAAACGATGTTGAATATTTATTCTTCTTGAATACATGCCTTTCAAATCACCAATGAGTTTTTCGTAAGGCGGTGGATTTTGGAATGGGTCATTTTTTATTATATCTAAAAGCCGTTTTGCTTTACCATCCAAACCGGCAGATTTAAGATTCTCTGCATCTTTTACCGCTAATTTAGAAAATTTTAAGATATACATCACCAATTCAACTCGCTTTCATCTGAAAACTCCTCAATAGGAGCATTCAACCCGTCAACAAGCGATTTTTTATACTCAGGGTTAGATGAAAGATACAAAGTTTCTATAAGTGAATTGTAATCTGCTTCACTGATAATAACAGCATTACCATTTTTTGTAACAATGTTAACAGGTTCGCTGTCCTTAATCGCCATATCAACAAGATTATATAAATTGTTTCTTGCATTTGTAATGTTTACGTTATACATAATAGCACACCTCTTAATAGTTACGTTCGTTTTTGCGTACGTTCAATTATATTATATACCAAATCTCATAAAAGTCAACAAAAAGTGCTAAAACAAAAATAAATTTGAATGTTGGTAAGAATTATGATACAATCGGCTAAAACCACACAGGAGGTTACAATGAAAAAATCAATTTTCGACCACATTATACACGGTGGTGACTACAACCCCGACCAATGGATAGATACTCCCGAAATATGGGACGAGGATATGCGCCTTATGAATCTTGCCCACGTCAATAGTGCAACCGTCAGCATTTTCTCCTGGTCCATGCTTGAACCCGAAGAGGGAGTTTATAACTTTGAATGGCTTGACAAACTTCTTGACAAGCTCCACGAAAACGGCAAAAAGGTTATTTTAGCAACTCCATCCGGCGCAAGACCCACTTGGCTTGCGCAGAAATATCCCGAGGTATTGAGAGTTGAGGAAACGGGCATCCGCAACGAATACGGTGTTAGGCATAACCATTGCCTTACATCCCCCATTTACAGAGAAAAGGTAAGAAACATCAACACCTTACTCGCACAAAGGTACAAGGACCACCCCGCTGTTAAAATGTGGCATATATCCAACGAATATTGCGGTGAGTGTCATTGTGTGCTCTGTCAGGAGGCTTTCCGCGATTGGCTCAAAAAGGAATATAACAACAGCCTTGATGAACTTAACTACAAATGGTGGAACGGCTTCTGGAGCCATCAGATTACCGACTGGTCACAGATTAATTCCCCCAAATTCCGCGGTGAAAATCACGTAAGTGCCATGAAGCTTGCATGGAACAGATTTGTTTCCGAATCACACATTTCATTCTTTGAAAACGAAATTGCACCTTTAAGAGAAATCACACCCGACATACCCATTACCACAAACTTTATGAAGCTTTACGATGGTATTGATTACCAGAAATTCGCAAAGCATCTTGATTTGGTTTCCTGGGACAACTACCCCGCCTGGGACAGAGGCTTCAACGATACCGAAGCCTGCGATACCGCCTTTGTACACGATGCATTCCGTACAATGGGTGGTGGTAAACCCTTCTTTATGATGGAAAGCACTCCCTCACTCGTTAACTGGCACAACGTTAACAAATTGCCCAGACCCGGCAGACAGGAATTATCCTCCATTCAGGCGGTGGCTCACGGAGCGGACAGCGTTCAGTACTTCCAATGGAGAAAGAGCCGCGGCGGTCATGAGAAATATCACGGAGCGGTTGTTGACCATTGCGGTCACGAAAACACCCGTGTTTTCAGGGAGGTTTCCCACTTGGGCACAGTTCTTGAAAAACTCAGCAATGTTGTGGGTGAGGAATGTAACAGTAAGGTTGCAGTAGTAGCCGACTGGGAAAACAGCTGGGCAGTAAAGCACTTCTGCGGATTTAATAACGAACATCGTGATTACTTCAAGGAATGTATCAAGTGGTACGCGCCTTTTTATAAAAAAGGCATATCCGTTGACGTAATTTCAATGGAAGACGATTTCACAAAATACGATATCGTTATCGCGCCCTTCCTTTATATGCTTAAAGACGGTACCATTGACCGAATTGAAAGCTATGTTAAAAATGGCGGTAATTTCGTTACAACCTACCTTTTCGGATTTGTTGATAAGGATGACTTTTGTTATCTCGGCGGTTTCCCCGGCGGTAAGCTAAAGGATGTTTTCGGTGTATGGTGCGAAGAAACGGACTCACTCCCCGAGGGAATCAAAAACTCCGTAGCTTACAATGGCAAGGAATATGACGTTGTAAAAATCTGTGACTTAATACACTCACAGGGTGCTGAGGTTTACGGCACTTATCAGAAGGATTTCTATGCTGACTACCCTGCCATAACCAAAAACGCATACGGAAAAGGTAACGCATACTACGTTGCGTTCAGAAACGATGATAATTTTACCGATGATTTCTGCGCTGAGCTTATCAAAACATACTCAATCGCCCCCGATACTGCTATCAGCTTTGATGATGGTGTAACAATAAGAAAACGCGGTGATACAATATTCGTTATGAACTTTACAGATACAGAAAAAGCTGTTCATCTTGATAAAGAATATAAAAATATTGTTGACGGCACAACCGTCTGTGGCGAAATCACACTTCCCCTTTGCGGATATATAATTTTAGAATAAAGTTAAGCACTGCAAGTATTTATTCTTGCAGTGCTTTACTATAATCAATATTCGTAATACAATTCAATAACATCAACGGTTGCTAATGAAGCTCTGTTCCAATCAGCGGTGACTTCCTGTACCATCTCAAGCTCAATTACAGGTTCATCTCCGTCAACAAAGCGTATTGTACCGCTACCGCTGTTGTACCATGAATCCTCCCAGGTAAAGTCAGCGCTGTTGAATTCATCAAGTACAACTGTTATTCCACCCGTTGTATAGCACGGAGAAGCGTTTTTTCCAATATAATCAACCGAAAAGGTTGCAGTTCTATTGACACCATCAAATTCCGACAAATATACGGAGTAACAAGGACCCCATTCGGGATCGCCGCCCTCTTTGATAAAATTTCCGAGATAGTCACTGTAATCTATTGCAGATTCAATGTAATCCGTTGCAACGTCATTATTATCATCCGTATCAAAATAATCGTTAACCTCAAAGTCCTCCAATTCATTAACGATTCCGTCAGACTCCTCATAATATTCGTCTTCAACATAATCATCGGTATCGAAATAATCGTTCACATCGTAATCCTCTAACTCGTTAACAATACCGTTCGCCGTATATTTGTCAGCAACCTTGCTGCCAAATATAGCGCCGACACCTGCAAAAATGCCAAGAATACCCAAGGGACACATACAAAGCACAAGGACTATAACAACAATAATTATTGCAATTTTAGCACCTTTTTTCTTCTTTTTAGGAGGCAAAACCGGAGCCTGCTGAGGCTGGGGTTGTCCGTAATTATGCCCACTTTGTTGTGGATTGTATTGTTGATGAACATTCTGTTGCGGACTGTTTTGTTGATAAACATATTGTTGCGAAACATTACCGTAAACAGGCTCAGACTCCGTCAAGGGAGCTCCGCAAGTACTGCAAAAAGCAGTTGAATCAGAATTAAGAGAACCGCAATTCTTACAAATCATAAAAACACCTCAAAAATTATTAAAAACAGGAAATCCCTGTTGATTCCATAAAACTTTTCGTATATGAGTGCTTCGGCAAGGGTCATAAAGTGGGTCTTCATCACCAAAGCCACATTCACCCTTAAAGCATTCTTCACTTCGTGAGTGGTAAACAAAAAGCCACTCACCTTTTTCATCTTTGACAAACGAATTATGCCCGGGTCCATATTCACCCACTAAGTCATCCGAAGTAAGTACGGGCTCGGATAATTTAAACCAACTGTTTTTATCAAGTAAATCAGTGTTTAAATCCGCATACATTAAACCCACACAGTATTCGGGTCCCGTTGCAGACGCAGAAAATGAGAGATAAATTCGTCCCTCCCTGATCATAACCGCAGGGCCTTCGTTTACGGGAATATTTACTCTCTCCCAATCGTATTCGGGTTTTGTTAATAACATAGGTTTTGTAATTATCTTCCATGGCTCCGACGGGTTTATCTGAGCAAGATATACATTTGAATTACCGCCATTCTGCGCCCATGCAACGTAATGCTTACCATTACATTCAAAATACGTCATATCAAGGGAAAAACCACTGAAAGAAAAATCATCACCTTCGCAAGAAGCAAATTTTCCTATATCAACCCAATTATCATTATACGGGTCATCACCATCGCATTTTATAATATGGCAATCAATATCCCACACGTTATTTTCGCTACCGCTGGCTGCAAAAAGAAAATACCAGACACCATTGATTTTATGTAGCTCGGGCGCCCAGATAAACCTGAAAGCAGTATCAGAATTCTTAACGCTCCATACACATTTTTCTTCAGCATCAGCTAAAGCTTCAATAGTCCGCGCTCTGCGCAAAATAATTCTGTCGTAGCCCTCAGGATCATTTTTACCGTACATGGGAAATGATGCGGTAAAATAATACCAGCCGTTATCCCCTTTTAAAACAAACGGGTCAGCGCGGTTTTCAATAAAAATATCGTTGACATTCTTCAAAACATCACCGCCTCAATTCAATAATAACACATTAAATTTTATAAAACAATAAATATTTCGCATAATAGAAAAAAGAGGTGTTATTATGGCAAAAAATGCAATAGTGGGTCAGAGCGGAGGTCCCACATCGGTTATTAACTCGAGCCTTGCAGGTGTTTTTCAAGGCTGTATAAGCCGTGGTGCAGACAATGTTTTCGGTATGGTAAACGGCATTGAGGGTCTGCTTAGTAAAAATATTGTAAATCTCTCAGAAACGCTTGTATCAAACCTTGAGATTGAACTTTTAAAAAGAACTCCTTCTGCGTTTTTAGGTTCTTGCAGATACAAATTACCCAATATGAACGAAGATTTTTCGGTTTATGAAAAAATCTTCAGAATACTTAACGAACTGCATATTGAATGGTTTTTCTATATAGGCGGTAATGATAGTATGGATACTATCTGCAAGCTGTCCGACTACGCAAAAGAGATTAACAGCGATATTAAATTTATAGGTGTCCCCAAAACAATAGACAACGATTTAATGGTTACGGACCACACACCCGGTTACGGCTCGGCGGCAAAATATATAGGCGTTGTTATGAAAGAAATTGTGCGTGATGCAACGGTTTACGGCACACCCTATGTTACCGTTGTTGAAATAATGGGCAGAAATGCCGGTTGGCTGACAGCTGCCGCTACACTATCCAAATCAGAGGACTGCGAGGGCGTTGATATGCTTTGCCTTCCTGAAGTCCCCTTTGATACAGATAGATTTCTTGTTAAAACCGAAAGATTTTTAAAGGAAAGAAAAAGCATTGTAATCGCAGTTTCTGAAGGTGTAAAGCTCACCGACGGCAGATATGTATGCGAGCTTTCAGATGATACAAGGTTTACAGACGCTTTCGGTCACAAAAACCTCACAGGCACTGCAAGATATCTTAGTAATCAGATAATGAAAAAACTCGGCACAAAATCCCGTTCAATTGAACTCTCAACACTCCAGAGATGTGCAGGACACATAACAAGCAGAACGGACATTACTGAGGCTTATCAGGTCGGTGGAGCCGCAACAAAAGCAGCCTTTGAAGGTCACACAGGCGAAATGATTGCCATTAAAAGAGTATCTGATGACCCGTATCAGAGCACAACAACCCCGCAGGATATTCACAAGGTAGCAAATTTTGAAAAGAAAATACCCTTGGAATGGATTAACGAAAGCTACACGGATATGTTACCCGTTTTCCATCAATATGCAAGACCGTTAATTCAAGCAGAGCTTACACCGATTTTTATAAACGGGTTACCAAGACACATATATTTAAAGGAACTGTAAAAACAGTTCCTTCAGTATTTTTATATTGAAAATTCAGCAATAACGGGAAAATGATCCGAAACCACTTCACAGTATGTTTCAGCCTTTTCACACACAAGCCCACGGTAAAAAATATAGTCAATTTTCTTCTCGGGACTATATGACGGATATGTAGCACAGCCTTTATTTTCAGCCAGAGCATCTGTGTCTTTAAGTCTTTGGTAAATAGGTCTTAAAACAATATCATCGGGAGTAGTGTTAAAATCACCCATTAATATCACCGGCAAATCAGTTTCATCAATTATCCTGCAAATAGTTGAAACAGCATTTATTCTCTCGCTGTTTTCAAGACCCATATGACAAACAAGAACACAAAGCTCTTTACCCTCAGCTTTTAATATACTTTTCAGCACACAACGGCTCTCAAAGGAACCCTCATCGTTTTTATCATGAGGGTCAGGAATCAAAACTGTTTCAGCAGATACAATATCATATTCGGTAACAATCGCGTTACCGTAGGGACTCGTGCCCTTTACTTTTATTGCCTCGGCAAAGTAACGGTTAAACCCTAAGCCGTCACCTATCGCATTAGTCTGGTCCGTATAACCTAAAAGACGACCTTTACCCCTTACCTCGTTAAGACCGCATATATTCACACCGAGATTTTTAATCGTCTTATAAAAAGCGGGAATATTGATTTTTTTCTTACGATACTCATAACAATGCTGAATATTAAATGTCATTAACCTCACAAAATCACCTGCCGAAAAATGATGTAAATAATATAACACTCATAGCATAAAAAAGCAATTGTCATCTTGATATTGAAAAGGTTTAGTTATATAATTATTTCAACACTCAAAGGGAGGTAAATTTTATGATTTGCGAAAAAATAGAACTTAAAAATCATTTTGAGTTTCTCGGTGATGACGGCAAAAACCCCACACTGGATATATACTTACCCTACAACATGGCAGAAATGAACCGCCAAAATCAAAAAAGACCTTGTTTGCTTGTGCTTCCCGGTGGCGGCTATGGTATGTGCTCCGAGCGAGAAGCCGAACCCATTGCCCTTCATTTCCTGCCCGAGGGCTTTAATGTCTTTGTTCTTACATACTCAGTAGCTCCAAATCGTTTCCCCACACAGATTACAGAAGTTGCGGCGGCAATGGAGCTTATATACCAAAACGCCGAAATATGGAACTGTGACACAAGTAAAATTGCCCTTATGGGCTTTTCTGCCGGTGGTCACCTTGCGGCTCATTACTCAACAATGTACGATTGTAAAGAAGTAAGAGAGAAATTTACCGACAGCAAAAGACCCGATGCCAGTGTACTTTGCTACCCTGTTATTACCTCTGATTTTACTACCACTCATCAGGGAAGCTTTATAAACCTTTCCGGTCACGATACCCTGACTCCTGAGGAAGCAGAAAAACTTTCTTGCGAAAAGCATGTTAAGCCCACAACACCCCCTGCATTTTTATGGCACACTGCAGAAGATAATGTTGTACCCGTTGAAAATAGCCTTATTTACGCCAAAGCTCTCGCAAAGTACAAAATCCCCTTTGAGCTTCACATTTTCCCCTTCGGCGGTCACGGTCTTTCAACCTGTGACAAACACACCTGTGATGATGTTAACAGCATTATTACTTACAACTCTGCATGGTTGAACGACCTTAAGAAATGGTTTAATATTATATTTTAAACAAAAACCAAGTCAACGTTTAATACATTGACTTGGTTATTTTTTACCTTTTTGAAATTTCAATAAGTTGCTTTCTTGAAGAAACACCTAACTTACCGTAAATATTTTTGTTATGGTATTTCAAAGTGTTCTCGGTTATATTAAGTTCCGCCATAACCTCTTTTGTTGACTTACCTTGAATATAATAGTCAAAAATTTTTCTTTCGGTTTTTGTCAATTGAGTCAAATCCCAAACAATACCGTCCGATGGTTTTTCAACAGAGTCATTTTCATCCGTAACAGGCGTTTCATCAAATAAATTTGACGAGGTTGTTTCTGTATTTTGATGTTCAATTGTTCTAACCTGCTCATCCTTAACAATTAAATTCAGGCTTAACATAAACATTCCGCTGATAATGTACGAAACAGATAGCAATTCAAAATCTATTTTTACAAATTGTTCGATAAGCCATATACCAATATTTACAAATACAGTAAGAATTAAAATACACGGATAAATATGGGAGTTATTCTTACACTTAATTACAGAGTATATAATCGCACTAAGCATACAGATAAAGTACGAAAGCAAATAAATCAAATATATAATGTGTAACGGACCATAAGTTTTTTCAAGGACAGATACGCCGTTAACATTAACGAGCTCAACAGTTTTATAATAAATATCAGAATAACCGGGACTTGCAGCAATTATAAATACCCCTACGCTCAACAATGATAAAATCAAAGGCATAAGTTTCTTATATTTAATATTCGAAACAGTAAGAATTATCATAAACATTGATAGCGGTAAAAATACGGAGCCGAGATACGAAATTCTGTTTGCAAGAAGTGCCTCCTCCAAACTATTAGAAATCGAAAGACACAGGTAACCTATATTTACTACAAAAATGGAAACATACAACATTATATACCATAACAGTTTCTTTTTCGCGATAAATAAGTAACTAAGCAACAGTACAAAAGAAAAGATGGCTGTTATAATATAAAAAACGTGCAGATTTGTGTTTTTTTCGCCGGATGCTCCGCAACCCGACAACACAAATGATAAAGTGCCAAGGATAGCAAAAACAGATATTAACTTTTTAAAAGAAAAATTCAAAAAATTAAGCTTTCCCACACTTTTCCCCACACTTTTTCATAAATATACATCAAATCCCACACTATTACTTTTATTTGGTGTGGGGACTTTTAATTAATAAGTTTTATAATAAACTTAAGATATTGTATCTACATATGGCAAAAGTATAGCATATTGTCATTTTTGAGTCAAGTTACCAATGACTAAACTACTACTTTTGTATCGGAGGTTTGATTTATGAAACATTTAAAAATCCAAAGGAAGGTATTATCGATATTATTAATTATGCTCTTCCTACTTTCCACCTTTTCATTAAATACCGCCGCTGCCGGCACATTTCAAAAAAATGCCGATATAACAATCACTGCTCCGATTGCCGGAGAATGCCCGTCTTATTCAGCAACAATAAACTCCGATAATTTTGAAGTCATTGACGAAGAATACGGTTACATTTACCATGGTGTTACCTGGTACGATTGGACCTTAGATTCTAACATTGATTACGATGATGAGTTTGTCGAAGGTCATGTTTACAGCGTTACTGTTCTTATAAGAAACACAGCGGGAAATAACATAAGCCTGCTAAATGCAACAGTTAATGGTAATGAGGCTGAACTTATTGAAACAACCGAGGAAAACGACAATCCCTATTATCTTGTTCAATACTACTTTGGAGAAAAGCCTGTTATCAGCGATGAAACTGCGGATATTACAATTGCCGAGCCTGTTGCAGGTGAACTTCCCTCTTATGAAGCTACAATCGGTAATGAATGCTTTGAGGTTATCGATGAAGAGTTCGGCTATATTTACCACGGTGTCACTTGGTATGA
>JAZQLZ010000025.1:0-110870 GCA_045543075.1 Acutalibacteraceae bacterium
TAGAATTCTTCGATACCCTTTGCATCTTCTGCCCAAAGTTTCTTATCAACGTCAAGAATGCTGTTGAGTGATTCAAGAGAAACTTCGCCTTCAAGACCTTCAAGGTTAATGTCTTCAGCGTTGGGAAGATAGCCGATTGCTGTTTCCTGAGCGCCTACTTCGCCGTCACATCTCTTGAGAATCCATTCAAGAACACGAAGGTTGTCGCCAAATCCGGGCCACATGAAGTTGCCTTCGTCATCCTTACGGAACCAGTTAACATTGAAGATTTTGGGAGCTTTTTCAGGATCAAGATCTGCACCGATGTCAATCCAGTGCTGCCAGTAATCAGCCATGTTGTAGCCGCAGAAGGGGAGCATAGCCATGGGATCGCGACGAACAACGCCTACTGCACCTGCAGCAGCTGCTGTTGTCTCGGAAGCCATAATTGAACCAACGAATACACCGTGATTCCAGTCGCGTGACTGATATACGAGGGGAGCAAGTTTAGCACGTCTGCCGCCGAATACAATAGCAGAAATCGGAACACCGTTGGGATTTTCGAATTCTGAGCTGAGGCAGGGGCAGTTAACAGCGGGAGCTGTGAAACGGCTGTTGGGATGTGCACCTTTCTCTTCGCTTTCCTGACCGTTCCAGGGGTTGCCCTTCCATTCAACTGCATTTGCAGGAGGATTCTTGTCAAGACCTTCCCACCAAACTGTGTTGTTGTCAAGGTTGTGAGCAACGTTTGTGAAGATTGTGCCTTTCTTAGTGGAAGCAAGAGCGTTGGGGTTTGATTTTTCATTTGTACCGGGAGCAACGCCAAAGAAACCGTTTTCGGGGTTGATAGCGTAGAGTCTGCCGTCGGGACCTTTACGGATCCATGAAATATCGTCACCTACACACCATACTTTATAACCCTTTTCTTTGTAGATTTCAGGGGGAATAAGCATAGCGAGGTTTGTTTTACCGCAAGCTGAGGGGAATGCAGCACAGATATATTTAACTTCGCCTTCGGGATTTTCAATACCGAGAATGAGCATATGCTCTGCCTGCCAGCCTTCTTTCCAACCCTGGTAAGAAGCAATACGAAGAGCGAAACATTTTTTGCCGAGAAGAACGTTTCCGCCGTAACCGGAGTTAACAGAGATAATTGTGTTGTCCTGAGGGAACTGGCAGATATATCTCTTTTCTTCATCGATATCGCAACGGCAGTGAAGACCGCGAACCCAGTCATTGCTGTCGCCGAGAACTTCAAGAACATCTTTGCCGACTCTTGTCATAATAACCATGTTGAGAACAACATAGATAGAGTCAGTAAGCTCAATACCAACTTTTGCGAAGGGAGAACCAACAGGACCCATTGAGTAGGGGATAACATACATTGTTCTGCCTTTGTAGCTGTCGCGAGCGATATCATAGAGCATTTCATAAGCTTCTGCAGGATCCATCCAGTTATTTGTGGGGCCTGCTTCTTCTTTAGTATTTGCACAGATGAATGTTCTGCCTTCAACACGAGCAACGTCGTTTACAGCAGTTCTGTGAAGGTAACAATCGGGAAGAAGTTCCTGATTGAGTTTGATGAGTTCGCCTGTTGAACAAGCGGTTGCTCTGAGTTCTTCGATCTGTTCTTTTGAACCGTCAATCCAAACGATTTTGTCGGGCTTTACAAGCTCAACCTTTTCGTCGATCCAGGAAAGTACGCTTTTGTTTGATGTTAATGCTGACATTATACATATCCTCCTGTAATAAAATATCCAAAAATTACCGATTATGTAATCATATACATAATACAACAGATTACGATTAAATTCAAGCAATTTTTGAAATTTGTACATTTATTATCATAAAAGCTTATTCCGAAGCAAATTTTATGAAAACTGTTCTTATAATATGAAAAAACGCTCTGAATATTCAGAGCGCTTTGTTATTTGTTTTGTTTATTAAACGGTTACGGCTTCAACATATTTGTCGATAAACTTAAAGGTCTCGGGCCAGTAGATTTCAGGATGCACAAGATGAGCGTTTGCATGCTCTGCATCAGGTATGGAGAGCTTCTCTTTGGGACAAGCCGCAGCGTTGTAGTTAAGGTCCATCATTCGATAGGGGACAAATTTGTCTTCTTCACCATGTATAAATAATGTTGGTGTTTTTGATTTAGCAAGCTGTTTTAAAGAAGAAGCCTCGTGGTATGTATAGCCGTTGACGAGCTTGCTTGTGACGGTTGCAGGAGCAAGTAAAGCACCGGGCGCAGGTACCTTGAATTCCTCTTTCATTTCGTTGGTAAATTCGTCCCACACGCTGCTGAAACCGCAGTCAGCAATACAACATTTGACATTTTCGGGTAAATCTTCACCGGTAGTCATCATAACGGTTGCGGCGCCCATAGAAACACCATGAAGTATAATTGAAATATCATCGTAGATTGTGTTAAGGTAATCAATCCAATCCAACATATCAAGTCTGTCAAGCCAGCCCATTGTAATGTGCTTGTGGTCGCTTATGTCATGGCCGCGTAAAACGGGGAAGAGTATGTTGTAACCGCGGTTATGATGATGCAAAGCATAACTGCCAACTCTCATAGGACTGCTTGTGTAACCATGCACACAAATTGCCCATTTGTTTGAGGGTTCTTTTGCTTTTACTATATAACCGTGTAAAGGTCTGTTTTTGCTGTTTTTAATAACAATATGTTCTTTTTCCTGCTGTTCAAACCATTCTTCACCCTGTTTATCCAATGTTTCAACCTGGATATTCACGGGGGCAGACTCTTTTTTCTTCTTTATTTCATCAAATTTTTCAAAAATGGGCTTAGAAGTTCTTGTAAGAACAAGCTTGTTTGATAATAAACCGAAACCAAGAAAAGCAGCGGCAGATGCAGCGGATGCACCAATTATAACTTTGGTAGATTTTTTCATTTTGATGCGACCTTTCATATTTTTTTAATATTATACAATATTTGTGAACAAAAATAAATAGAATTAGGAAAAATTTTGTTGTTTTATGTTTTTATATCTGTTATACTTAACAAAGTATAGTGGTGTATTATGCACAACACGGAGGTAATCTAAGTGAGTGATATTGTTTTTAAAACAAAGGCATTTGGCGGCTACAACAAAAAGGATGTTATGGACTATGTTAACGGTCTTCTTGCTGAGAAAAGTGAACTCAACAAAACTATTGCATCTTTCATTGAAGCCAATTCGAAACTTGAAGCAGAACTTGCGGAATACAAATCAAAATGCGAGGAAATAGGCGAACTCAGAAGCGAGCTCGTTTCTGTTAACGCATTAAATTCTGAATTGACTTCTCAGATTGATTTTAAAGAAACTGAGATTAAAAACCTTCTTGCTGAAGTTTCAGACAGAGATGATAAGATTCTTAAACTTGAAAATACCGTCAGCGAGAATATGATGAGCGATGCGGCTGATGCTGAGATTGAATTTTTGCGCGGTGAAGTACAGCGCCTTAAAGCTGAATGTGAAAAGAAGAAAGATCTGGAGCGTCAGGTTGGCGCAGCTATGCTTGATGCAAGAGTTCATTCTGAAGAGCTTGTTGAGGCTGCCCGTCAGCGCGCCAATAATGTTACAAGAGAGGTTTATGCGGCAATTGGTGATACAGCCCTTAAAATTGATGATTTGTCCGAAGGTATCGGTGAAATAGCCCGCGCTTTCACTAAGTCCGTAGAAGAAGTTGAGCTTCGTATTAAAGCTCTTACAGGTGATATGAGTAAAACAGCGCAGCTTCTTATTTCCGAAACGGGTGTTATTCCGGAGGCTTCTGTTAACGATGCAACAGAAGTGGAATATGATTTTACAAAAGAAGCAGATGACGAAGATAAATTATGAGCGAATATTTTTTAAGTACAGCTAATATTAATGATTGGGTGGGAAAGCTTAAAGCGGGTGACAGAGTTTATCTTTCGGGTACCGTTTTTACTGCAAGAGATGCCGCCCATAAAAGAATAGTATCGCTTTTTAATAACGATAGCGATTTACCTTTTGATTTAAGGAATTCTGTTATATACTATGCAGGTCCCACTCCTCAGAAGAACAACCTTCCTGTTGGCAGTATAGGGCCCACAACATCTTCAAGAATGGATGTTTTTGCAGATATTCTGATTTCTCAAGGTCTTAAGGGTATGATCGGCAAAGGTAATCGTTCATCAATTGTTGTTGATGCTATGAAAGAATACGGTGCTGTATATTTTGCCGCAATCGGCGGTGCAGGCGCATTGTATTCAAAATGTATCGAGTCTTCCGAGGTTATTGCTTTTGAAGAGCTGGGTTGTGAATCGGTTAAAAAACTGACGGTTAAGGATTTCCCGCTTATTGTTGCAATAGATTCATACGGTGATACACTTTATAAATAATTTTTGAGGTGCTCTTGAAAAAATCTTTCGATTATTTTAAGACGTTGAAAGAGTTATCATACTGCGTTTATACAGCCTATACCGGGACTGTTGCCGGCAGTGATTTAAAAAAAGTTGTTATTAAATTTTCGGGGCTGAAAAATGAGTTATCCGAATGTTTGATTGATGATTTTGTTACGCCTTTTGAGCGTGGCGATATATACAATTTGTCTTTTTGTATGCATAAGGAACTGTGGCAGGTTGATGAGCTGAATAATTACGGCTCGCTTGCTGATATCGGTTCTTTTTTGTTTGCGGATCAAGTTGGCGATTTGCTGCAAAAACAAAATGAAGTAGTTGATTTATTGTTTCTTTCCAAAAATACACACAGGGTCTCACGGACAATTGATGAGGGTATGAATCTGTGTAGCAGTATCAAAAATCGTGTTCTGAAAAATGTTAAAACTACATTGCGTGAGTCCGAGCAACCGTTAATTGCATATGGGTTGAATTGTGCTTATCTTACGCTTTTGGAAAGTATTGACATTACGTTCAGTGAAATGGAAAGAATATTGATTGTTAAAAGTTAGGATGTTTTTATGGAATTTTCTCAGTTAAGAAGACAGTTGATTGAAAATGAATTTTCTCGCATGAATGATATGCAGAAGCGCGCTGTTTTTAATGTTAACGGCGCAGTCCTTATTCTTGCAGGCGCAGGTTCAGGTAAAACCACCGTTCTTGTAAACAGAATAGCGTATCTTATTAAATACGGTAATGCATATAATAGCGATTTTACATATAGAGTTACAAACGAAGCTGATTGTCTTGCTTTAAAGAATTATCTCGAAAATAACGGTGAATTATCCCAGGAGCTTGAAAGACTTCTCAGTGTTGATGCTCCTGCACCATGGCAGATTCTTGCAATCACGTTTACAAATAAAGCCGCCAATGAACTGAAATCAAGGCTTGAAGCAATGCTTGGTGAAAAGGGTAATGATGTCTGGGCGAGCACCTTCCACTCTTGCTGTGTGCGTATTTTGCGCCGTGACTCAGAGCGTATAGGTTTTTCAAAGCACTTTACGATATATGACACTGACGATTCAAAGCGTGTTATGAAAGAGGCTTTGCGGATTCTGGATATTGATGAAAAAAGACTTCCCGTAAAGTATGTTCTTTCCGAAATCAGCAAGGCTAAGGACAACCTTATGACACCCGATATGTATGAGGCTTCAGCGGGTTATGATATTAATAAAAAATTAATTGCCCAGGCTTTTTCGAAGTATGAAGAAATGCTTAAAAAAGCTGATGCAATGGATTTTGATGATATTATTGTCAATACAGTCAAACTGCTTAAGGAACATCCCGATATTCTGGAATATTATCAAAGACGCTTCAGATATGTAATGGTTGATGAGTATCAGGATACTAACCACGCTCAATATATACTCACATCGCTTCTTGCAGGCGGATATCGCAATATTTGTGTAGTTGGTGATGACGACCAGAGTATTTATAAATTTCGCGGTGCTACCATCGAAAACATTCTTGATTTCGAAAATCAGTATGATAACAGTCTGGTTATCCGACTTGAACAGAATTATCGTTCTACCTCAATTATACTTGACGCTGCAAACGCGGTTATTAAAAATAATAAAGGCAGAAAAGGTAAAACTCTTTGGACACAAAAAGAGGGCGGAGACAAAATCTGTGTTCGCCTTCTTACGGATGAGCGTGATGAGGGTCGGTTTGTAGCCGATGAAATTCTCAACGGGGTTGCCACAGGCAGAAGACTTTCTGATTTTGCCATTCTTTACAGAACAAATGCCCAGTCAAGCAGTATTGAACGTGCCCTTGTTTATAATGCTATTCCCTATAAAATTTTCGGAGGTCATAAATTCTATGACCGTAAGGAAGTTAAAGATATTCTTGCCTATCTTTCGGTAATAGCCAACCCCTCGGATACCGTGCGTATGAGAAGGATTATAAACGAGCCTAAGAGGGGAGTAGGAGAGACTACAATTAATAATGCGGCTTCAATTGCCGATGGTCTCGGTTTATCTTTTTATGAGGTTATTTCCCACGCCGATGAATATCCTATGCTCTCAAGAGCATCTGCAAAATTACTTGAATTTACAAAGCTCCTGAATACACTTGCAGAATCTCTTGAGGAAAAAGAAATTCAAGATTTTTACGAAGATGTAATCACTTCCACCGGGTATATGCAGTATCTTGAGCTTGATAAGGAAACGGCGGATGACAGAAAAGCCAATGTTATGGAGCTCCTCGCAAACCTCTTAAGATATATGGAGGAAAACGAAGGCGGGACTCTTACGGGCTTCCTCGAAGAGGTTGCCTTGATGACCGATATTGATAACTATAACTCTGAGAATGAATCGGCTGTTATGATGACCTTGCATTCTGCCAAAGGTCTTGAATTCCCCGTCGTATTCATTGTTGGCGTTGAAGAGGGACTTTTCCCGGGAAATCAGGTTATGTATGACCCGAGCGAGGTTGAGGAAGAAAGACGTTTGTGCTATGTAGGTATAACCAGAGCCAAAGAGAAGCTGTATATCACAAATGCACGCACAAGAATGATTTACGGCAATACGTCCGTCACAAGACCGTCACGTTTTCTTTCCGAAATCCCGGATGAACTCCTTGACTCAAACCTTAACTCTTCAAAACAAGGCTTTTACGGTGGTTTTTCAACACATAGCAATTACGGTTCGGGGTTTGGTAATAGTTTTGAAAAACAAACTACCAACAGAGGTAATACTTCTGTTTATAATAATCAACCAAGAAAAAGCAGTCATTCCCGGGGATTTTCCCGTGGTGGTTTCAGTGATACCTCCCGAACAGAAAAAACAAGCTCTGTAACCCTTGATTTTAAAGTCGGTGATATGGTAGAGCATAAAACCTTCGGACAGGGTCTTATAGTCAGCGCTAATTCCGTTGGCGGTGATATGGTTCTTGAAATAGCCTTTGATAACTGCGGAACCAAAAAGATAATGGCTAAAATGGCAAAATTGAAAAAATTATAAAAAATTAAACCGAACTCACATAGTATCGTAAGCTTCGGTTTTTATGTTGACTTTTGATAAAAAAATAGTTATTATTAATGTATATAATAGTTTGAGAGGTGGTTTTTTGGCTAATTGTCCTAAATGCGGTGAACATTTAAAAGTAACCGACTGGAAACAACATTGTCCTCATTGCGGAGGTAATATCGTAATTTATGATATTCAGGAACGTCTGATGAAAGATGCGGATATTGCCGAAGTACAGTATTATCATTTTCAAAAGAAAATCGATAGGTTGAAAGCCTCATTTATAGGTTCGCGCCTTGCGGTATTAAGGATTTTTACAAGTCTTATTCCGATTTTAGCAATTGTTGTACCGTTTTTTAAATGCAGTTTTAACGAACCGTTTGTACCCTTTAATGGTTTTTTCAGTTTGTTTTCTCTTTTAGATATACTTGACAAATTTAATGTTGATAGTATCCTATCACTTACTGATACAGTTGATGGCAAAACACCATTGATTATGTTTTTAATCTCCGTTGTGTTAATTCTCTTGACGGTAGCTCTGCTTTTGGTAAGATTTTTCTGCCTTACTATGAGTTGCTCAAAACGAGGAAAATCAATGTGCTATGGGTTTGACATAACACTTCTGTTTTTAAGCATTACTTCGAGTATAATGTTTTTCATTATTCCTGAAAATCCTTATTTTTCAATTGATTTTATAATTGCACCTTTTGTGTATTTGTTATTGTTAATTGTTAATTTTGTAGTTGATATTGCAATTTTTAAAAAGGGGATTAGTGTTAAACACGCACCATGCTTTGTTGGCGGTATTCCGATTGAAGAGTATTTCCAAATGGTTGAAAACGGTGTTCCTCAGGATGAAATCAGGGCGGAAATGTACCGCCGTCTTGCGAAAATGCAGGAGGAAAAGGAAGCCCAATTAAATAAAGAGGAGGCGAAAAAATGAGCGAAGATAACAAAAATATAGCAGTTACTGAGCGTGAATATGTTTTTGAGCCTGATAATAATTTTGCGTATATGAACAGAATGTTCTGTTCTACAAAAGAGCGAGTTGCTTATATTTTAAAATGTGCAGCAGCTGATTTATCAATGGGTAAATATGATACGGGTTCTGAGCTTTTTATGTATAAAATCTTAGGACTCAATGCGGAAGCTCACGGTAACGCAGCAGTTGGTTTAGGTATCTACGACTTGATTAATGACCCTCTCTCTGCGGTTATTATTGATAAAATGCGTACCCGTTGGGGTAAATTCAAGCCGTTTCAGTATTTATCTCTTTTGCCCAACCTCATAGTTGGTTTTGTTACTTGTATTTTGCCTATTATTTGTGATGGTTATGATTTAAATGCCGCACAAAGACTTATCCTGTATATGATTCTCTCCTATGTTGGTGAAACTGTAGGTGCATTTTTTGGTGGCGGCGGATATATTGATAACGTTTTTACTCCTAATCCCAATGAACGAACTTCACTTCTTGTTTCCTCACGATTTGCAGGTGACTTGTTCAGACGAGTGCCCGAGCAATTAGCCGGTGTCATTTTTGACCTCGTTGCAAACGGTAAGATAAAACTTAACCTTGCAAAAGTCTTCTCAGGAATGAAAATCTGGTGGTGGGCGATTGCTACAATTCCCGCGGTTATATGGATTTTTGTAAGCAAAGAGCGTGTTCCCCAGTCTGAAAAACCACCTCAGGTTATGAAGGGTATGTTCTCAGTATTCAAAAACAAACCCCTTTTAATTTACACACTTTCGGGCTTTATTGATGGTATCGATATACAAACATCCGAGTCTCTTTATTACGACAGTGTTTTGAAATTCAATATGATTTCAACCATTGCCGGTATTCCGGGTATGCCAATTTCTTATGCAAGTTATCCCTGGGCTACTAAGTTCAGGAAAAGATTTTCAACTAAATTCTTGTGGATTACTCAACGTAGTTCAATTATTTTCTCTGAGGGTCTTTTCTTCTTAGTTGGTTTAATAGGCGGTAAAGGCAAAGGCTTTTATAAGAAGAAGTTACCAATGACTATTGCAATGGCAATTGGTAATAGTGTTGAAATGGTTTTCTATGCTACTAAGAAAATTGTTGATGCAGAAATTAACTATGAAGTTCTCGACTATTGCGAGTGGCAGAATGGCTACAGAGTTGAAGCAACAGTTAATCTTTTGACAGGTTATATAAATAAAGTCAGAAGCATTGCTTTGACCAAAATTAACTCAATGTTACTTGCGAGATGGGCAGGTTTCCAGTCAGGTATTACAGCTGTACAGACCGAGGACACAATGTGGAAAATGTTTATAGCTGCTTTTGGTCCGAGACTTATTATGGATTTAATAAGCCTTATACCTATGTTCTTCTATAATGTTGACCAGAAAACAAGGGATAGAATGTATCTTGATTTAGAGCGTACTCGTGCCGAAACCGCAGCAAAAGAAAAAATGAACAACAATTAAAAACATATAATTAGGGACTGTAAACAAATTTGTTTACAGTCCCTTACTTTCTTATATTTCCGAGAATGGTGAAGCGATTTTTGTAAGCCTGAAGTTTACTGCTTCACGGGAGCGGTTATATCGATAAATACTGAAAACAAGCCCTACACCAACATAAAGACAAAGTGTACTTGTACCACCTGCACTGTAAAAGGGGAGAGTGATGCCGATAACGGGTAAAAGCATAAGACACATACCGATGTTTATGATAACCTGAGCCGCTATTATTGAGGCGATGCCGTAGCAGGCAAGCTGAGATGAAAAGTCTTTTGCATTCTTACCGGTTTTAATCATTATAAAGCAGATTGCAAATAATATTCCCAATGCGACTATACAACCGAAAAACCCTGTTTCTTCACCGATTGCGGTGAAAATAAAGTCGTTTTCGCTCTCGGGAACTATACCGCCCTGGGTATATGTGCCTTTAAAAAGACCTTGTCCGAAAAATCCGCCCGAACCCAAAGCGTTAAGACCTTTCAGCTGCTGATAGCTTTCTGCTTCAAAATCTTCTGGTTTCAGAAGAGCCAGAAATCGGTTTCTCTGGTAATCGTCAAAAACATACATCCATATAAGCGGTGATGCCGCAGCGGCAAGTAACCCACCACCGGCAAAGAAACCAATGTGTAGCCCCGCAAAATAAAGCATAGCAATGGTTATAAATACGAAAACAAGAGCTGAGCCCATATCACCCGTAAGCACAACCAAACCGATGGGAACGAGTGCATGGATACCTAAAAGCAAAACCGAAAGAGGCTTGTTTATAGTATCACGGCACAGCTCAAGATGCATTGAAAAGGTGATTACATAGCCGATCTTAACAAGCTCCGATGTTTGGAAGTAGATGGGTCCGAATGCAAGCCAGGATCTCGCGTCGGGTCTTGATTCCGGTGCAACACCGAACAGTAAAGTAATAATCATCAAAACAATACTGACTATACCTATTATGGGCCAAAGCTTCATAATTAGCTCGTAATCAATAGCTGAAATGACGAGTGTCAATATAAGGCCGAGAACAGCCGCAATAATCATAACAGTAGCGTCACGGGAGATGAACTGGCCATCCTCTAAGTTGCATTTTGTTGCACTGTGAACCATAAGTATTCCAAAAATTGAAGCTGCGCTGATCAAAAAGAATAGTATTTTATTTGTTTCGGTAATAAACCGTCTTGTTAATGAAAAAAATTTTTTCAAGGCTTTGCCCCCTTGATTTTAAGAAGTAATATTGTTATTATACATATATAAATTTTTTATTTCAAGTGTTTTACTTTTTTTGAGGTATTTATGGTAGAAGTTGTTTCAAATTCACCCGAGCAGACCGAGAGATTCGGTGAGCTGTTAGGGCGTGTTCTTACCGGTGGCGAAACCATTGCATATTTCGGTGGTCTCGGTATGGGTAAAACCCGATTTACCGCGGGACTTGCCCGTGGTATGGGGATTGCTACAGATGTTTCAAGCCCCACATTTGCTCTTGTTCATGAGTATCGTGGTGATAAAAGTCTTTATCATTTTGATATGTACAGAATTTCAACATTTGAGGATCTGTGTTCAACGGGCTTTTATGATTATATTGATGGGGGCGGTGTTCTCGCCGTTGAATGGAGCGAGAATATTGAAAACGTACTCCCTGAGGAAAAATTAATCAAAATTGAAATTTCTCGCGGTGAAAATGACGATAGCCGTATTTTAAGAATGAGTGGTGAAAGTATTTATGAAGATTCTTGGCGTTGACAGTTCAGCAACTGCCGCAAGTGCTGCGGTGTATTGCGATGGTAAAATACTCTCTCAGAATTATTCAAATACAGGTCTTACTCACAGCCAGACACTTTTACCCATGATTGAAAATACACTTAAAACAGCAGGTGTTTCGGTTAAGGATATTGATTTGTTGGCTGTTTCAAACGGTCCCGGTTCTTTTACAGGTGTTCGTATAGGTGTAGCCGCTGTAAAAGGTATTGCTCAGCCTTTGGCGAAAAAGTGTGCGGCAATTTCTACACTTGAGGTTATTGCAAATCCTCTTGAAAATACAGGCTGCTGTGCCGTTGCAGTTATGGATGCCCGTTGTAATCAAGTTTATACGGCTCGTTTTGATTGTACTGACGGATTAAACAGAATATCACCTGATGAGGCAATTACGATTGATGAATTACTTGAAAATTTACAAGATATTACTCGACCCATTGTTCTTATCGGTGACGGCGCAAGAGTTACATATAATAAAATTCATGACAAGCTCAGCGGAGTTTCAATTGCCGCTGCTTCAATTTGTTATCAATCTGCCGCTGATGTTGCTTTGTTAGCTGCTGAAAAATACGAAAACGGCACTCTGGAGCTTTTGGATGCAGGTGATGTTTTGCCCAATTATCTTCGTCTTTCACAGGCGGAGCGAGAATTAAAAAAGAAAAATAATAATTGAAAGGTTGTTAAATATGATAGTTTTAGCATCTGACCACGCAGGTTTCCCTCTTAAGGAGGAAATTAAAGCTTACCTCGATGAAAAGGGGATTGAGTACATAGATTGCGGTACAGATTCAACCGCTTCGGTTGATTATGCGAAATTCGCTCAGGTTGCCTGTCTTAAGGTTACAAGTGGCGAAGCAGATAAAGCAATACTTTGCTGTGGTACCGGCATTGGTATTTCAATGGCTGCAAATAAGGTTAAAGGTATCAGAGCAGCTTGTTGCTCAGATTTCTTCAGTGCTAAATTTACAAGAATGCACAACGACGCAAATGTACTTTGTATGGGTGCTCGTGTTATTGGTGCGGGTCTTGCGTGTGAGCTTGTTGATGTGTTTATAAATACTGAATTTGAAGGCGGAAGACATCGACGCCGTGTTGACCAGATTACTGCAATCGAAAACGGTGAGATGCTTTGAAAAACAAACAACTTGTAAAAAAAGTTGCGCTTAGTGTTACTGCGGTATTCGTTGTTCTGAGTTTTGTTTTATTGTTTTTCGGTAATTTCAGTGTTGAAGCACAAACTTTTCAGATTTCCAATGATAAAATTCCCGAGAGCTTCAATAACTATCTCATTGCTCATATTTCCGACTATCATAATCGTCCGTCATCGCTTGTTGATAAACAGATTCTCAACAGTCTTAAAGAGGAGCGGCCGGATATAATTGTTATAACCGGTGACCATATTGATTCAAAGAATCCCGATGTTGATATTGCGCTGGAATTCACCCGAAAGTTATGCGAAATTGCACCTGTTTATTATGTAACGGGCAATCATGAATCCAATGTGCGGCGCTCTGATGAAGGTGAGTTCAACCGTTTGATTAAGGGCTTGACCGATCTGGGCGTAGTTGTTTTGCGTAATTCATCAGTAAAAATACATAATGATGCGGGAGATTGCTTTTATCTTCACGGCATTGACGATCCGTATTTTTACGGTGGTTACGAACAGGTTTTTCAACAAACAGAAATATTGTGTAAGGATTTAAACATAAATAAAGAAGATTTTAATGTGTTGTTAGCACATCATCCCGAAACCTTATCCGTTTACCAAAAATATGATTATGACTTGATTTTTTCGGGTCACGCACACGGGGGACAGATAACATTGTTCGGCAAGGCGATTATGGCCCCCGACCAGGTAACCTTTCCGCCGTATTCTCAGGGCTTATATAATATGGGGGATACACAACTTGTTTTAAGCCGTGGCATAGGTTACAGCATGTTTCCTTTAAGAGTTTTCTGTAGGCCACATCTTATATATGCTGAATTAAAAGCGAACTGATAAAACATAAAACAGTCCGGGCAAGTTTGCCCGGACTGTTTATTTTACTCTGCTTTTAATGCTCTCTGAAGCCAGATTGATGCGATATCAATAGCGGCATACATACCGTTTTTCTCTGTTCTTTTGACGATTGCTTCAAGAGGGTTAATGTTGGGGTCAGTATTTAAAAGCTGAACAACAACTTTGTCTGCGATTTTTACACCGTGAACCTCATGCGATGAAGCAACTGAAAGCATTATAACGAATGGGTCACTCATATTACCGTAGTAAATTGTGTTACCCTTTCGGACGAGGGGTTTACCTTTGTAGGTAAGGAAACTTGCCTGAGCATCAGCCAAACTAAACACTCCTTAATTGAAATACCTTAACTGAGATAAGCTTTAAGAAGAACCTGAAGAAGTTCATCACGGTCTATCTTTCTGATAAGGCTTCTTGCGTTATTGTGGGTAGTGATGTAGGTGGGGTCTTCTGACAGTATATAACCTACAAGCTGACTGGTAGGATTATAACCCTTTTCAACTAAAGAATTATAAACTGAAACAAGAATCTCACGCATTTCTTTCTCATGGTCATCACTGATTGTGAATTGGATTGTTTTATCTGTCATAAATACACCTCCTAAAACTATATTATCATTATAAACTAAAGTTATAAAAATTACAACAATAATTTATTAAGAAAAGGTAAATTATGCTCTGAGCTCAATACCGATTTCCTTAAGATTTTTAAGAATCTCGTCAATCCATGTCTGCACTTCTTCCATTTCAAGAGTTCTCTCTTTGGAGGAGAAAATGAGACGGACTGTTATACTCTTGATTTCGCCGTTGTCATAGGTGTCAATAACCTTGACATTTTCAAGTTCTTCAAGTGCAAGCTTATTCCAACACTCACTGAGGTCAGCAAAGGTTTTGCCCTCTTTCATTATAAGTGAAAGGTCATAATAGGTTGACTGTTGTGTTGAAGGTTCTGTGAATGAGATGTTCGCACCGTTTACGCTGATGAAATCATCAATGTCGATTTCAATACAAACAACCTTAGCAACCTTATCAAGCTTTGTTGCATTTGTGGGATGGAGTGTATTGATGATACCCATATCCACACCGTCACAAGTGATAAGAGCTGTGTTCTTGGTATGCTGCCATGCGTGGACGGGTGCAACCTTTTTGAGAACGGGTTCCTTATGCTTGATTTGTGTAAAGATGTTGTTGATGATTGTGAGACCCTTGAAGAATAAATCTTTTTCTGTTGCGTTTTTATCGTAGAGAACAACACCTAAAGTGCGGCGCTCGTTTGCAGTGCCGTCTTCTTTTATGCCCTTAACAATTCTGCCGATTTCAAAGATGCCGTAGCTTTCTGCAAAATCCTTGTTTTCGGATGCTGCAAGCAAAAGGGTAGGAATCATTGAATTACGGATGGTACCGTTGTCTGAGCTTTCAATGTTGAGAACCTTTACATTCTCTTCAACCTCAATACCGAGCTTCTTGTATTTTCTGACATCGCCCCAGATGTATGAATGTACCTCGTGGAGGTTGTAGTGTTTTACAAGAATATCTTTGATTTCATTGCTTTCTGAACGGACAGGAGCACTCTTAACGGGCTTGAGAGGGCTCTTTGTTGTAATGATGCTGAAGTTATCGTAACCGTAAATTCTGGTGATTTCTTCAATGATATCAGCTTTGATTGTAACATCCTTTGTTGCTCTGAAAGAGGGGACAGTTACAACAAATTGATCGCCGTCTTTAGTGACGCCGAAGCCGAGAGAAACAAGAGTCTTCATTATTCTCTCTTCGCTGATGTCAATACCTGTGTACTTATCAACATAAGCTTTGTCGAAGCTGATTGTTATTTCAGGATATTTTCTTACATATTCATCTGTGAGCTGTGAAGCAACCCTTGCGCCTTCGTCAATTGATTTGAGAAGGTATGCAAAACGTTTAGCGGCAGTAACAGTCATTTCGGGGTCAAGCATCTTTTCGTATCTTGCGGAAGCATCAGTACGAAGACCGAGTCTTGAGGATGATTTTCTGACACTTACACCATCAAAGTTTGCACATTCAAGAACAACCGCGTCTGTATCACCAACAATTTCAGAGTCAAGACCGCCCATAATACCTGCAATAGCAACGGGTGTAGAGCCGTTCTGAATAAGAAGAGTGTCCGTTGTGATATCACGTTCTGTGTTGTCAAGTGTAACAAACTTGCAGTCCTCTTTGGGTGTGTCAACAACTATTTCATCAATTTTATTAGCATCAAAAGCATGAGTGGGCTGACCCATTTCAAGCATGATGTAGTTGGTAAGGTCTGCGAGAAGATTAATACCGCGCATACCGCAGTAATAAAGTCTGATTTGCATTGAGAAAGGACTTACATTTTTTGTGATGTTGTCCATTTTTACACAGGAATAACGGTAAACCAGGTCGGGTCTTGCAACCTTAACACTGATTTTTTCATCACCGTCATAGGCAAGGTCAGCAAGCTTGAGAGGTTTTAATTCTCTGTCAGTAAGTGCTGCAAATTCACGAGCGATACCGTAATGACCCCAGAGATCGGGACGGTTAGTAAGTGATTTGTTATCAACCTCAAAAATGATATCATCAATGGGGTAGATGTCTTTAAGATTGGTGCCGTTAGGTGCATCAACGTCAATTTCCATAAGACCCGATTTATCATCGGAAAGACCGAGTTCAAATGCGGAACAACACATACCCTCGGATTCAAAGCCTGCAACGGTTGCTTTTGTGATTTCGCCTGCAGGAACTCTGCCGCCTGCTTTAACGAAAGCAATTTTCATATTTTCGCGCACATTGGGAGCACCGCAGACTACATCGTAAATTCTGTCGCCGCCGTCAACCTTGAGAAGGTGGAGCTTCTTTGAGTTGGGGTGATTTTCGATTGAAAGTATTTCGCCGACGACAACATCGCGGATATCTTCACCCTTAACAATAATTTCTTCAACTTCAGCAGTAGCAAGTGTGAAGCTGTTTATAAGGCTTTTGATATCAAGACCCTCAAGGTCAACATATTCTTTAATCCAGTTAATTGAAACAAACATTTATTTGACCTCCTTTTCGGGCTGAGTGAAAGTTGAGTTTTCAAACTGAGAAAGAGATTTAAGGTTACAAGAATTGAAAACTCGGATATCTTTGATGCCGTAACGCATCATGGCAAGTCTTGTAAGACCGAGACCGAAAGCGAAGCCTGTATATTTTTCGGGGTCAAGACCGCCTGCAATTAAAACGTTGGGATGAATCATACCGCAGGGACAAAGCTCGAGCCAACCTGAATCCTTACATGAAGGACAACCTTTACCGCCACAGATTGTGCACTGAATATCGAGCTCGAAACCGGGTTCAACGAAGGGAAAGAAACCGGGACGAAGTCTTACGGTAATATCCTGTTGGAATACTTCGGAAAGCATGGTTTTCATGAAGTAAATAAGGTTGGAAATTGAAATATCCTTATCAACCATAACACCTTCCATCTGGAAGAATGTGTTTTCGTGACAAGCGTCTATCTTCTCATTCCTGAAGCATCTGCCCGGGAAGATAACACGAATGGGTCTGTCCGCCTCAAGTTCGGGAGTGTATTTTTTAAGAATGGCATTCTGAGCCGCAGATGTGTGAGTTTTAAGCAACTGATTTGTGCTGAGGTAGTAGGTATCCTGCATATCACGGGCAGGGTGATGCTTGGGTATGTTAAGAGCTTCGAAGCAGTGGTAGTCATCAACTATCTCATCGTAATCTTCAATGGAGAAGCCCATAGCAGCAAAAATATCCTCAAGCTCGCGCTGAACAAGTGTGATGGGGTGGTATGAACCTTTTTTCTCTGTGATGGGGAAAGTAACGTCATAATCCTCGGCGGCATTAATAAGGCGTTCTTCCTCCAGCTTCTGAAGTTCTACATTCTTTTCTTTAATGGTGTTTTCAACGAACTGTTTAACCTCGTTGATAATCTGACCTGCTTCTTTTTTCTGGTCGTTGGGCACATTTCTGAGCTCACTCATAAGTGATGCAACAGCACCCTTTTTGCCGAGAAACTCAATTCTTAACTGTTCAAGATCTGCGGGAGTTGAAGCATTGTTGAGTTTTTCCTCGAATTGCAGTTTTAACTGCTGTGCTTTTTCGAGCATTTTTTTCAATCCTTTCAAAAGTAGTAGAGTATGTGAAGATGGAAGCAGAAAAATAAAAAAGCCCCCATCCCAAAAGGGACGAAGACAAACTCCGCGGTACCACCCTAATTTTTGCTCCAGAGCAAACACTCTTTTGTAATATAACGGTTACACCCGTCGCAGCCTACTTGGTTTCAACCGCGATGCTCACAAGTGAACTTCAAAGAAAACATCCGTAATGTGCTTACAGCCCGGGCACATCTCTCTGTAACTTCAATTAACTTTTACTCTCTTGCTCAACGCATTTGCAATATAATACCATATTAAAAATAAAAATTCAAGTATTTTATGTACAAAAAATCCCCGCAAAATGCGGGGATTAATCAATTAACCCTTAACGGTGCCGCCCTTCATTTTTATGAGTTCGCGGTAGCTGATAAGTTCAACGCCGTTATCTTTAAGATACTTGTGAACATAGGGGTCCTTCATAAGCTGGTACTCCCATACACGGTCCTGCCATCTGCTTGTAATACCTTTGAGCTCGTCGCTTTCTACTGAAGGATGTACAAAGGTTTCGGTAACGCCGTTCTCCGGAATGTTGGTCCAGATTTTGAGTATTGTATCACGATATACTTCGTAGCTTACGCGCATATCGTCGTTCCAATCCGGGAAAAGGAGGTAGTCGGGGATAACTACCTTGTATTTTTTACCCCAATGCTTTGAAAGTAATGTTACTGCAGCATAAGCTATGTAGGGAGTGCCGTTGGGACAAATTCTCTTGTCGTGTTTTGTATAAAGTCTGTATGCGTAGCCGTATGAACCGCAGATTTTAAGAGCGAGCTTGGAAAGACCGAGTCTTCCCGTATAATGACCGTAGAGAGAGCCCATGTGGTTATCAATGTGAGAGGGTTTCATCCCCATGCTGTGTGCAAGGTCAATCTGCGCACGAACTTCTTTCTCGATATCTTCATAAGAAGCATTTTTCTCAACCTGGTCGCTCTCGTGCCACATAAAACCTTCTTCGTCTATGAGTGTTTTGCCGTCTGTAAGGGGTTTCCAACGATATTTGCCCCATTCACTTGTAAGCGTAGTGTGTACACCAATTGCGTATTCGCGATGCGCTTTTGAAAACTCCACAGCATCCGCTGCAGCAGGACAGGGCATCATGATGGTAGCGGATTTAAGCCAGCCGCCAAGAAAAAGTTCGTTGATTGCGTCATTTGCAGCTTTACACATACCGTAGTCGTCTGCGTTTACAATAAGATATTTAGCCATAATATTCCTTTCATACCCGTGGGTAATAAATAAATTATTAATAATATTATAATACTTGTGGAAAATAAATCAAGTATGTAGAAAAATTTTGTTCAGTATATTCATTAAACTCTTTACTTTGAAAAAATGTGTGGTAAAATATTTGTAAATAACGGAGGTGTTTTTATGTCAGAAATTAAACTTGGTGTTCAACTTTATACTTTGCGTGATAAATGTCAGAATGCGGAGGATTTCGAAACTACTCTTAAGTTCCTTGATGATATAGGTTGCGATGTTATTCAGATTTCTGCAATCGGTGATATTCATCCTGAAATTGTTGCGGAGCTTGTAGATAAATATAAAATGGATGTTTGCGTTACTCATAAACCTTATGATCGAATGAAAAACGATTTGGACGCTCTTATTCACGAGCATGACTTAATTCATTGCGACAATATAGGTATCGGCGCAATGCCCGGAAATATTCACGAGACAGCCGAGGGTGTTACGGGATTTATTGCAAAATGTAACGAAATTGCCGTTAAAATGCGTGAAAAAGGTAAATCCCTTAACTACCATAACCATGCGTTTGAATTTGAGGTTTATGACGGTAAGCGTACCTTTGAAAGACTTATTGATGAAGTACCCCAGCTTCGTTTTATACCAGATACATATTGGATGCAGGTGGGCGGAGTTAACCCTGCCGAGTATATGAAAAAACTTAACGGCAGAGTAGATGTATGCCATTTTAAAGATATGCGTATTGTTAATAATCAGCAACGCTTTGCCGAATGTGGCACAGGAAATCTTGATTTAGGTGCTTGTTACCGTACATGTAAAGAAATCGGTGCAAAATACATTGTTATTGAGCAGGACCTTTGTTACGATAAAGACCCATACGACAGTGTTAAAATCGGCTTTGAAGGTCTTAAACGCATTGCCGCAGAAAATAAATAAGATAAGCTGTTATGTTATTTGAATTGAAAAATTGCCGTGACGAAACGGATAAACATTTATTTGCCTTAAATCCCACTATGTTACCCAAGTTTCACGCACCCGAATATTTCGTATATTTAAAGGATTATGTGAAATAATTAAAAGACTTGCTTCGGTAAATGAAGCAAGTCTTTTACTATTTATATTTCTCACATTCAGCTACTGCTAAACGGTCGCAGCGCTCGTTTTCAGGGTGTTCATTATGACCTTTTACCCAATTAAATGTAACATGGTGTTTGTCGAGTAATTCGAGTAATTCAGTCCATAAATCTACATTTAAAGCAGGTTTTTTATCGGCTTTTCTCCAGTTGTTTTTCTCCCATGAATAAACCCAACCTTTTGTGACAGACTCGTAAACATATTTTGAATCAGTGGTAATAACTGCTTCGCATGGCATTTTCAGGGCTTTGAGGGCGGAAATTACAGCAGTTAACTCCATTCGGTTGTTAGTTGTATCTTTTTCGCCGCCGCTGAGCTCTTTTTCAATGCCATTGTATCTCAGGATTGCACCCCATCCGCCCGGACCCGGGTTTCCGCTGCAAGCACCATCTGTAAAAATCTCTACTTTTTTCATAACGATATCCTTTGAATTTTTTTACATAATAACATATTTTCGGAACATTTTAAAGATATAAATAAAATTTTTCCTGCTCGGGGGTAAATTTATGATTGCGGTAGTAATAAAAAGATTCAATAAGAGCTTGAAAGAGTGCTTTGGTGTGGATAGTTGTGAAGAAATACCTTTTTTTGAAAGTAATTTAAATGTTTTTTTAAACAGAAAACTGTCAGGTGCAGATATAAATTCAGTTTTCGAAATAAACTGCAGTTGTGATAAATTTACTAAAGAAAATGAACTTAAAAAATTAAAAAATATACTCAGAAACAATGGGGATATACGAGTTTTTTTCACATATTCTGATGTGTATTTTGATGGAGAAAAATTATGTGAATTTGTTAAAAATATTGCATCAAAAGCAGTATCTTTAACTATTGAGAACGAAGCCTTTTGCTGGGTTTTTAACGGTTCTGATTTATTGGAAATTTTAGATAGAAGCAATAACGATATTAATTCTGTTCCCGGGGTAATATCTGAAAAAATTAATTATGACGGGTATGTTCAGATTGTAGAAAATCCCTTGAAATATAAGGCTTTATGCCGTGATATACTGCTTGGAAAAGTAAATTACAGGTTACCCGAAATCGCTCAGGGGATTTATGCTTCGTCAAATATTCCGAAAGGTGATTTTATTCTCGTTCCGCCTGTTTTTCTGGGGAATAATATACAGCTTGAGAAGGGGTGTGTTATAGGACCTTGTGCCGTTATTTCAGATGGGGTTCTTGTAGCAGAAAATAGCCGTATCAGTAACACTTATTTAGGTGAAAATACTTATATTTCCACAGGTTGTTATACCGAGGGATCTATGGTTTCACATAATGTTATTTTAAGACGAAACAGTGTTGCTTTTGATAACTCTGTTTTGTGTCACGATGTTACTGTTGGGGAGGATGCTATAGTTGAAAGCGGTAGCTTTATACGCGCTTACTCAAAAGTGGATGAGTACGATAAACGATATATGGATTTTAAATTTGATGATACTCAGAGTGCAGCCGGTTTTTACGGATATACCCCCGAAAAAGCCGCTTTGTTGGGTGCGTCTGTAGGAACGGCTTTCGATATGCCAAAAATTGCCGTCGCAAGTGACGGTGAGCTGAACTCTACTGCATTAAAACTTGCTTTATTGGGTGGACTTATAACAACCGGTGCCGCCTGTTATGACTTTGGTAATACATTTTTTTCGTCTTTGCATTATTTCATGGATTTCTGTGAACTGGATTACGGCGCATTTATTAGCGGCAATGATGATGGAACCGTCATAAGCATATTTAAAAATGGGGAATCCGCGCTTTCTAAATCTGATTTCTATAACATCAAGAGTATATTTTCTGCAAGTGAAATAAAAAGGTGTTCAAAAAATGAGTGTAAAAGTGTAAATCAGATTCACGGTATGCAGAGGATGTATATTCAAAATTTAACGAGTATGTTCGAAGACTCTCTCGAGTTTATGCCTGTTTTTAATTGTGAAAACAAAAGGGTATTAAGTGTTGCGGAGCTTGCGGCATCTAAAATTGGTTTTAAAACAGGGAAGAACAGAGTAGAATTTAATATTAATCCCCGTGGAACAAAGGTTTCTGCCGGGAGCGATGGGGTTGTTTATCCATATTCAAAATTGTCAGAAATTGTTTCATATTATCAACGAAAAGATGAGGGTTTTAAATTTTGCAATATATATAATAATGACAGTGTGATTCTGAGCTTTTATATTATCAAAATATTAAGTGAACATAATCTGACTTTAAAAGATGCTGCGGGTAATCTGCCGACATTTTATGTTGCGCGTAAGACCCTCGATAAACCCTATGAATTACGCGTTCTTGCGGCTGATTTATCAAAGCTTAACAGAATTGATTTCAGGAAAAACGAGATTTTTTATAAAGAGGGTTTGAACAGTGTGAAAATTAAAAAGAATAGAGAAGGTTCGCTTTGTGTAACAGCAAAGGCGCTTTCGATGGAAGCTGCAAGTGAAATTGTAGAGAATCTCACAAGTATAATTTATGAATCAGGAAGAGCGTAACTATTGACAATATAAGTAAATAATTGTATTATATACAATTAGTAAAGTAGCGCATTATGCCGTCTTATGAAGTCGGCGTTACATATAGTTAGAGTACAACGATTTATTAGGTGATAAATAATGAATAAAGAAACTAAAACAAAACAGAATACTCAACAGAGCAAGAAAAAGAACAATAAAAGCACTGCTAAGAAGAATGATACTTCAAAAAAGAATAAGAGTGTAAAACGAAATTATAACATGGAAAAAAAGAATACTGAAACTAAGAAAAAAACGGAAAAAAATAAAAAGCAGGATATAAAGCCTGATAAAAATAAGGGAAAACAGAAAAATTCAGGTTCCTTGTATTCCCGCGTTACACCTCCTGAAAGCAGTGAACCTGTTAAGATATCTTTCCTTGGCGGTATCAATGAGGTCGGTAAAAATATGACTTGCTATGAGTACGGTAAGTCCATGCTCATTGTGGATTGCGGTCTTGCTTTCCCCGAGTCTGACCAATTGGGTGTTGATTTTGTTATTCCTGATTTTACTTTTGTTGAACGCAACATTGACAAAGTAAAAGGTGTTCTTATAACCCATGGTCATGAGGACCATATCGGAGCTCTTTGTTATCTTCTTAAAAAGATGAATATCCCTGTATATGCAACACTGCTTACAGCAGGTCTTATAAGGGGCAAGCTTTCTGAACACAAGCTCGAGCACGAAGTTCAGATAAATGTTGTCAAAGCAGGCGACGAAATTACATTGGGTGACTTTGATGTTGAATTCATTAATGTCAACCATTCCATTCCCGATGCAGTAGCACTTGCAATTAAATGCGATGCGGGTACAATTGTTCAGACCGGTGACTTTAAAATTGATACAAGTCCCATTGACGGAAGTATTATTGATTTATCCCGTTTTGCAGAGTTAGGCAACGAAGGCGTTTTATGTCTGCTTTCTGATTCTACAAATGCAGAGCAACCGGGTTATACACAAAGTGAGAGTAAGGTTGGCGAAACCTTCCGTAATCTGTTTACTCAGGCAGGGGACAGACGAATTATAATTGCAACATTCGCTTCTAATATCCATCGTGTTCAGCAGATTATTGATATTGCTTCAAACACGGGACGTAAAGTAGCTCTCTCCGGAAGAAGTCTTGAAAATGTTGTTGCAACAGCTTCCGAGCTGGGCTATGTCAATATACCCGACGGTGTTCTTATCGGTATTGATGAAATTAAAAAATATACCGATGACCAACTTGTTATTATTACTACAGGCAGTCAGGGTGAAACCATGTCCGCGCTTTCCAGAATGGCTTCGGGTAACCATCGTAAGGTAAGCATCGGTTATAACGACTGCGTTATAATTTCTGCAAGACCTATTCCGGGTAATGAGAAAACCGTTTATCGCGTAATTAACGATTTAATGAGATTGGGCGCAAGGGTAATTTATGAAAAAATGTATGATGTTCATGTTTCGGGTCACGCTTGCCAGGAAGAATTAAAAATAATGCTTTCCCTTGTTAAACCCCGTTATTTTATTCCTGTTCACGGTGAACAGAAGCATCTTCGCTGCCATGCGAGAATTGCTGAGAGTGTTGGTGTAGAACCCAACAATATTCTCATTGCAGATAATGGTTACGAGGTTTCTATGAGTGAGAGAGCCATGAGCATTTCGGGTACAGTTGCAAATGGTAAGGTCTATGTTGACGGCTATGGTGTCGGAGATGTGGGTACAAGGGTTATGAAGGAGCGGCTTCACCTTGGTCAGGACGGTATTATTATAATTGCCGCTACTATTGACGGTGCTTCGGGCGAACTTCTTTCGGGTCCTGAAGTTCTCTCGAAAGGCTTTGTATATGTTAAAGAGGCGGAGCTTCTTATGAAAGAGGCAGTTGCACTTTCAATGCATGTTATTGATAGTTTTCCGCCATACAGCTATGACCTCAACGCTATGAATACTAAGCTTAAAGACGAAATTTCCCGTCTTATGTATGAGAGAACTAAAAGAAGTCCTATGATTTTACCCGTTCTTATGAGAGTTTAAATACCTCTCAGAACCCATTTAAGGAGGGTAGTTTATGAAGTTTAAAGCATTTTTAAGGCAAAACCCCGTTGGATTTGTTGCAATTGCATTATTACTGCTATGCACAATTATAAGCTTGTACTTTGACTATAAAGTAGCGTTGTGCTTCGCTCTTGTTTTTGTAGTAGTGCTTATTTCTCAGCTTGTTTACACAATTTTTGCCTTTAAGAACACAAGAAAATATGTTAAGTATCTTACAGAATCACTTTTCCCTGAGATGAGTGGTTCGGGTTCCTCTTTTCCTTTGGCTGCCGTAGTGTGCGATAAGTCAGGAAATATTTTATGGTACAACAAGCAATTCTGTGATGATATTGTTGAGGGGTATGAAATCAAGTCCCTTACTATGAACGATTTTTTTGAAAACTTCTCTTTTTCAAAAATTGCGGAAGAGCGGGTTTCGGATGCTGTTTTTTCTGACAAAAAATTTACGGCATTTTCGGTAACTGCCAACAGTCTTATGTGTGTTTACTTTTTTGATGACACATATCTTAAGAATATTTCCGAGGAATATTATTTTTCAAGACCCTTCGTTATGCTGATGCTTGTTGATAATATTGAGGAGCTATCCAGAAGCTATACTGACAGTAAATTTGCTATGGTTTCAGGTGGTATTGAAGGTCTTATTGAGCAGTGGCTGAAAGAGGAAAGTGTTATTTTTAAGAAAATTGCAAATGGCAGTTTCCTTGTAATCGGTGAAAAACGCAATCTTGATAATTTATGCGAGAACAAGTTTTCCGTTCTTAATAATGTTCGAAACTATACCTACGGTGACAGCCCTGTTAATGCCACACTTTCAATTGGTGTCGGCAGCGGATCATCTTTTGCGGAATGCGAGACTAAGGCACGAAAGGCTCTTGATATGTCTCTTGGCAGGGGCGGTGACCAGGCGGCTGTACATACGGATGAAGGTTATATTTATTTCGGAGGCGTTGCCAACAGAACAAACGAAAGTTCAAGGGTGTCCCCGCGAAGAACTGCCGCAAATATTGCGACTGTTGTAAAACAGTTTGATAAGGTTTACATTATGGGTCATAAGTATTCTGACTATGATTCAGTGGGTGCAGCAATGGGTATGCAGTTTTTCTGTCACGCAAACGGAGTGAATGCTCAGGTTGTTATAGATAATAAAACAACCCTTGCAATGCCGCTTGTTTCTATGGCAAGTAGCGGCGGTTACAAGAGCTTTATTACTCCGAATAAAGCCGCTGACAGCTGTGATGACGATACACTTCTTATAGTGGTTGACACTCACAGACAAGCCTTGCTTGATGAGCCTGATTTATATTCATTAGCAGGCAGTGTTATTGTTATTGACCACCACAGACGCTCTGACGATTATATTGAAGATGCAGAGGTTATATATACCTCTCCCTCATCTTCATCTGCGTGTGAAATGGTTGCTGAATTAATACAGTATTCAACGATTCTTGACAGTATCCCCGGTATTGTTTCTACCGCACTGTTGTCAGGTATTGTTCTGGATACAAAGAACTATGTTTTAAGAACATCCCAAAGAACATTTGAGGCTGCGGGCTTCCTGTGTGATAATGATGCTGACACCGTTGCAGTTAAAAAGCTTTTCTCCATTGATTCGGATATGTCAGAGCTTAAAAATCAAATTGTGAGCAGTGGCGAAATTCACGATGGTTTTATGATAAGCTCGACCTCAGCAGACAACAAAAATTTGCGTATTATTACTTCATCAGCCGCAGACGATATGCTGACTATTGACGGTGTAAGAGCATCCTTTGTTCTTTCAAAGCTGAGTGTAAGTAAAGTCCAGATTTCTGCCCGTTCTTTGGGTGAAGAGAATGTTCAGCTTATTATGGAAATACTTGGCGGCGGCGGTCACAGCACTATGGCAGCTGCACAGGTTAAAAGCGCAAGCTTGGAAAATGCAAAAATTATGCTCTTGAATGCAATTGAGCAATATAAATTAAACAAATAACTTTCAAACGGAGGTAGCAAATTATGGAAGTTTTATTAAAAAATGATGTAAAGGGTCTTGGTAAAAAAGGCGAAAAGGTGAGTGTTTCCGAAGGTTACGCCCGTAACTTTCTTTTTCCCAGAGGTCTTGCGGCTGAAATGAATGCTCAGCTTATGTCCGAGCTTAAAAACAAGGAATCGTCTGAAAAATTCAGAGCAGATGAAGAGTTGAAAGCAGCAAAGAACTTTGCTTCTAAGATTAACGGACAAACCGTTGTTATTAAAGCAAAGGGCGGTGCCAACGGCAAGCTTTTCGGTTCTGTAACAGCTAAAGAAATTGCTGCACTTATGACAACCAAATTCTCTGTCAAGGTAGATAAACGCAAGATTAGTGTTGATGATATTAAGGCATTCGGTACTTATAATGCTCAGGTAAGACTTCATCCCCAGGTAACTGCAGATTTTAAGGTTCAGGTTACCGAAGAATAAATTATTCTGAAAGGAATATTGTTATGGCTGATAATAACGTTCTTCAGACATTTGATAATATTAATCTGCCGTACAGCCTTGAAACTGAGCAGGCTGTTATTGGTTCTGTTTTGATTAATCCCGAGTGTGTCAGCGTTGTGCTTTCTAATATTAAGCCGGATTATTTTTACTTGCCTCAGCATAAGTCAATTATGGAGGCAATTGTAATTCTCGATACTCTCGGCTCAAGAATAGATGCTCTGACAATTCTCGACAAACTCGGTTCTGATAGTTCTTTTGATATTGAAAGCGGGAAAAATTACCTCTTTCAGCTTGCACAGATTGTTCCGTCAGCTGCTAATGTTGAGAACTATTGTAAAATTGTAAAAGAAAAGTATTTTCTTCGCTCGCTTATTACGATTTCTAAGGAAACTATTGACTCCGCCATTGACGGTGGTGCAGAGGCAGATAAAATTCTCGATGCTGCAGAGCAGAAAATTTACGATATAAGAAAGGGTAAAACAACGGGTGCACTTCAGAGATTGAGTGATGTTATTTCCGCCGAGGTTTATCCTAATCTTGTTAATATAACATCTGAAAATGCCGATGAATACAAGGGTATTCCCATGGGCTTTTCTAAAATTGACGAAATTACCTCAGGACTTAACCGTTCCGACCTTATTCTGATTGGTGCTCGTCCTGCTATGGGTAAAACCAGCTTTGCCCTGAACATTGCCCGTAACGTTTCTATGACCGGTAAAAAAGTTATCTTCTTTTCCCTGGAAATGTCAAACGAGCAGTTGGCAGCCCGAGTTCTTTCAACTGAGGCGAGGGTAGAGTCTAATAAGTTGCGTTCAGGTGATATTTCTTCTGAGGAATGGGTTCGTCTCGCTGAGGCAACCGACAGGCTTACCAGGTGTAATCTTTATTTTGATGATACCGCATCAATTACCGTTCCTGAGATTAAATCCAAGATTAAACGGGCCAAGGATGTTGATTGTATTATTATTGACTATCTTGGTTTGATGGAATCAGCAAAGAAGAAGGAAAACAGAGTTCAGGAAGTTACGGAGATTACCCGAAGTCTTAAGATGCTTGCAAAGGATCTGAAAATTCCTGTTGTTGTTTGTGCTCAGCTTTCCCGTGGTCCCGAAAAGAACGGTAAGGCTTCAAACAGACCCATGCTTTCAGACCTTCGTGACTCAGGTTCTATTGAGCAGGATGCTGATATTGTTATGATGCTTTATCGTGAGGGATATTATAAAAACAGTGCCCAGAACGCCGATGAAATTGATATGACACAGGCTGATGTGGATATAGCTAAAAACAGACACGGTGCAACCCAGAGGGTCAAACTTCACTGGGATGCACAATATACACTTTTCTCAACACTGGAGTACAGAGATGAATAAATATACGCTCGTTGTCAGGAACAAGGTATTGAAAGCCATCTCGGACTATTCCATGCTTCAGGGTGCTTCAAAGATTGTTGTCGGTTTTTCCGGCGGGGCAGATTCGGTGTGTTTATTACATATTCTGAATTCTTTGAAGGATGATTTTGATTATGAAATCATTGGCGCTCACGTTAACCATGGAATCCGTGGTGACGAAGCAGTAAGAGATGCTGATTTTGTGCGTGATTTTTGTGAAAATATTGGTGTTGAGTTTAAATTGCTTAATACTGATTGTGTGAAAATAGCAAGAGAATCCGGCGAAAGCGTTGAGGAATGCGGCAGACGCATAAGATATGACTTTTTTTACAGTTTAGCAAATTATGATGTAAGAGTTGCTACTGCACATAACTCCAACGACAATGCAGAAACGGTTTTATTTAATATTTCCAGGGGCTCAACAATCAAAGGCGGTGGCGGAATTCCCCCTGTAAGAGGGATTATAATCAGACCGTTGATTTATTGCAGCCGTAAAGAAATTGAGGGGTATTGCCGCGAGAATAATCTTCAGTTTGTTACTGACAGTACAAATTTATGTGACGATTACACGAGAAATAAAATCCGACATAAGGTCCTTCCTGTTTTGGAAGAGATAAATTCTGAGGTCGTTTCCAATTTTGCGCATTTCAGTTCAAATGCCCGTGAGGTTACTGAATATATTCAGAACGAAGCTCTTGAAATTATAAAGAAATGTGATAATGGTGACGGCACTTATAATGTCAAAAAACTTCTTTCTTTTAAACCCGTTATAGTGCGTGAGGCTTTTGTTCTTTTGTTTGTGGGCTGGTCTGACAAGTCACTTGAACGAAAAAAAATTGATGAACTTTACGATTTACTTACAAAGTCGGGTAGAATTCAGGTTTACGGCAATATTTTTGCGGAAGCTGTAAAAGGTAGCTTCCGATTTTTCATTAAAGAAAATACTGAAAAGCCCGAACCTGTTTGTGTTGAAAGCTTTCCTTTTAAGTCTCAATTTGGCGACTACATAATTAATATCAGAGATATTTCTCAAAGTTCAGAAAAAATTAATAAAAAGGTATTGGATAATTTAATAGATTGTGATAAAATCGTAGGAAATGTTTTCCTGCGAACAAGGATTGAAGGAGATAAAATTACTCTTGCAAACCGCAAAGTAACAAAAACTTTGAAAAAACTCTTTAATGAGCTGAATATTCCTGTTGAAAAGCGCGATTCGTTACCTGTTTTGTGTGACGATAATGGTGTTTTATGGGTTTATTCTGTTGGTGTTGATGCAAGATGTCGCGTTAAAGCTAATTCCGGTAATATTATTTTTGTTGGGGGAGAAAATAATGATTAGTAATGATATGCTTCAGGACATTGACCGTGTTTTAATTTCTGAGGAAGAGCTGGCAAATATTGTCAAGACTTTAGGTCAAAGAATTACAGAAGACTACAAGGATAAGGATTTACTTCTTGTCAGTATTCTCAAGGGCTCAGTTATTTTTATGGCTGATCTTATGCGTGAGGTTAAGGTGCCTTGCAATATCGACTTTATGGCGGTTTCAAGCTACGGTTCAGGAACAAAGTCAAGCGGTGTGGTTAAAATTATAAAGGACCTTGATGCTTCAATCGAAGGTAAGGATTTACTTATTGTTGAGGATATTCTTGACAGCGGCAGAACTCTCAGCTATATTCGTGAAATACTTCTTGCCCGTAATCCAAAGAGTATAAAAATATGCACTCTTTTCGATAAACCCGAAAGACGCGATGTTGATTTGTATGCTGATTATATCGGCTCCTGTGTGCCTAACGAGTTTATTGTCGGTTATGGTCTTGATTATGATGAGTATTACAGAAATCTTCCCTATATCGGTGTTTTAAAAAGGTCTGTCTATGAAGATTGACGGAATTTATTTCCATAGAATAGTAAGTGAGGTGAGCTGTTATTAAACACAGCGAAAAAATTAAATCAGTTTTACCATATGTTCTTATACCTCTTGCACTAATAATTTTTATTGGCTTATATTCAGGTGGTACTGCCAAGAAAACAAAATTAGAGTATTATCAGGTTGTTGAATATTTCGATAATGGTAAAATCACAGAGTATGAACTTAATATCGGTACAGGTGCACTTAAGTTTAAGTTAGCGGACGGTACTTCGAAAAAATATACTGTTCCCAATGTTAACCTGTTCCTTGAAGATGTTCATGATGATGTTGTTGAATTTAACCGTGCAAACCCCGATAAACCGATTAAATTCAATTATGTCTCGGGAGCTTCTTATTCATTCTGGCTTCAGCTTATTCCCATAGTTTTGGGTATCGGTTTCCTGATTGTTGCAGGTTATATACTGATGAAGAGAATGAACAACACAATTACCTCAGAGAATAACAGGGCGATGAGCTTCGGTAAAGCCCGTGTAAAATTCGGTAAGGATGAAAAACGCAAAACCACTTTCAAAGAGGTTGCAGGTGCTGACGAAGAAAAGGAAGAGCTCCAGGAAATTGTTGAATTCCTTAAAGATCCCAGAAAGTTCACGGAACTCGGTGCGCGTATTCCTAAGGGTGTACTTCTCGTTGGCCCTCCCGGTACAGGTAAAACCTTACTTGCGAGAGCCGTGGCAGGCGAGGCAGATGTACCATTCTTCTCAATTTCAGGTTCTGATTTCGTTGAGATGTATGTGGGTGTCGGTGCTTCCCGTGTGCGTGACCTTTTTGACCAGGCAAAGAAGAGCTCTCCTGCAATTATTTTCATTGACGAAATTGATGCTGTTGGTCGTCACCGTGGCGCAGGCATGGGTGGCGGTCACGATGAACGCGAACAGACTCTTAACCAGTTGCTTGTTGAAATGGACGGTTTCGGTAACAACGAAGGCATTATAATTATTGCCGCTACTAACCGCCCCGATATTCTTGACCCTGCGTTACTGCGTCCCGGTCGATTTGACCGTCAGGTAACTGTGGGCAGACCCGACCTTAAGGGTAGAGAAGAGATTCTCAGAGTTCACGCAAAGAATAAGCCTCTTGCACCGGATGTTGACTTGAAAACAGTTGCTCACGGTACAGTTGGTTTCGTTGGTGCAGACCTCGAAAATCTTCTCAATGAAGCGGCTTTGCTTGCTGCTAAACGAAACAAAAAGGCAGTTACTATGACTGAAATTGATGAAGCAACAATTAAGGTTGAGGTTGGTGCTGAAAAGAAATCAAGAAAATATACCGAAAAAGATAAAAAGATTACTGCTTTCCACGAGGCAGGTCACGCAGTTTCGGCATATTATCTTGAAAATTGTGAGCCTGTATATGAGGTTTCTATCATTCCTCGCGGTATGGCAGGGGGATATACCCTGTATCGTCAGGATGAAGATTCAACCCATATGTTAAAATCTGCAATGATTGACAGAATTGTTTCTGCCATGGGCGGCAGAGTTGCTGAGCAGATAACATTCGGCGATATTTCAACAGGTGCTTCTCAGGATATTGCTCACTCAACCGAAATTGCAAGAGCAATGGTTACCAAATACGGTATGAGCAGTAAGCTTGGTCCCGTTCTTTACGGTAAGGATAACAATGAAGTTTTCCTCGGCATGGATTACTCAAACTCAAAGAATTACTCCGACACTTACGCAACTCTTATTGATGAGGAAGTTCAGAGAATACTCAGTGAGTGTTATCAGAAGTGTGAGGAGCTTCTTACAATTCATAATGATAAATTAACCCTCATTGCCGAGACTCTTATTAAAGAAGAAAAAATCGGCAAAGATAAATTCCTTCAGCTTATGGACGAAAATTATGTTCCTGTTGCAGAGGAAGCAAAAGGGGAAGCAGTTGAGGAAACTGAAATTCAGGAAACTGTTGTTTCTGAGGAAACTGAGCTTTCAGTTGAAAATCCTGCATCTTCCGAAGAATAAAAATTCACCTCGTATTGAACCAACAATACGAGGTGCTTTTATTTTAAAATTGATTATAGATTTCTGAATAATCGTTTATGTAAACACTGCAAAGCTTTTTAACCTTTTCAGGGTCAGCAGGCTCGGAAACATCATTAATGCCTACGATTTTATAGCCCGCTTTGTTGGCTGTTTCAATGGCATAAAGTGCATCCTCAAACACAAAGGTTGTGTCTTTTTCGGTACCTAAATGTTCCAGGGCTTTGTCGTAAATTACGGGTGTGTCTTTACCTGCACCAACACTTGTGCAAGTGAAAATTTCGGAGAAATATTCGCGGATTCCGTTGCGTTCGAGTGCTTTTTCAACCATGTATTTATCAGTCGCAGTAGCAACGCACATTTTTACATTTCTTTTTTTTAGATACTCTAAAAATTCGGGAACACCATCCTTAAGACCGACTTGTTTGAAATAAAAATCCTCCACAAGAGCATTTATGCTTTTAACAATATCCATTACGGTTTTGTCAGGTGCATAGTTTTTTATGTAGTGCTCAGCAGCTTGTACAAGGCTGAGCTTCACGAATTCTTCTGATGCACCTGGCGGAGGTGTTATACCTTCATTTTCAAGAAATTTAAGACCGATTTCACTCCATATGTACATAGAATCAAGTAATGTGCCGTCAAGGTCGAAAATAGCACCTGTAATATTTTTTAGAGCTTTGTTTTCCATATTAGCCTCCTATTTTATAACTGCCGTGTTCACCGTTCCAGATAATTAAAAGCTTACCTTTTTCAACTGAAATGGAGGAACCTTCGGCGATGAATTCATTGCTTACGCCCAAGGGAAAGTCGGGGGATATTTGTGCATTGCTCAGAGTGTATAATAAATTATTTATATCAACACCTTCAGCTATATCGGAAACTGCAAATACAGAAATGATTCCTTTGTTTTCTTTTGTAAAGGATATAGTGTTTTCCTTCAGAACAGTGAGAAAAGTGTCGTTATCAATGAAAACACTCGTACCACCTTTTTCTGCAATATACGAAGCCGTGCCGATACTTGCAATGGTATGGTCAAGTCTGCCACCCAGACACCCGTATATTATAAAATTATTATATCCTTTATCAAACGCTGTATCAACAGCCAGAATTGTGTCTGTTTCGTCTTTTTTTACAGGGTGTACAATAACATTTTCGCCGTCTGGTACATAGTTGAGAGAATCAAAGTCACCAACAAGATAATCTGCTGTTATTCCAAGCTTTTCAAGAGTTTTAACGCCCGCATCCGCGGCTATAATCAAATCATCTTTCTGCGGTTTAACAGGGAATTTTGATACGGGCATTGCTCCGAATATAAAACAAGTTTTCATTTAATCACCATAGTATAAAACCGCTGTCAAAAACAGCGGTTGATTTCAGAAAATTCCGTATGTGATAAGGGACATTATGAGTCCTGCAATGAATACGCCCAATGCAATAATCGGGAGACATTTTTTCATTCTTAAGTCCATCATTGCAGCAATAAGTGCGCCTGTCCATCCACCGGTACCGGGAAGAGGAATAGCAATGAATATCAGTAAGCCCCATTCCTTGTATTTTTCAATAGTGCCTTTTTTCTTCTCTGCTCTTGCTTCAAGCTTGTCAACAATTTTGCCTAAAAACTTTACCTTGCGCATAAGCTTGAATATTTTCCTGATGAAAAGAAGAATGAAGGGGATGGGCAGCATATTGGCAAGGTAGCAAATAATAAAAGCCTGAATAAAATTGATGTCTAGAGCTCTTGCGGCAATCATACCTCCGCGGAGTTCGAGTACCGGAAAAAGCGAAACTATAAAAGGAATAAGTTGAGTCGGAATGTTATAGCTTTCTAAAAATTCAACAAAAGCATTTACAATATTTTCAACCATTTTCTACCTCGCTGATATATTTATTTTCAATGAGAAAATTATGTGTATCCTTCAGTATGGCTTTATCGTTTTCAAATTTAAGACAGTTGTGAGCACTTTCAAATGGCAACCAGATATAGTCTTCAATTTCTTCAGGCTGTATTTTAGTGTGCTCGTCATCGGTAGTTGCTGCAAAAATCTGGACTGTTTTTTGTATTCTGTTCTGAATAGTGTACTGTGATTTACTGACAAAGCCGGGGAAGATTTTAATCCTTATACCGGCTTCTTCGTAAACTTCGCGTATTGCGGTTTCTTCGAGAGTTTCGCCGTCTTCTACGTGGCCTTTAGGGAAGCTCCAGTTTGAGCTGCGGCGGTTTTTAATAAGGAGATATCTAATAGTTCCGCCAATGTTTCTGTAAACAACCGCACCGCATGATCGCTCATAATAACATTCAATAACAAAGGGCCTTCCGGTTGTATAGAAGCTGACAAGCTTTTTAATTTCCCAATCAATAAATTTTTTTGATTTGGGGGCGGCAACGAGCTTTTGTTCGCCGTTGTCCTTGAAGCGCAATATAGCAATTACTCGTCCGTCGAAGTGTTTAACGGGATTATCTATACCCAGAATAATAACACCGCTTATGGGTGAAGTTTCGCGGAATTTACCGATGGGTGTGCCGTGGTTAAGTTTGTAAACATTACCATCAGGCAAAGGGGTACCAACTGCTTCGGTAACCGCAACCCGAATTAATTTGCCTAACATTAAAGTTAACCTCACAAAAATCGTAAAAATCTATTCTTGATTATAAAACTTTTTTTAACCACTTTCAATATACAAATTTGTTATAATTGGGCAAAGTTTTTTGTTGTTTTCATTCAAAATTAATAATATAACGGAGAAACGTGTGTTTCTCCGTTGTTTTTTAAAGTTTTTTAATTGTTTCAATAACCTCGGCAGCTTTTCCGCAGGTTAAAGGACCCTCGGGACATTTTGATACATAGCAGCTGGGACCGTAAAAGTCAAAAACAGTTTTATCTGCTTCACGAAGCTTTTTAAGCATATCAATTGCGAAATCTCTGATTTCCCACTGTGCACGGTTGCAGGAACGAAGCTTCATAAACAAGAGAAGCTCGCGGCCGTTGATGGTTGTAACAATATCAACAGTGTTACCGCTTAACTGTAAATAAGCAAGCAATTCCTCGCAAATGCCGTTATCTTTTAATTCATCGTATAAATCTGCAGTTTTTATAAACGCCTGACAAAATCTTTCCTTAAGGTCGGGTCTTACAGAAATTGTCTCGGGTAAAATGTGTCTTCTTCTGTCTGTTAATGTAAGGGAGGGAATGCCGATTGACTGCATTCTGTGTCTTGCAAAATGTGTTAAGCAGGAGAGGGAAACATTATTGATTCTGAATGTGAATGTTACTGCCTCAAGAGGTCTCTGTCTTTTGGAGTTAATAACATTTTTAATAATTGATGCACATTCATTTTCGTTATCTGTAATTTTTTCAATCTGAGCAGTGGGAAGGTTGCATGACTCAATAAGAGCGGCTCTTGCAATCACTTTAGAAGCGTCGGGAGTATAGCTGAGAAGCTCAACGGGAGCCTGATTTTTGATTAATTCAGCATCGGGCTTGTAATTGAATTTAGGTACATCCTGAACGGCGGGACGGCGGTTTTCAAAGTCTGTGAAAATACCGGGTGTAAGTCTGCGTGCCTGTTCAAGTAATGCTTCGCCAAGTGTTTTTATTTCAGCAAATTCTGAGCCCCTTCCGTAAATCATTGCATATAGCATATTGATCATTTCACGGGCATTGAGCGTGCAATAGAAGTTACTGTAAAGAGAGTAGGGAAGAAGGAAGCGGGCATCTTCTTTCGGGATGCCGGCATCAATAAATGCTTCATATTCTTTGTAAAGATAATCCATATGAGCCATATATTTGTCATGAACGGATTTTGAAGCAAAGTGCGGCACATAATAGCCTAACTTTGCAAAGTCAACATAGCGTCTTGATTTAACGGTAAATGAAGCAAGACGGAATTCGATCACGAACTGCTCAACGAGCACAGAAACATTCTGGAAAGCGAGGTTGAAAACAGTATGCTCAACTGTTGAGTTGTGACCTGAACGGGTAACCTTTGAAATGAGATTTGCGTTTTTATCGGCATCTTTTGACAATTCGAGTATTTCAAGTGCTGTACCGGGTTGTGTGGAAATCCTGCCTGAAGCAGCGGGTATTCTTTCGCCGGTATCGGTAAGACCGATAATGATCGCTTTTGAGTTAGTGTTAAATTCCGTTGTTGCCATAGCTTTTCCTCCGTCAAGTGATATACATATAACTTTCTACATTCTAACACATATTGTTGTTAAATTCAAGAACAAGTTAAACACGGAAATAATGCGGCAAATAATTAGTAAATATTTTGTAATTTATTTAATAATTATATATTAATTAACTTGAAAATATGTGGCTGTTGTGCTATGATGTTTTAAATAGTGGGTGAATATTGTTTTTTGCTCATTCAACAGAAGGAGGCTCATTTTATGGCAATAATAAAAAAGGAAGCTTACTTTAATTCCTCAACAGGCGTTGACAAGATTCGTACTCTTATCTGGTATGATGATTCGGTTGAATTAAAAGGTGTTTTTCAGATAGCTCACGGAGTTTGTGAGCATATCGCAAGATATGATAATTTTGCGGTATTCCTTGCCAAAAACGGCTATGTTGTATGCGGTAACGACCATATCGGTCACGGAAAATCGGTTGCAAATGAAGCAGATTTGGGTTTCACCGCCGAAAGAGAAGGTTATCGCCGTTTTGTTGACGATATGCATATTCTCTATTCAATAATGCATAAGAGATATCCTGATTTACCGTACTATCTCTTCGGTCACAGTATGGGTTCACTCTGCGCAAGAGTATATGCGAGCACATTTGGCAGCGAACTTTCAGGTCTTGTTATCTGCGGTACCGCTCAGGTTCCGTCGGGTCTCGGTATGTTTGTGGATACCTTGGAAAACGCTGTTGAAAAATTCGGTCCCAGAACAGTTAATCATTTCCTGGCATCAATGCTTAATAAGGTTTCATCTCTTCGTATTTCCGACAGACAGACAGACTTGGACTGGCTCAGCGTAAACAAGCAGAATGTTGAAGATTATATCAAGGACCCCCTTTGCGGTCAGGAGCTTTCTCTTGCAGGCATCAGAGACCTTGCTACAATCGGTATTCTTGCTTGTGACAAAATGTGGCCTGCAACAATCCCTGTTGACTTACCCATTCTCATTATCTCCGGTGCTCTTGATCCCGTCGGATCTAACGGCAGAGGCCCTATTGCCTGTGCAGATTCTCTTGTTGAAACAGGTCATGAGCCCACCGTTTTGATTTATCCTTGTTGCCGTCACGAGATTCTCAATGAGGATAATAAAGAGAAAATTTATAACGATATTTTAGGTTGGCTTATTCAACCATAAGGAGTAAGTTTTGCAAAAAGATATTTTTGTCAGTGAATCAGAATTGCTTAAGCAAAGAGAATATACCGAAAAGGTTAACAGTGTTTTAAGTGCGCGTTTTCCCTCAGAAGCGCCAAAGGCATTTATACATACTTATGGTTGTCAGGGCAATGTTGCCGACAGTGAGCATATCAAGGGTATGCTTGTTGATATGGGTTATGTTCTCTGTGATGATGATTCACAAGCTGATTTTATTTTATATAACACCTGTGCAATTCGTGAGCATGCTGAGGACAGGGTTTTCGGTAATGTAGGAGCTTTGAAAAAGTACAAGAAGGACAAGCCTTATTTAATAATTGCTCTTTGCGGTTGTATGATGCAGCAAGTGCATATTGCCGAAAAGATAAAAAAAAGTTACCCCTTTGTCAACCTGGTTTTCGGTACACATGTTACTCACAGATTACCCGAGTTTATGTCAAAGGTGCTTTGCACAGGGAAACGCTTTTTCTGTATTGATGACAGCGAGGGTATTATTGCCGAGGGCTTGCCCACTGTGCGTGACAGTGGTGAGAATGCCTGGCTTCCGATTATGTATGGCTGTAATAACTTCTGTTCTTACTGCGTTGTGCCTTATGTAAGAGGGCGTGAGCGTAGCCGAAGACCTGAGGTTATTATTGAAGAGGCAAAGAAGCTTGTTGGTGAAGGCTATAAGCTTATAACTCTTTTGGGGCAGAATGTTAACTCTTACGGTAAAAATTGCGATTTTGAAATGAATTTTGCTCAGTTGATTCGTGAGATTGATTCAATAGAGGGCGATTTTAAGTTTGATTTTATGACTTCGCACCCCAAGGACTGCAGTTTTGAGCTTTTGGATGTTCTCGCTTCCTCAAAGCATTTCTGCGGTCATCTTCATTTACCTGTTCAATCCGGCAATAACAGGATTCTTAAAGAGATGAACAGGCACTACACCAGAGAACACTATCTTGAGCTTATAAAATACGCTAAAGATAAAATGCCCGATGTGGATATCACTACCGACATTATTGTCGGTTTCCCGGGTGAGACTTATGATGAGTTTCTTGACACTTTGTCTTTGGTTAAAGAGGTACAGTACGGTTCAATGTTCACATTTATTTACTCGCCCAGAAAGGGCACACCCGCCGCCTCGATGCCCGATCCTTTTACTAAAAAGGAAAAGACTGCGTGGTTTCTTGAGCTTCTCAAAGTTCAGGAGGAAATTGCCGCTGCAAGAGGCGAATAACTTATTAAACAATGTTTCATTGTTGAAATTATTATATATTTAAGGAGTACACAAAAATGACAGTAATTGAAATCACAAGACAGCTTGGTGCTGCAATTCAGGAAGATCCTCGTTACAAAGAATACGAGGCAGCAAGAAAAGCAAATGAGCAGGATGACGCTCTCAATAATCTTATAGGCAGCATCAATCTTATTCAGCTTAACTATCAGAACGAAGCTTCAAAAGGCGAAGAAGCAGATGCAGCTAAAATGGAAGAGTTTGCAAAAGAATTTGAAGAAAAATACCGCGAGATTATGCTCAACGGTAATATGGTTAAATTTGAAGCAGCTAAAAATGCAGTTGACGAAATGATGAATGAAATAATGGGCATTCTTGCTTGCTGTGTTGACGGTCAGGATCCTGCTACATGCTCTCCTGAACAGGAACATCACTGCGGCGGTAGCTGTGAAAGCTGCGGCGGCTGCCACTAATAAATTAATTAATTGCTGAGGTAAAAAATGGCTAAACTTTCTCCTATGATGGAACAATATTTCCAAATAAAACAGAATTACCCGGAAACGCTTTTGTTTTTCCGCCTGGGCGATTTTTATGAGATGTTCTTTGAAGATGCAAAAATTGCTTCCAAAGAGCTTGAACTCGTGCTCACAGGGAGAGATTGCGGCCAGGAGGAACGCGCACCCATGTGCGGCGTTCCTTTCCACAGCGCTGACTCTTACATTGCAAAGCTTGTTTCCCGTGGCTATAAAGTAGCCATATGCGAACAGGTTGAAGATCCGGCTACGGCGAAAGGTATTGTAAAACGCGATGTTGTAAGAATAGTTACACCGGGTACTGTAATTGAGAGTAATATGCTTGATGAAAGTAAAAATAACTATCTTGCATCTGTTTTCGTTACCGACAAAAATTGCGGTCTTGCTTTTGTTGATGTTTCAACAGGTGAGGTCCATCTCGACAGTGCTTTTGATAATGCATCACAGTACATAATTAACCGTCTTGGTTGCTATTCACCCAGCGAGGTTATTATCAACAAATATGCCGCATCAATAAAATCTGTTTCTGATTTTATTAAAAACCGACTTAGTGTTGATTATCAGATTGTCAATGAAAAGGACTATGATTCAGAAGTTTTAAAATCAACCGTTCTTTCCCATATCTCTGACGATGACAGTCAGTTTGAGAAATTCCGACAAAACCCTGCGCTGTTATACGCTTTCGGTGTTGCGGTTGAATATCTTAAAAGCGTACAGAAAAATGAATTACAGAACATCAATGATGTTGATTTCTATAATGAAGACAGTTTCCTTTCCCTGGATTTATCAGCAAGGCGCAATCTTGAATTGACTGAAACCCAGTTGCGCCGAGAAAAGAAGGGGAGTCTTCTGTGGGTGCTTGACCACACAAAAACCGCTATGGGTAAACGTCTTATGCGTACCTGGGTTGAGCAGCCTCTTGTAAACTATTCTTCGATAATTTTAAGACAAAATGCTGTCGAAGAATTGACATCCGACACCATTTTGCTTGATTCTTTAAAGGGGTATCTTTCTGATATTTTTGATCTTGAAAGAATTATGACCCGCGTTGTTTATGGCAGTGCCAACGCAAAAGAGCTTAAAACTCTGAGTTTGACCATTGACCGTTTAGCGGATATTAAGTCCGCCATTTCGGATGTTAAATCAAATCTGCTTGTCTCTGTTTTTGATGACATTGACTTGTTAGAGGATATAAATACTCTTATAACCGAAGCTATTTGTGATAATCCGCCGCTCTCTGTGCGTGAAGGCGGTATGATTCGCGACGGTTATAACTCTGAGCTTGATACACTGCGCGATATTGTGAATAACGGTAAAGATTACCTTACCGCTGTTGAGCAGGCTGAGCAGGAAAAAACAGGTATCAAGAAATTAAAAATCGGGTATAACAGAGTGTTCGGTTATTATATCGAGGTTACAAACTCTTTTAAAGACCTTGTACCCGACCATTACATAAGAAAACAAACGCTTACAAATTGCGAAAGATATATTACACAGGAGCTCAAAGAGCTTGAGTCTAAAGTTCTCGGTGCTCAGGAGAGAATAGTGCGTATTGAATATGAGCTGTTCTCTGCAATCCGTTCTCAGGTTGCCGATCAGCTTGAGCGTGTCAGAACTACTGCGCGGGCAGTTGCGAAGCTTGATGCTCTCTGCTCACTTGCTTTTACAGCAGTAAATAATAATTATACAAGACCGGTCATTGATACATCCGATGAGATTATCATTGAAAACGGCCGTCACCCGGTTGTTGAACTGATGTTGAGCGGTGCGCCCTTTGTGCCCAATGATACACATCTTGATTGCCGTGACAACAGAACGGCGATTATTACAGGTCCCAATATGGCAGGTAAATCTACATATATGCGCCAGGTTGCCATAATTACTCTTATGGCTCAGATAGGTAGCTTTGTTCCTGCTTCATCTGCAAAAATCGGCATTGTTGATAAGATTTTTACAAGAGTCGGAGCTTCCGATGATTTGTCTGCGGGTCAGTCAACATTTATGCTTGAGATGACAGAGGTTGCGGATATTCTTAATGATGCAACATCAAAAAGTCTTATTGTTTTTGATGAAATCGGCAGAGGTACCTCTACCTATGATGGTATGAGTATTGCGAGAGCCGTTCTCGAATACACCGCCGATAAAAAGAAAATCGGTGCAAAAACTTTATTTGCAACTCATTACCATGAGCTTACGGAGCTTGAAAACACCATTGAAGGTGTTAAAAACTACAATACCTCTGTCAAGAAGCGTGGCGACGATATAACTTTCCTCAGGAGAATTGTTAAAGGTCCCGCAGACGGAAGTTACGGTGTTGAAGTGGCAAAGCTTGCGGGTGTGCCAAAAGTCGTGGTTGAAAACGCCAAAAAAATTCTTGCAACACTGGAATCACAGACACCTGTTAATGTTTCGGGTAACGTAAAAGCAAGCGTTGAGTCAGAGGATGATATGCAGCTTTCGTTTACATCCGGGAGCAGAGAAGTTCTGATAGATAAACTTAAAAATATTGATGTAAATACATTAACACCTATCGAAGCGATGACGGTTTTGTTTGAGCTTCAGAAGGATGCCAAAAATCTTTAATCTAAGACTTACGAAAGGAGGATGGCCATGCCTCGTATAAATGTTTTACCTAAAAATATTGCTGACCTTATAGCAGCCGGCGAGGTTGTTGAGCGTCCGTCCTCCGTTATCAAAGAATTTGTAGAGAACTCCATTGATGCAGGTTCAACCAAAATTGTAGTTGAAATTCACAATGGCGGTAAAACCTATATGCGTGTTACCGACAACGGTTGCGGTATTGAACGCGAAGATGTCCCAAAAGCTTTTATAAGTCACGCAACAAGTAAAATTAATTCAGTCTCAGACCTTGATTCTATTTCAACCCTCGGCTTCAGGGGCGAAGCTCTCGCTTCTGTGTGTGCAGTGTCCAAGGTTGAAATTATGACTACTGCAGAAGGTTGTGATGTGGGTACACGTTATGTAATCGAGGGCGGTGAGGAGAAGCTCATTGATGATGCAGGCTCTCCTGTTGGTACAACTATTATTGTCAGGGATTTGTTTTATAACATCCCTGCGAGATTAAAATTTCTCAAAAAAGATGTTCAGGAGGGAAATTATATTGCCGCTGTCCTTGAGCGAATAGCCCTTTCTAATCCTCATATTGCATTCAGGCTTATCCGTGACGGAAAACTTGCTTTTCAGACACCGGGGGACGGTAATCTTAAGTCCGCGGTATATGCTGTTTTCGGTAAAGAATTCACAGCGGGACTTTTACCGGTTGAAAGCGAACATAACGGTATTAAAGTCCACGGATTCATTACCAAGCCCACTGCAGGCAGAGGCAGTCGCTCAATGCAGACCTTCTTTGTGAATAAACGATATGTCAAGAGTGTTATATTTCTTACTGCTCTTGAAAATGCATATAAAAATTCAATAATGGTGGGTAAATATCCCGGTTGTGTTCTGTTCCTCGATATGCCTTACGAAACAGTTGATGTTAATGTTCATCCTGCAAAAACCGAGGTTCGGTTTTTTGAAGAGAAAAGAGTTTTTGACGCTGTTTACAATGCGGCATTATCAGCACTTAATATGGATTTTTCCCGTCCTCAGGCTACATTCAATGAGGCTATGGCTTTTATTGAACCTGCTCAAAGAGGGGAACAGTTAAAGTTAAGTGAAACTAAACCTACAACCGTTAAAACAGAACGAAGTTTTGTTATTAAAGAATTCGGTAAACCTGTCAGCGGTGAGGAAAGTAAGGTTGAGTCTCCAAAAAATGACGAACCGAAACAGTTCGATTTCTTAAAAGAGCAATATTTTAAACCTCAGATTAATGTTATTTCTGAAAACACCCCAAAAATTAAAATTGTTGAAGATAAACCTGTTGGAATAACAACAGAAGAAAAAGTTGAGGTTCCTGTAAAAGAAAGCATTGCTTCTGAACCTGTGGCTGATGTGGTGGCAGTTTCTGTTAAGGAAGATACTCCTCAGCCTGAAGCTGTAGAATTTAAATATATCGGCGAAGCCTTTAATACTTATCTTTTAGCCGAAATCGAGAATAAACTTGTAATTATTGATAAACATGCAGCCCACGAACGCATTTTGTTTGAAAAATTCAAATCTCAGGCGAAAGGCGAGTCGCAAATGATGCTTATACCCATATCCGTCAATTTATCTGCTGATGAATATTCTGCTGTTATCGAAAATATTGATTTGCTTGAAAAAGCAGGGTATGAGGTTTCTGATTTCGGTGACAGATGCGTTAAAATCAGTGCATGTCCTCCCGAGCTTGTAAATGAAAATCTTGATGAAATTTTGACAGAAATAGCGGGTTATCTCGCTAAGAATATAAAAACATTAATGCCTGAAAAACTTGATTGGATTTATCATTCAATGGCATGCCGTGCCGCTGTTAAAGCCGGTAATTTTACCTCCTCATATGAGGCAGAAAAATTTGTTGGTGCTTTACTCAGCGACAGCAGTATCCGTTATTGTCCCCACGGAAGACCTGTATTGGTGGAAATGACAAAACGCGAGCTTGAAAAGCAATTCGGACGCATTATTTAAGGAGAAAAAATTGAAACACAAAGCAGTTGTAGTTGTCGGTCCTACCGCCTCGGGTAAAACATCCCTCGGTGTTAATATTTGTAAAAAATTCAATGGCGAAGTTATATCAGCCGACTCTATGCAGATTTATAAGGGCCTTGATATTTCTACGGCGAAGCCCGATATAACCGAGACGGACGGCATAAAACATCACCTTATCGACTTTCTTGATATTACCGAAAAGTACAGTGTTTCAAATTATTGTAAGGATGCACGGGTTGCTTTTGATGATATTATTTCAAGAGGAAAGCTACCTGTTATTGTCGGTGGTACGGGACTGTATATTGATTCGTTCCTTACTAACACTGTTTTTATTGAGGATGCATCTTCTGATGAAGTCCGCAAGGAGTTGTTTTTTGAATTAAACGAAAAAGGTGCCCAATATATGCACCACAAGCTTCGTGAAATTGACACGGAGGCTGCTGAAAGAATACACCCCAATAACACCGTGCGTGTTATCAGAGCCCTTGAAGTGTATATGACTACCGGTCAGACAATTACCAAACAGGCACTGAATTCACATAATGTTGAATCCGACATTGAGCCTTTATATATCGGTATTTCCTATAATGACCGAGAGGTGCTTTATGACCGTATTAATATGCGGGTTGATATTATGCTCGAGAAAGGGCTTCTGCAGGAGGCCACGAGCTTCTTTGAGGGGAATCCGTCAAAGACATCATTTAATTCCATCGGTTGTAAAGAATTAAAACCGTATCTTGATAACGAAAAAAGCCTTGATGAATGTGTTGAACAGCTAAAACGCAGTACAAGGCGATATGCTAAAAGACAGCTAACCTGGTTTAAACGAAACCCTCATATACATTGGTTTTATCCTGATTTATGTGATGGTGATATTTCAGAAGATGTTTTCGATTTGATACATAAATATATGGAAGGTGAAGTGACTTGAAAAAGAATAATTTGAAGTTCAAAATTATAGCAGTGGCAGTCGCTTCGTGTGTAGTACTTTCATATTTTATCTATCAGGCAGTGTTATTTTCAAAGTCTGAAATGGAAACTCAGTTTGCTTTGAATGAAACTGTTTACAATACTATTGATACTACCGGGTTTGTAGTTCGTGATGAGCATTTTATTACCAATTCCGTAAAAGGTACAACCGTTTCTTTTGCTGAAAACGGTGAACGGGTTGCAAGAGGCGATACAGTTTCAATGGTTTTTGCATCTTCCGATGATGCTGTGTCATACCTTAAAATCAGTGAATTAAAAAAGAGTATTGAGCATTACGAGGAATTATCGGGTCAGGCAAATCTACAGTCGATGAATATTAATTCTCTGGATGAAAAAATTGATAATGAGCTGATCGATTTCTTAGAAAATCGTGATTCTTATAATTATACCGGAGCTGTTGAGTATGCAAACACCTTCAGGGATTCCTTAACAGGTAAACAAATCGCAACCGGTGAACAGCTTGATTTTGCGGAAGAGCTGGCAAATCTTAAGAACGAATTGAATCAGCTTCAGAGCGCAAAGTATTCGTTTACTGAAATTAAAAGTGATACACCGGGATATTATATAAGCGGTTCGGATGGTTACGAAAAGCTTATAGACTTTTCAAAAATAGATGAGCTTACTCCCGATTTGGTTGAAAAAGCAATTAAATCAAAACCTTCTGCAGTTTCTGAGGATGTTATAGGAAGGGTAGTTGAATCATTCAAGTGGTATATCGTATGTTCTGTTGATACCGATGATACTATTAACCTCACCTATAATAAGCAGATTTATGTTAATTTCCCGTATGAGGGAATTGAGAAATTACCTGTCACCTTGTATAAGATCGGTGACAGAACAGGTGATAAAACCCTGCTCGTTTTATCCTGTGATCTTATGAATGATTCTCTCGCTGATTTACGGGTCGAGGAAGTTCAGATTATTACTGAGGAATACGAGGGTTATAAAATACCTAATTCAGCTATCCGTACTGTTGATGGTGTTAAAGGTGTTTATGTTGTGAGAGGTAATCTCCTCGGCTTCAGAAAGGTGCATATCGTCTATTCTACAGACAGTTATACTCTTGTTAATAATCCCGAAGGCGATTCCGATTATATTAAACTTTATGATAAAGTAGTTACAAAGGGGGTTGAACTATATGACAACAAGCTTGTCTGATGAAAGATTTATTTCAATTTCCGAGAATTTAAAGCGCATCCGTGATGAAATCGGTGAGGCGTCTGTTAAATCGGGGCGCAAGCCGGAGGATGTCAGATTAATGGCGGTTACGAAAACCGTCGATGTGCAATATATTAATTTTGCTATTACCGACTGCGGTATTGATTTAATCGGCGAAAATAAGGTTCAGGAATTTCTTTCAAAGAAGGATGAACTTAAACTCGACGGTGTTGAAAAACATTTAATTGGTCATTTACAGACCAATAAAGTTAAGAAAATTGTACCCTTCGTCGATATGATTCAGTCGGTTGACAGTGTCAAACTGGCAAAGGTCATTTCCGATGAAGCTTTAAAGCTTAATAAAACAATGGATGTTTTACTCGAAATCAATATAGGCGATGAGGGTAGTAAAACAGGCTTCGATAAGGTTGCTTTTCTTGAATCTCTTTGTGAAATTTCTGAATTGCCTTCGTTAAGGGTGAAAGGTCTTATGACAATACCGCCCATATGTGAATCGTCCCATGAGGCTGAAAAATACTTTGATGCTTTAAGTGAGTTTTACAACGAAATTAAAGAAGGCAGCTATAAGAATTTTGACTTCAGTATTCTCTCTATGGGAATGTCAGGTGACTATAAGGAAGCGATTATCCACGGTTCAAATCTTGTAAGAATCGGGTCAGCCGTTTTCGGTGCCCGTATTTATAAATAATAGGAGGTTTATATTATGGCATTTACCGATTTATTCAAAAAATTAATCAACGCTTCAGATGATGAATATGATGAGGCAACAGAAGAAAATAATGTAGAAGGTTTTGAAACACCTAATTTTTCCGCAGGTCGTGATTATGAGGCTGAGGCTCCCAAGGCAACTCGCTCAAGAAGACAGGCAACCTATTCAAGTGACCCCAGCAGAGTTGTTGATATCCGTACCACAGCCATGCTTCAGGTTGTTCTTGTAAAACCCGATAAATTTGAGGATGCTCGTGCAATTGCTGACCATCTTAATGAAAAAAGAACTGTTGTTCTTAATCTTGAAGCCGCAAGCAAGGATGTTGCAAGACGCCTTATTGACCTTCTTAACGGTGTTGCTTATGCAAACGGCGGTCAGCTTAAAAAAGTATCTACCAACACATACATTATCACACCTTATAATGTTAATGTTTCGGGTGACCTTCTCGATGAACTTGAGAGCACCGGTGTATTCTTTTAATTAAATCTTTTTGTGGAAACGGGGAATATTTTATGATGACACCTTCTCAACTCAGGCAGTATGAATTTAAATCTGCCGGTCGTAATGCTTACAAAGCAGAAGATGTTGACTCTTTTTTCGGCGAAGTCCTTGTAAGTTATGAGAGGATGTACCGTGAGAACGGTGAGCTTATTAAGCGTGTAAGTCTTCTTGCAGACAGACTTGAACAGTATAAAAATGACGAGGTTGATATAAAACAGGCTGTACTCAGTGCTCAGAAAGCAGCGGATATTATTGTTCGTGATGCACAGATGGCATCAGAGGATGCAAAAGCCGAGGCTGAGGCTATACTTGCTGCTGCAAAGGGTGAAGCTCAGATAATTAAGGCTGATGCTGAAAGACAGGCTATTGCTGATTCGGATTTGCTTATGTCCATGGCTCGCGATAAAGCTGAAGATATTCTTAACAAAGCTAAAGAAAAGGCTCACGGTATTCTTATTGCAGCTAATGACAGTGCCAGCGATACAGTGGGTGCCGCAAACAGGACTATTACCAGTGAATCGCTTCACTATGAAATGCTTAAAAAGGAAGTTTCTGAGTTCAGAGCATCAATTTTAGCGCAGTATAAAGCACATATTGAGATGATTTCCAAGCTTCCGGAATTAGCAGAAGCTGAGGCTGCAAAGATTGAGAATCCTCCTGTGCCTGCTGAGGTAGATGTTTCTAAATTGGAAAATGCTTTTGAGGAAGAAGTGGCACAGGAGCCTGAAAATGTTGTCCTCGAGTATGTTGAAGTGCCCGATGTTGAAGAGGACGAGGTTACTGTCACAGAATCAAACGAAAGCGAAAATGTTGATGAGGACATTATCGCCGAAGAAGAAAACACCGCAGAGTCCCTTGTTGAGGAGGCTGCTGAAACACAGGTGCCGGACGATACAGAACCTGCTGATATTCCAATTTCGCGCGGCTTTGCAGTTAATACAGATGACTTGCAGTTCGACGGATTTGAGGATAACGATACCGATAGTGAAGATGTCAGGAATCTTGAAACTGCAACAACAGATGAAAAAACCGAAGTTAATAATGTTGCTGCTTCGGCGAATGATAAAAAAGATGATCTTTCAGGCTTTTTTGAGTCCATTGAAAGCATCAGCACTGATGATGAAGTGGAAAAACCAAAGAAAAAAGGCTTTTTCGGTAAATGGAAATAAAATCAGGAGTTAATTATGTTCGTAGTTTTTGCTGTAGTTGCAGCTGTTTTGCTTGTTGGTGCCGACCAGCTGTTTAAATATCTTGCGGTTGCACACCTTTCTGATATTGATTATTTAACTGTAATAGATGGTGTGCTTCAGTTCAGATATGTAAAAAATACAGGTGCGGTTTTTGGTTCTTTTTCAAATCATACCGTATTGTTAACGGTTTTTTCTGTTGTTTTATTGGCAGGCGCAATATTTTTATTGGTCACAAATAAAAACAGAGCTAAATTTGTTAATGTATGTCTGGTTTTAATGATATCGGGCGGTATGGGAAATATCATTGACAGAATCCGCTTAGGGTATGTTGTTGATTTTATAGAGCCTACATTTATTAATTTTGCTGTATTTAACTTTGCTGATTGTCTGATAACGGTAAGTGCATTTTTACTTATAGGCTATATCATTTACGACTTTATTAAGGATTACAAAAAGAGTAAAAATAAAGTAACAGCAGAATCTACGACTTCGGATGCCTTAACTGATAATACGGAGACCGACAATGGAGCAGAATGATTTTTTTGTAACGGATGAAATAATCGGTAACCGACTTGATAAAGCTGTTACTTTGCTCTGTGCTGATTTATCACGAAATAGTGCGCAGCAGCTTATAGAATCAGGGAACATTCTCGTTAACGGTGTTGTAAGTAATAAGAAATATACGGTTTCTGACGGAGATATTGTTACGATTAATTTCCCCGAACCGACTAATTTGTCGGTTGAACCTGAAAACATACCACTTGATATCTTTTATGAGGATGAGCATCTCCTGGTCGTTAATAAGCCAAAGGGAATGGTCGTTCATCCTGCAGCCGGAAATTACACGGGTACGCTGGTTAATGCACTTCTTTATCACTGCGGGGACTCCCTTTCAGGAATCAACGGTGTAATCAGACCGGGTATTGTACATAGAATTGATAAAGACACGAGCGGATTGCTTGTTGTTGCGAAAAATGATGTTGCCCACAACGGTTTAGCGGAGCAGATTAAAGAACACAGCTTCACGAGGGTTTACAATACGGTTGTTGTTGGTAATATTAAAGATGATTTCGGTACTGTCGATGCACCAATAGGAAGACACCCTAAGGATCGTAAAAAGCAAGCAGTTACCGACAAAAACTCTAAAAATGCAGTAACTCATTTTGAGGTGCTTGAGAGATTCAACGGTTTTACATTCCTTAAAGTGAGGCTTGAAACAGGCAGAACTCACCAGATAAGAGTGCATATGGCTTATAGAGGGACTCCCGTGGCAGGTGATGTTGTTTACGGCAACCCCAAGAAAACCTACGGCTTAGAGGGTCAGTGTCTTAACGCATCCACTATTGGCTTTATACATCCTGTAACAGGGGAGTATCTTGAGTTTACTACTGAGTTACCCGAGTATTTTAAAGATTTTCTCAGGAGAATTTCTTAATGGAAAATAATTTTTCAAAATGGCTGTTGATTTCTGATATTGACGGTACATTGAATGATAAGGCAATGAAGCTGCCGCCACAGAATAAAGAAGCGATAGACAGTTTTGTGAAAAAAGGCGGTGTATTCACTCTTTGTTCGGGCAGAAATCTTGAGTCATTGTCGATTCACTACAATAAATTAGGTATTAAAACACCTGCAATATTCTTAAACGGAGCAGGTATTTATGATTTCGGTAAATCTGAAATAACTTATTTTAATCCCATTATTACGGAGGGCGAGGAAATTATACTGGATATTTTTTCCCGTTATAAATCCTTGCAGTTGACGGTTTTCGGCAGTGAGATAATTTATCTTGCTAAAAGAACGTGTATTTATGGTAGGGTTATCTCTAAAATAGATAAACTCAACTATAGGCTGTGTAAGAAAACATCTGATTTACCACGAGGTGTATGGGGCAAGGTTAGTTTTTTTGGCTTACCTGAGTTAGTTAAGAAAATACAAAACATCTTAAAAACAGAATATAATGATTATTTTGATTGCTTTCTTACATCAAGGTTTACTCTTGAAGTTGTGAATAAAGGGGTAAACAAGGGCTCGGGCGTACAGAAGCTTGCAGATATTTTAAATATACCCATATCAAATACTGCTGCAATCGGTGATTATTATAACGATGTAGATATGTTAAAAACAGTTGGCCACCCTGTGTGTTGCGGTCAGGCTCCCGACGATATCAAGGAGATATCCGAGTACGTTGCCTGTCACTGTAACGATGGTGCGGTTGCTGATTTTATAAATTATTTAGAAAAAAATTATATTTTATAAACGGAGGTTTATTTATGGACGCTATTGCCAAAAAAGAATTGGCTAAAGTTGCCTGCAATGTCCGTAAGGGTATTGTTGAAGGTACATTTAATGCCAAATCCGGTCATCCCGGCGGATCTCTTTCAATTGCGGAAATTGTTACATACCTTTATTTTAAGGAAATGAACATTGACCCTGCAAATCCTGCTATGGCAGAAAGAGACAGATTTGTTCTTTCAAAAGGTCATGCTGCACCTGCACTTTATGCAGTAATGGCTCAGAGAGGTTATTTCCCCGTTGAAGAACTTAAAACACTTCGTAAAATCGGGTCAAGACTTCAGGGTCATCCCAGTATGAATTGTCTTCCCGGCATTGATATCAGTTCGGGTTCACTCGGTCAGGGTATATCCGCTGCTTGCGGTATGGCTCTCGGTGCTAAGCTTAAGAACGCTGATTTCCGTGTTTATTCAATCCTCGGTGATGGCGAAATCGAAGAAGGCCAGGTATGGGAAGCTGCAATGTATGCTGCAGCTAAGAAGTTAGATAACCTTGTTGCTTTCGTGGATAATAATAATCTTCAGATTGACGGTACTGTTGAAGAAGTTAACTCTCCGTATCCCATTCCCGAAAAATTTGCAGCATTCGGTTGGAATGTAATCGAAATAGGCGGTCATTCATTCGATGAAATCGAAAATGCACTTAATGCCGCTCGCGCTTGCAAGGGTAAGCCCTCTGCAATTATTGCAAAGACGATTAAGGGTAAAGGCGTTTCCTTTATGGAAAATCAGGTTAACTGGCACGGTTCCGCTCCTAATGCAGAACAGTATGAAACAGCAATGAACGAACTTAATGAAGTTCTTAATGGATTGGAGGCTTAATAATGGCAGATGTAATTAAAGTTGCTACACGTGATGCTTATGGTAAAGCTCTCGTTGAATTAGGCGAAAAGAACCCCAATATTGTTGTTCTTGATGCTGACCTTGCCGCAGCTACTAAAACAGGCGGCTTCAAAAAGGCTTTCCCCGACAGGTTTTTTGATACAGGTATTGCAGAATCTAATATGATGGGTGTTGCAGCAGGTCTTGCAACAACCGGTTATACTGTATTTGCAAGCTCATTTGCAATGTTCTCAGCCGGCAGAGCTTTTGAGCAGGTGAGAAATACAATCGGTTATCCTCATCTTAATGTTAAAATCGGTGCAACACATGCAGGTATTACCGTTGGCGAAGACGGTGCAAGCCACCAGTGTTGCGAAGATATCGCTTTGATGCGTTCAATTCCCGGTATGGTTATTATTAACCCTGCTGATGATGTTGAGGCTCGCGCAGCAGTTCTTGCCGCAGCAGAGCTTGACGGTCCTGTTTATATGCGTTTCGGAAGACTTGCTGTTCCGAGAATTTTTGATGAAGATTACAAATTTGAAATCGGTAAAGCAGTTACTCTTAAAGAGGGTACAGATGTTACAATTATAGCTACCGGACTTATGGTTAATGAGGCAATTCAGGCTGCCGAAGCTCTTGAGGCTGAAGGTATCTCTGTTGAACTCATTAATATGCACACAATTAAACCTCTTGACAAAGAGGCAGTAGTTGCTGCTGCTAAAAAGACGGGTTGCATTGTTACAGCAGAAGAGCATAATATTATCGGCGGTCTCGGCGATGCTGTTTGTGATGCAGTCTGCGGTGAGTATCCGGTACCCGTTGTTAAGGTTGGTGTTGAAGATACCTTCGGTAAGTCAGGCCCCGCAGTTGACCTTCTTCATTGCTTTGGTCTTGATGCTAAAAACATTGTTGAAAAGGCAAAAATTGCAATTTCAAAAAAATAATGTGGTTTTTAACTAATTTTTAGTTTAAAATATTTTATTTTTATTGAAAATACAAAAATACTGTGTTATAATGTTTCAATAGATACTATTATTTCTATTGATAGGTAGGAGATATTATGGCTAACTGTCCTAAATGCGGATACAAACTCAGAATGATTGATATAAAGGCTGAATGCCCTAAGTGCGGTGTTAACCTTTTATATTACAATCAGCAGGAAAGATTGGCACTTGATGCCGATAAAGCTGAAGAAGAACATATTAAAATGCAGCCCAAGATTGACAGAATCAAGTTTTCTTTTGTTGGCACAAAGCTCTCAATAGTAAGACTTATTTCTCTCTTGATTCCAATAGGTGTAATGTTCCTTCCCCTGGCAAGTGTCAATGTTAATATCCCCTGGAACACAATCGATAAAGATATTTCAATTCTTAATGTTGTTATGGATATCATAATGAATCTTAAGCTTGATATTCTTGTTGATATGATTTCCGGTTCTGATTTAACAAGAGTTGCGTTTATTTTCTACGCCGCTTCAATTATATTTATTCTTTTGGCAGCGGTGTTCGCTATTCTCAACATTCCCTTTGATGCAATTTCCTGCTCTCCCAAGGGCTTCAAGAGAAATATAACTCTTTCTTCATGCGGTATTGTGTTCACAGTTCTCAGTATTATTTCTTTCTTGATTTTCAACTCACAGCTTACAAAAACTTTCGGCGCTATTTATTCAGGTAATATTGGTATCGGCGGTTTCCTTGTTATATTAGGCTTCTTAATTATTATTGCTATCAACATTATTATTAAGAAGAAAAATGTTCCCGTTAAATATACCGATGTTTCCGAATACGTTGAACGAATTGCAAAACGTAAAGAAGAAATTGCTGAAATGGAAGCTAAGGCAGCTCTTGCAAGAAAAGCATATCAGGAGCGCGCACAAGCGGAAGCTAATAAATAAAAACAAAAATATAGAGTGGCTCAGGTTAACTGAGCCACTCGTTTTTGTTTTATACCCCGCCGTGCCGGATGCGATAATAGTAACCTGCTCTCAGCAGGTGGGTGTCCTCTCTACGGGTTCACGCTCCCTTCGTCCGTTAAAAACGGGAGGTCTGCAATCCGCCGCGGAAGTTGGACTCCCTTTTAATTGTCATAGGGTTAGTATTAGTCGCATTTATCGAACACCGCAGGAATAATATTATTTGATTATATTTTATGATTATTCTTCGTCGAACTCGAAATAATCAGCAAGTCTTTCTTCGAAAAGCTCACCGACTTTATTGAAAAGCTTTTCATCCTCAATAGGTTCAAGGTAAGTTTCGCCGTCTTCATCCTCAACAACAGAGAGAATAATTAATTCACCGTCATCATCAAGAATTTCTTCAGCCTCATCAAAAATGGGGAGAAGAGCGATAAAGCGACCCTCATCAGTTTCAATTCTGTCCAGTTCTTCGAAGGTGTGCTGAACTCCGTTTTCATCAACAACCGATACAATATCGGGTCCGTATTCGTTATTATCAAATGTATCTGCCATAGTATTTTCACCATTGCCTTTCGTATATTACAAATATATTTTATATTATTCTTTAATTGTAGTCAACTGTAATTTATTCACAAATTTCGATGTTCCAGTTAAATGATTTGCTTTCGTTTGCATTTAAAGTCATTATTGCGCGCTTTTGGGATAAATCATCCTTCTTGTCGTAGTTATCATTGACACCCCACCAGGGCTCAATGCAAACATAAGGTGCGCCGGGTTTAGCCCAGATGCCCAACAGGGGAGAATCAAAGTTGAATTTAACAACTCTGTTGTGATTATTGCTTTTAAGTGAAACGGATTTTGACTTATATCCGCTTAAAATAAGAGCATCATCAACAAAAAGATTTTTTGTGATTTCTAATTTTTTGCCTTTGATATCAACAGGGAATTTTTCTTCAATAAGAATGGAGTCATGGTCAATTCGCTCGGTCAACAAATTTTCGTTTTCTGAGAATTCAAGATAGTCCCCGATTTCACAATTGAATGCAGGATGAGCGCCGAAAGAATAGTACATAATACTGTTGTTTTTATTTACAACAGTGTGAGTAACACTTAACCCGTTGTCTGTGATTTTAAATTCAACAATCAAGTCAAAATGATAAGGATAGCTTTTCAATGATTCTTCGTCATCGGACTGAATAAATTTAAGTGAATTCTCGGTTTTTTCGATTAATTTAAAAGGCTTCTTTCTGACGATACCGTGTTTGGGCATGGTATATGCTTTACCGTCAAGTCTGTATTTATCATCAAGAAGTCTGCCGATAATCGGGAAAAGAACAGGGGACTGACCATACCAAATATCGGTATTACCGCACCAGATGAATTCAAAACCTGTTTTTTTGGATTTAAAAGAATTAAGCTCCGCACCCATTTCTTTAACCGCAAGGGAAAAATCTTTGTTTTCTACACTATAAATCATATAACATCTTCCTTTATAACAAAGGCACTACGCAATTGCGTAATGCCTTGTTTAGTTTATTTAATTATATAACAATTCTTTTATACTGTCAATTACTCGGCAGCTTCTTCCTTCTTTTTTCTTGAAAGAATAATATTGGTGATGATACCAAGAATGAGAGCGGAAGCGATAGCGGTGATTGTAACTTTGCCGATTGAAAGAGCCATACCACCGATACCTGTAATGAGGATAACGGAGGTTGTGAAAAGGTTTGCATTTTCCTCAAGGTCAACCTTTTTAATCATCTTAAGACCTGAAACTGCAATGAAACCATAGAGCGTGATACATACGCCACCCATTACACAACCGGGAATAGAATCAAGGAAGGCAACAAAGGGTGATACAAATGAAATAAGAAGAGCGATAATTGCTGTGCATGTGATTGTTGCAACGGATGCGTTTCTTGTAATAGCAACGCATCCAACGGATTCACCGTAGGTTGTGTTAGGGCAACCGCCAAAGAAAGCACCAACCATTGAGCCGACACCGTCACCGAGGAGTGTTCTTGAAAGACCGGGATCTTCCAAAAGGTCTTTTTCAATGATGGATGAAAGGTTTTTATGGTCGGCAATATGTTCTGCGAAAACAACAAATGCTACCGGAATATAAGCAACAGCAACAGTTGCAACATATGTTGAGTCAAGTTCTTTAATTGCGCTGAAACCTTCAATAAATGAAAACTCGGGAACCTGAAGGAAGGTGGATAATTGAACACCATTTTCAACAAGGGATTGGAAAGGTGCAAGGTCAAGAATTATAAATGCTTCTTTACCGGTGGCAACACCAATAACAGTGAAAATGGCTGCAACGGCATAACCTGATAAGATGCCGATGATAAAAGGTATGAGTTTAGCCATTTTTTTGCCGTATGTTGAGCAAACAACCACAACAATTAATGTAACCAAAGCACAAATAAGCGCAAGCCATGCGTGGGTATCCATAATATATACACCGTTAGCAGCATCATATACGGTAGTTCCGTTACCGTCAACTGCATCCTTTACTGCGGCACCTGCAAGGGAAAGACCGATAAGAGCAACTGTGGGGCCTATAACAACCGGGGGCATAAGCTTGTTTATCCAGTTAACACCTGCAAATTTAATTATAACAGCGATAACAACGTAAACAAGACCTGCAAAAACAGCACCCAAAATTATGCCCAAAAATCCTTTCGCGGCAGTTGTGGCTCCTGCAAATGCTGCAAACATTGAGCCAATAAATGCAAATGATGAGCCAAGGAAAACAGGGCTTTTAAATTTTGTGAACAACTGATAAACGATCGTACCTACGCCTGCACCAAACAAAGCAGCGGATGCGGACATACCGTTACCAACAATTGCAGGTACAGCGATTGTTGCTGCCATAATGGCAAGTAATTGCTGAAAAGCAAAAATCAAAAGTTGTCCGAATTTTGGTTTGTCGTTGATATTGTAAATCAACTTCATAGAGAACCCTCCATTTTAGTATTTATTATAGCCTTAAAGCTTATAAACTATATAATTTAACAGATGTGCAATCATCAGTTTCGGGAAGAAGCACAGAAATAAACTCCGTTGTTGCTGTCGGTACATTTTTACCAACATAATCAGCTCTGAAAGGAAGTTCACGGTGACCCCTGTCAACGAGTATTGCAAGCTGAATACTTGAAGGGCGACCTAAACTGAAAATTGCTTCAATTGCGGCCCTTACGGTTCTGCCGGTAAAGAGCACATCATCAACGAGAATAATATCCTTGCCGGTTACATCAAAATCAACGGGTGATTCTGTGAATTCGGGAATAACATGAGCTTCGGTTAAGTCATCACGATAATGATTGATATCAAGCTCGCTGAAAGGGAGTTCAACACCCTCTATGTTCTCTATTTTTTTGACAATTATCTTAGCTAACGGTACACCCCGTGTTTTTATACCTAAAAAGGCAAGGTTATCCGTACCTTTATTTTTTTCGATTATTTCGTGAGAAATTCGGGTTAAAGCTCGGTTTACTGCGGATTCGTCCATTAATTCTGCTTTTAATTTCATAAAAACCTCAAAAAAACAGCCTTGTCCGAAGACAAGGCTTGATAATAATTCTACTAAAAAACCTTATCAATTCACTGATTGATTTAAAAGCTTACAATATAATAGTAATATTGATTTCGGTTTTTGTAAATAGTTTAAATTATAGAAAAGTTATGTCGTAATTTGTCTATTTTACCTATTAAAGCATATAGACACCTGATTCAAGTTCAACTAACTCACGGTCATTGGTCTTTATATATCTGTAAACCGGCTCTTCAAAGGTCTTATAGTCAGCGACAGTGTAATCCTTAAGGTCAACCGTGCGTATTTTACAAGATTCATAATTACAGATATACAATTTGTTATCGTAAACGGAAATTGAAACAGGATTTAAGAATGCAGTTGATGAATCTCCGCCGATTCTTAAAACAATTTTACCCGTGGTAGGGCAGTAGCGAACTATACAGTTGTTTTCGGGTACAACGCACCAGATGTATTTACCCTCGGGTGCAACACCGCTGATGGGATAATCTCTGTATTGGAGGTCACCCGTCCAATACAACTCGCCCTTGTCGTTAAATAAACCCAATTCACCGCTTGAGTAAGCAACAGCTATGTGTTTATTAGGAAGTGTTGCCGCATCGCAAAAGATAAAGTCGCTTAATTGCTCTGCGATTTTTTCATAATTTTCACCAAACTTGTTGAGTAAATAAGCTCCACGGGTGCTTGCGGTAGGCCTTTCCAGTTTAACATCATAGGTAAAAAATGATATTTTGGTATTTCCGCTGGGCATAACATCCTTACGGGCAACAATTATACCTTTTGAAAACGGTACAATATCGACAATATCAATATCCATTAATTTTTTCATAATCAGACCTCGTTATTGTCAGATAATTTATTGATTTGGTAGCAAAGAGTCATTAAAGAATCACCGAGATGAACATTTTCAACTGCAACACCTTCATAACGATGCATAAGGTCATACTGCGCAAAATTCCAGAAGCCCTTGATGCCCAATGATACAAGTTTATCCGCATTTTCAGCTGCATATTCGGGAGGAATACAGAGTATCGCAACTACGGGCTTTTCTTTTTTGCAGAATTCCTCTAAACCTGCTGAATCAAGTACGATTTTACCGCCGATGTCGGTGCCGATTACATTGGGGTTATTGTCAAAAATACCAATGAGATCAAAACCGCGGTTTTCAAAGTGAAGATGGGTTGCTATTGCGTGACCGAGATTACCTGCACCGATCATAATAGCTTTTGACTTTTTGTTGATACCCAGAATAAGACCGATTTCATTATACAACTGTTCAATATTATAGCCGTAACCTTGTTGACCGAAACCGCCGAAACAGTTAAGGTCCTGTCTTATCTGGGATGCTGTGAGCCCCATTCTCTGAGATAACTCTTTTGATGAGATTCTCACAACACCCATATTTTTTAATTCTTCGAGATATCTGTGATAACGGGGAAGTCTTTTTATAACAGGTACCGAAACCTGATTGCTGTTTTTCATAATTTATCGCCCTTATTAATCTAATGTTTTAAGAGTGTCCATTACATAGTTACCGAATTCTTCACAAGTACAGCCGTTATCACGACCGGTGATAACCATTTTCTTTTCGGTAATCATACAAATATCAAGAGCTTTTTCCAGCTTGTCTGCTTCTTCCTGCTTGCCGATGTGTGAAAGAAGAAGTACTGCAGCTCTGAGCATTGAGCAGGGGTCTGCATACTGACCGCGACCCTCTTTTACCATACGGGGAGCAGAGCCATGGATAGCTTCAAACATTGCGTATTGTTTACCGATGTTTGCGCTGCCTGCTGTACCAACGCCACCCTGGAATTCAGCAGCTTCGTCTGTGATAATATCGCCGTAAAGGTTGGGAAGAACGAAAACCTTAAAATCGGTTCTGCGCTTTTTATCAATAAGCTTTGCGGTTGTGATATCAATATACCATTCGTCTGTTGTGATTTCGGGATAATCCTTAGCGATGTTTTTGCAAAGGTTAAGGAATTTACCGTCAGTTGTTTTGATGATATTCGCCTTTGTGATGATTGAAACTCTGTCTTTTTTGTTGTTACGGGCGTATTCGTAAGCGAGTTTAGCAATTCTTTCAGTACCTTCGGTTGTTGTTACAACGAAGTCGAATGCAAGCTCACCGTCAACATCGACACCCTTGGAACCTACTGCGTATGCACCCTCAGTGTTCTCACGGAAGAATGTCCAGTCGATGCCTTCCTCGGGGATTTTAACGGGACGAACATTTGCGAAAAGGTCAAGAGCCTTTCTCATAGCAACGTTTGCGCTTTCGATGTTGGGAAGACCGTCGCCCTGCTGAGGAGTGGTTGTGGGTCCTTTAAGAATAACGTCGCAAGCCTTGAGCTCTTCCATAACATCATCCGGAATTGCTTTCATAACTTTAGCACGGTTTTCAATTGTAAGACCGTCAATGTATTTGAATTCAACCTTGCCGTTATCAACATCTTCTTTGAGGATGAATTTGAGAACATTTGCGGCTTCTTTTGTAATGATGGGGCCGATGCCGTCACCGCCGCAGACACCGATTACAATTTTATCAAGTGCTTTGAAATCCTTGAAATCTTTTGTTGATTTGATTTTCTGGTTGCGCTCGTCCTGTTCGATGAGTAACTGTTTGAATCTATCGAGAGCGTTCTGAATCTGTACTTCAGTCATTATTTATTTTCCTCCTTGGTGTAGTCGAGTAAGCCGCCTGCTGTGAGAATATCAACCTGTCTTTCGGATACATCACAGATGAGCTTGTATTCTTCGTTTTTGGTTTCGTTTTTGAGAGTAATTTCACTGCCTGCTTTAAGTTCGGCTTTGATAGCGGGAAGTGTAAGCTTGTCGCCAACTGAAATTTTGTCATAGTCATCAGCATTCACAAAGTTAAGGGGTAAAATGCTTGCGTTTACAAGGTTAGCCTTGTGAATACGTGCAAAAGACTTTGTGATAACAGCCTTAACACCTAAATAGAGGGGAACGAGAGCAGCATGTTCTCTTGAAGAGCCCTGTCCGTAGTTGTTACCGCCGATAATTATGCATGAACCTGCTTCCTTACAATGCTCTGCAAAGTTTTCATCACACTGACGGAAACAGAACTGTGAAAGATGAGGAATGTTTGAACGATAGGGAAGAATCTTTGCACCTGCAGGCATAATATGGTCAGTTGTGATGTTGTCCTCAACTTTGAGAACTGCTGTTGCTTCTATTGAATCAGCAAGGGGAGTTGTCTTGGGGAAAGGTTTGATGTTGGGTCCGTAATATACCTCAACTGCTGCAGCCTCTTCGGGAGTTTCTGCAGGCATTTCAATCATATTGTCGTTAATGATAAATGATTTAGGAAGTGTAACTGAAATATCTTCTGTACAAGTAGTTGCATCAGTGAGAACGCCTGTGAGTGCAGATACCGCGGCTGTTTCAGGGCTTACAAGGTAAACCTTACCGTCTGCGGTACCGCTTCTGCCTTCGAAGTTACGGTTAAATGTTCTTAAAGAAACACCCGATGAGCAGGGTGACTGACCCATACCGATACAGGGTCCGCAAGCGCTCTCGAGAATACGGGCGCCTGCATCGATCATATCTGCAAGAGCACCGTTGAGTGCGAGCATATTAAGAACCTGTTTTGAACCGGGAGCAATACCCAGGGATACTGAAGGATGTACCTTTTTACCTTTAAGGATTTTTGCAACCTTCATCATATCAAGAAGTGATGAGTTTGTGCATGAACCGATAAGAACCTGGTCAACCTTAATTTCGCCGATTTCTGCAACAGATTTAACATTATCGGGCATATGGGGCATTGCAGCAAGGGGCTTTAATGCACAAAGGTCAATATCAATAATTCTTGAATATTCAGCATCCTCGTCCGGAAGTAGCTCAACCCAATCCTGTTCACGGCTTTGAGCTTTCATGAAATCATATGTAATATCATCAGAAGGGAATATTGATGTTGTAGCACCGAGCTCCGCACCCATATTGGTGATTGTTGCTCTTTCGGGAACGGTAAGTGTTTTGACGCCTTCGCCGCCGTACTCAATAACTTTACCTACACCGCCTTTGACGCTGAGTATTCTCAAAACCTCAAGAATAATGTCTTTAGCAGCAACATAGGGGGAGAGCTTACCCGTTAAGTTGACCTTAATTACCTCCGGAACGGTGATGTAATATGCACCGCCGCCCATTGCAACTGCAACATCGAGACCGCCGGCACCCATAGCAAGCATACCTAAACCGCCGCCTGTGGGTGTGTGGCTGTCGGAACCGATAAGTGTTTTACCGGGAATGCCGAATCTTTCAAGGTGAACCTGGTGGCAGATACCGTTACCGGGTCTTGAATAACGAACGCCGCGTTTTTTACAAACGCTCTGAATGAATTTATGGTCATCGGCATTCTCGAAACCTGTCTGGAGAGTGTTATGGTCAATATAAGCCACAGAAAGCTCTGTTTTTACCTTATCAATATCCATAGCCTCGAGCTCGAGATAAGCCATTGTGCCGGTAGCGTCCTGGGTTAAAGTCTGGTCAATTCTGATACCTACTTCATTACCAGGGGCATATTCGCCGTCAACAAGATGACTCTTAATAATTTTTTCGCATAGAGTGAGTCCCATTTTTTAATCCTCCGAAAAACTTGTTTAAATTTTTAACAATGACATTTTAATATTTTTCACAATCTTTGTCAACGAAAATTTGATAAAAAATAAACAAACAATTATAAATATAATATGTCAAATATTGCACTTTTTTGTTTAATGTGCTATTATATATGATAAAAGGGGTAAATTGGTTATAATAAAAAATGGTGATGTTTTTTGTATAACTATTTACACGATTTTTATAATTTTGATGCTACTGTTCCCGATGTGGAAAACGATAATAACGAGGCTGACGAAGGTGTATTTCCCGAAAATAATATTATTGACGGAAGTGTTACCGTAAACAAAAACGGTAAGTATATCCATTGTCTTACTATTGTTGGTCAGATTGAAGGGCATTACGTTTCTCCGTCAAACACTAAAGCCACAAAGTATGAGCATATTATTCCTCGGCTTGTCGCTGTTGAAGAAAATGACGATATTTCGGGTTTACTCATAATTCTCAATACTGTTGGCGGTGATATTGAGGCGGGTCTCGCTATCTCCGAGCTCATTTCCGGAATGAAAAAGCCCACAGTTTCCCTTGTTTTGGGCGGTAGCCATTCCATTGGTATTCCTTTGGCTGTCAGTGCAAAAAAATCCTTTGTTGTTCCTACGGCTTCCATGACAGTGCATCCCGTCAGAATGAGCGGTCTTATCTTGGGTGTTCCACAGACCCTCGTTTATCTTAACAAGATGGAGGAACGGGTTGTTGACTTTGTAACCCGTAATTCTGGTGTAACTTCACAGCGGTTCAAAGAAATGATGCTCAACAGCAAGGAGCTTATCACTGATTTCGGTACAATTCTCAATGGTGTACAAGCCGTTGAAGAAGGTCTTATTGATTGTGTAGGCGGTCTTAGTGATGCGCTTGACTGTCTTTATAATATGGTGGATAATCATTAATTGCGGAGGTTTTTATGAAAGAGATAATACAAGCTTTGTTTCTCGGCATAATTCAGGGGCTTACAGAGTTTTTACCTGTGTCGAGCAGTGGTCATATGTCAATCTTCAGACATTTCAGCGGAATGGCAACCGAAGGCTCGGGGCTTTTTTCCGCAATGCTACATATAGGAACACTCGTTGCAATTTTCATTGTATTTTATAAGCCTATTTATGAATTGTTCGTTGAGTTCTTGCTTTGCTTCAGAGATTTATTTAAAAGGGACTTCAGTAAATTTAAAATGAAAAATATGTCCGCTGCACGTCGGATGTTATTTATGTTTGTTATTTCATGTGTTCCCTTGCTTATCTTGTTATTGCCTGTTGGTAATGGTAATAATCTTATGGATGCAGTAGGTGTTTTCAGCTCTGATAACAGCATAAAAGCTGAAGGCTTATGCTTTATGATTACCGGTTTTGTGCTATTGTTGGGTACAAATGTTGCCCTAAATACCAAAAGAAACCTCAGCGTTTCTCCGTTATCCGCACTTATAATCGGTATCGCTCAGTTTTTTGCAGCTTGTTTCCCGGGTATCTCCCGTTCAGGTACTACTGTTTCTGCCGCTATGTGTTGCAGAGTATCTAAAAACAATGCTATAAGATATTCCTTCATTTTAAGTATTCCTGCAGTGCTTGCAAGTGGTCTTGTTGAATTTAAGGATGCGCTTGAAAGTCCTGAAATAATTCCTGTATTTCCGTTGATTGTCGGAGTTGTCGCATCAGCAGTTGTGGGTGTACTCTCAATTAAGCTTCTGCAGCTTATTATGAAGAAAAATTTGTATAAGTACTTCGGTATTTACTGCGTAATCCTCGGCTTTATTGTTACTGTTATCGGTGCAGTAGAAGCGTTCATTAAATAATAAGGAGATTTCAGTTTTGGCTCAGACTAAGAAAAACGCGCCTAAAAAAAGCGCAAAAACCTCTAAAAAGAATAATTCTGAAAAAGCCAAGGGTGCAAAATCACTTTTCAGCCGTGAGCATAAGCTTATTATCGCTTTAGTTGGTATTTTCGTTGCATTGCTTATGGGTGCAATTGTATTTATTCCTGCGGGGAGTGTCTGGGGCGCACTCAGAAACTTCAGCTTTGGCTTGTTCGGCTTTACAGCGTTTATTGTGCCTTTCTTTATGATATTTGTTTGTGTTGTTGCGCTTTTGGGTAAGGATTCAAAGAAGTACAAAATCAGAGTAATACAAGGCTTTACTTTGTTCACTTTGATTGTTGTTTTTGTAAATATCATAATCGCAAATACCGAATATACATACGGGGAACAGATTGCGGATGCGTATAACATATTTAAGAATTATAACGGTGAAGGCGTTCATTACGGTACAGGTGTATTCGGTGCGCTCATCGGCGGTATTCCTCTTTTGTTAACCGGTGGAAATAAAATTGCCGCAGGTTTCGTTGTAATTCTTATTCTTACAGCCTTGTGTATGATTTTCTTCCGTACAGGCCTACTTAAGCTTGTTGAATCCCTGAAGGGTCCTGCTGAATCGGTTTCAAAAATAGCAGGGGAAAAGCTTGAAGATATTAAAACATCCTACAATGCCGCTTCAGAAAAGGCTCAGGAAAAACGCGCAAGAAGCGCTGAAAAGCGAAGAGCCGAAAGCAATAAACAGGAAATTGATCTTGATATTCCCATTGATGAAGATGTTGTGGTTGTTGATAACGGTGTGGACCCCATTTTATCAAACAGCATTGAAGTTTCTCCCGACAGGGATACTCAGATGGCTGAAATTATTGATTTGTTCAAAAATGATGATGCCCGGGAAGAGGAAGATAATTTAATTGCTTTTGACGAGCTTGGTGATAAGACCGTTCAGGAAGAACTTTTTGAAGAGATTATTGAAGCTGCGGAAGATGAGGCTGTTGTTGAACTCGCTGATTACGAAGTGAACGAAGAACAGTCTGCAGAAGAAATTGTTGAAGATGTAATTGAGGAAAGGGTAGAGGAGACTGTTGTTTACGAGTTACCGCCCGTTGAGCTTCTTGATTTGCCTAAGAATAATAATACAGGCGGTTCTGCCAACGAACTGCGCGAAAGAGGCGAAACAATAGTTAAGACCCTTAAGAGCTTCGGGGTTGGTACTCATATTGTCGAAATTTGCCAAAGTCCCTCGGTTACCCGTTTCGAGCTTCAACCTGACCCGGGTGTTAAGATAAGCAGAATTACTGCGCTTGCGGATGATATAGCAATGAATCTTGCTGCCTCCGGTGTTCGTATCGAAGCACCTATACCCAACAAAAACGCTGTGGGTATTGAAGTGCCCAATGCTGAAAAAGCAATGGTTACGCTTCGTGAAATCCTTGAAAATAATTCATTTAAAAACTCAAAGTCGCGGCTCAATGTTGCGCTGGGTCGTGATATTCAGGGCGAAGCAACCTGTGCTGACCTTGCAAAGATGCCCCACTTGCTTGTTGCAGGTACCACCGGTTCTGGTAAATCTGTATGCCTTAACACCATGATTATGAGCTTGCTTTATAATGCAAAGCCCGATGAGGTTAAGCTTATAATGATTGACCCCAAGAAGGTTGAGTTTACTGTTTATCGCTCTATTCCTCATCTTCTTGTGCCCGTTGTTGCGGATCCCAGAAAAGCTGCAGGTGCTCTTTCCTGGGCGGTAGCAGAGATGGACAAGCGTTATGCATTATTTGCAGAAAAAGGTGTAAGAAACCTGCAGGGTTATAACACCTATGCTCTTTCAAACAATTTACCTAAAATGCCCCAGATTGTCATTATTATCGACGAGCTGTCCGACTTGATGATGGCTGCTTCAAATGAGGTTGAGGATTCTATTTGCCGTCTCGCCCAGAAAGCCCGTGCTGCAGGTATGCACCTTATCGTTGCAACCCAGAGACCTTCTGTTGATGTTATCACAGGTCTTATTAAAGCCAATATTCCAAGCAGAATTGCTTTTGCCGTTAAATCACAGATTGACTCCCGTACAATCATTGATACTCAAGGTGCTGAAAAGCTCCTTGGTAACGGTGATATGCTCTACTGTCCCGTAGGTCTTTCGAAGCCTGTGCGTGTGCAGGGTTGCTATGTTTCGGACGATGAAATAGAGCGTGTTATTGAATTCGTAACCGCTCAGGGCGATGTTAAGTATGATGATGCCGTTATGCAGGAAATTGAGATTAAAGCTGCTCAGGACGGTAAAAAGAAATCATCTGCAGCTGTTGAAGCTGATACATCTGCTGATGACTACGGCGATGAAATGATACCTAAAGCTATCGAGGTTGTAGTTGAAGCAGGTATGGCATCTACAACTCTCTTGCAGAGAAAGCTTAAATTAGGTTATGCACGAGCTGCGCGTATTGTAGATGAATTAAGTGAAAAGGGGATTATAGGACCCTTTGAAGGCAGTAAGCCCCGTAAGGTGCTCATCACAAAAGAGCAATGGTATGAAATGCAGGCTAGTTCATCTGTTTCCACACCAAAACAATTATCGGTTGATGATATACCTGTACAGCAGGCTGAGACCGTTGAAAACGGCGGAGCTCATTTACCTGAGAATCACAATTATTTCGGCTCTGCCATAAATAATAACCTTGAGGATTGATTATGGATATTTTCGTAGAATACTTAGATGGGGATTTTGCTGTTTGCCGATTGCCCGATAAAGCAAAAAACCTTATTCGTTTACCTTTGAGAGATTTACCCGCGGGTGTTCACGAGCTCGTGGTTGTATCAATGCGTGACAATGGTTCATTTGTAATAAATGACTATGCACGCGAGGTAAGAATGAAAAAAATTACCAACTATTTACGATACAAAAAATATTGTTTTAACTTAGAAAATAATTAACAAAAAAGTATTGCTTTTTTTGTAAAAAGGTGATATACTTTCCAAGTTAAAAAACTCACGCAGGGTAGATTGCGGGTGTCGTGTGCATCTTTGATGTGGTATCCGTGAGTCGAAACCTTGCGGCGGTTTAACAAAAAGGAGGACAATATTATGTCAGTAGTTTCAATGAAACAATTACTCGAAGCAGGTGTTCACTTCGGACACCAGACCAGAAGATGGAACCCCAAAATGGCTCCCTACATCTTCACTGAAAGAAATGGTATTTATATCATCGACCTTCAGAAGACTGTAAAGAAGCTTGAAGAGGCTTACACCTTCATCAACCAGATCGCTCAGGAGGGCGGCGAAGTACTTTTCGTAGGTACTAAGAAACAGGCTCAGGATTCTGTTAAAGAGGAAGCAGAACGTTGCGGTATGTCATACGTAAATGCTCGTTGGCTCGGCGGTATGCTCACAAACTTCAACACAATCCAGAAGAGAATCAGAAGACTTGCTCAGCTTAACGCTATGGAAGCTGACGGTACATTCGACCTTCTTCCCAAGAAAGAAGTTATCAAGCTCAACCTCGAAAGAGAAAAGCTTGAGAAATTCATGGGCGGTATCACTGAAATGAAAAAGATGCCCGCTGCTATGTTTATCGTTGACCCCAGAAAAGAAAGAATCGCTGTTCTCGAAGCAAAGAAGCTCGGTATTCCGATCGTTGCTATCGTTGACACAAACTGCGATCCCGATGAAATCGACTATGTAATCCCCGGTAACGATGACGCTATCCGCGCTGTTAAGCTTATTGCAGGCGCTATGGCTGATGCTATTATTGCAGGTCGTCAGGGCGAGCAGACTGTTGCAGCTGCTGAAGAAGAAGTAGCTGAAGAAGCAGCTGAATAAGTAGTTAATTTAAATAGGCGGAATTTATTCCGCCTTGATAACTTTATAAAGGAGGAAACCCCTATGGCATTCACAGCTTTAGATGTTAAAAACTTAAGAGAAAAAACAGGCGTTGGTATGATGGAGTGTAAAAAAGCACTTACAGAAGCTGACGGTGATATGGATAGAGCTTTTGAGATTCTTCGTGAAAGAGGCCTCGCTGCTTCTGAGAAGAAAGCAAGCAGAATTGCTGCTGAAGGTGCAATTATCGCTTACACAGACGATGCTGCTAAAGTTACAGTTCTTCTTGAAATCAACTCTGAAACAGACTTCGTTGGTAAAAACGATAAATTCCAGGAGTTCGGTCTTAACGTTGCTAAAACAATCGCAGCAAACAAGCCTGCTACAGTTGAAGCTCTTGCAGAGCTCAAGCTCGTTGATTCTGACAGAACAGTTACAGAAAACCTTAACGACCTTATCCTCGTTATCGGTGAGAACCTCAAAATTCGTCGTTTTGTAATTGTTGAGGGTGACGTTGTAACTTACATCCACGCAGGCGGCGCAGTTGGTGTTGCAGTTAAATTCGAAACAAATCTCGAAGATAAAGCAGAATTCGTTGCAATGGGTAAAAACATCGCTATGCAGATTGCAGCTATGAGCCCCGAATATCTTGCAAAAGAATCTATTTCTGCTGACGAGCTTGCAAAAATGAGAAGCATCACAATCGATAGCTCACTCAACAAGCCAGAATCTCTTCCCAAGCCCATTCTTAGCGCTCTCTTCCAGAAAGCTTTAGCTGAAAACCTTTTCAGCGCTGAAGATGTTGCAGCTTACGAAGAAAACCAGAAGAGCCCCTATCTCTTCAACTTCCTTTCAAAAGAGGCTGTTGCAACACTTGCTTCACTTGCAGTTGCAGGTAAAGAAGAGTATATGAGCAACAAAATCTTCGCTGGTGCAGTTGAAGGCCGTATCAAGAAGCAGATTAAAGAAATCTGTCTCCTTGAACAGACTTTCGTTCGTTCCGACCTCTTTGATGGTACAGTAGCCGGTTATGTTGCACAGGTTGCTAAGAACAATAGTGCTGATATCAAGGTTGTTGATTTTGTTCGTCTTGTAAAAGGCGAAGGTCTCGAAAAAAGAGAAGACAATTTTGCTGACGAAGTTGCCAGCATGATGAAATAAGATTTCAAATGAGGGCGACTTTCATTGAAAGTCGCTCCATACTTTTTTCAATGTTTAAAAATCCAAATTAGGTAAACTAAATAAAGTGGTGAGATTATTATGGAAAGAAAAGTAGGTACAGTTTCACGCGGTATTCGTTGTCCCATTATCAGACAGGGTGATAACCTTGTTGATATTGCTGTTACAAGCGTTATTGAGGCGGCTGAAAGTGAAGGCTTTGCGCTTAGAGACCGCGATGTTGTTGCTCTTACTGAGTCAATCGTTGCAAGAGCTCAGGGTAACTACGCAAAAGTTGAAGATATCGCAGCTGACGTTAAGGCTAAGCTTGGCGGTGAAACAGTTGGTGTTATTTTCCCCATTTTGTCACGTAATCGTTTTGCAATTTGCCTTAAAGGTATTGCAATGGGTGCCAAGAAGATTGTGCTTATGCTCAGCTATCCCAGTGATGAAGTTGGTAACTCTCTTTTAACTTACGATCAACTTGACGAAGCCGGTATCAACCCTTATTCAGATGTACTTTCTCTTGAAAAGTACAGAGAACTTTTTGGCGAAAATAAACACGAGTTTACAGGTGTTGACTACGTTGCCTACTATTCTGAAATCATAAAAGAAGCAGGTGCAGAGGTCGAAATTGTTTTTGCTAACCAGGCTAAAACAATCCTCGATTATACCGATTGTGTTCTTACTTGTGATATTCACACAAGAGCAAGAACAAAGCGCATCCTTAAAGCTGCAGGTGCAAAGGTTGTTTGCGGTCTTGATGATATTCTTAATGCATCTGTCAACGGCAGTGGCTGTAACGAAGCTTATGGTCTTCTTGGTTCCAATAAATCAACAGAAGATACAATTAAGCTTTTCCCCAGAGAATGTAATGACCTTGTTAAGGATATACAGGCTGAATTTCTTGCAAGAACAGGAAAACACATCGAGGTAATGGTTTACGGCGATGGTGCTTTCAAGGATCCTCAGGGTAAAATCTGGGAGCTTGCAGACCCCGTTGTTTCTCCTGCTCATACCGATGGTCTTATCGGTACACCCAATGAACTTAAATTAAAATATCTTGCAGATAATGACTTCAAGGGTCTTTCCGGTGCCGAGCTTAAAGAGGCTATCTCAAACAGCATCAAAGCTAAATCCGGTAACCTTGTAGGTAATATGGCTTCTCAGGGTACAACTCCCAGACAGCTTACAGACCTTATCGGTTCACTTTGTGACCTTACAAGTGGTTCTGGTGACAAGGGTACACCCATTATCCTTGTTCAGGGTTATTTCGACAACTATACAGACTGATAATTCACAGGAGGTTTAACTGTTATGGAAATTATTAAAAGACCCGAGGAAATGAAAAGAATTACAACAGTTGAACTTGCAGAGGCGTTCATTGCCGAACAAGTTGACGAAATTCGCAATCAGGTAGGCGACAAGAAGGTTCTTCTTGCCCTTTCAGGCGGTGTTGATTCCTCTGTTGTTGCTGCTTTACTTATTAAAGCAATCGGCAAACAGCTTGTTTGTGTTCATGTTAACCATGGCCTTATGAGAAAAGGCGAGAGCGAACAGGTTATTGAAGTTTTCGGCAAGGAGCTTGATGCTAACCTTGTTTACGTTGATGCAACAGACCGCTTCCTTGATAAGCTTGCAAATGTTGCTGACCCCGAAACAAAGCGTAAAATCATCGGTAAAGAGTTTATCGAGGTTTTTGCTGATGAAGCAAGAAAGCTTGACGGCGTTGAATTTTTAGCACAGGGAACAATTTATCCCGATATCCTTGAGAGCAATAAGCAGGCAGAGGGTAAAAAGGCTGTTAAGGCACACCACAACGTTGGTGGTCTTCCCGAGGATCTTCAGTTCTCACTTGTTGAGCCCGTTAAATTACTCTTCAAGGATGAGGTAAGAGTTGTTGGTGAGGCTCTTGGCCTTCCTCATGCAATGGTTTATCGTCAGCCATTCCCCGGTCCCGGACTTGGTGTTCGTTGCCTTGGCGCAATTACTCGTGACAGACTTCATGCTTTAAGAGAGGCAGATGCAATTCTTCGTGAGGAATTTGACATCAACGGCCTTGCAGGTAAGGTGTGGCAGTATTTCATCACCATTCCCGATATCAAGAGCGTTGGCGTTAAAGACGAAGCTCGTTACGAGGGCTGGCCCGCAATCATCCGTGCAGTTAATACAACTGACGCTATGAGCGCAACAATCGAAGAAATTCCTTACGCACTTCTTCACAAAATTACAGACAGAATTACCCACGAAGTAGAAGGCATCAACCGTGTCCTCTACGACCTCACTCCGAAGCCCATTGGCACAATTGAGTGGGAATAATACCGAGTTTTTTAAAAATCCTTGATTTATAAGGGATTTAAGAGTTTTTTCACACTCTGTGACTAAGCTTGTGACTAAATATATATTTGGACTGACTGATTATAATATCGGTCAGTTCTTTTTTTATAAAATTTTATGTTGAATAATGAAGATTTTCTGTCATTAATATTTTGAGGAAGATATCGAAATAAGTAAGGGTGAAGCTTATAAGCTCATAAAAAAGCTTAATGGCGAACTCGAAGCAATGGGTTATTGCGTATTTCGTGGTCGTGTAAATCGTGAATATTATTACAAAAGAACACGATATCAGGCTTCATAATTTTAGCGGCTATTAAGCCGCATACATATAAATCTTTATATGAAAATTTAAAACAACGAGGTAATTAAAATGAAGTTAAATGTTTACTATGACGAAAAAAGAATAACTTATCGTGCTCAATATAAAAAATTAAGGGACGAAGTAACAGGAGAGACCTACTGGACTTATAAAAGAGGTTTCAAAACAGAAAGAGAAGCTCAAAAGTTTATTATTGAACAAGAAGAACTATTAGAAAAGCAATTAAAAACAATTGCCGAGCAACAAGAACGATAGAAGAAACTGAAGAGCAAGATAAAGAATGTGAATTGTCCTTAGAGGACTTCTTTTATGGTGTATAGAATTTTCAGCCAAGGCGCTGAAGCTGCTGGTTTAAATGAAATTCGCATCCACGACTTAAGACATTCGCACGTTTCCTATTTGATTAGTAAAGGATTATCTGTTCCTGCAATCGCTAAACGCATTGGTCATACTAATAAATCGGTCACAAAACATTTGGTGAGGTTCAGAATATACAAAAAGGTGACTTTAACCTTGATGGTATGGCATTTTCAATTGATGATATCATTGAAATGCAAACAGCTCTTTCTGATATTGAAGCAAATGCACCAAATATGTCAACCTCTCAGAAATTCGCAGCAGATATGAACTGCAACGGAAGGGTTGACGAAGAGGACCTTGAATATCTTATAAATAATTATGGAGATATGCGCAGCTAAATCACAATTCATATTCTTTCCAAATATAAAACAAAAACACACTTCAATTAAGTGATTACGAGTTTTATAACAAAAACAACTAAATATATATTTTTAAAAACCGTTTTTTGTTAATATTGTAAAAAAAACTGTTGATTGAATAGTGTTTTTTTGTTATAGTATAATCAAGATTAATTTAATATAAAGGAGATGTCATAATGGAAATACGCAATAAGATTACGGCTTTTATTCTTGTTTTTACACTTCTTATAACTTTTATGTCTGTTCCTGCTTTTGCTGTAAGCGGAAATATTCCTGATGAGGTTATTGAAATGTCAAGTCAAGTTGCTGTTGAGATTGAGCAAGAGGGTATAGTTCTACTTAAAAACGAAGACGATGTATTACCCCTCAACGGTAAAAAAGTTAATGTGTTCGGTGCAGCATCTGTTGTTCCGCTTTTGGGTGGTGCAGGCTCCGGTTCAATCGCTACTCATGATCCTGTGTATTTCTACGAGGCACTTGATAATGCGGGAATCACTTATAATACCGAGCTCAGGGAGCTTTATGATAAATATTGCAGTTCTAATGAAATTCTTAAAACAGGAAGTACAGTGTTTAATAATCTTGCTCAGTTACTCCTTACTAAGAGTGCACTTAATGAAATGGACCCCGAAAAGCTTACTGATGATGTTATGAGTAATGCAAAGGCATTTTCAGATACTGCAATTATAGTTATCGGCAGAACCAGTGCAGAAAACACAGACCTTACTCCCGAAATCCTCCGCTTGAGTGATAATGAGAGAGCAATGGTGGATAAGGTTGCTACAACATTTTCAAATGTTATTGTACTTTTTAATATCGGTAATATAATGGAAATGGGTTTTCTTGATGAATACGAGAGCATAAAGGGTGCAGCTATATTCTGGATTCCGGGTGAATTCGGTATGAGAGCTGTTGCACAGGTGCTTAAAGGTGAAGTGAATCCTTCGGGCAGACTTGCTGATACAATTGCTTACAGTATTTATGACCATCCGTCAACACAGAATTTCGGTACTTATGAATACGAAGGTGGCGGGCACTACGTTGAATATCAAGAAGGTATTTACGTTGGTTATCGGTATTTTGAAACCTTCGCAAAAGATAAAGTTCAATATCCGTTCGGTTACGGTCTTTCTTACACGACCTTCACGAAAGAAATTGTATCTTCAAGCACACGAAATGGTAAAATCACAGTCGATGTTAAGGTAACAAACACAGGTGATGTAGCCGGTAAAGATACCGTTCAGATTTATTACAGCGCACCATATACAGGTGAAATTGAAAAGAGTGCAATTGCTTTGGGTGGTTACGAAAAATCTAAACTTCTTGACCCCGGAGAATGTGAAATCGTTACTGTTCAGTTTGATGTGAATGATATGGCATCTTATGACAGAATCAATAATCAGGCGTGGATTCTTGAAAAGGGTGATTATCAGATTATTCTTGGTGAAAATGTACGTGAGCATATTGATTCTTTTACTTATACTATTAATGAAGATGTTGTGACTAAAAATGACAGCGTTACCGGTACTGAAATCAAAAACTTATTTGATAATGCATATTCAGGATTCACTATTCTTTCAAGAGAGAATGCGGTTGATACATATCCCGCAGCAAGAAGTCTCATTAAAACAGATGAAATTAAAAACGCCGATGATTATCCTGCACCTACTAAAGAAGGCGAAGCTCCAAAAATGGGTGTAACTTATGACGATGGTGTAATCACTCTTCAGGATGTATATGAAGACGAATCACTTATGGATGCATTCCTTGACCAGCTCACTTTAGATGAAATGGTTAATCTTGTAACGCGCGGTGGCTACCAAACCTATGGTATTGATAGACTTGGTGTTCCTCAGACATGGGATAATGACGGTCCCTCCAGCATTAAAGGTGCTCACGGTATAGCTTATACCGATAGCGGCACAGCTTACCCTTGTGCAACTGCAATTGCTTGTACATGGAATAAAACACTTGCAAATAAAATGGGAGACAGCGTTGGTATAGAAGCAAGAAGCATCGGTACTGATATCTGGTATGCACCCGGTGTTAACATCCACAGAAATCCCATGGGAGGCAGAAACTTTGAGTATTTTTCAGAAGATCCCGTTCTTTCAGGCACAATGGGTGCTGAAATAATCAATGGAGCTTGGGGTCAGGGTCTTGTCACTACAATTAAGCACTTTGCTATGAATGATCAGGAATCACACCGTGCCGGTATATTTACATGGGCAGATGAACAGACAATGCGTGAAATTTACCTTAAAGCTTTTGAAATTCCGGTTAAAGAATCTGCTTGCTTTGGAGTAATGTCCGCTTATAACAGAATTGGTACAGATTGGTGTGGCGGCTGTTCAGAGTTACTTAAAGATTTGCTCCGTAAAGAGTGGGGATTTGAAGGTTTTGTTGTTTCCGACTACTCAAATAACTTTATTGGTAACGGACATATGAGCCCTGTTCTTGCAGTTTACAACGGTAATGATACAATGCTCACAGGTGTATGGCTTCTCAATATGCCCTCACACGTTGCAGCTGTTGAAATGCAGTATTATGCTGATCCCATCGGCTTTGGTACAGCATTACGTGAAGCCTGCAGAAATATTATGAATGTAAAAATGAAGACAAAAGCATTCCTTGAACCGGGATATTTTGTTGATGATGAAGATCTTTCTATTAAGGAGGAAGATTGGAATCACACAGAGCCATATATTATCTCCGTTTTAAATTTCGAATTTACAAATTTTGTTAATCAGATTGTAATGATTTTAAGAAAATTTATTGACTGGCAGTACTGAATACATTCTATTAATTTATAACTCTGTTGTATTGCTAAAACAAAACAATAAGTTATACTATGCTTTAATGGGGTGTTATGTAAAATAGCTATTTAATAATTTTAACGGAGATGCATATGAATATGAACCATTTACAAAATGTTGCTAAGCATTTTGTAATACAAGGAACAATTAAAAATATTGAGCACATCAATAAGGGGTATATCAATCGTACTTATAAAGTTGAAACTATTTCAGAAAACGGTAATATTCATCAGTACATACTTCAACGGATTAATACCAATGTTTTTCCTGATATTGATGCGTTAATGAGTAACTATCAGTTAATTACAGAGCATTTATCTGATAATTTGAAAATGCCCGGTCAGCATAATCGCGGTACAGTACAAACTCTTCGTCATACAAAAGACGGGAAATTGTATCTGATTGATGAAACAGGTATTTGGCGTATGATAACATACTTTGATAATGTGTATTCGTTAGATATTCCTGAAAGTCCTGATGTTTTTTATTACACAGGGGTTTCCTTTGGCGGGTTTATTAAGTCTATGTGTTCAGTCGATGTTACAAAAATTAAAGAGGTTATTCCAAACTTTCACAACACCGGAAGTCGCTACCTTGATCTTGAAACTGCCATTTCCCGTGATTCTCAGAAAAGAGTTAAGGATGTTACGGAGGAAATCGAATTTATTCGTTCCCGTGCCGACGGGTTCGGGAAAATTACCGAGGCTTTGGAAAATGGTGCTATACCAACAAGAATCTGTCATAATGACTGTAATTTAAATAACATACTTTTTGATGAAGATACGCATCTTCCCGTTGCAATAATAGATCTTGATACCGTTATGCCATCGTCACCGTTGTATGATTTTGGTGACAGTATGAGAATCGGTACTAATACTGCTAAGGATGATGAAAAGGATTTGAGTAAGGTTTCGTGTGATTTGTGTCTTTATGAGGCATACGCCCGCGGATACCTGGAGGCTTGTGGTGATATTCTTACTAAAGGAGAGTTAGAGTTACTTCCCTTTGCAGCTTTAATTATTACCGCAGAAGATGGTATCCGTTTCTTGATGGATCATATAAACGGCGATACATATTATCACATTGATTATCCCGGTCAGAATCTTGACAGAGCTCGTACTCAACTGAAGCTTTTACAGGATATGGAAAAGAAATTACCCGAAATAAGAAAAATATTACAAAACATCTATGACGCACAGGGCTTTGAGGCTAATGTGTGTGAATTAGTTAATGTATAAGTTATGGAGAACGAAATGAAATCTATCAGAGCAATCGTTCCTGCTGCAGGAAAAGGAAGCAGACTGCAGAAGGTCAGCGGAGATATGCCCAAGGCAATGTTTTCAGTCGGCAACAGACCAATGCTTGAATATGTGTTGGATAACATATCATTTATTGATAAAAAGGACACATATATTGTTGTTGGATGCGGCAAGGAAATGATAATTGATCACTTCGGTAATCCCTATTGCTATGTTGAACAGAAGCAGCAGCTCGGAACCGGTCATGCTGTTATGGAATGCGCTAAGGAATTTGATGGCTTCGACGGCAGCGTACTTATAACATTTGGCGATATGCCATTGTTCAGATGCGAAGAAATGGAAGCTATGTGCCGACAGCATATACAAAACGGCGCGGATTGTACCCTTATGACCGCGGCTAACGAATCATTAAAAATGTGGGCGCGAGTTATCCGCGATGAAAATGGTAACTTTATGGGAATTGTCGAAGGTAAGGACTGCAACCCCCAACAACAAGAAATTAAAGAATTATTTTCGGGTGTAATGGTGTTTAACAGTAAGTCTCTTTTTAAGGTTTTGCCCGAGATTGGTTGTGCCAATGTCCAAAAAGAGTACTATATTACCGAAGTCCCTGAGCTTATGGTAAAAAAAGGAATGATCGTTGAAACCTACTTCACAAAAGATGGGGACGACCTCCGCGGTATTAATACCCCTGAGGATTTAAAAATATGCGAAGAAATACTTCAGAATCGAAGTGGTTTAAAAGGAAGAATTTAACTGCAGACCGACTTTAACTATGAATTAAAGTCGGTCTTTTTGTTTGCATAATGATTTTATATTAAAACTATTGATATCTATTATGGTGTATGTTAAAATATTGACGAATATTTTTGTTGAAGAGAGGTATAAAATATGGGCAGATATGCTATTTACGGCGCAGGTTCTCTTGGAACTGTTCTCGGTGCGTTTATAACAAAAAACGGTGGTGAGGTTGACCTTATTAACCGCAACAAAGCTCATGTTGATTTATTAAATGAAAAGGGTGCAAAAATCATCGGTACTGTTGAAATGACAGTGCCTGTCAAAGCTATTACTCCCGATATGATGAAGGGTAAATACGATGTAATTGTTTTACTTACAAAGCAGCTACATAACAAAGAGGTTGTTACTTTCCTTAAAGATTATCTTTCTGACGAAGGCGTTATTGTAACTCTTCAGAATGGTATTCCCGAACCGGGTATTGCTGAAATCATAGGTGATAATCACACTATGGGTTGTGCTGTTGAGTGGGGTGCAGCCCTCATTGAGCCCGGCGTTTGTGAGCTTACAAGTGAAAAGGACAGTCTTTCTTTCCATATGGGTAAAATGCCCGGTATTACGGATGCACAGTTCAATATGGTTAAGGATTTACTTGAGCTTATGTGTCCTGTGCACGCTGAGGAAAATCTTATGGGTGCCCGTTGGTCCAAGCTCCTTATAAATGCAACCTTCTCAGGTCTCGGCACTGTTGTAGGTGGCGTTTTCGGTGATGTTTCCGAGGATAAGGACGGTAAAAAGGTTGCCATAAGATGTATGAAGGAGTGCATTGATGTAGGTCACGCTTCAGGTGTTGAGTTTGCACCTGTCCAGGGCAAAAACATTGTAGGTCTCTTTTATTATAAAAATGCGCTCAAACGCGCTTTCGGTTGTTTCCTGCTTCCCATTGCAATGAAGAAGCACAGAGATATTGAACCCTCAATGCTTCAGGACCTTAAGAAAGGTAAGCCCTGTGAGGTTGATGCAATTAACGGTGTTGTTTGCGATTTCGGTAGAAAATACGGGGTTGCAACTCCTATAAATGACAGAATTGTTGAAATCATAAAGAAGATACAAGCAGGGGAGATTAAAGCAGAAAAAGCAAACATCCGTCTTTTTGATGATATTCTTTGAAAAGCATTATGAAAATTATAGCAAGTGATTATGACGGAACCTTTAACCGCAACGGTATTACCGAATATAAAAAAGAAAAGCTTTCTCAATGGCGCAATTCAGGTAATTTATTCGGTATTATCAGCGGCAGAGGTTATCCGTCACTAATGGAATGTATTCAGTCACATCCCTTTGAATATGATTTTTTAGTTTGTAATAACGGAGGTGTTATATATAACACTGACGGTAAAATTATGTTCGAAGCAAGGTGCGACGGCGCAAACGCAAGACCCTTTATTGAGGATTTATTCTTATGGGGTTGTCCCTTTGCTTGTATTGACAGAGATATTCCCATCAGGGTGTTAAATACAACTGACCCCATTGACGATGATGAAATATATTTCTCGGATTTTCCTGAGATTGAGTATTTTAATCAAATAAGCACAGAACTTAAAACCGTTGAGGATGCGGCTGAGGTTGTTAAAAAAATCGAAGGAAAATACTCCCAAATATTAACTCCTTTACAAAACGGAAACTGTATTGATATAGTACCTGCGGGAGTTAACAAGGCACAGGGGCTTTATTCGCTTTTAGAGGTTATCGGCGGTTCTTATGAAGATATTATAGCCGTAGGTGACGATATAAACGATACCCATATGATAGCGGAGTTTCGCTCTTACGCTATGGAAAACGGTGTTGATTCAATAAAAGAATTAGCGGATTATATTGTTAAGGATATTACTGAGGTTATTATTAAAGAGTCTTAAGCTCTGAGGTTATTTATGGATATAAAAAAAGAATTACTTAAGCTAAGAAAAGATCGGATTATAAAAATCATTGTTGCTTTGTTTTTGCTTGCTATCGGTTTACCGTTTTATATTGCGGGCGGTTTTTTGCAAGCTGTTTATATTGCGCCAATAGGAATTATTTTGTCCTTTATAGGTTTGGCTTTACTGTTAAGAACGGCTTTTCATCCCAATTATTACAATCTGAAAGGGGAAATAGCCGGCTATGACAAATGCAAGCAATTACATATGTGCCCGCCCCGCGGTAAAAGCGAGGACCTTGATAAGAGAATTAAGGCACTTGAGTTTTCTTTTTTAAAACAAGGCAATGATATGCTTGGGGGTCAATTATCTGCAGATAAAATGACTTCTGAGGACGTCGCTTTGATTAAGAGAACCCTTACTTCCATGGGCGATATTGATAAAGCAACTGATGAAGCTCTTTTCAAAACATATGCGCATCTTTGCTCTCAGGCTTCTCTCGGAGGTCTCGCTAAAAATAAACACTCAAGGATTCAGAAGGAATGTGTCTTCAGAATTCTGTATTGCAGATACTACCACATAATAAAAGAATAAAAATGCACACTTACTCATTAATTTTTGAGTAAGTGTGTTTTTGTTAATCTGTAGTAACTTTTTCTGTGTTACAGGCTTTCACTTCAAGCTCACTGTCGAAGGTATTGTTTTTAATAATAACTTCTTTAATATGCTCAAATAAAAAACGGTGCTTCTCGCATGAGGGCTTTTCAAAGGTGTTATTTTCTATAAGTAATTTGCCGTGTACATATGTATCAGCATCCTCACACAAAACCTTTGGGGTAACTCTTATTACAGGACCTCCGGGAGTTGTTTCATGATATTCACAGCCTGAAACAGTATTGTTTCTGAAAATAACCTTTGTTGTGTAGCCTGACTCAAACCAGAAATTACAATCGTCTTCAAGTAAAAGTGCGGGGCCCCATAGTTTTTCAAAGGTGTTATTTTCAATAATTACCTCTCCTCGGGTAGTGCAAAGAATGCCTCTTGCAGCGTTCTGCGAGAAAGTACAGTTGCGGACATATAAATTGGGGGTATAGGTTGCGTTTTCAACTACGTCTTTATTCAATTCAATTTCGGGTAATTCGCCGTCAACTGTAAGCTCAATATCCGTATTATTGATTTTCTTGTATTCTGTGACAATTAATGTATGGTAGGGAATGAGGGTATCCCATTTTATAAAATCAATTATATCGCCCTCGTCAAACGCCTGAAACCCCCATGTTTCAGGGTGCATAAAGCGCACAAGAAGCTTCTTCTCACTATAATTCGCCTCAATAATCCTGAGATGAGTGCCGTGAACATTAACATAGTCGTCGTGAGCACCCCACGCCTTGCAGTTGTCAATTATAATATCACCCTTACAACCTGAAAACTGAAAGAAATCGGCGGTGCTTGTAATTGTGCGACCTTCACCCGGTGTTAAATCACAGTTTCGGAACTCAATATTTTCACTGAACTGCGAAACCATACCTAAGCCGTGCATAAATTTAATTCTTAAATTGCTGAACCTGATATTTTTACAGCGCTCAATCAACGCGCCCGTCTGGTCGCGCACAATACTTCTGGATTGGAAAACATGGCCGACAGGCAGTCCGGAATTTTTATTTTTTAATGTAACATTAAGTGTGTTTTTATCAATCTGCCGGATTTTTTCAAAGGTGAGATTGTCACGGTCAAAATCAAAGCTATGCTTTGTTTCGGGGTCATAGCTCTTTATATAACGCTTGTAGCCTGAGTTGGTATCATACCAATAATACTCGCCGTTTTTACTTTTTTCTCCGTGCCAATAAAGAGTGTTATCCTTGACCTCAAATAAGCAGTCATCATTAATTCTGATTACATACTCGTCATTTTCACCCGAAACAACCGTAAATTCGCTCATAGTAGGGCAGGCATAATCTATTTCAAGGTTCTTTATTGTTATATTTTCGCATTTGTAGAGTAAAAACGGTGTCATTTTGCCGTGAACGAGGATTTTAGCGCCGTTACCGTCAATAACCATATCTTTCATGCCGTTAAGGTATATTGCGCTGTAACGCAAGCCTGAGGGGTTTTCGTCTTTCCTTGCGGTATTTGAGCAAAAATAACCCGTTAATTCAAAGCAATCGTCCTGATAAACATCATAAATCTTGTTTTTCTCGAGAGTAATTGTTGTATTATTCTGAGCGTTCAGAAATTTTTCGCATAAGCTGTTCATATAAAATCAACGCCTTTTTCCCACATATCTGTGATTTGCTTTAATTATACTATAACCGCTGAAATTGTAAATGGTTATGGTTTTAAATACTGTCCAAATATTACATTAAAAGATTGGTGAAAATTTAAAAGCCGACCCGAAGGTCGGCTTTCAGTAATAGCTTATTTCGCAGAAACTACAATCATAAATATAATGAATGTGATTATTTCGGCTAATGTGAATCCTGCTGTGGTAAAGAGCAGCTTGCGGTATTTACCTTTTTTGATAATTGCAAATACCAATGCCACTATAAAGATTACAGCGGGTACAACACCGAAGAGAAGTATCAGGAAGAAATAAGAGACTTTAATTGCAAGCTCGTCGTTATAAAGATAACCAAAATCATCCTCATAATAGGCTGTCTCAGCAGCTTCGATTCCGCTGAGTAAGGCTTCATCGGTAATTTCATGTACTAAAATTCCTTTAAGCTGACCGTCTTCGGAGTAAACATGCTCCATAAAGAAGTCCATATTATGAGATTTATTTTCTGCAAAATCGAAGTAATAATACTTCTCGTTAACCTTGAGCATAAGACCGGGGTTATATGTCAACACACCGTCGTCGGAGTGTGCGTAAATATAGTAATAGTCAAAATCCATCCAGTAGTCATAATCTTTGAGTGTTAATTGCTCGTTGGCTAAAAGCTCTTGCTTTGTTGTTTTGACAACATTTCCTTCGGGCCACTCGAAATCAATTTCTAAATCAGCGAAACCGCCTGCAATGAATTTATCGTATTCATCAATATAATCATCCCGTAGGTAGGATATTGAAAGCATAGTACCGTCATTATAGCTTATATCAGCAGTAAATAAAATATCGGTACCGTAAAGACTTATATCATACACAAGCTCCTTTTGCGTATCCGATAAAACATAGTCTGCATTTGTCGGTATAGCAAAATCCATAGTGCTCATGATATCGTCGAAGTCATCAACATAGTAATCGGTGACATCATATTCTGTGGCGACATAAGAATCAAAAAATATTAGATTTTTTTGATAGTATTCGTGATCGTTAAAATACATTGTTCTGAAATCTTCAGAAAAGGTCGCGGAAGGGATTTGGTTTATCTCAACCTCATCGGGTACCGATGTTGCAAAGGAGGTAACACCAAGACAAACAGAAAGAATTAAAACTGTAACAATTACATATATAAATTTCTTCATATTATCATCCTCCTTATGCAAGATTTAATTTCTTGTGCAAGCACCAGTAGTTTACATAATAAAATACTGAGCACGCCGCGCACAAAATGAATATTACAATAAGTAAAAGTAAGGCTATACTGCCGAGAACCGCAACTTCGGATATACTGGAGAATACACTCACAAGGCTTGTAAGACCGAAAAGATAGAATATTGTAAATATAAAGCCTAAAATAGATGTAGCAACATAATAAATACCCACAGCCGCGAGAATCTTTGCTTTTTTAACAAGGACACTTGCAACAGAAATGCAACCGTAGTTGAAAAGCATTGCTGTAAGGGTCAATAATCCGAAAAGAATAAGAGCTTCAACAAGGAAAATAATGAAGAAATAATTGTACTCGTAAGCAGCAAATTCTTCAAAAATTATTTTCAACTCTTCGAGAGATTCTTTGCTGAAAATATACTTATGTGCACCTATAACCGTAACTATCAGTAAGTTAATAAATAATACCAAAGAGGTTGAGGTGGTGGTTACAAAGCCTAAAAATACTTTTGAATTGAGTATTGACTGCCTCTTTGCAGGAAGTGTAAATGTAAGGTAACCCTGGTCGGTGTAGAAGTTTTTATAAAATCTTACATAAACCAGAATATCCGAAAATACGCCGAATGCCATGTAGGCGATGTAAACCATTATTATTGCAAAAACTGCGACAATAGTTACGGGGACGGGAATTTCTTTTTCAGTGTAGAAAATAGTGGAAAATCCGCCGCCGATAAAAGATAAAACAAATGTTGAGAGAGCGCCTATCCACCAGAGCTTAAACACTGATTTAAAGTCATAGCGCATTAATTTCTTTAGCATCTGAATACCTCCTTAAACAGCTCGTCGAGGGATTTGCCCGTAGCGTTTCGCGCTTCCTCGGCATTTCCTGCCATCATAATCTGTCCGCCGTAGCCCATAAAGATAAAATCATCAAGGACCTGCTCAACATCGGTAATTAAGTGAGTAGTAATTACAATGGATGCTTCCGGGTTATAGTTACTTACTATTGTGCTGAGAATATATTCTCTTGCGGCAGGGTCAACACCCGCAATAGGCTCGTCAAGAAGATATAATTTAGCGTTACGGGACATAACGAGGATGAGCTGAACCTTTTCTTTAGTACCTTTGGAAAGTGTTTTTAGGTTTGAATTAGGGTCAATTCCCAAATTGTTAAGTAAAATGTAGGCTCTTTCAGAATCAAAATCTGCGTAGAAATCAGCGAAGAATTTAATTATTTCTTTTACCTTCATAGAGTTACTGAAATATGTTCTCTCGGGCAGGTAGGAAATAAGTGCGCAGGATTTTTCACCAACAGGGTTTCCGTCAACGGTGATTGTACCGCTGTTGGGCTGTAAAATACCGGCAATCATTTTAATCAGTGTTGATTTTCCGCAGCCGTTGGGTCCTAAAAGACCAACTATGCGACCTTTGGGAATTTCAATATTAAGATTGGTTAATACAGGTTTATTTCTCTTGTACGATTTATTTATATTCGTACACTCGAGCACATTCATTGATATACCTCCTCAATCATCTCAATGGCCTGAGATTTTGGGATAGACAGGTCATTAATGTTATTGACAAAGTCTTTGACAATTTTTTCGGCTGTTTTTTTGCGGGTGTTCTCAATAATATCGTTATCTTCGGTTACGAATCTGCCGAGAGTACCCTTTGATTCAACAATACCTTCGCTTTCAAGCTCGGCAAAAGCATGTTGTACGGTGTTTGGATTGACAGCGGCATCTAAGGCTAATTGTCTGACACTTGGTATTTGTTCACCGGGCTTATATTCCCCGGATAAAACCGATTTTACAATTCTGTCAGTAATTTGCAGATACACGGGTCTGTCAGAAGTAAATTTCCAAGCCAAAATATCCCTCCTTTGTATTATTGTACTAACACAAGCATACAACGGAAATTTCATATTGTCAATACTTTTTTCTAAAAAAACAGCCCGAGAAGAATCTCGGACTAAGTTTTAAAGTATAAAGATTAATGTTACAAGCATACAAGCCGTAAAATAACAATGTACCGTTATCACTGCTTTGTTCTTTTTAAGGAAGAGTTTGAAAAGGTCTTTTTTAGTATATTCTTCATCTGAATTTTTGATTTCTCTCTTGAATATTCTGAATGCACGAAGTCCAAGCCAGGAGAGGGTAAGTAATTCATAACCAAAGGTATAAAGTAAAATTGTACCGATTATACCAAAGTCAAAAGAGAATATACACTGTACAATAAAAATGGCGAGAGCTATAACTCCCAAAGGAATTTTAACTGCTAAGTCATATTTTTTTGTAAGGCTCTTTTCAAGACCTACCTCCTGTGCAATTACAAGGAATAACAGGAAGAATGAGGAAATCAGAGCAGCTTCCTTTGAGCCTAAACAAATCAATATAAAGGGGATTGCGCAATATAAAACAGGCTCAATCTTTTCGGTGAAATCATCGTAAATATCATAACCGCGGGGTACTGCTGTAACTGCCTTTAAGCGCTTAACAGCGTATTGCTCCTGGGTAATCTGTTTTCTTTTAAGCTGTCGCTTAAGCTCCTTTTTGGTAATGGGGCGTTTGACGAAATAATGTACCATATCGCCCATAAGAAGAACAACCCATATAATAAACAATACTAAAGCAAGGATTTTATTATAGGGGAGAAGACCATCATTTTTTTCAAGGTTATAAAGAGTGAGTTTAAATTGCTCATAGCTTAATAAGAAGCCTGCTGCCGCACCGAGTCCGCCGAAAGCGCCCAGAACACATTCCATTATTTTCCAGGAATCCACACCGTTTTTGGAAGACAGTCTGCGACAAAACCGTGATTTTGAATTTTCGGCATTGTGTATTGAGTAAATCTGCAAAAGCTGACCCACAATCCAGCCTGCACCGCCAAAAACAGCACAGCTGAAGCTGAAAACAAGGGTTATAACATTTAATTTAATAATTGCAAAAATTATAAGGACAAGGAAGGCACCGAGTAAAGCGCCCCAGCTTTCCTGTCGGGTTTTGGAAAAGTAAATTTTAGGAAATTTCTTTTCTTTGATATTAAGGGGTTTGTTAAATAAAAAGTATCCGCCAACTGCGGCAGCAGGTGTGAGGATAAATATAAGAACCAATTCAAGAGCTGAGTATGTATAACAAACTGCATTTAAACCCGTTGTGAATACGGCACCGAATAAACCGAACCACAAAAAGCCTTTTACGAATAAGGCGATAAGACCTTTTTTCATGTTTTCTGCGGGTTTTGTGTTCATGGAAAGACCGAGGGTTTCCCCATAGGTCATTGAGCCGCCAAGATACATCGCAACTGCACCAAGAGCCGCAAATATATAAAAGTGCTCCTGTGCAATAAGTATTTTACTGAAAACCGCAATAACAAGACCTATCATTGCGCCCGGTAGCATTGCGCCTTTTTCGCCGCCTATAGTTGTACCGCGCATACCCCAAGCGTAGGATGTTCCCACAACAAGGGTTATTATAAGAGCTGTTGCTGTAATGATATCCATTACTTTTCCTCCGTTAGCTTCTTGCCGTAGGCATAGCCTGTTTTTTTAGCATTAAGTAAGGTAAAGCCGTTTTTCTCATAGAATTTCTGAGCGCGCACATTATCGTAGCCCACTATAAGCATCACACCCTTGATGCCTTTTTCTTTGAGATTATTGCAGAAGGTATCAATCATTGCGGAGCCGTAACCCTTACTGCGAAATTCTCCGAAAATATCAATATGTAAATGAGCAGGGTATTCCTCTTTGTAAATATCGTGATTGTACATTTCAACCTGAGCATCTGCAGTAAATATGCCGTCGTTGATTTCAGCTATTCTCTCAAGATATTTTGTCATATTTTTGTGATAGGTATCGTAATCTGAAGCGCCGTAAACATAGCCCATCGCCACATCGTTTTCATCAGTTACAACAACGCAGTTCTCAGGCTCTTTTTCAATATAATAAAGACAAAACATCTGCTTTACATACTGATTAATGGGAGTTTTCTGCTCATCTTTGTCATAAGTATCAAGACAAATATTTATAATCTGTTCGTAATCTTTGGGTTCATACATTCTTATAGCCAATTAAAACACCTCACAATTTCTTCCATTATATATAAAAAGTATTTAAAAGTCTATTTATTTTTAAATTTAATTGTGGTAATATGTCAAAGAGGTGGTTATTATGAAAAAAATCAACACAGGTGTTTATCCCACAATGCTTACACCTTTTACTGATGATAATAAAATCGATTACAACGGAGTTAAACAAATACTTGAATGGTACGAGAAGAAGGGGACGGACGGCATTTTTGCAATCTGCCAGAGCAGTGAGATTTTTTACCTTTCCTTTGAAGAAAGACTCGAGCTGCTTAAATTTGTTATGGCAAACAAGCCCGAGGGTATGTGCGTTGTAGCATCGGGACACACTTCCGATGACCTTGATGTTCAGATTGCCGAAGCTAAAGCCTTTATAGAAACCGGTATTGATGCCTATGTTTTCATTTCAAACCGTTTTGCCAAAGAGGACGAGGACGACGATATACTTCTTAAGAATATGGAATATGTAGCAAATGCCTTACCCGAGATTCCTCTGGGTGTTTATGAGTGTCCGTATCCTTATAAGCGCGAGCTTACACCCTATGTAATGAAGAAAATGGCTGAGTCCGGCAGATATATGTTTATAAAAGACACTTGCTGTGACCTTGGTAAAATTCAGGCGAAGCTTGATGCAATCAAGGGCAGTGATATTATGATTTTCAACGCTAACGGTGCAACCTTTGCAGAGAGTATGAGGATGGGTTGCCACGGTTATTCCGGTGTTATGGCTAACTTCCATCCCGAGCTTTACTCCCAGCTTATTGAAGCTATTGATAAGGGCGACGATGAGAAAGCAGTATTCCTTGAAAATATGGTCGGCTTTTTCTCCCTTACCGAGTGTCAGTGTTACCCCGTAAATGCCAAATACTATATGAGCCTTGACGGTGTTGACATCGGCATTATGACAAGAACAAGAAATCCCGCCGACTTATTCCCGGCACGCAAAAAAGAAATTGAGCAAATGCACACATTTACTCAGGAAATGAAAGCTAAATATAACTTAAGATAAAAAAATACTGCCTGACTTTCGAGGCGCACTCCGTAAGGAAGTGCGCCTCAGTTATATTCGCCTTACGGCGAGTGATATTGCTTCGCAGTGATATTATGCTACGCATAGTGATATTGTCCTTCGGACAGTTTTAGGGCGAATATAATATCACGAAAACCGCAAGGTTTTCATATCACTTTTGCCTTTGGGCAAAAATATCACTGCAAACGACAGTTTGCAATATCACTTTACCTGCCGAGAAAGATATTCTTTATTTTCGGCAAATATTACCTTTCTCAAAGTATGTAACCCACTATGACACTTTCACAATTCTTGTGTAAAGTGTCATTTGTTTTGTGAAGATAAAAGCTGAGGGAGACAACTTCTTTACGAAGTGTCTCCCTCGGTCAGGCAGTTTTCTTTATCAGAAATTTTCGATATCTTCCTGGTTGAGAGAGCGGATGTTATTATCTACAAGAGCTTTCGTTGCCAGAGCATCGTCATGAACTCTGAAAATCATATATGCGTGGTTTTTCTCCTTCTTACCGAGGAAGGCGTACATATATTCAATGTTAAGTCCTTCTTCTTCAAGCACATTAAGTACTTTATTCACACCACCGGGTACATTGGGAATCGCAACACCCAAAACATTTGTAACGGAGTGAATATAACCTGCATCTTTTAAAACTGTTGTAGCTGCGTAAACATTATCAACAATAATTCTGACAATACCGAAATCGGCAGTTTCTGCAAGGGATAATGCGCGCATATCAATATTGTTTTCAGCGAGCACTGAGGTCATAGCACTCATAGCACCGGGTTTATTTTCAACGAAAACTGAAATCTGTTTAATGCTCATAATATTACCTCCGTTAAATTTTTCGTTTATCAATTACTCGTACTGCTTTACCTTCGCTTCTTACGATTGATTTAGGTGCAACCAATGTAACCTTAGCAGAGATACCGAGCATTGAGCGTAAGCCTTCAACAAGCTCCTTCTGTCTGCGGTTGATATCACCAACATTATCGGCGAACATTTCGGGTGTCATTTCAACCTGAACATCAAGGGTGTCGGTGTTTTTAACTCTGTCAACTATAATCTGATAGTTTGCGGAGTAGCCCTGATTAATAAGAACTGTTTCAATCTGTGAGGGGAATACATTAACACCTCTGATAATGAGCATATCGTCGCTTCTGCCCATTGGCTTACACATTTTTACGTGTGTTCTGCCACAGGGGCAGGGCTCGTAATTAAGCATACATATATCCTTTGTTCTGTAACGAAGAAGGGGGAATGCCTCTTTAGTAATTGAGGTAAATACAAGCTCACCTTTTGAACCCTCGGGAAGAACCTCGCCTGTATCGGGGTCAATAATTTCAGCAATAAAGTGGTCTTCATTAATGTGCATACCACTTTGTGCAGAACACTCAAAAGCAACACCGGGTCCTGAAAGCTCAGTAAGACCATAGATGTCATAAGCCTTTATGCCAAGGGAGTTTTCAATATCACGACGCATTTCCTCACTCCAGGCTTCTGCACCGAAGATACCTGCTTTAAGTGAGAGTTGGTCTTTGGTGATGCCCATTTCCTTCATTGATTCAGCAAGATAAGCGGCGTAAGAAGGGGTACAACAAAGGATTGAAGCCTGTAAATCCTGAATAAACATAATCTGTCGTTCTGTGTTACCAGATGAAACTGGAAGTGTAAGACAGCCTGCCTTGTGGCTACCGCCATGAAGTCCCATACCGCCGGTGAAAAGTCCGTAGCCGTAAGCGACGTGACAAACATCTTCGTTAGTTGCACCTGCGGCAACGAGAGCTCTTGCACAACAGTCTTCCCATAAATCCACATCGTGTTGAGTGTAGAAAGCGACAACTCTTTTACCCGTTGTGCCTGAAGTTGAGTGAATACGTACACAGTCCTTGAGGGGAGCTGCAAGAAGTCCGTAAGGATAGCCCTCACGCAAATCGTCCTTAGTAACAAAGGGGAGCTTGTGAAGGTCTTCGATACCCTTTATATCATCGGGAGTAACACCTTTATCTTCCATCTTTTTACGATAATAAGGCACATTATCCCAAACATGCTTTACCTGTTTAACAAGTCTTTCACTCTGCCAAGCTTTGATTTGTTCCTTGCTTGCGGTTTCAATTTCAGGTTGATAGTAACGTTCCATTTTTGTTTGTCTCCTTAGTGTATCAGTTTACCTTTGTTATAAATCTTGATATTGGTTGTATCGCCATCCAAATTGTAGTTTACGATTTCGCCGTTTTTCCACTCAATATCAACAGTGATATTACCCATTGCCTTAAGACCTGTAACCTTTCCGTTTTTCCAGCTTGAGGGTAATGCGGGTAAGAGGAAAATCTTGCCCTGTCTTGACTGTAAGAGCATTTCGCAGATACCGCTTGTGCAACCGTAGTTACCGTCAATCTGGAAGGGGGGATGTGCATCGAAAAGGTTGGGATATGTACCGCCGCCGCGATAACGTAAGTTTTTACCTGCCGGTACGGGACGAAGCTGCATATCCAGTAATTTCAGTGCGTGGTCACCGTCCCAGAGTCTTGCCCACATATTTATTTTCCAGCCAAGGCTCCAGCCTGTGCCGTTGTCACCGCGAAGCTCAAGTGAGCGGATACAGGCTTTTGCGAGGTCGGGGGTTTCGTCCGGTGTAATCTGATAACCGGGATGAAGTCCGTAAAGATGTGATTTGTGGCGGTGTGTGGGCTCGTGCTCTTTAAGCTCCTTGTACCATTCGAGCATTTCACCACGGCTGCCGATCTGATAGGGTAAAAGTCGGGGAATTGCCGCTTTGGCGGCTTCGATATCCTCATCACTTTTACCGAGGATTTCCGCTGCCTGAACCGTATTTGTAAGAACCTCGCGCACAAGCGCCATTGTCATTGTGGTGGTTTCGCTGACACTCATTGCCACACCATCAATTAAGAATTCATTTTCGGGTGAGGTTGAGGGGCTCATAATGAGATAGCCGTCTTTTTCAACCAACATATCAAGAACGAATTGAATACATTTTTTAAGAATGGGATATGCGGTTTCTTCCAGATATTTAACATCGTTAGTGTATAAATAATGGTTGAATACATGCTGACAGAGCCATACGCCTGACATGGGCCAGAAGCCCCACTGAGCATCACCACAGGCAGGGTCGCAGTAACGCCATATATCAATATTATGGTGACCGCAGAAACCACGGGCGTTATAAATGTGTTTAGCTGTTTTTTCACCCTTTACCGATAAATCGGATACCAACTGAATAACGGGCTGATTAAACTCGTGAAGGTTGCACATAAGAACGGGCCAGTAGTTCATTTCGGTGTTGATGTTTACTGTGTAGTTCGAGCTCCATGGTGGAGCGATTTTATCGTTCCATATACCCTGGAGGTTGGTTGCCTGGCTTCCTGCACGGGATCCTGCAATAACAAGGTATCTGCCGAAATTGAACATAAGAGAATAAAGAGCAATATCCTGAGCACCGTTATCGTGCTTTATAAGACGCTTATCGGTAGGAATGTCACCCTTATTATCAGAACCGATATCGAGAGAAACTCTGTTGAAGAATGATGAGAAATCATCGATATGCTCCTTTTCGAGTGTTGCATAGGGGATTTTCGAAACATCGTTAAGGTGATTAAGGCAGGCATTTTTGTATTCCTTACCTTCAAGAACGGGATGCATGTCAAAGCCGTTGAATGAGTTTTCGGTGCAGAAAATTATTGTGGCTTCTTTAGCTTCTGTTACGGTGATTGAGTTTTTATTCTCGGTAACCTTACCGTCGGTAATAACCTTAAGAGCGCAACGGAAATACATACCCTGTTCTTCGGGCTTATCCGAATATTCAGGGTCATTTTTGTAGATATCCAGATCACGGTTAGCAGGGGAGTTTGAAGGACATCTGCCGTCAAGAATAAGAACACCGTTCTCAACAAATGAAGTACCTTTTAATTTTGTTTTTAAGGAAACAGTGAAGTTGATACCATTGCTGTTATCAGCCGTAATTCTGTCAATATAAGCATCCGCAGGGGATGATACAAATGATTTTCTTGTAAAATTAGTATTACCGCGTGAATATTCAACGGTATTTACACCTGTTTCAAGGTCAAGTGTTCTTGAATAATTCTTACGGGGGAATGTGGGCTTGTATTTAATATTGATATCACAAAGGGGCATATATGCCTGAGAGCAGGTAGCGAGTACGTTTTCCTCAATAATATCCTGACCCTTGCGGTATTCGCCTTTGAGAACCAGCTCTCTTGCTTCCAGGAACTTCTCGTTACAATCGTCTTTTAAGATAGTTTCACGGGGGAAGCCTGTCCAGAGAGAGTCTGAATTCATTGAAATAGTTTCCTTGTCGGTTCTGCCGTAAACCATTGCACCCAGGAAACCGTTACCGAGGGGCATTGCCTGGAGCCAGGTTTTCGCAGCAGATTTATAATAAAGAACCTTTGAATCGTTGCGCATAAGTGTCACCATCCGAATAATTTTTAATCCATTCTAACTTATATTTACCATAAAATCAATATAATTTGGTATATAGTGTTGTAAAATTTTAATCAATGTGTTATATTATCAACATTGGAAATTTAGGATGTGATATCAATGAAAACTATTCAGAACAAATTTGATGCTTCAAAAATTGATTTTGATTCAACAGTTAAGTATATGGTTGATAAGATTACATACATCTGTGACAAAATCGGTCCACGTGCACCCGGCAGCCCCGAGGAATTAAAGGCTCAGGAAAATATGGCGGAGGATTTAAAGAAATGGTCCGATAAGGTGGAGATAGAAGGCTTTACCGTTCACCGTCAGGCTTTTATGGGCTTTATTCCATTTACGGTTGCCATGGCAATTATCGCTACTGTGCTGTTTTTCTTTAAACCGGTTGTGGGCTTCGGACTTACAATTCTCGGCTTTATTCCTCTTATTTTAGAGTTTTTAATGTACAAACAGTTCATTGACCCGCTTTTCAAAGGTCATCCTTCTCATAATGTTATCGCCACCAGAAAGTCAACGGGCGAAACCAAAAAGAGAATTATATTTGTCGGTCACTCAGACTCGCAGTATGAGTGGACTTTAAACTACAAGCTCGGCGGTACGGGTATGAAGTTGTTCCTTATCCCCGCTGTTGTAGGTCTTATTGTTTGCTGTATTTCGTCATTGGTTAAGTTTATTGTGGTTGATATCAAAGCTGTTGAAACACCCGGAAGCGAGCTTTTCTTCCTCATTCTCGGTATCGTTTTGTGTATCTTCCTCGTTCCTTATGTTGGTTTCCTCTTCTTCCAGAGCCGCACTAAGAGCGTACCCGGTGCAAACGATAATCTTTCAGGCTGTCTTACATCAATGGCAGTTCTTAAATTAATGGATGAGTCCGATGTACGCTTTGAAAATACCGAGGTTTGCGTAATGCTCTCCGGCTCCGAGGAAGCCGGCCTCAGAGGTGCAAAGGCTTTCGCTAAAAAGCACGAAAAAGAGCTTAAAGAAATTGAAACTGTTGTGGTTGCCTGCGACACAATGCGTGACCTTGAGTATATGGCAGTTTATGACCGTGACCTCAGCGGTACCTTAAAGCACGATGCTCAGGCAAAGGCTCTTGTAAAGCAAGCTGCCCTTAACTGTGGCTTTGATATTCCTTATTCTTCGATTTATCTCGGCGCATGTGATGCTGCTGCATTTACCCAGCGCGGAATCAAGGCAACGGGCTTTGCCGCTATGGACCCCACACCGCCCAGATATTATCACACCCGTCTTGACAGCCCCGAGCTTCTTATTCCCGAGGCTCTCAAAGTCGGTGCTCAGGTTTTACTTGAAACTGCCTGTCTTTACGACGAGGAAGGCTTAAAATAAATTTCATTGACCATCTGCTTTTCGGCAGGTGGTCTTATATAGGAGTTCACGATGAATTATATAATCATGGACCTTGAATGGAATAATGCCTACTGTAAAAAGAAAAAGGGCTTTATTAACGAGATTATTGAAATTGGCGCCGTTAAGCTTGACGAAAACCTCAATGTTATTGATACTTTTTCAATGATTATTAAGGCTCAGTTAGGTAAAAAGCTTCATTCAAGAGTCAAGGAACTTACAAATATAACAAATGATGATATCAGCACAGGTACGCCGTTTTCCCAGACAATGTCCCTTTTCAGAAAGTGGTCATCGGGTAATGATACGGTTATTCTCACCTGGGGCGATACGGATATCCGCGTATTAATCGAAAACTTCAGATATTTCAACGGTATTTCCTTTATACCGTTTTTGCGTAATTATGTTAATCTTCAGAAATACGCTCAGGCTTTTATGAATATCTCGAAAGCCGATCAGATCGGTCTTTCCGCCGCTGCTGAAAAATTGGGCGTTGATTCCGAGAGATATTCATTACACAGAGCCCTTGATGACAGCTTCCTTACAGCGGATATTTTCCGAAAGATATACAATGAGCATATGCTGACATCATATACCTTGGTTTGTGATACATCCTTTTATTCTAAAATCACATTCAAGCCCAAGGTTATTACTGATATTAACAGCCCTCTTATTGATAAATCAAAAATGCGTTGTATCTGTGATGTTTGTGCAGGTCAATGTGAAAGAGTTTCTGAGTGGAGGGTTATAAACCAGTCCTTCAGAGCCGTTTTTCTTTGTAAAAAATGTAAGAGGAAAATCAGATTTACCATAAGATTTAAGGAGTACTATGACAGAGTGGATATAAAATCCTCGTCAGTACCGTTTATAGAGAAAAAAGAAATCAGCGTTGTAGCCGTGGAAAGCACTGCGGACAGAGTAACGGAGGATAAAAATGACTAAGCTTATTAAATTAAACCCTGTTTTCAAAGAAATCGTTTGGGGCGGTAACAGACTTAAAGATGATTACGGCTTTGAAAGCGACCTTAATAATATCGCGGAAGCCTGGATGCTCTGTGCAAGAAACGACGGGGATAATATTATCGCAAACGGCGAAAATTCAGGCGAATCCTTTACTGCATTTATTAAAGAGAATAAAGCTCTTTTAGGCTCAAAGGGTCAGTCCTTCGAGGAATTTCCGCTTCTTATAAAATTCATTGACGCTAAGGCTGATTTATCCGTACAGGTTCATCCCGACGATGAATACGCAAAATTACACGAAAACAGCTACGGAAAAACCGAAGCCTGGTATATTCTCGATTGTGATGAAGGTGCGGAGTTAATTTACGGCTTCAATAAGGAGCTTACACCCGATGAATTCAGAAAATCCATTGCTGACAATACCTTTCTTGATTATGTAAACAAGGTTAAGGTTAAAAAGGGCGACGTATTCTTTATCAGTGCAGGTACTCTTCACGCAATCGGCAGTGGTATTTTACTTGCTGAGGTTCAGCAGAATTGCAACACCACATACCGCGTTTATGACTATAATCGCTTAGTTGACGGTAAGCCCCGTGAGCTTCATGTTGAAAAAGCGCTTGATGTTACAAATACAGTTCCGCCTGTAAGAAACGGCGACCCCGATTCCGATCCCGTATTAAACGGTACTGCAACCGAGCAGGCTCTTTGTTCCTGTGAGTTCTTTAAAATGGACAGTGTGGATATTAAGGATACATACACTCTCTGTGTAAGTGACGAATCCTTCGTAAGTGTTCTCGTTTTAAGCGGTGAGGGTGTAATCACTGCCGGTGATGAAAATATATCCTGCAAAGCCGGTGACAGTATCTTCATCCCTGCAAATGCAGGCGAAGTTACCTTTAAGGGTGAATTCAAGGTATTACTCAGTACTTTATAAGATTTTAAGGTGGTTTTATGTCTCTTCTGACGGCACAAAACTTAACATTCGGTTTTCTTGACGGCGTCTTGTTCAAAGGCGCCGCTTTTAAGGTTGAGGAAACTGACCGCATAGGTCTTATCGGCGCTAACGGCACGGGTAAGACTTCACTATTCCGCCTGATTACAGGGAAGTATGACCCCAACGAGGGCGGTATTGTCCGTGGTAAGGATGTTCGTATAGGCTACATGGAGCAGTATCTTGACTGTGATGAGAATACAACCTTATATAATGAGGCTCTTACCGTTTTTAATGATGTAATCGAAATGGAAGCGGAGCTTGAAGCAATTAACGAAAAACTTCTCAATAACAGCGACATTGCAATTATCGAGAAACAGCTGCGCCTTACTGAAGAGTTAGAACGCCGTGACGGACTTATCTATAAAGCAAAGACAAGGTCTGCTCTTTTAGGTCTCGGTTTCTCTGAAAAGGACCTTGATCTTAGGGTTTCGGCATTAAGCGGCGGTCAACGCTCAAAGCTTTCTTTATGCAAGCTTCTCCTTTCAAATGCTAATCTTTTGTTACTCGACGAGCCCACAAATAACCTGGACACAGACTCCATTATATGGCTTGAGGACTTTCTTATAAAATACCGTGGTGCCTTTATGGTAGTATCCCATGACAGATATTTTCTCGATAAAGTTACCACCTCCACAATGGAAATCTCCCATAACAAGCTGATTCATACCACGGGTAATTATTCTGTATTCCAAAAGCTAAAAGCCGAGCGTGAGCTTACCATTGAGCGTGAATACGAAAAAACCATGACCGAAATCAAGCGTATTGAGGGGATTATAGAGCAACAAAAACGCTTTAACCAGGAGCGTAACTATATTACAATAGCCAGCAAGGAAAAACAGATTGAAAGGCTTAAAGAAACTCTTGTTGTTCCCGATAAGGTTTTAAAAAGCGTTAATTTCAGCTTTAAAACCGACCTGAGAGCAGGGGACGAGGTACTGACAGTTAAAAATCTAAAGAAAAGCTTTCCTGATAAGGATTTGTTCAGAAATTTCGATTTGTCGGTTTACCGTGAAGAAAAGGTCTTTTTATTAGGTCCGAACGGTTGCGGTAAATCAACCTTCTTAAAAATCATCAATAAAGAAGCAGAAGCCGATGAGGGTATTTTCCGCCTTGGTTCAAATGTAAAAATCGGATATTTCGACCAGAATATCGACAAATTAAGCTCAGAAAAAACCGTTCTTAATGAAGTGTGGGATATGTACCCGTTTATGAACGAAACGGATATACGCAGTGCGTTGGCAATGTTCTTGTTCCGGGGTGAAGATGTATTTAAAAGCGTTTCTGATCTCAGCGGCGGTGAGAGAGCGAAGATTTCACTTTTAAAAATAATGCTCGCAAAACCCAATTTCCTTATTCTTGACGAGCCCACAAACCACCTTGATATTATTTCCAGAGAAGTTCTTGAAAACGCTCTGCTTGATTTCAACGGTACCTTGCTTGTGGTTTCCCATGACCGATACTTTATTAATAAGCTTGCTACCAAAATCGTTCATTTAACCCACAACAGTGCTGTTCTCATTGACGGAAACTACGAAAATTACCTTCTTTTCAGAGAAAATTCAAAAGAAAATGAAGTTAATATAAGCAGTAAAAAGCCCGTTGTAAACGAATATAAGCTAAAAAAAGAAAGGGCAAGCAACGAGCGTAAAAGAAAAACTAAAATAGCAAGACTGGAAACAGAAATTGAGGAAAAAGAGAATCTGATTAAGGAAACCGAAAATCAATTATCTTTGCCCGAAATTACTGCAAATTACGAGGAATTGCTACGTTTAACCGAGCTCCTTGACACCTCGCGCCTTGAGTTAGAGGATTTATATTCTCAATGGGAATTTTTACAAATTGAAGAATAATTTTCAAATCACTCACATATATATTTGTGGGTGATTTTTTATGGATAAAAATAAAAAAGACTATCTCTTACATACTCTTTTATTTCAATTTCTGGTGTGCTCTGTAAGCTTCGGCATATTATTCGGATTAAAATTCAGCGGTACGGGCTTTTTTGATAACATAAAGTCCGCATATTTTGATAATCTGGAACAAAATTTTATCGTTGAATTAAAAGAGGCGGAGGAGACCGAAAACACCGAAGCACCGACTTCACAGGCTACGGCGAATACGACACAAGTTGCGGCAGTTGCTGCGACCCAAAGTGCGAATACAACCACGAAACCGGAAACCGCTGCTGCTACCGAGCCCGCGCTCACAGCTCAGGTAAAAGCTGAGGGCGGTGCTGATTATTCCATTGATTCCGAAACCGACATTCCCTCAAATGTTTCGGTAAATTCATATACATTAAGTCAGAAAATGTTTTTACCTGCCAAGGGTGAAATCACCTCGGAGTTCGGTGTGAGAACCCACCCCATATACGGTAATCTGCGCTTTCATGCGGGTGTTGACATTGCCAACGCCTCAGGTACACCAATATATGCGGCTTTTGACGGAGTAGTTCTTGTCGCTTCATACGACGAATGGAACGGCTATTATATAAAAATCAGCCACGATAATGAAATTATGACGGTTTATTGCCATTGTAACGAGCTTTTTGTAAAAGAGGGCGATAATGTGAAGATGGGCGAAAAGATAGCGGAAATGGGCTCTACGGGCTCTTCCACGGGACCTCATTTACACTTTGAGCTTCGTATCAGGAATGTTTCCTACGACCCTGAAACAGCCTTAAACGATGCAATAGATGAAATTTAAAATAAAAGACACAGAAGTTGCGATTAGCTTCACTTTTTTCGGGATAATTTTAATTTTTTTAACAGTCGGTCAGTTGAAAATCTGTCTTTATTCACTGATTGCATCATTAATTCATGAGTTTATCCATATATTTTTCATACTTATTTTTAAGGGGAAAATTACCCGGCTGAAGCTTTCGTGCTTCGGGGCGGACATAAAAAGAGCAGGGGAGTTTAACTTAAGTAATCCGAAAGAAGCAATAATCAGTTTCTCTGCGCCTTTGGTAAATCTGATTATTGCTTTTGTGTCATATTATCTGAACGATGCTTTTACTGATTTTACAAGGGTTAATCTTGTTATCGGTGTCTTTAATCTCCTTCCGTTTTTCAGCTTCGACGGCGGCAGGGGACTTAAATATCTTTTGGAAATAAATTTAAGTAAAAAAACGACATATTATATTCTTAATATACTTTCAGTCATTGTAACAGCGCTCTTTTCGTTTATTAGCGTCTATATATTCTTTCATAAGTATAGAAATGTAATGCTTATATTCTTAAGTGTATATATGCTCGTAAGCCTTATTTACAGTTTAAAAAAGGAAAAGTCAAAAATATTAAAATAGTTACAATTATTAAGTTTTTGTAACAATTATTGCATATTTGTTTAATTTCGGTATAATTAAAGACAAATATGGATTATTGTGTGGTTTTGAAATATGGAACATATATTTAAATCCGAGTCATCTTTAAAAAGAATAAATAAAGTCCGTGAATTTCTCTTCAGTGATAAATGGATTGCCATTTTATTTGTTGTTGCGGCTATTTTTGCGTGTCTTGATTCTTTTTATGCCCGTGGCACGGATGTCAATCACCAATTTGCAATAGCGGGTACTGTTGTGTTAGCGTATTTCACCGGCTTCTGTTTTATTTTTACCGGTGATATTCTTGCAATGCTCATACCCCTGATGTTTACATATCTTGTTGCAATACGGTGCTATAACTCCTTAAACGACTTTAAAAAAATCATTTGGGTTGCAATACCCCTTATAGCTATAATCATTTTCAATTTAGTTGTTTATCGTAAAAAATTATCCGCAAAGGGCTCACAGTTCAAGCCTATGATGTTTGTTTCGTTTGCGGTTATTATGGGCGGTTTCGGCTTTATTTCCGCCAAAGAGTATTTCGCAGGCTCGTCTATTTACCATATGCTCGGTATGGGCTTCGGTATGGTAATAGTTTACTGTTACCTATATGCTAAAATTGATGTAAACAAAAAATACTCTCTTATTGAGCAATTAACCCGCATTATGGTAATTGTGGGTGTATTCGCCACATTTATGGTTATCGCTCATTATCTTATCAACATTAACCTTGCCATTGACAAGCACGGTATTTTCTTTATAAGATGGCGTAATAATATCTCCACCATTCTTATGATTACCATGCCGTTTACCTTCCTTTTGGGTAATAAGAAGCCATACGCAATTATACTCGGCTTCCTTTTCTTCCTGGGTATGCTCTTGTCGGGCTCACGCGGAGGTATGGTATTCGGTGCCATTGAGCTTTTAATGTGCGTTGTTATGTTCGTCCTTTACGACAGGCGCAGAAGGTTAGCCTATGTTATTATATGTGTTTGCGTGGTATTTGGCCTGCTGATTTTCCTGCCGCAGATTACGAAATTCCTTAACAATACTTTCGTAAGGCTTTTCAATGTTTTAAATGACTTCCTTATCGGCGGTGAGGATACCGAAACCCGAGTCAGACACTATGCCCGAGGAGTTCAGGATTTCCTTAATCATCCCATACTCGGTACGGGCCTCGGCTATATGGGCAACCGTGATATTTTTAAGAATAAAGCCGGTGCTTTGTGCTGGTATCACTGCGAGCCCATTCAGATTGCCGCAAGCTTCGGTATTGTGGGTATTGTTGCTTTCATCTATCAGTTTATCAAGAGGAATATGCTCATCTGGAAAAAGGCAACCCTTTTTAATATGACGGTTTTCCTCTCATACATAAGCCTTGAGATGATGTCCCTTGTTAATCCCGGTATTCTGTGTCCCGTTCCGTATTTGTTACTTATTACACTTTTCCTTGTTATTGTTGAAAAGTGTGACAACGGTGAAACTCAGGAGAGAATACCCATTTTCACAAAGGTTAAAACCCTTTTTAAATCCAAGAAAAAAGCAAAAAGATAACTTAAATATCTGCCGTGTTTCCGCTAAAATCGGAGGCGCGGCTTTTATTTTTACTTGATTATTATTAATATATATAATATAATAATTATATATGTTTATCTGGAGTTGTGTGTATGTTAAAAACAAAGATTGAGTCAATTTTACCCCTTGTGCAGAAGCCTGCACGATACACGGGCGGTGAGCTTAATTCTGTTATTAAAAATAAAGCTGATGTTGATATAAGATTTGCCTTTTGCTTTCCCGATACCTACGAAATCGGTATGTCACACCTGGGAATGAAAATTCTTTACAGTCTTATAAACTCGAGGGATAATTTCTGGTGTGAAAGGGTTTTTGCTCCCGATACCGATATGGAAAGCATTATGCGCGAGAGGGATATTCCCTTATTCGCTCTTGAGAGCCGTGATGCATTAAGTGATTTTGATGTTGTTGGCTTTACTCTGCAATATGAGTTATGCTACACCAATGTTTTAAATATGCTCAATCTCTCCCGAATTCCTCTCAGAAGCAAAGACCGTGGTGATTCCCTTGATATACCCGTGATTATTGCAGGCGGTCCGTGTGTGTGTAACCCCGAGCCCTTAGCTGATTTTATTGATGTATTTGAAATTGGTGAAGGGGAGGAAATGATGCTCGAATTTCTCGATTTACTCGCTGAGTATAAGAGAGAGGGTAAATCAAGAAGTGAATTTTTGAGAGCTGCTTCACATATTGAGGGTATTTATGTGCCTTCTTTATATGATGTTACATACAATGACGACGGCACTGTCGAGAAAATAAAAGCCCTTGACGGCGCACCCGAGGTTATAAATAAAAGGGTAGTCAAGGACCTTGATAAAATCTTCTATCCCGAAAAGTTTGTTGTGCCTTTTGTTGAGGTTGTTCACGACAGAGTTGTACATGAAATTTTCAGAGGCTGTATCCGCGGATGCCGTTTTTGTCAGGCAGGCTTCTGGTACAGACCAATCCGCGAAAAAAGCGTTGAAACCATCAGTGAGCAAAGCCAAAAGCTTGCTTGCACAAGTGGCTATGACGAGCTGTCACTCTGCTCACTTTCAAGCAGTGATTATACTAAAATTACTCAACTTCTTGAGGAGTTATTAGGCTGGGCGGTTCCTCAGAAAATCAATGTTGCCCTGCCGTCCCTGAGAATTGACAATTTCTCGGACGAGCTCAAAGAGAAGCTGGCTCTTGTAAGGCGCTCAGGTCTTACCTTTGCCGCCGAGGCAGGAACACAAAGACTTCGTGATGTTATTAATAAAAACATTTCAGAGGAAGAAATTCTTGATACCTGCCGTAAAGCCTTTACGGGTGGTTGGACTGCAGTTAAGCTCTATTTTATGATAGGTCTTCCTACTGAAACTGACCTTGATGTTGAGGGCATAAACGTACTTTCGCAAAAGGTAGTAAATGAATTTTATAATAACCCCGACAAGCCCAAGGGAAAAGGCGTTAATGTAAGCGCAGGGGTTTCCTCTTTTGTTCCTAAGCCCTGTACACCGTTCCAGTGGGAGCCCCAGGACACCAGGGAAGAGCTTAAGAGAAAGCAGAAGCTGCTTCTTGAAACCTGCACCTCAAAGAAAATTACTTTCCGTTTCCATAATACGGATTTAACCTTCCTCGAGGGTGTTTTTGCAAGGGGTGACAGACGGCTTTCAGATGTTATTGAAGCTGCATATAACAACGGCTGTACCTTTGACAGCTGGGATGATAAGTTTAATTTCGACGGTTGGATGAGCGCGTTTGAAGCCTGCGGTCTTTCCACTGAGTTCTATGCAAACCGCCGTCGCTCATACGATGAGATTTTACCCTGGGATCATATAAACTCAGGTATAAGGAAGCAATTCCTCATCTGTGAAAATGAGAAGGCTAAAAAAGCCGAGACCACAAGTCATTGCCGTCAGCAGTGTGCAGGCTGCGGTTCAAATATGTTAAACGGAGGTAAATGTGATGCGCTCAGTAAGAATATGGTTTAATAAAACCGATACTGCAAAATACATTTCCCATCTCGATTTAACAAGATGTATGGTCCGCGCCTTCCGCAGAACGGATATTCCTTTATGGTACACTGAGGGCTTTAATCCTCATCCGCACCTTGTGTTCGGCTTGTCACTTCCCTTGGGCGTTGAGGGCTTATACGAACCCCTGGATATTAGGCTTAATGACGAAAATTACCCCTTGGAGAGAGTTATTGAGGAGCTTAACAGAGTTACCGTGCCCGGTATTAAATTTCTCGGAATAACAGAGCCCCAATATAAGCCCCTTGAGATTTTCTCAGCAGATTACACTGCTCAGATTGTGGGCGAAGACCTTGAGAGTATTACCGAAAAAATAAGTGAAATCGTTTCAAATGAAACATTGACCTACGAAAAGAAGGTTAAAAAGGGCGGCTTCAAAACCATAAATGTTACCGAAAACCTTAAAAACTTTGAAATAATCAATAATAACGGTGAAATTTCCCTTAAATTCAATCTTCCTGCCGGAAATGACTTTACAGTGAACCCCGTGAGCTTCTGTAACGCTTTAAGCGAAAAGCTCAACCGTGATGATTTGATTTTCAGAATCACTCGCCACAGGCTTTTAATGAAAAACGGCAAGGATTTCGTATAATAAACCTATTTGATTAACATGGCGCATATATATTATGGGTGATTATATGAAAAGACTTTATGTTCCTTTGATTTCCATAGTAATCTGCGCCTTGATATTTAATGCAACAGCTTATATTTATTCATCGGATAACGCTTCTTCAAGCACCGAAAAGCCTTCAAAGCTACCCGTTATTATAATTGATGCGGGCCACGGAGGGTTTGATGGTGGTGCTGTCGCCGACGACGGCACTGTTGAAAAGGATATTAATCTGAAAATTGCCCTTTATCTTGATGAATGTCTTCAGCTGTCGGGGTTTGAAACCGTTCTGACCCGATACACTGATACATCTCTTGAGGACAGCGGGCTCAACACAATCCGTCAGAAGAAGACTTCCGATATTCACAACCGACTCAAGGTTATGGAAGAAACGGATAATGCTATTTTCATAAGTATCCATCAGAATAAATACTCCGTTGAAAAATACAAGGGCTTGCAGGTGTTTTATTCTCCCGATTTTTCTGAGCAAAGCTCACTCCTTGCGGAAAATATCCAGGAGAATGTGACTAAAATGCTGCAGCCCGATAATGACAGAATGATTAAAGAGTGCGGTACATCCGTGTATTTAATATATAATGCGGTTAAGCCCGCGGTGCTTGTGGAGTGCGGATTTCTGTCAAATTACAGTGAAACACAATTACTCAAAACCGAGCAATATCAGAAGCAAATAGCCTTTTGTATTGCTACGGGTATCCAGGATTTTGTATATTGCAAAGGATGACTTAAATGGCTAAAAGTAAAGTTGTTTATATATGCAGTGAGTGTGGCTACGAGTCCGCCAAATGGTACGGTAAATGCCCATCTTGCGGCGAATGGGACACTTTAAACGAAGAACAGGTAATCGATACCCCTGTTTCAAAGACTTCTAAAAACAGACTTTCGGATTACCGTGGGTTAGCCCTTCCTTTATCTCAGATTGATTCATCAGGTGAGGTGCGTTACGATACGGGGGTAGGGGAACTCAACCGCGTACTCGGCGGCGGTCTTGTCAAGGGCTCCCTGGTGCTTTTGTGCGGTGACCCCGGTATCGGTAAATCAACAATTCTTTTGCAGATTTGTGAAAGTCTTTCAAAGGGCTTTTCAGTTTTATATGTTTCGGGCGAGGAGTCAGCATATCAGATTAAAATGCGCGCAAAACGCCTTGGAGTCACAAACGAAAAGCTCGGTATTATGTGTGAAACCGATGCTGAAATTATTTGTGAATACATACGCACCCAAAAGCCCGATATTGTTATGATTGACTCCGTGCAGACAATGAATATTTCATCAGTTTCATCAACTGCGGGAAGTGTTACCCAGGTGCGCGAATGTACAAATCTCTTTATGCGCACCGCTAAAAACAACGATATTTCAATCATATTGGTAGGTCACGTGAACAAGGACGGCAATATAGCAGGTCCCAAGGTTTTGGAGCATATTGTTGATACGGTTCTTTATTTTGAGGGTGAAAGAAACCTCACATACCGAATTTTAAGAGCCGCTAAAAACAGATTCGGCTCAACCAATGAAATCGGCGTTTTTGAAATGACGGACAAGGGTCTTGTGGAAATTGAAAGCCCGTCCTTGGCTATGATTTCGGGCAGACCCATTAATGTATCGGGTACATGTGTCACTTGCCTTATTGAGGGCTCAAGACCTATTCTTGCCGAGGTTCAGGGACTTGCGACAGCCTCGGGCTTCGGAAATCCTCGCAGAATGGCGGCAGGCTTTGATTATAACCGTATGGCAATGCTCATAGCAATTCTCGAAAAACGCGCAGGGTATTTCCTGGGAAATATGGACTGTTACGTCAATATTGTAGGCGGTCTCAGAGTTGATGAGCCTGCCTGTGATTTAGCGGTTGCCCTGTCAATTCTTTCCAGCTTTAAGGATACTGCTATTGACAGCAGTACCATTGTTTTCGGCGAAATCGGTCTTGCAGGCGAAATCAGGACGGTTAATAACTGCGAACAGAGAATACGGGAATGTGAGCGCCTGGGCTTCAAGCGTTGTATTATACCAAGACAAAATATAAAAAAGCTGAACCCAAGTGATTTTAAGAATATTGAAGTTATAGGCGTGCGCAACATCCGCGAAGCCTTTGAGTGTGCTACTGAATAAAATGAACAGTCCTCTTATACCAAAAAATAAAATCAGCGCTTGCATTATCGGTGAGCGATATTATAATGAAATCAAGGATCTTGAAAGCTTAGGTATTAAATGCATTACAATTCCCGAAAACAAGGCACTTTCGGACGAGATTTCAAGCCATGCGGACATACTCTGTTTCAACTGCGGTAACGTTAATATACTTGCAGAAAAGAGCGTGGCAGGGGAGTTAGAGCTAAAATTACCCGATTATAATATAATTTCTGTAGGTAAAATTTCATCGCCGTATCCCAATGATGTGGGACTTAACGCATTTTTCAGCGGCAGGCACCTTTTATGTAATTCAAAACACATCAAAAAGGAGCTGTCAGACTTTTGCAAGGATAATAATATAGAAATTATCCACACAAATCAGGGCTATGCAAAATGCTCGGTTTGCGCTGTTACAGATAATGCAATAATTACGGAAGATGATGCTATACCCTCTTTGTTAAATATTTATCAATATGATGTTTTAAAGATATCCAAAGGGTTTGTGCAACTCTCAAACAGTCATTACGGCTTTATCGGCGGTGCGGCGGCTATGATATCTGATACCGAGCTTTACATAAGCGGTGACATAAGCGCACATCCGGACTACGGGCGTATTAAATCATTTACCGATAAATACAATGTTTCATTAATATATAATAAAAACCGCCCGTTAACTGATTTTGGCGGAATTATTGGTATAATTTAAGGTATCACATAAAAATTTCTGAAAAAAACAAAAATTAAATCCTCTCAGTTTTTTTGAGACATACAAAGTATCATTTCAAAAATTTCTATTCGATGTGGAAAGGAAAGAATTTTATGAAAAACACAGAAAACTACAGAGCAGCAAAAATCGGATACGCAGTAACAATGGTTGTAGTAACTGCAGCTATATTAATTGTCATGAAAAAGTATAAAGAATAATAAAACTATTTTATAATAGTTAAGAGCTTTTTATAGATAACTATTGTTATTTATAGAATCAACAGGGTTTAACATAATATATAGCGGAAGTATGCTGTATTACGCCCAAAGCCGTAAATCCGTTAAATTTAAAGTAAAACCCCGTTTTTACCTGAAAATCACTACCCTGACTTATACAAAATTTTTATTTTGTATAAGTAATGAGAGGCGATAGTCTATGCATTCAAGTTACACTTTTGAAGAAATTTCAGCATTATTCTTTTCGTTCTTTTGCTGTTCTTCCCCATTCATTATTATAGCTCTACTTTTAATTTTGTCGGTTATTTTAATTGTTTGTCTTGTAAGAAAAAATAAGAACACAAGTAACAAATCTGTTGCTAAGAACATATCTGGTTCGGCAACAGCAAAAAAAAATAATAATCTGACGCGAAAAAGATATTACGTTCAAGACATCAATTCAAGACAGACAAACATTGTATATCAACCTCCTATACAAAAACCTGTTCAAATCACTATACCAAAAGTAGAGCAAATACAACCACAAGAAGAAAGCGAATACTCCCCCTACTATAAAAAACACTTATTAACAAAGCACGAGTTAGATTTTTATAAAGATCTAAAGGTTATTGCGGACAAGAGAAATCTTACTATTTTAACCAAAATAAGGATGGCGGATTTGTTAGGTGTCAATGCGTGGGATCACAGAGAAAAATATATTTATTTTAATAAAATCAGCCGAAAACACGTTGATTTTGCACTTGCAGATCCATCAGATTTAAAAATACTTTTATTAATTGAGTTAGATGATTCGTCTCATGATATTGAGCAAACCGAAAGAGATAAGTTTGTTGAATCCGTTTACAGCAAGACCGATTACAAGCTTCTGAGAGTTAGGAACAGTATAGGTCTAAATGAAAAAATCTCCCTTCTTTTATAAAATGATAAAAACAAAAGGAAAGGTGTAATTATGAAAAAAGATGAGTTTATTTATATATTCCCTTCCTTTGCGGTGGATTTTTTAAACTATTACAGCGTTATTAAAAACCGTTCCGATTTGACTGTTACGGAATATGCCACCGATTTGCAGACCTTCTTGAGATTTTTAAAGGTAATTCGTGGTAAGGTTTCAAAGGAAACCCCATTTGAAGAAATAATTATTAATGACTTAACTTTAAATGAAATTGCCTCGGTTTCTTTAAGCGATGCGTATATGTTCCTGGTTTACTGCAAGGATAATCGCGGTAATAATGAGCGTACCAGAGCACGCAAAGCCACCACACTCAGAAATTTTTATAAATTTTTAACCGTTCAGAAAAAGCTCATTGACGAGAACCCCCTGCAGGAGCTTGATTCCCCTAAAATAAAAAAGACATTACCCAAGTATCTTACTTTAGATGAGAGCATAGCCCTTTTAAACGCCGTTGACGGCAAGTTCAAGGAGCGGGACTATTGTATCATTACTTTATTTTTAAACTGCGGTATGCGACTTTCGGAGCTTGTTTCTCTTAACCTTTCGGATATTCGCAGTAACAATACTCTCGTTGTTACCGGTAAAGGTAATAAAGAACGCACCGTATATCTCAACGATGCGTGTATAGATGCTATAAATGCCTACCTACCCTACCGACCTGTTGACGGTGTAAAGGATAAGGATGCATTATTTATAAGCCGTCAGAAAACCAGAATAAGCCCCAAAACTGTGCAGTTTATTGTAAAGAGCACACTTGAAAAAGCAGGTCTTTCAGGCAGAGCGCTTTCCACCCATAAATTAAGGCATACCGCCGCCACTCTTATGTATCAGCACGGTGATGTTGATGTTCTCGCTATCAAGGAGATTTTAGGTCACGAAAGCCTCAGTACAACCCAGATTTACACTCACATTATGGATGAACAGCTTAAAAATGCCGCTGCCGCAAACCCCTTAAGCGGTATAAAAGCGCCCAAAAGACCCGAAATAACTGTTGAAAATACCTCAACTGAAGACGAAGAAGCCTGAGAACATTTTAAAACACACAGTTGATGCCAGAGCACCGATGCACATTGGCAAACACATTATTATGTATTTTAAGGTGTATTCCTTCAGAAAGCACGTTTTATCGGGGTCATACCTTGAATTACCGAATAAAAAGCAGAATATATTGTTACATATTTTTGTACTTTCACAGCAGCAACATATGAGGGTTGCTGCTGTTATTGCGTAACAGGGAATATTTACAAGCAGGCAGAACCCTAAGCCCTTAAGACCGAATGAAATAAAAAATTCGCTGATTACCGCACCGCAGACAACACCGAAGCCCATAAGAATAAGCCATATAAACGGGAAACCCACCGCCGACAGACTGCATAAATAGTTTAAAAAGAAAACGAGAATAAAACAGAGCAATGTAAAGCAGAAATCCGTGAGGAAGCTGTTGTTTTTCTTGGCGTTTACATGGTTTACAAGGAGCTTTGAGAAGAAATTATTAAAATCACAGCCTGCGTTTTTAATAAGTAAAACCCCGATAATAACACCGCTGAGGAATAATGTGAAGTAAATTATCAGCTTGTAGTCAAAGGTGAATTTCATTGGCGGGCGAATACTTTTTGTCCTTATTATAAAACTTTTTTTAAGCATAACATTCCCCTCTTATTTTACTGCAAGAATACCGCCGACAACACCGGGCAAAAGGCAAACAGGAAACAGCAACAGAATATTCCCCGAAATATTGAACCGCATCAATACTATACTCATAATTAAAATAACTACCGAATATATGCCCGATGAAATAAGCCCCTTTATAATTCCCCTGCCCTTGATTTTTTTAGAAGCGCTATAAGAACAAAGGAATGCGCCAAGAGCAATAAAGAGATAAATTAAGTAAAAAAAGAAGTTACTTTGGGATGATCTTAGCACCATAAATGCACACAAAAGCGCGCCGATAAAGAAAATTATCAACCCTTTTATGACTGAAAAAGCATATAAAGTGGGAATATTGTAATTTTTATTTGTTATTTTCTTGGTTTTAATAATTTTAGGCATAAAAAACCTCCGCACATCTTTTTTATAAAGATATGCGGAGTTGATTTTAAATATTACGGCTTATTCCTTTGTTTCGTCAACCTTCTCGTCGGGAGTATCGTCAACAACATTTTTAACCTTTTTGCTGAATTTCTTCTTTTTGCCGTTTACTGCAGCATCAATAGCTTCCTGCTCGCCCTTTGCCTGTTTAGCTTCAGCGGCAGCTTTTCTTTCAGCTTCCATACGAGCGTTAGCAGTGTCGTTAGTCTGGATAGCCCAGCGCTGGAAACGCATCTTAACTCTGTCAGCACCTGTTTCGATAACAATGCTGTCCTCTTTAACTGTAACAACGCGACCCATAATTCCGCCGATTGTTGTGATTTCGTCACCAATCTGGATAGTATCACGCATCTGCTGTTCTTCTTTTTGTTTTTTCTTCTGAGGGCGAATCATAAGGAAATACATTGCAACAGCCATAACAACAATCATAATGATTGAGCCGTATTTAGCCATACCTGTGGGTTCCTCAGCACCGGCAGTAGTTGCAGCTGTACCGCCGCCCATGCCAAAAAATGAAAGTATTGAATCCATGATACCTAAAGTAATAAAATTCATTTTAAAAATCCTCCAAAAATTTCATACCCGTATATTATAACTGCAATCGGATAAATATACAAGTCTTTTTTTTAAAATTAATTAAATTCTTGTGTCAAGCAAATCAACATATTTCGTCTTGAATTCGCTGAATGTGCCGTTGTCAAGCTCATCACGGATGCGCTTCATAAGATTATTGTAGAAATAAAGGTTATGAGTAACCGCAAGGCGCATTGCAAGTATCTCTTTTGCCTTGAAAAGATGGTGCATATATGCCCGTGAAAACTTCTGACATGTAGGACAATTACAGAGGGGGTCAATGGGTGTGTCATCCGGCTTGTATTTGGCATTATTGAGGTTAATTATACCGTCCCAGGTGAATAAATGACCGTGGCGGGCATTACGGCTGGGCATTACGCAGTCAAACAAATCAACACCGCGGCTTACGCCTTCAATAATGTTACCGGGTGTACCAACGCCCATAAGATAACGGATTTTATCCTTGGGTGCAAAGGGCTCAACAGCCGAGATAATGCGGTACATATCCTCCTTGGGCTCACCTACCGCAAGACCGCCGATTGCGTAGCCGTCAAGGTCGAGCTCTGCAATCACCTTCATATGCTCAACCCTTAAATCATCAAAGGTTGCACCCTGGTTGATACCGAAAAGCAACTGGTTTTTATTGAGGGTATCAGGGAGATTATTGAGCCTTTCCATCTCATTTTTACAGCGGATGAGCCAGCGTGTGGTTCTTTCGGTTGACTCTTTGGCATAGTTATATTCAGCGGGATTTTTTACGCATTCATCAAAAGCCATGGCGATGGTAGAGCCCAGGTTTGACTGAATCTGCATACTTTCCTCGGGCCCCATAAATATCTTTTTGCCGTCAATATGGGAGTTGAAGGTAACACCTTCCTCCTTGATTTTGCGAAGACCCGCTAATGAAAAGACCTGAAATCCGCCACTGTCCGTAAGAATAGGTCCGTTCCAGCCTGTGAACTTATGAAGACCGCCAAGCTCGCGGATAACCTTGTCACCTGGTCTTACGTGAAGGTGGTATGTATTGCAAAGCTGAACCTGACAATCGATATCCTTAAGATCATAGGCAGATAAACCGCCCTTGATTGCGCCACAGGTTGCAACATTCTGAAAAGCAGGAGTCTGCACCGTTCCGTGAACAGTTGTAAATTCACCTCTTCGGGCAGTACCCTCGGTTTTTAATAACTTAAACATGTTTGTAACCTCGTAATTTATTAAACTAATGAATAATGAATGATGAATAATGAATAGTGAAGAATTTTGGGGAAACTTCGTTTCCGGGAATTATAACGCTTCGTATAGTCTGAAAATATTAAAATCGTGCCGAAGGCACCCTTAATTATTCATTATTCAATATTCACTATTCATTCTCAATATTAAATTAATGAATAATGAATAGTGAAGAATTTTGGGGAAACTTCGTTTCCGGGAATTATAACGCTTCGTATAGTCTGAAAATATTAAAATCGTGCCGAAGGCACCCTTAATTATTCATTATTCAATATTCACTATTCATTCT
>JAZQLZ010000026.1:0-19680 GCA_045543075.1 Acutalibacteraceae bacterium
CGCATTACCGGTGAGCCAGCCGGCGTGCATCACGTTGGAATTGACAAAAATACCATCTCCGGCACGCAACAAAAAGATCTTTTCGTTGGCCTGATAGTACATTTCCCCTTCCTCGATCAGAGTCATTTCCGCCTCTGCGTGAAAATGGCACTCAAAGCGACCGCCCTCATAATGTGAGAGCGTGCCCGCCTTTCCGCCACCTGTCACCGGGAAAGCCCATGAGCCGCGCGTGCCCAGCTCCAGACCGCTTTTATCCACTTTTAATTTAGAATATCCCATTTTTTGCCCCTTTGCGCAATATTGTTATAAAAAGCCGCAATATTTCGGTTGACTACGGCCCATTTTCGTACTATACTGGTTATGACGAACACATTATAACATGTTCGCCGTCAAAATGCAACATTATTATTTTGGAGGATCAAAAAATGGGAAAAATCACATTTATGGGTGCCGGCAGTACCGTTTTTGCACGTAACGTTATCGGAGACTGTATGTGCACCGAGGCTTTACGCGACAGTGTATTCGCACTTTATGACATTGACGGTCAACGACTTGAGGAAAGCCGTACAATCATCGAGGCTATTCGTCAGTCAAAGGGCGGTTACGGTAAGGTTGAATGTTACCTGGGCGTTGAAAACCGCAAAGATGCTCTTCGCGGAGCAAACTTTGTTGTTGATGCCATTCAGGTTGGCCTTTATGACCCCTGCACCATTATAGATTTTGAAGTACCTAAAAAATACGGTCTTCGTCAGACTATCGCTGATACTCTCGGCATCGGCGGTATTATGCGTGCATTGCGTACAATCCCCGTGCTCGAGGATTTCGCACATGATATGGAAGAGGTTTGTCCCGACGCACTTTTCCTCAACTACACAAACCCCATGGCAATGCTTTCGGGCTATATGCAGAGATATACAGGTGTAAACACTCTCGGTCTTTGCCACAGTGTTCAGACCTGCTCATCCGACCTTTTTGAGCAGCTTGGTATGGAAGATAAGCTTGATGGCAGAAAAGAGCTTATTGCCGGTATCAACCATATGGCTTGGCTTCTTGAAATCAAGGATAAAAACGGAGTTGACCTTTACCCCGAAATAAAATCCAAAATTGACGAAAAGCTTGCTGACCCAGATTTCAAAAACAAGGTTCGTCTTGAATACATTAAAAATTTCGGTTATTACTGCACCGAGTCCAGCGAACATAACGCAGAATACAATATGTTCTACATTAAGAGCAAATACCCCGAGCTTATTGAAAAATACAATATTCCCCTTGATGAATATCCCAGACGTTGCGTAAATCAGATTGAAAACTGGAAAAAAGAATACGCAGAAATGCTTGAAAAGGGTGTTAAAGAGCATACCCGTTCAAACGAATATGCATCACATATTATGGAGGCTATCGTTACAAGCAAACCTTACCAGATTGGCGGTAACGTGCTTAACTCAAACCACCTTATCACAAACCTTCCCGCAGAGGCTTGCGTTGAAGTACCCTGCCTTATTAACGGTAACGGTGTTCACCCCTGTTATGTTGGTGCTCTGCCCGTCCAGTGTGCGGCTATGAATATGACAAATATCAATGTTCAGCTTCTTACAATTGAAGCTGCAAGAACCAAAAAGCTCGAGCACATTTATCAGGCAGCTATGCTTGACCCCCATACAGGCAGCGATCTTGATATTGATACAATCAAGAAAATGGTTGATGACCTTATTGTTGCTCACGGCGACTTCTTACCGAAATACCATTAAAATCAATATAATAAAAAGAGTGTTAAGTTCTTCGGAATTTAACACTCTTTTTTACGCAAAATATATACTGATGTGTTTTAAAATTTTCGGAACAGGGGTTTATTATGTCACAACAAAGAAGTTCTTTTTCGGGCAAAATTGGTTTTGTCCTTGCTACGGCAGGCTCCGCAGTGGGCTTGGGTAATATTTGGCGCTTTCCCTATCTTGCGGCACAACACGGCGGCGGAATATTCTTGCTGGTTTATATTATTCTTGCATTTACTTTCGGTTTCTCCCTTATGTGTGCAGAAATTGCAATCGGCAGAAAAACAGGACTCAGTGCAATCGGTGCATATAAAAAACTTGATAAAAGATTTTCATTTCTGGGAACGCTTACATCTGTTGTTCCTCTTATCATCTTACCGTACTATTCTGTAATCGGCGGTTGGATAATAAAATATCTTACTATTTTCATTTCAGGAAACACCGAACTCGCCACCACTCCCCATTTTTTCAATAGTTTTATTGCCCGACCCGTTGAGCCAATTGGCTGGTTTTTTCTTTACCTTGCATTAACTGCGTTTGTTGTTCTTTTCGGTGTCGAAAAGGGTATCGAAAAAGTCAGCAAAATTATGATGCCCATGCTTGTGGTTTTAACGATTTTCATATCAGCCTACTCCTTATTTATGCCGGGAGCAATTGAAGGGCTTATTTATTATATAAAACCTGATTTCAGTAAATTTTCGGGCACAACCCTTCTGGCGGCAATGGGACAGTTGTTTTATTCTATGTCCCTTGCGATGGGTATTATGATCACCTACGGTTCATATATGAAGAAGGATATAAATCTTGAGTCATCCGTAAAACAAATTGAGTATTTCGATACGGGCATTGCTTTCTTTTCGGGACTTATGATTATCCCTGCGGTATTCGCCTTTTCGGGCGGTGATAAGTCTGTTTTGGATAAAGGCCCCGGACTTATGTTTGTTGCTCTGCCAAAGGTTTTTGAAAGTATGCCCGGCGGTACAATTATTGGTGCCGTGTTTTTTCTTTTGGTGTTATTTGCGGCTCTCACATCTTCAATTTCAGGAATGGAAACCATAGTTTCTGTTTTTATGGATAAATTCGGGTTAAAAAGAAAAATTACCTGTATTATAGTTTTTATAATTTGCCTGTTTTCGGGACTTCTCCCCTGCCTCGGTTACGGGGTGCTTGGAAATATAACCATTCTCGGTATGGATTTTCTTACCTTCTTTGATTTTATAAGCAACAGCGTAATTATGCCCGTTGTAGCCCTTTTCACTTGCATACTTGTGGGCTATGTAATCAAGCCACAAGCAGTTATTGAAGAAATTGAACTTGGGGGTAGGTTCAAACGAAAAAGGCTTTTTACTGTTATGATTAAATATATAGCGCCCGTTTTCATTGTTGCCATTTTCATTTTCTCGATTTTTGAAGCAGCGGGCGTTATCAAAGTATAAAAACACCGCAGATTCTTTATGTGAATCTGCGGTTTAGTGGTTAAAGAACTTCTTTTATATTACTTTCGCCTGTGATTAAATTGAATGTAAGGCTCTTATCCTCACCGTCCTCGGTGAAGTCGAGACGGATATCATTTTCACCAACATACTCGGCAAGTTTAACTTTATAATCTTTATCCTTAAAGAATTCTTTAAGGTAATATATTCTCTCATCATCAAAATCACCTGCGTTATCGGAAACGAAAAGAACATTACCGCAAACGGTGTTGATTTTACCGTGAAGGAGCTTTTGCTCAAAAGTATAGTTGATGTTAATATCACGAAGGAAGAAAACATCGGGGTCGTTACAGAATGCTCTGCCGTCGAGGTGATTACGGAAAACAGTGTTGATAATTGCATTCTGTGATGAGGGGTTTTCACAGTTTATTCTTATGGAGCTTACAAGTGCATTGACACTCAGATTGCCCTTAAGAGTGAATTGCCAGTTTTTACTTGCGTCACAGCTGATACGGCAGGCATCAAATATACCCATACAAGCACCAATGGGAACACCGCAGCCTAAAATCCATTTGTCGCCGCAAACCTCACGGAGAAGGTCAACACCGTCGCACATAATTTCACCACGGGTTTTGCCGTTTCTGGGCTCTATACACTGGCTGTAAAGGAAGTCAAGCTTAACCATATCGAAGCCCCAGTCGTTGAGAACTGTGTCGAAAACCTCTTTGATATATGATCTAACTTCGGGGTTGTAAATATCGAGGGTATATGCACCGCCCCAACCCTGACAACCAAGCATTTTCTTGCCGTTGCGGTTATGGGTCAGAAGCCAATCGGGATGCTCCTTAGCGAGCTTTGATGAAACCTGAGCACTGAAAGGTGCAAGCCAGATACCCGCTTTATAGCCCTTCCCGTGAATTTTATCCGCAATATATTTCATTCCGTTGGGGAATTTTTTCTCATCGATAAGAAGCCAGTCACCTACTGCCTGCTGATAACCGTCATCCACCTGAAAAATACTTACCTCGTCGCTTGCTCTGTCAAGTCCGTTAAGGTCGCGAAGGATAATTTCTTCGTTTATATCCTGGAAATAGTTGTACCATGATGTATAACCTGAAAGATGGTCAATGGCAGGCTTCTTACAACCAACAAAGTCAAAGAAATATTTATCCATTACCTCGTCCATATCGCCTTTTATGATAGCGATATCAAACATTTCGTATTCCTGACCTGCTGTAAGCTTAAGTCCTTCAACATCTTTTTTGATTCTGAACTTTTCGCCCTTCATATCAACATCAAATACTGTAAAACCGTTGCGTTCACTTCTTGAGCCGTAAAGTTCAATTTCTCTTTCGCCTTTTTCGCGGAAGTAGCAATAAGTGTAAGCGTGGAATTTGCCTTCCTCGCCGTATTTCTCAAAATGATAGTCACCTGAAAGACCTGCGAAATGTTTTAAGGATTTATTGATATTTGCAGCTTTGATAAGACCCTTGAAATTATCATTTTTTGAAAACTCGCGGGATGTTGTCCAAGCCTGATAACCATTAGCAAAAAACAAATCATCATCGTCAAAATCCTTTTCGGTTTCAATCTCAAAGGATTTCATTACCATGTCACATTTTGCTTTAAGCACGCCTTTGATGCTCTCTTTATCCTGTTTTAATTCAAAAGAGAATGCTCTGCCGTCAAAATCGTTCTGACCTACAAGTGCCTTGCCGATTAAAATTTGTGATTTAATTTTTTCAAACATAATAAACTCCTTATTTTTAGTTTTCGTTTACTTTGTCAATGAATTTCAGGAATTGTTTTTTACCATCGTCAGTACGGTCAAACACTCCGCACTGTTTAAGAATATCCGCAAACACCTTACCGATTTCATCGCGAAGCACTTTTTCGCAATTTTCGGGTGTGATTGAGTTGTTTTTAAGTATCTCGTCAACCCACTCTTTGTGTTTTGAAATTTTATCGTTTTGGGAAATATCCTCGCCATTGATTATGGCATCTTCAATAAGCTTCATTTCAGCCTTGAGTCGGGCAGGAAGCACCGCAAGCCCCATAACCTCAATAAGTCCGATATTTTCTTTTTTAATATGATGATGCTCGGGATGGGGATGATAAACACCGTCGGGGTATTCTTCGGTAGTAATATTATTTCTCAAAACAAGGTCGATTTCAAATTTACCATCTTTAAATCTTGCAATAGGCGTTATTGTATTGTGAGGAACACCGTCTGTATAAGCGAAAACAAACGCCTCTTCGTCGGTATATTCACGCCACGCCGAAAGAATTTTACCCGCAAGAGTACATATTTCGTCAGTATCGTCACCTCTTAAACGGATAACTGACATAGGCCATTTGACAATACCCGCCTCAATAGCCGGGAAGTCCTTGAAGCTGACTTGGGTTTCGACAGGAGCCTTGGTCATTGCGAATGTATAGTTACCGCCCTGGAAATGGTCATGGGTGAGAACTGAACCGCCTACAATTGGCAAATCCGCATTTGAGCCCACGAAATAATGAGGGAATTTTTTTATAAAGGCAAATAATCTTCTGAAACCGTCCTCGGTTATTTTCATAGGCACGTGCTGTGAATTGAAAACAATACTGTGCTCGTTATAATAAACATAGGGAGAATACTGAAGACACCAGTTTTCACCGTTCAGGTCAATGGGTATAATACGGTGATTCTGCCTTGCAGGATGGTTTACCCTGCCTGAATAGCCCTCATTTTCGGGGCATAACATACACTGAGGATATGAGCTTTGCTTCATAAGAAGTGCCGCCGCAATAGCTTTAGGGTCTTTTTCAGGCTTTGAGAGATTTATTGTAATGTCAATATCACCATACTCTGTAGCCGTTACCCATTTTATATCGTTTTTAATTCTGTATTCTCTTACATAATCGGATTTTCTTGATAAATTATAATAATAATCCGTAGCCTTCTGAGGGCTCTGTTCATAAAGAAAATTAAACTCTTTTATAACCTCGGAAGGGCGGGGTGTAAGAACACCCATAATTTTTGTATCCAATAAATCGCGGTAAACAACCGACTCATTACACATGCCTTTTTCGCAGGCGTAATCCAGCAGAACTCTGAGCATATCCTCCAAGTCTGCATTTTCAAAAACCTCCGCCTCGGTTTCAATGCTGTCGAGATTCAAAACACCCAGAACACCGTTAATTGCCCAGGTTTTATCCGTCGCATCAATGAGACCGTGTTTTTCAGCATAATTTACCAATGATTTAATAGCTGAACTGACTGTCATCTTTTTCCCCCACAGAAAAAATATTTTAACATTATAATTATAATGATTATTGTTAGTCAAAACAGTTTTTTTACACTGTTTTGCTACATTAATTATAGATTTTTATACACTTTATTGCAAGATATTTATACCAAAAATATTGAAAATTCCCATAAAACAAGATAAAATATTGAACGAAGGAGTGAGTTAATTGAGTTTTAATGCACTTAAAGTTAAAAATGATATAGTTCAATGGATAAAAGATTGGTTCGAGGTAAACGGCAAGGGCTGCAAAGGTGTTGTAGGTGTTTCAGGCGGCAAAGACAGTTCCGTAGTTGCGGCTCTTCTGGTTGAAGCGCTCGGCAAAGAAAATGTTGTGGGTGTGCTTATGCCGAAAGGCGAACAATTCGACATTGACGTTTCCCTGGCATTGGTAGAACATCTGGGTATTAAGAGCTACACTGTCAACATAAATGATGCATATATGGGTCTTTACAACGAGCTCGAAAAAAGCGGTATTGAAATCACAACTCAGGCAACCACCAATTTACCGCCCCGTATAAGAATGGCAACTGTTTATGCTGTTTCTCAGTGTGTAAACGGCAGAGTTGCCAATACCTGTAACCTTTCGGAGGATTGGGTGGGTTACTCAACCCGTTACGGTGACAGCGTCGGTGATTTTTCTCCTCTTTCAAAGCTCACTGTCAGAGAAGTCAAGGAAATCGGCAGGGTTTTAGGTCTTCCTTCCGTATTTGTTGACAAAGTGCCCATTGACGGGCTTTGCGGAAAAACCGACGAGGACAATCTTGGCTTCACATACGAAACCCTTGACAGATACATCCGCGAAGGCATTTGCGAAGACGAAGAAACAAAAGCAAGAATAGACCGACTTCACAAAATAAATCAATTCAAATTAGAATTAATGCCCGTTTTCCCCTACGAGCCTACTGAAGATTAACATAAAATCGGCTACCGACTCAATTTTTCGGTAGCCGATATTTTTTGTGAAATTAACAAAACAAAAACAAAAATTAAAATAAAATTAATCATTAGAAAGTTAAAATCCTCTTGCAAATTAAAGAAAAGAGGTTTTTAAAACGAACAAAAACGATACAGAATTTCTCGTGCAGAAAATCCGCACACAGTACACCGAAAAGGAAACAGGAAGAATCGATGAATTAAAAAAGCTTGACAGCAAAGTTAAAAAGCCCGCCAATATTTTTGCTTGTGTTTTCGGCTCTTTGTCTGCAATTCTTTTAGGTTGCGGAATGAGTCTTGTTATGACAGACATCAATGTATTTTTAGGAATAACCAATCCCCTTGTTCCCGGTATAGTTATTGGCATCATCGGATTATTTTTTGCAATCATCAATTATCCTGTTTACAAACGCATTCTTGCATCACGCCGTAAAAAATACGCATCAAAAATCATTGAACTCAGCGATAAAATTACAAACGGAGAAAAATAAACTGAAAGATTTTTAAAAAGTAAATCTTTATTTTTGACACATTCATAAACAAAACTTTAATATTTTCTGTTATAATAAAATTATAATAAAATATTGGAGTGTTTGCTATGTTTAAAATTCTTGTTGTAGAAGACGACAGAAAACTTAATAAATCCGTTTGCATTTTCCTTGAAAACAACGGTTATAACACTGTCGGTTGCTATTCTGCGGATGAAGCTTACGACGCTATTTATGAGAATGTTTTTGATCTTGTAATCTCCGATATTATGATGCCCGGCATTGACGGATTCGAGTTTGCTAAAACTATCCGCGCCACAAATACTGATATCCCCATTATCTTTATGAGCGCCCGGGAGGATTTTGATGCCAAGCAAAAAGGATACAGAATCGGAATTGACGATTATATGGTAAAACCCGTAAATCTTGAGGAAATGCTCCTCAGAATCGGTGCATTGTTGAGAAGGGCAAAAATAGCCTCCAGCCGCACCCTGGAGGTTGGCTCCTTTGTTATGGATATGGATGAGCACACCGCATACCTTGACGGCGAAGAAATCCCCCTTACACTAAGAGAGTTTGATTTATTATATAAATTGCTTTCATATCCCAAAAAGACATTCACGCGCACCCATCTTATGGATGAATTCTGGGCTGCCGACACGGACTCGGGTACAAGAACAGTTGATGTTTATATTACAAAATTGCGCGGAAAGCTTGCCGATTGTAAGGATTTTGAAATTGTAACCGTTCATGGTTTAGGCTACAAGGCGGTGATCAAATGAACAAAAAGCTCACAAAAGATATGCGCGTTGCTGTTTTTTCTTATATTATATTCTTCTTATTGTGCGGCTTTGTTGTTTCTTGTTCCTTCCTTTTATTTTTCAGTAATCTTCCAATAGAAAAATTAACAAAAGAGCAAGTTGAAATTTCAGCAATCTCGACTTTTATAAACATTTTGATTATTACGGCTCTTTTCACCGGATTTGATATTGTGCGCCGTAAAATAACCATAGAACGCCCAATAAAAAATATAAATCTTGCTTTGGATAAAATTACAGCAGGTGATTTTGATGTCAGACTGAAAACCACCGCGGTCGCACCGGCTTTTTCGGAGATTATGGCATCAATAAACACTATGACCGAGGAATTATCAGGGGTAGAAACTCTGAGAAACGACTTTATTTCAAATGTTTCTCACGAAATGAAGACTCCTCTTGCTGTAATAGGAAATTACGCAACACTTTTGCAAAACCCCGAATTATCCGAAGATGAACGTATGGAATACGCAAAAACTATTTCACAGTGTTCAACACATCTGAGTGAACTTATAAGCAATATATTAAAGCTCAACAAATTAGAAAACCAACAAATTTTCTCCGAAACAGTTAAATTCAACCTCAGTGAGCAGCTTTGCGAAAGTCTCCTGAATTTTGAAACTGTCTGGGAAAAGAAAAATATAGATATAGAAACCGACATTGCCGAGGATATTTATGTCACCGCTGATAGCGAACTGTTATCCGTTGTATGGAATAACCTTTTATCAAATGCCTTCAAATTCACAGATAATGGCGGAAAGGTTTCTGTATCACTCAAGGCTGACAACAACATGGCAACCGTATCCGTAACCGATACCGGTTGCGGTATGACTGCTGAAACAGGAAGCCGTATATTCGAGAAATTTTATCAAGGGGATACTTCTCACGCAATGCACGGCAACGGACTCGGGCTTACACTTGTTAAAAGAATAATTGACATTACGAACGGTGAAATCTCTGTAAGCAGTGTTTTAAACGAAGGCAGTACATTTACTGTTAAAATAGCATTATGACGAAAAAAGATAAAACAAAAAAATATTTTTTCAAAGCCCTTTTCCCTCAACCTTTACTCGCCTTGCTGGTAATTATCAGCTCTGTGGTCTCTCTTGTGTTTATCTTTACACACAATGCTACTGAAGCATTCTACGCTCCGATAATATATGTTCTTTCTTTTTATGCCCTATGTATTTTTATCGCAAGAGCAATTGTTATAATAAAAGCACTCAGAAAACGAATTAAAACCGACAAGCACCTTTTACGACTTTCAACAGACCACGAAATCAAAACACGACTATCTATAAAAACGGGTATGGTGATTAATGTACTTTTTGCCGTTTTCAAGCTGATATCCGGACTATATTATCAATCAGCTTGGTTTGTACAGGTTGCAGTTTATTATTTTGTTCTGATTATAATCCGTTTTGTACTTGCAAAAAGAGAGTCGAAAACTCTACTCAACGACAAAAAATTGCTTCTTCATCAGTGGAAAACATACCGTCTTTGCGGAGTAATGTTACTGTTTTTAAACGCAACAATTTCTGTTATGGTTGCAAGAGTTGTATGGCAATACAAAGGTTTTTCATATCCTGGCTTTATTATATATGCCATGGCAGCATACACCTTTTATCGTCTTATAATAGCCATAATAAACCTCGTTAAAAGCAAAAACCTTAATCCCATACTTTTATCGGCAAAGGCTCTTGATTTATCAATTGCGCTTATGTCAATGTTCTCTTTGCAGACAGCAATGCTCACCTCCTTCGGAGCAGATACGCCACCGAAAACCGTATTTCTTCTGAATGGATTCAGTGGTTTGGCTGTATGCATATCAATAGTTTGTGTTGCAATCATAATGCTTTTCAAAGCAACCAAAAAAATCAAAAACATTTCTATCTCATCGGAGGAAAACACATGAGCAAAAACGAGTTTCAATATACATACTCTGCATCTCAGAAGAAAGAAATTAAAAAAATAAGAGAAAAATATGCACCTACAGCAGCACATACCGATAAAATGGAGCTTCTCAGAAAGCTTGACAAAAAAGCCGAACAACCCGGTATTATAGTATCGTTAATTATGGGAATAATCGGCTCACTGATTTTGGGACTTGGTATGGTTTGCGTTATGGTCTGGACACAATATTTCGTACCCGGCATATTTATTGGTATTGCAGGTATTCTTGTACTTTCTCTGGCTTTTCCCGTTTACAAAAAAATCACCGCCAAAAAGCGAAAGGCCATTGCTCCGCAGATATTACAGCTCATAGAAGAATTAGATAAATAAAAGAACACGGAACCGAAAATATCGGTTCCGTGATTTTTAATTATTTTCTGAGCTTTCTGCTCGCTTGTTTACTCTTTCGGTCAATTTCTCTTTCTGCTTTTATTTTTTCCTGCTCTATGCGTTCTTTTTCAAAACGCTCGTTACGGGCATTTATAACATCGTCGTATTCCTCGGTGAACTTATTGATGTTATTGTACCCTTCATAAAGAGCCAATGTTCTTAAAGCAGAGAGATACGGTGCCGCAACATTGCTGTATCTGTCCCGTTGCTTACTTGCAATGCGCATAGCTTCACGTCTGATTTTTGCCTGTTCCTTTGTATCATCGGGCATATTGTAAGCTGCTTCATAAATATTTTCATCAAATGGCACTATGCCATCGGGATAATATTTTTTAGCAAGTCGGGCACTTCTTACCAGGGCTCTTGCATTCCTGATTTCCTGCTTACGCCATGTGCGTTCCTCTTTATCCTTTGTAACCGGCAAATCATTTGCCATTTGCTGTGCTTGTTTTGCACATTCGAAGAAACGCTCAGGACCATTTGCCACTATAAGCTTGCAAAGCTCCACCTGTTTCTGACCGAACTCATTTTCAAATCGTTTGAGTTCGTGCATAACGAAGTTGGCAATTTCTTTTTCTTCATTATGCTCAGCAACATCCTGAATACGTTTTTTAGCATCTTTAATTGCTTGTTTTCTGAATTCTTTTTGTTCCGGAGTTGTTGAGGGTAAAGCACGCGCCTCTTTTAAAATTGCCTTTGTTGTTGTGTCTTTCTCTGCTTCATAATACTTAATAGCTTTGAAAATTGCCTCGCAACCCTCAATATACGTAGATTCTTCTCTGTCGGGGTTATCCGCATCCTCGATAAGAGTTCTTATTCTGATAACACGAATCATAGACTTCTGACCCGTTTCAGAAATATCGTACAGGAACCAGGGAAGAACGTCAATCGCCGCACCGATTACGGACACAACAAGCAACGTATCCATAAGGGAATATAGTACACAATCGGGATTTTTCTTTTGCTTTGAAAGGGGCAGATTTTCGTCATAATTCAAATACACATCAAGCACCGAATAATCGTTACCATCAAAACCTTTTTTCTTATACAACCATGGGAGGAAAAGACCGGTTACGGCACCGATTGCACCACCCGCATAAGAGGAAACAAAGCCGAAAGCTCCATCTATTCGCTCGCCTATAAGATATTGCTGATTATCTCTCATATCCGATTCAATGGCACTGTCTATAACATTATAAGTATCAACAAATCTGTCCAGAGTATAAACTATGAATAAACCTATACCTGCCAGCGGACTCTTGTAGAAAAGGAAATATGATGCTACAAGGAAAATCTGCAACACGTTTTTGAAAATCTTAATTTTCTTTTTGCCGAATTTTTTTATAATGGCAGGCGAAAACAACATTCCCCAGAAATTCGCATTATATGAAATAGTATTAAGCAAGCCATACGTTGTAGGCTTCATAATGTGGGCACGATAAACCATCCAGCCCCAGATATCACCCTTTGCTCCTTCAAGGAAGTTATTCCAACCATCGGCACATTTTATCCAGAAAATCTTGTTACCGGCAACTGCACGCATCGAGCTTGCGAAGCTCATTTTTGTTATACGGCTCTTGGGAAGAACAAGTCTTTCCTTTGTACCGAAATACGCAAGCATTACAACAACCATGAGTAACGCAACAGGGGTATATGCGCCACGATAATAAGTCATGTTATATTTATCGCCGTTTTCACAAAGTATATCTACCATAGTGGGATAATAAACATTATTTATCGAAAAGCCCAATGAGTAAATAATACTTGTTATCGCCATAATCTTGGTTCGTTCCTGGGTGTTTGGCGTCATAACGTGAACCATATTGGTTACACCGGTACTTACCCAGCTCTGAACATTGCCCTGAAGCTGACCTATCAGGAAAAGCATGGCAATCATAATATACTGAGCCCCGGGAAGCTGTGAATCACGAACCCGCTCGTAAGGCAACCACAAAGAAAGTATGGTAAGTACCATCGCAGGTATTGCAAGCTTTATGTAAACTCTGTATTTACCATCTTTACTCCGCAAATTATCAACTATCCAGGCATTGAATGGTGTCAGAATATATCCTATTGCCTGACAAACATAACTCATTACAAGAAGCTGGTTATTGTTCATCTTGAGTGTCATACCCGTAAACTCATTACCGACACCGAAACCTATTGTCCACTGAATTGACATACACATAGCCATCCAGCCCACTGAAAGCATAATAATTTCTTTATATGGTACATATTCGCCCGGGCGAGGCTGGTTCCAGTAAAGTCTTAATTCCTGTAAACCATTTTTTACTTTATCAATTATCTCCAAAAACAACACCTACGCTTTATTTCAGTATGGGTTTGTCTGTAAGAGTAACGTACTTTTTATTAGTTCCGTCAAGCTCCAAAACCACAATTTCATTTTCATCTTTAAGGAATACACCGGGAAGGTACAAGGTGTACTGAGGCCCACCCTTAATAAATCTGCCTAAGTTAAAGCCGTTAATATAAACTATGGCATTACCAAAACCGCGCATATCAACAAAGGTGTCAAGCTTCTCATCCGCCTTGAAGGTAGCTTTCATAAAACAAGGGAAGTTTTTATGGCTTTTCTTATAAGGAATTGCAGGAGCTTCATCAAGCTCCATACAATAAACATCCCAATCCACAATAGCCTGACCTTCAATATAAATTTCATCAAGACCTTTTCTGTCATAGATTCTGCGGGCGTAGTTTATTCTACCGAAAGCTTCCACAAGAACATCAATTTTAACTTCGCCGTTAAAAGCTTCAATAGGAACGGAAAATCCTTCGTCATAGATTTCCTTACCTTTAAGTAAGGCTCGATTATAAACGTGTTTAAGTTCACCATTAATATAAACGTAGGCTATATCGTGAACACCGAATGCATTAAGCTTTGAATCACGATAATTCCCCTTTAAGGTTGTACTGTAAAGAATAAGACCGCTGTTTTGTCCGTAATGCTCCATATAATGAGGAATATGGGACTTTTTATGAACAGCAAATTTCTTGTAAACTTTTTCTAAATCTGCAAATTCGGTGAAATTAATTTTACCTATTTTCTGTGTTTTAGTGTCTTCAGGAAGCTCGGGAAGCTCCTTACCCAACTGTTTTTGCATACGGTTTCTGAGAACAAAGTATTTTTCGGTATATCCGCCATATTCGTTAAGGGGTGCACCGTAATCGTAGCTTGTTGTAGTAGGGCAATAGCAATCATAGTAGTTTGCACCTGATGAGAAACCAAAGTTTGTACCGCCGTGGAACATATATAAGTTGAAGTTTGCGTCCTCTTTAAAGAATCCGTCAAGGCTTCTGCCTAAAGATTCCTCCGCATTATCTGAATGGTGCTTTGTACCCCAGCGGTCAAACCAACCGCACCAATGCTCACCGCACATAAGGGGTTTGTCAGGCTGTAAAAGCTTCAGGTCATCAAAGCGGTTTTCATGATAACCGCCGAAGTTTGCTACCATCCAATCTTCGGGAATACCACCGCCTGAGAAGAAATATCTGTCTTCACCATCAGAAGTAAAGAGTTGAACATCCACCCCCAGCTCACGCATAAGCTCACGGAGCCAATAGAGATACTTTTTATCTCTGCCGAATGAACCATACTCATTTTCCACCTGCATGGCTATAATTTTACCGCCGTTTGTTTCAAGGTACGGAACGAGTTTGGGTATAAGAACCTTGAAGAAATCCTCAACAGCTTTTATGTATTTTTTATCCCAGCAACGAAGTCTTATATTCTTATCTTTAAGAAGCCACGCGGGGAGTCCGCCAAAATCCCACTCCGCGCAAATATAGGGACCGGGACGAACAATTACGTACAACCCGAGATTCTGGGCAGTCTCAACAAACTTAACAATGTCAAGCATACCCTCAAAATTAAATTGACCCTTTTTAGGCTCGTGAAAATTCCAGGGTACGTAAGTTTCAACAGTGTTAAGTCCCGCGGCACGCAGTTTTAACAATCTGTCCTCCCAATATTCCTGAGGAATTCTGAAATAGTGCATAGCACCTGAATAGATGTGGAAATCTTTCCCATCCATATAAAACTTCCTATTCTTCATTTCAAGCATAATAAACTCTCCTTATTTGCTCCAATTTATTTCTTCAAGCGCTTTTTTCATTCTGTCGGGGCGACGTGTTGTTATATTATCAGGTCCGTAAGACAAAATCTCATAAATATCACTGTTATTGTTTACTGTCCATATTGAAACCAACAAATCGTTTTCGTGAAAAACATCCACTAATTTCTGAGTTGCATTATCCTTGTTAAAATTAATACCCACCGCACCGCAATTTTTAACTTCATTTACAAGAGATTGCAGATACTCGTCAGTCTGCTTCTTTTCGGGAAGCACGTCCACATTAAGATAATAGTCTATATCGGGACAATCTTTTTTCACCTTTTCCACATCTTCTTTGTTTATGCCCGTAAAGAATATGCGGTCTTTGACGCCTGTTTTTTCAGCGACTTCGCCCACAGTGTACAAATACTCAACACTTTTGATATCAACGTTCACTCTCAAACCGGCGTGTTCTTTCACCTTTAAAAAAGCCTCTTCGAGAGTAATCTCGTCACCTTTTGGCTCGTCGTGAGCAAGTACCGGTTTTCCTTTATAATAACCCACATCAAACTCAACAATCTTTGCTCCGTTTGATACTCCTACATCAATAGATTCCAAGGAATTATCTTCTGTGTTGATGCATCCTGTGTGGGCAGTATATGTAAAATCCTCCTTGATTTTCAAGGGCATACTTTTGTATTTTTCGGTTTTTAAATACATTGACAAAAGCACCCCCGAAACAATTGTAAGCACGGCTACAAGACAAATTAAAATCGCAATAATTTTTTTCTTTTTCATAAATTGCCTCACTATAATTAAAAGCTCTTTTAATTATACAATTTTCTGCTATGAAAAACAAATAAAAAAGAAAAAAACGGCAAGTACAACAAAGCAAAGTCCATCTCTTTGTTACACTTGCCGAAAAATCCTATTTTCCTATTGAAAAAACATCTTCAAACTGATATCCTAATCAAAGGTGATATACATGAAAAAAGACAGAATCAAAAAAATGACTCTCACCGCGGTTTTCTTAAGCATAGGTCTTATATTGCCGTTTTTAACCGCACAAATACCTGATATAGGTGAGCGACTTCTCCCATTACATATACCCGTATTTTTATGCAGTCTCATTTGCGGTTGGCAGTATGGCGCAATTTGCGGATTATGTCTTCCTATTTTACGCTCTCTTCTTTTCGGAATGCCTGAGTTATATCCGTCGGCATTTTCAATGGCGTTTGAGTTACCTGCTTATGCAATAATATGCGGGCTTATTTATATGAGCTTTAAAAAGAAAAACCTTGGTGCAATATATGTTTCCCTCATAAGCTCAATGCTTGGCGGACGAGTTGTTTACGCAATAGTTCAGGCATTTATTTTAGGACTCGGTGAAGACGGGCTTACACTAACGATATTTATTACAAAAGCATTTATAAAACCTTTACCGGGTATTATCTTACAATTAATACTCATTCCATCCATTGTTTTTGCCCTTAACAAAATTAAACACAAATTTCTGAAATAGGTCATTCAACCGTTACACTTTTTGCGAGATTTTTGGGTTTGTCTATATCGCAATTACGAAGCTTCGCAGTATAATATCCTAAAAGCTGCAGGGGCAACACAAAAAGTGAGCTTTTGAATTCTTTTACCGTATCGCTGACGGCTATTATGTCATATTCGTCTGTGATGCGGTTTTTCATATCCTCGCTCGTTATTGCAAACACTCTCGCGCCCCTCGCTTTAACCTCAGCCATATTGCTGAGAGTTTTATCAAAAATTTCGCTCTGCCCTACCACGGCTACAAGGGGGGTTCCTTGATTTATCAACGAAATTGTTCCGTGCTTGAGTTCTCCTGCAGGGTAAACTTGTGAATTGATATAACTTATTTCCTTTAATTTCAAAGACCCTTCCGCGGCAGTTGCGTAATCCATAAGTCTGCCGATATAAAACACATTTTCATTTGTATATATTTCCTTTGCAATATTTTTTACTTTTTCGTTAACCTTTTCAAGGGTTTCCGTTATTTTTGAGGGAAGCTTTTTAAGCTCCTCTATATAAAACTTTTCTTGTGTGGCAGTTATTCTGCCGCATTTTTTTGATATATAAATACTTAATCCGTATAATGCCGCAAGCTGTGCGCTGTATGCCTTGGTTGTTGCAACGGCTATTTCACGCCCCGCTTTTGTATAAATAACGTTTTCGCTTTCTTCGGCTATGGCACTCCCCTTTACATTCACTATTGAAATGCATTTCGCTCCGCATTCCTTCGCAAGGCGCAGTGCCGCAAGGGTATCGGCAGTTTCACCGCTTTGGCTTATAAAAACTGCCAGAGTATTTTCATCCGCAAAGGGGTTCTCATATCTGAATTCCGAAGCAAGTGAAACCTCGCAAGGGATTTTACATAAATTTTCAAAAACCCACTTTACCGAAAGTCCTGCATGATACGCTGAACCGCAGGCGACTATGGAAATCTTTTTGAATCGATTCTTAAAAAAGCTATCATCAATCCGTATATTCTGAAAATCAATTTTATTTTTGACTAAAAAAGAATTAACGGTTTTTCCAACCGCTTCAGGTTGATCCATAATCTCCTTAATCATAAAGTGCTCGTACTCACCTTTGGAAACTTCACCTTTATCAATTTCGTTTTTATCAGGAGTCTTTTGGATTTTACTTCCATTTTTATCGTAAAAGCTGATATTTTCAGCATCAATAACACAGATTTCTCCGTCTTTAACCCTGTAAATTTCTTTCGGGTTTTCATTTACCGCACAAATATCCGAGGCTATATAGTTTCCTCTCTCACCCTTTGTCGCTACCAACGGACTGTTTTTTGCAACGGCAAATAATTTATCGGGAAAATCCTCGCACAATATACCGAAAGCATATGACCCTTTCAATTCACCGCAAGTACGGGAAAGCGCTTCTACAACATCACCTTTATAATTTTTCTCTAAAAGATGCACCGCAACTTCTGTATCGGTATGGGATAAAAAATGTGAATTTTCGTGTAAACTCCCCTTTTTTATTTCTTCGCTGTTCTCGATTATGCCGTTATGAACCAATGCAAATTTCCCTTTAGAACTTATATGGGGATGCGCATTTTCCACCGTAGGGCTTCCGTGAGTAGCCCAACGGGTATGTCCTATACCGACAGTAGCACTGACTATTGTCTTTTCCGCTTCTTTTTCAAGATTTTTTATTCTTCCCACTGTACGGACACGATAAATTCTGTCACCGTTAATTACCGCAAAACCCGAGGAATCATAGCCCCTGTATTCAAGCTGTTTTAAACCCTTTATAAGCTCGGGTATAACCTCACCCACACCGACCTTGCCGATAATTCCGCACATAACAAAACTCCCTTTCAAGAAAACTATGTTTAAATAGTTTATCTTAAAAAAGGGAGTTTTATTCGTTATATTAAACTTTTGCTACTGAGATAACTACGCTTTCGCCGTTAATATCCCATTTCTTTGCATTTGCTCCTTCTTCACCGAGTTCAATAGAATCCGAAAGAACTACTGTTGAAATAGTTGCTTCGTTTTTCTTTGCGATATCATAGAGCTTTTCGTTGCCTGTCAATGTGACATTGATTCTGTCCATAACATTGAAATCAGAATCCTTACGCATGGTCTGAATCTTACTGATAAGCTCTTTTACGAAGCCTTCTTCAATAAGCTCGGGAGTAAGTTCTGTATCAAGTGCAACTGTAACACCTCTGTCGGAAACGGTGAACACGCCCTCTTTCTGCTTGGTTTCAAGAAGAATATCTTCAGGTGCAAGTTCAACAGTACCGCTTGCAAGGTTAAGAACAAGCTTGCCCTCTGTATCAAGAGTTGCCTTAGCGGAAGAGTCAAGCTCGGCAAGAGCATTTCTGATTTCGCCTAACTGTTTACCGTATTTGGGTCCGAGTGTGCGAAGCTGGGGTTTAAAGATGTATGAAACGAAGCTTGAAGCATCTTCAACAAAATCAACATTCTTAACATTGAGCTCATCACGGATAATGTCGATGAAATAACCTTCAACCTTCTTTTCACTCTGAACATACATTGTGCTCAAGGGCTGACGGTTCTTCATATTTGATCCGTTTCTTGCAGCTCTGCCGAGAACAACAATATCAACAACCTCATCCATATTCTTTTCAAGCTCAACATCAATACGGTTTTCCTGAACTTCGGGGAACATACAAAGATGTACGCTTTCGGGAGCTGTTTTATCAACACTGCAAACAAGGTTTCTGTAAATTGACTCTGCCATGAAGGGAATCATGGGAGCTGCCGCTTTTGCAGTTGTAACAAGGGCTGTATAAAGTGTCATATAAGCCGCTGTTTTATCCTTGGTTTCGCCCTGTACCCAATAACGCTCTCTGCCACGGCGAACATACCAGTTACTCATTTCGTCGGTGAATTCCTGGAGTGCCTTTGCAGCTTCGGGGATTTTATAATTTGCAAGGTTATCGTCAACAGTCTTAACCATTGAATTGAGCTCCGAAAGAAGCCACTTATCCATAACCGTAAGCTTACAATCGTC